>DAMDKL010000004.1:0-116789 GCA_032099885.1 Sporosarcina sp.
TCCAAACGTTAATTCGTTGACATTTTGCTGTTCAGTTTTCAAGGTTCATGTTGTCTGCGGAGCGTTTTTTGTAAGCTGCGCTCCCGACTGCTTTATTACTATACCAAGCGATGAATAAGAAGTCAACACTTTTATCGAATTTAATTGTTCAACCCTCACTATACCCATATTAGCGACCGATAAACCCTGCCACAGCAATATTTCTTCAAATAAAAAACCACTGGCTGAATTCCCTTTCGGGAACTCAGCCAGCAGTTAGTGCCAACCACTCTACTTTATGAAAATAAAATACAGGATGAAGAGTACCATCAGGCCATACATAATCGGATGGATCTCTTTCCGGCGGCCGCTCAGCAGCATCGTGATCGGATAGAAGATAAAACCGATCGCGATTCCCGTTGCAATGCTGTACGTCAGCGGCATTGCCACAACCGTGAAGAATGCTGGGACTGCCATTTCGAATTTCGTCCATTCGATATTCCCAAGGTTCGAGACCATCAGCACGCCGACAATGATCAGCGCAGGCGCCGTCACTTCAGGAGTGATGACAAACAAAAGAGGTGAGAAGAACAATGCAAGCAGGAACAGCAGTCCTGTAACGACAGCTGCTAATCCTGTTTTCGCACCGGCTGCCACTCCGGCAGTGGATTCAATGTAGGAAGTCGTTGTCGATGTTCCAAATATGGCGCCTGTGACGGTCGCCATAGAATCCGCGAGCAACGCTTTTCCTGCACGCGGCAGTTTTCCTTCCTTCATCAGTCCCGCCTGTGTTGCCACAGCTACGAGAGTACCTGCAGTATCGAAGAAGTCGACAAACAGAAACGTAATAACGATGACGAGGAATTGTGTCGTGAACAATTCACCTGGATTGTTGAAGATCGCGTCGAACGCAGCACCGAACGTCGGCGCCACACTCGGTACACCCGAGACAATTTTGTGCGGCACATCGATCAAGCCGAAGATCATTCCAGCTACCGTCGTCAAGATCATTCCATAGAAGATAGCGCCTTTGATGCTTTTCACCATCATGATAACAGTGATGATCAAACCGAAAATCGCCAATAGTACAGGACCTTTCGACAAGTCACCGAGTGTGACGAGCGTGTTTGCATCTGCAACAATGATATTGGCATTCTGCATACCTAAAAATGTAATAAATAGACCGATACCCGCTCCGACGGCATATTTCAGCTGCGCCGGTATTGCGTTGATGATCAATTCTCGAAGTCCTGATAGAGACAGCACAATGAAGATCAGACCAGAACACAGGACGCCGGTTAACGCTGTCTGCCAAGGAATCCCGTATGTCAGCACTACAGTGAAAGCGAAGAAGGCGTTCAAGCCCATGCCCGGTGCAAGTCCGATCGGATATTTGGCGATCAATCCCATGAACAGCGAGCCGACAGCTCCTGCAAGGGCGGTCGCAACGAACACTGCGCCTTTGTCCATACGCATAGCATCCGGCAGGTCCGGCACCCCGTCCAGTGACAGGGTGATTGGATTGACAGCCAATATGTATGCCATCGCGAGGAATGTCGTCAAGCCCCCGATGATTTCCCTGCGGTAATTGGTACCCAGTTTGTCAAACTCGAAATACTTTTTCATCATCAACCGTCCTCATCTGTTTTGGTTGTAAAAAGAGCATGCGGCAACTATCTGCCGCATGCTCTTTTGAACTCTTCAGAATGGGGCCCTTGATACGTATTCGCAAGAAGCGTTCCATTCATCGTAGTCAAAGCATTTACGGTGCTTTGGTAGAGACTTTTGGGCCTTATTCCCAAGGTTATACGACAGTCATTTATTCAATTTTACTCCCACTCGATCGTGCCTGGAGGCTTCGCGGTGATGTCGTAGACAACGCGGTTGACGTGGTCGACTTCCGCCGTGATACGAGAGCTGATCTTCTCGAGAACTTCCCAAGGGATCTGTGCCCAGTCCGCTGTCATACCGTCGGACGAATGCACTGCCCGGAGACCGATTGCGTGGTCATATGAACGTTTCCCGTTACGTACGCCGACACTCTTGATGCCCGGAAGGATTGCGAAATATTGCCAGATCGAACGGTCAAGTCCGGCATTTTTGATCTCTTCGCGAAGGATGTAGTCAGCATCGCGCACAATTGCAAGCTTCTCTTCTGTCACTTCGCCGAGGACGCGGACACCGAGTCCTGGACCTGGGAACGGCTGGCGGTTGTAGATTGCTTCCGGCAGGCCAAGTGCTTTACCGACCGCACGGACTTCGTCTTTGAAGAGTGCTTTCAGCGGTTCGATCAGCTCGAATTCCAGATCTTCCGGCAGGCCGCCGACGTTATGGTGTGATTTGATCACTTCAGCTGTCGCCGTGCCGCTCTCGATGATATCGGCATAGATCGTGCCCTGAGCGAGGAAGTCGATACCCTTCAGTTTCGCTGCTTCTTCGTCGAACACATAGATAAACTCGTTACCGATGATTTTTCGTTTCTGTTCAGGATCTGTGACGCCGGCAAGCTTGTCCAGGAACCGCTTGCGTGCGTCGATCTTAATGAAGTTCATGTGGAACTGGTTGCTGAACGTGTCGACAACACTTTCCACTTCCCCTTTACGGAGCAGGCCATGATCGACAAAAATACAAGTGAGCTGGTCACCGATCGCCCGGTGGATCAATGTCGCAACAACAGAAGAATCGACTCCGCCGCTCAGTGCACACAATACGTTGCGTTCTCCGACCTGTTCGCGAATCTTCTCGATTTCCACTTCAATGAAGCGGTCCATCGTCCATTCAGCGGTTGGTTTGCAGATTGACGTCAGGAACGTTTTCAAGATCGCTTCGCCGTTTTCCGTGCTGTCCATTTCAGGATGGAACTGGACACCGTACAGCCCTTTCTCGCCGTTTTCGATAGCGACGACATGGCCATGTTCATCTTTTGCAGCTGCTTCGAATCCTTCAGGAAGGGCAGCGATTTTCACAGCACCGCCGATGTGAGCGGCAAATGATCCGTTCAGACCCGCCAGCAGTTTTGATGCACTTGCCGCAGTGATGGATGAAGCCTCACCATGCGCTTCCATCAACTCCGTCGTACCGCCGAATTGCTCTGCCAGGAATTCAAGACCTGATCCGATCCCGAGTACAGGGATACCAAGTGAAAAGATTTCAGAATCGATGTCTGCATCCATCTTCACATCGCCGCCAGACAGGACAATACCTGCAGCGTTCATGTGACGGATTTCTTCAGCTGTTGCCGTATGTGGGTACAGTTCACTGTATACCCCTAAATCCCGGATTACGCGTGTGATGAGCTGATTGTGCTTGCTGCCTAAATCCAAAACGACGATTTTTTCCTGTTCTGACAATAATGGAGCTGCTGACATGAAATCCACCTCTTCTTATTTTAGTCTAAGTATACCCTTAAAAACGTGAAAGACGCGAAGGAAAGGATTACCTTTCCGCGCGTCTTCAGTTTCTGACTGTATCTATGGAATCACGAAAACAGACTGCAGTATCCCCGCAGCTGCCTTCGCTATCATAGACAGGCTGTTTACGGTAGCCTGGTAGAAACATCCGAACCTTATTATCGGACCTATATGAGAGCATGCTCTTATTTGTATTACTGCCATCATTCTACTGCCATCCCGCGTAAAAATCAACCACTTGTATGGATGATTAAATCTTCCCACATCTCGCGCAACTGTGCCCAATCCGCTTCAGGGGTTTTCTGTCCATACAGACCTTCTTCATAAACGCGTGTCAGCACACTCATTATCCCGTCCCCGCGGAGCCTGTCGACTTCCTGCGCATAAGCAGCGAGCGTCATGCCGTCAGGTTTACGGATATTGAGACGCTCCAGCTGACTAAGCAGCTGGCTGTATCGGACAGCGAATTCCTGCCATCCGCCTGTTTGGCCCTGCGCTCGTCTCACATACAGTCTAGGCAGCCATTTCTTCCGTGTCAGCAACAGGATGATGATTACTGCCCCAATTATGCTTAGCAGAAGAACCGTCACTGTGACGCCCGATTTCAGCCAATCCGGCAGCAGGTTCAGCAGCCCGCCTGAATTCGATTTCTTCCGTTGCACCGTCTGCTGCTCCTGCTTTTTCTTCTCGAGATCCGGACGCTTCAGCTCTTCCTGCTGCTTGACATCGTCCTCCGCTGTCTCGATATCAAAATTGATATTCGTGACACCGTTGAAACCGATAGTCGGTTCGAACGGCATCCAGCCATGCCCGGGCATGTACGCTTCCACCCAGGAGTGTGCCTGATTGTTTGTAACGGTGTAGTATTTCTTCCGTTCTTCATCCCTTTTCAATTCGCCCGGGGCAAATCCTTTCACCCAGCGCGCCGGGATTCCGGCGGACCGAAGCATGACGACCATGGAAGAACTGAAGTTGTCACAGTATCCGCGCTTCGTCTCAAACAGGAACTGATCGACATAGTCTTCGTTTTCTTTCGGAACAGCGACCTTTTCCCTTGAATAAACGAAACCGCTCCTGCCGAAGTACCGTTCGATCGACTGCGCCTTCTGGTAGACGCTCGGCGCGTCTTTTGTCAGGTCTGCCGCAAGATCCGCTACGCGTTTTGGCAGTTCGTCCGGCAGCTGCAAGTATTCATCCAGCTCCCCGCCGAACTTCTGCAGATCCTCCATTTTCGTCTCACGCAGTGCTTTCAGGCTGTAGACCGGTTCGACGTATTCAGCCCGATAGCCGAATGGTGCCTGCATATCCGTATCCACTGTCAGCTGGCCGGAATCCGTCTCCTGTTTGTATAAGTTCATCTCTCCCATCTGCAGTTCCTCGAACCCATATGGATATGGCAGCAGCGGCAGAGTTTCATGCAGTTCGATGTCGGCACGCTGCCGCGGCGGTTCCGTCACCTGTCCGCCGATGATGCCGGAAAATTGGCCATTGTACTCCGGCATGTCATTTCCCGAAAACTGGATCCAGCCTTTCGACGTGTACGTGTTCTTCGTTTCCATCTTCCAATATTGACGAGTTTCCGCGTAGGCTTCAAACACAAGTGTATCATCTTCCCGGAAAGGTCCGCCGAGCTGTGTGTCATCCGCGTCATATCCGACTTTCGACGCACCGTCGCCGGTTCCGTCTCCCGTCTCTCCGAAACCTGCTGCCGCTCGGATCAGCGGGAGCGGATCAGGCCATGCCGGTTCTTTTACAGGCAGCAGAATCGCGAGCGATCCGACGATCAGCAGAACAAGACTGAGCGGAAGCATGAGCTTAAAAAGTTCGCCAGCAGGCAGCTGTGTCTTCGTCTTGCCAGCCAGCCGCAGCGGGAACAGCATGCCGAGCAGGAACAGCCCGATCACCATGACACGGAGCACCGCATAGGAAGCATCATAGCTGGTGAATGTATCGATGACTGCAAGGAAGATCACGGTCATCCCGAAAAAGAGAAAAATCGATTTACGGTATTCCATCCAGAACCGCAGCAAATACGAAATCATCCAGAGTAGGACGAAGAACAGAGCAGTCCTGAACAGGTTGGACAGTTCCATCCAGTCGCCTGACCAGATCAGCGACAGGCTTTCCGTGAAATCTGCACCCATACTCCGCAGACTGGCCGCTGTCAGGAACGCTTTGCTGTAGAAGACCGCCTGAATCGAAAAGATGATGAACAGCAATTTCACCGGCACACCGATCCATCCCGGCAGCCGCAGCAGACCGATGATCATGGAAAGTGCGACAAACCCGTAGAAATGGCTGATATGGCCGGTCCCCGTGAGCTCTGCGATCGGCCGAAGCCACTCCACTGTTAGGAAAAACGCCAAGATGTAGAGGAAAACAAGGAGCCGTTTGTCAATCAGATTATCTTTCACGGCTGTGCCACCTCCCGGAAGGAATGTTCAAATTCATCCGTGCCCAGCAGCTGCACATGCACGCCGAGCAATCTCGCCGCCCGCACCTGATCGGCAATCGCTTCCGGCAGCTCCCCGTATTGGTTCCATATCACAAAGCAGTAGACAGGCTGCGTCTTTGCCGCTTTCAGGATCGGACGCAGCAGGGTCGCATCCGGATTGCCGGAAATGAGGATGACTGCCCCGCCACCCTGCAGTGCTGTCGAATAATCAGGCAGCTGCAGGAATTCTCCATTTTGAGGACGCAGCCGGGCGAGCTGCGTCAGCGCATGATGCAGTTCTCCGCTGGCAGCCACTTTTCGGATGACTGGGTGTGTTGCATCTGTCACGGCAAATGTCAGATCCGCCCGGCGCGCTGCCGCTTCTGTCAGGACGGACGCGGTGAATTGGATCTGTTCCTCGAACGTCCCGGAGTCACGTGCATCGAGCAGCAGTGCTGCATGCTCCCCCCGTTTGCTCTCGAATTCTTTCGTCATCAGGTTTTGGGTGCGTGCGAACGACTTCCAATGGATCCAGGATACCCGGTCCCCTGGCTGGTATTCCCTGACACTCGTCGCGACAGTCGTCTCCTTGATGAGTGAAAATGGTGACTCAGCAGCCCCTCTATCGTGGTTCGACCCGATCGGCACATAGTCCACTGCCGTGGTTTCCGGTAAGACAAGGAAAGAGGACGTGCCGCCAGCTTCGACAGCTGCCGTTTTTTTCATCCACCCGAAAAAGTCCGCGGTCTCGATGCGGACGGGCGGGAAGGAATGCTCGCCGCGCTGCACCCCTGTCAGTTCATAGTGCAGGTCGAACTCTCTTTTGAAGCCGGGCACCGCAAGTCTGGCGGCGCGCCCTTTTGACACGCCGCCTGTCTGTTCTCCGTCCATTTCCCGGATGATCAGATAGAGCAGGGGGAACCAGCCCGGCCGCTTCACGGTAAGCGTTACATCAGCCGTCTCTCCGATGCCGATAAGGGACCGGGACAGACTCCGGGTGACGGTGAGCGACTTCAGTGGATAAAACAAAATACTGAACGAATAGAGGGCAAACGGAAGCAGGAAATAGAAGATCGTCCAGCTCGCCATCCCGCCCTGGAACATGGCGAACGTATAAGCGCCGACAACGAGCAGCAGGACGAAAAGAGTCCGCGCAGCCAAGGCGGCTTGGAAACGCATCATACGGATTTCGCCTTGACAACAGGCACCCTGACTTGCGCGAGAACATCCTCGATCACACTTTCCGTTGTACTGCCGCTGTACTGGGCATCTGGATGCAGGATGATCCTGTGGCCGAACACGAAAGGCAGCAAATACTGGACATCATCCGGCGTAACATAATGGCGGCCGCGCATGAGTGCATATGCCTGACACGCTTTCATGAGGCCGAGTGACCCCCGCGGACTTACGCCTAAATAAACCGCTTGGTGAGTGCGCGAGGCAGCTGCACAGTCAACGATGTATGTTTTGACGGTCATATCGACGAGGACTTCCGAAGCTGCCCTCTGCAGTCCCCGCAGCTCGTCCAATCCGATGACGGCAGATTGCGAATGCGGTTCCAGCTGCAGCCCGGCACGCGACAGTACTTCCACCTCGTCTGCACGCGCCGGATAGCCCATCTTCAACTTGAACAGGAATCGGTCCATCTGTGCTTCCGGCAGAGGGTACGTCCCTTCGTATTCGATCGGATTCTGAGTCGCCATGACGAAAAACGGTTCCGGCAGCGGCAGGGTGGTGCCGTCCACGGTGACAGAAGCCTCTTCCATCCCTTCCAGGAGCGCCGCCTGCGTTTTCGGTGAAGTCCGGTTGATCTCATCTGCCAGGATAATATTTCCGACAATCGGTCCCGGTCTGAATTCGAACTCCATTGTCTGCGGGTTATAGATGGAAACTCCCAGCACGTCCGACGGCAGCAGATCCGGTGTGAACTGGATCCGTTTGAAAGAAGCGCCGATCGCTGCAGCAAGCGATTTCACCATGACGGTTTTCCCGACACCCGGCACATCTTCGAGCAGTACGTGACCGCCTGCCAGCAACGCGGCGAGGCTCAATTCACTGATTTCCCGTTTCCCGACAATCGTCCGTTCGACAGACGAAAGGACGGCAACGATTTTCTCTTTATGAGGCATTTCATTTCCTCCCTGCTGTTTTCCTGATGAAACATTCAGTTGCTTCCATCATACCGGAAGAATTGGCAGGCGACAAACTAATTCAGAAAATAGAGCGAATTGAAAAAGAACCTCTCCGCAAGCAGAGAGGTTCAGTGTCCATCATTTCCAGAAGTCGTCAAAAACAGTGATCGGCATGTGTCGCTTGTGTTGCGAGCGCAAGTAATGACCTTCAATCACTTTGCGGGCGTCCTCGGAAACCGGAATACCTTCCAAGTAGTCGTCGATCTGCGTATAACTGACACCGAGCGCGACTTCGTCCGGCAGCGCAGGCTTGTCTTCTTCCAAGTCGGCGGTCGGCACTTTGTTGTAGAGCTGCTCCGGGCAGTCCAGTACACGGAGCATCTCCTTGCCCTGCCGCTTATCGAGCCGGCTGAGCGGTGTGACGTCGGCAGCTCCGTCGCCGAACTTCGTATAGAAGCCTGTGATTGCTTCGGCGGCGTGGTCCGTGCCGATGACCGCACAGTGATGGGACGCGGCGATCGAGTACTGCACTTTCATGCGCTCCCTCGCTTTTTCGTTCCCTTTTTCGAAGTCCGTCAGCTGGATACCCGCAGCGTCAAGCGCACGGCGGCTCGCATCGACCGCTTCCTTGATATTGACAGTGTACGTAACTGTCGGTCCGATGAAGCGAAGCGCGTCCTGACAGTCAATTTCGTCAAACTGTGTCCCGTATGGCAGCCGCACGGCGATGAATTTGTACCGATCCGTCTGCAGCTCTTTGTTCAGTTCATCTACAGCCATCTGCGCAAGCTTCCCGGCAAGCGTTGAATCCTGACCGCCCGATATCCCGAGCACATACCCTTCCAGAAACGTATTTTTCTTCAAATACGCCTTCAGGAAATCGACCGAGACGCGGACTTCCCCGTATGCATCGATTTTCGGCTTCACATGCAGTTCTTCGATAATCTGTTTTTGCAGGTCATTCATCTTCCGTCACTCCTTTTCCTCAATGAAGTCGCTCACCATTTCCTGCACTTCTTGGATATTGCGCATTTTGTTGTCCCAGCATTTTTGGCTCAGGTCGACCGGATACTCTTCCGGATTCAACGATCGTTTGTACTCATCCCATAACAGATCTAGGCTTTCTTTTGCATAGCGCTGAATCTCATCGACCGTCGGCAGGCTGTAGACGATTTCCCCCTGATCAATCACTTTCTCATGCAGATTGCGTGCTTCGAAGTTCGTCACGAATTTCGAGATGAACGTATGAACCGGGTGGAACATTTTAATGCGTTTCTCTGCGCCCGGCTCCTCGTCATACAGGGTAATGTAGTCCCCTTCCGCTTTGCCGTTTTCCCGATCGATGATCCGGTACAGCTTTTTGCGGCCGGGAGTCGTCACTTTCTCGGCATTCGACGAGATTTTGATCGTGTCGACCAAATGTCCGTCTTCCCCTTCGATCGCGACGAGTTTGTACACCGCGCCGAGGGCAGGCTGGTCATATGCGGTAATCAGTTTGGTTCCGATCCCCCAGACGTCCACTTGGGCTCCTTGGGCTTTCAGGTTCAGGATCGTGTATTCATCCAGGTCATTTGATACGACGATCTTTGCATCCTGGAACCCTGCTTCGTCAAGCATGCGGCGGGCTTCCTTCGACAGGAAGGCGATGTCGCCGCTGTCCAGCCGGATGCCGATGAAATTGATAGAGTCGCCGAGTTCTTTCGCAACTTTTATGGCCGTCGGAACACCGATTTTCAGCGTGTTGTACGTATCGACCAGGAAAACACAGTCGCGGTGGCGTTTCGCATACGCATGGAATGCCCTGTACTCACTCTTATAGGCCTGGACAAGTGAATGGGCATGTGTGCCGCTCGCCCGCAGACTGAACAGTTTTGCGGCCCGGACGTTGCTCGTGGCTTCGACCCCGCCGATGACAGCTGCGCGGGCGCCCCATATCGCCGCATCCATTTCCTGAGCCCTGCGGCTGCCGAACTCCATGATCTGGGCGTCTTTCACGACTTGCTTGATGCGGCTCGCTTTCGTCGCGATCAGCGTCTGGTAGTTGACGATGTTGAGTAGAGCAGTCTCAATCAGCTGCGCTTCTGCGAGCGTCGTCTCCACACGCATGATCGGTTCGTTGCCGAAGACGGTCTCCCCTTCTTTCATGGAATAGAGGTCCCCTGTGAACCGGACACCTTTCAAGTAATCAAGGAAGTCATCCTGATAATGGAGTTCGTTCCTCAAGTATTCGATATCGCTGTCCGTGAACCGCAGATCGCGCAAGTAATCAAGCACCCGCTCAAGCCCGGCAAACACGGCATACCCGTTGCCAAAAGGCAGCTTCCTGAAATACAGTTCGAAGATCGCCTTCTTCTCATGGATCCCTTCAGCCCAATAGGTCTCCATCATATTGATCTGATATAGGTCGGTATGTAATGCTAAGCTGTCATCTGAATAAGTTGAGCTCACGCCAATTCGCCTCTTCCAATTTGTTCTTTGCAATGCTTGTTCATACTATGTACCCTTTTTCCTGTATTTCTAACTGCCGTCCGTGCTGAACGCTTCCGTCAGCTGAACAGCTTCAGTCCGGCTGCCCCGCCGATGATGCAGGCAAGGAACAACAGCCGTTTCCAGCCGGCGGATTCGTTGAAAAACACGATGCCGATCAAGACGGCACCTGCCGCGCCGAGCCCTGTCCAGATCGCATATGCCGTCCCCATAGGTATCGACTGCATGGCGATTGACAAGAAGACAAACCCAGCCGCAAACGAAATGACAAGCAGCAGCAGCCGGCCGGGCGTTTTCTTCTGCAGGAACCGGTTGATGCACATGACGCCGAAGATTTCGCCGAAACTTGCAGCTACTAAATAGAACCAAGCCATCTCAACCGCCCTCCTGTTCTGCGTCCTGCGGCCCTGTCGTCAGCTTGATGCCGACCACTCCGATGAGTATCAGCCCGACGAACAGCAGACTGACCGGTTTCAAATGCGTGCCGAAGATCAGATAATCGACGAGCACGATCGCCGCTGCCCCGCTTCCCGTAAATACGGCGTACACGGTGCCAGACGGAATCTTTTCGCATGCTTTGATGATGAAGTAAAAGCTGAATATGATGGCAGCAATCGTACCTGCCCATTCAAGCGGCGTATCTGCATGCCGCAGCCCGACTACCCAGAACACCTCGACAACCGCCGCCAGCACAACAAACCCCCACGCCATCGCAGACGCCCCCCTTTCTGCCGGTTTTCCCACTAGGACCAAGTATACCAAATCCGAGGCAAAAAGAACGGCCAGTTTCCTCTTGCGTTCCAAGAAAAGCTGTGATATTATCAGAATAATATTTTTCATACAATTCCATAAACTTTCTTATCCAGAGAGATGGAGGGACTGGCCCGATGATATCTCAGCAACCAGCCGTTACGGCCGAGGTGCTAATTCCAGGGAATGCGTGTGCGCATTCCGCAGATGAGAACTGACGCATGTGTGTTCAGGAAGGCCCTCATCTAAAAATTGAGGGCCTTCTTTTTTATTTTCCACGGCCGGGTTACCGGCACTAACAGAAAAAGGCGGGATTTGAGATGACTACACAAACACAAACTGACGTACTTGCTGCACTGGCTGCTTTGAAAACGAAGGAATGGGTCGACTTGACGCATACGTTCGGTCCGGATTCCCCTCACTTCTTCATGTTCGATGATGCGGAGTTCAAAACATTGTTCACACATGATGACGGCTTTTTCGCCCAGCAGTTCTCGTTCGCCGGCCAATACGGCACCCACATCGACGCGCCGATCCATTTTGTCCGGGATACACGCTTCCTGGACGAACTTGAATTGAAGGAACTCGTCCTGCCACTGATCGTCGTGGATAAATCCGAACAGGCGGCGGCAGATCATGACTTCACCTGCTCCAAAGAGGACCTTCTTGCGTTCGAGGAGGCGAACGGCCAGATTGAACCCGGTACTTTCGTTGCGCTGCGCACGGACTGGAGCAAACGCTGGCCGGATGCGGTCGCTTTCTGCAATAAAGACGGCGAAGGGAACAACCGCATTCCGGGCTGGGGGCTCGATGCGCTAAAGTTCCTGTTCGAGGAACGCGGTGTCAGAGCAGTCGGTCATGAAACGTTCGATACCGATTCCGCCGCGGACTTCCGGAAGAACGGTGCCCTCCACGGAGAATATTACGTCCTCGAACAGGATACGTACCAGATCGAACTGCTGACCAACCTGGACAAACTGCCGGCGCGCGGCGCAGTGATCTTCAACATCGTGCCGAAGCCGGAGAAAGCGTCCGGATTCCCGGTCCGTTCTTTCGCGATTTTGCCATAACTAAAAAGACGCCGGGCTGTCTCAGCCGCCCGGCGTTTTTGTTATGCTTTTTTGCTGTGCATTTCAGTCATGCGCTCGTAGAAGTCGACGAAGTTATCGACGACGGAGTCCAAAAATGCGACTGTCGGTTCGTCGGTCAGCTCGTCGTTTTCATCGATCTTGTTGTGGATCGAGCCGATGTAGACTTCATTGTTCGGCAGGATCAGCGGGGAAAGCCCTGGATTCGAAAGGATTTCACGCAAGTGGATCTGCGCACGGACACTTCCGAAAACACCCATGGACGAACCGACGATAAATGCCGGCTTGTCGCGAAGTGTTGCTTCGCCGCCGCGTGAGAGCCAGTCCAGCGCATTCTTCAGCGCACCCGGAATGGAGAAGTTGTATTCCGGCACTGCGAACAGAACGGCATCCGAGTCTTTCACGTCATCCTTAAACGCCTTGACTGCTGCAGGCGGGTTATTTTCGATATCTACCGAAAACATGTCGATGCCGTTAATGGATACCGGTGTGATCTCCAGCTTATCGGCATAGCGCTTCTTCATGAAGTTCACTAACCGTCTATTGTAGGAAGTGGAACTCGTACTTCCAATGATTGCTTTTACCCGAATCGTCATTTCAACAAAACTCCTTTACCCTCTTCTATTCTCTGTTACCGTTTTCAGCATAGCACTTTTTCTTGTTCCCCCTGAACTGATTTGCTCACCTCCTTTTACTTATTCGGTTGCAATATCGGCTCCCCTTCCCAAGAAAGCACCGTTTCCCGCCGCCGCTATTTTATTTTCTAATTTAGAAAAACAATGTTTACTGTCTCTTACTATTATGTTTACAACTGCTTAACATAGGGTATTCATCTATTACGCTTACTTTTTCATCAAGTAAACTTTCACTATATAATTTTCACCGTTGACCAATTACAACTTAAATGGAGGAGTGTATATGCCTAAGACAATTTGCATGATTTCCGACCACGGCGATCCCCTTGCATCACTCGGGACGAGCCAGGCCGGCGGGCAGAACAACTACGTAAAACAGCTGGCACTTGCACTCGACGCACGCGGTCATTCCGTGGATGTGTTCACACATTGGTCGAATGCGAAGGCTCCCCAATATGAGCGCTTCGGAAGCAGGTGCCGTGTGATCCGCGTCGCCGCAGGCCGCAAAGAGTTTGTCCAAAAGTCCGAGATGGTCCATCTCCTTCCCGCGTTTCTCAGCGAAATGCTCCAACTGCATGATTTCTCCCGCTATGACATCCTACACACACATTACTGGCTTTCCGGACTGCTTGGTGAAGAGCTCAAAAAGACATATTCGATGCCATGGATCCATACTTCCCACTCACTGGCGGTCGCGAAAGAACAGGCGACGGGCCTCCGGGAACCGCGCCGGCTGAAAGCAGAGCGGTCCATCCTGTCATCAGCGGACGCCGTGATTGCGACGTCCCTCACCGAAAAGGCGCTAATCCAATCGTCCGTAAGACGGCCGGCGCCCATTGCTGTCATTCCGATCGGTGTGGACTCAGTATTCACCCCGGGCAGCCATTCTATGCGCCGCCCGCTCACATTCACGTTTGCCGGACGGCTGGAAGAGACAAAAGGGATCTTTACGCTGCTCCGTGCATTTAAGCTGCTGACGCATACCGAACTTCTCGAAGCCCCTGTGCGGCTGCGCATCATCGGAGGCGACGCGACTCAGGTCGATGCTGCTTCCAGGAAGGCACTCTCCCCACGTCTGAAGGAAGCTGTCCGCGGCATTGAGGATCGGGTCGAATTCCTCGGCTGCCTGCCCCAGGATAAGCTGGCGGCAAATTTTCGGGACAGCTTGGCCGTCATCGTCCCGTCCTACTACGAATCGTTCGGTATGGTTGCTGCAGAAGGGCAGGCATGCGGAAGTCCGGTCATCGCATCAAAAGTCGGTGGGCTCGGTGATATCGTGCTCGACAAGAAAACAGGACTTCAGACAGCACCCGGCAGCGTGAAAGAACTCGCTTCATCCATGGGCTTCCTCGCCAAACGGCCGGACGTTGCACGGCAGCTCGGCCGCACTGCCGCCCAATTCGCTAAACAGAATTTCAACTGGACGAGAATTGCCAAGAAGGTAGATAAACTCTATGAAGGGGTTGCCTATGCTGCACAAGACAAATTTGTTAGCAACTGATCTTGATCATACATTGGTCGGAAGGAAAGAAGAGCTGCAGGAACTGCTTGCCCTTCTGCAGCCAGAGGCCGGCCGCACCGCGCTCATCTACGTGACTGGCAGGCATGCCGGTTCTGTGCAGGAGCTAATGGCAGCAGAGCAACTGCCGATCCCCAATTTCGTCATTTCGGATGTCGGGACAGCCGTATGGCATATGCCAGACTGGCAGGAAGACGTCCAGTGGCGCAACAGGATGGAAGCGGATTGGCAGCCGGATCGCATCAAAGAATGTGCCGCTTCGTTTCCTGCCCTGCAGCTCCAGAACCTGCCCGACGACCGGCGTGTATCGTTCACAACTGATGGTGATGAAGGATCTGTCCGTCAGTTTCAGGAAGCTCTCCAGCATCTCGGCATCCGCCACGAATTCATCTATAGCTCGGGCCATGACATTGATGTCCTGCCTGCCGGAGCCGGAAAAGGGAACGCACTTGACTTTGTCCTTACGAATTACGCACCACCTGAGGTCAATCTGCTAGTTGCCGGTGATTCCGGCAATGACATTGACATGCTGGATCGAGACTGGCCGGCGGTTATCGTCGGGAATGCGCATTCTGAGCTGAAGGCGATCCCGGACAGGCCTAACCTGTTTCGTGCTGACCGCCACTGCGCTGGCGGAATCTGTGATGCCTGGCACTATTTCTATGGAATGCGCCAATCGGAAATCAGACAATGAAAAAGCTGTACGGTCCGTCGCAATCGACGGCCGTACAGCTTATTTCCATTACAGCCTGAACTTCCGGACAGATTCCTGCAAGTCTTCCGCCATGCGGGCAAGTGTTTCGGAGGCAGCTGCGATCTCTTCCATGGAAGCGGTCTGCTCTTCTGCCGACGCAGCAATCGTTTCCGCATGATTGGCCGACTGCATTGCGATCTCCGCGGTCTGTTCAACGACAGCGGCCATACGCTCGGCTTCGTTCCGGTTGCTCGCTGTACCTGCAGCGACTTCGTCAATCTGGCTGGAGATGCTCTCGATTGCTTCGGTAATACGGGTGAACAGGACGCCGGTTTCCTCCACCATCTCGGATCCGAGTTTGACCGCTTCGTTTCCGCGGCCGATCGCCGAAACGGAATAGCCGATGTCCTGCTGAATTGCACTGATGAGCACACCGACTTGCGAGGCCGCATTTGACGACTGTTCGGCAAGTTTGCGCACTTCATCCGCCACGACAGCGAACCCTCTGCCGTTCTCGCCGGCGCGCGCTGCTTCAATGGCCGCGTTCAGTGCAAGCAGATTTGTCTGCTCTGCCACGTCCGTGATCATACCTGCGATCTTGCCGATCTCCGCAGACTTGCTGCCAAGCTCGTTGACATAGCCGAATGCCGAGTCCGTTTCCGTCCGGATGGTCTGCATATGGTTGACCGCCCGTGTAACGGATTGCGTGCCCTCTGCTGCCAGCGTAACGGTTTCTCCGACGGTTTTGCCGGCTTTCCCCATTTCGGTTTCCATGTGCTGCATATCGGAGGAAAGGTGGGCTGCCGCTTCGTTTGCCGATTCGGCCTGTTCCAGCTGCCCGTCGATGCCCCCAGCCAGTTCCTGGATCGATTCCGAAACGTGCTCCACAGAGCGGCTCGTCTCTTCGCTTGAGGCTGACAATTCCTCTGATGTCGCAGCCACTTGCATCGATGCATTCGATACATTTTCGATCATATCTTTGAGGCTGTCCGACATGCGGTGCGCGGAATCGGCAAGTTCCCCGATTTCATCGCGATTCCGGATGTCGCCAAGCTTACTTGTGAGATCTCCATCCGCGATGGCCGCAACGTGGTCCGTGATGCGGCTGAGCGGTTTCGACAGATGCCCGGAGAACCAGATGATCAGCAGCCCGCCGAGCAGAAGGGCTGCCGCAAGGACGATGCCAAGCACGGTAAGCAGCGAGTTGGATGCACTGTTGAAGTCCATGAGATAGGATCCGGCCACGACGTTCCAGCCCCACGCAGGGAATGCTTTTGCATAGACAATCTTCGGGGCGGTCTTGTCCGTTCCCGGCAGGGCAAAATCGAACGTCAGGAAACCGCCGCCGCTTTGCGCGGTTTTGATCGTTTCAAGCGTCGTCATCATGCCGCTGTCCGTTTTGGATCCGCTTAAGTCCTCCCCTTCTTTGACAGGGTGGGCAATCGCGATTCCGTCATCGCCGAGTACGAAGAAATACCCGTGTCCTCCCATATCGACCCCTGACTCGATCTTCCGCGTCCCGTCTTGCTGGAGCGGTCCGATCAACTGGTCTTTCGCCTCATTCTGCGCTTCCTCAAGTGTCATGTTGCCTTGGTCCACTTGGTCTTGCAGTGTTTCAAGCAGATCGACTGCCAGCATGACGTCATTCTTCAGGCCGGTCGATCCGATATCGTTCAAACTGTTTTTGGCCAGCATATAGCCGCTCAATCCGATGACAAGGCTTGGAATTACTAATAGGATTGCAGAAATAACGATCAGCTTTGTCCGGATCTTCATATTCGTTTTCATGACAGTATCCCTCCTACCCTGACTATCGGCCGTTCCGGGGCTTTCATGACTGTTTTTATGAATTTTTAATGTAAGTTGTCCAGGACTTCTGGTTCAGCACATAAAAAAAACGCCCCCATCCGAAAGTTGGATGAAGGCGGCTGATACAGCTCAGTAAGCACGTGCAAACCAGACGGTATGTTTCGCGTCTTTGCCGCAGTTGATGCATGTATGTTTTTCCATTGGCGGATTGAATGGGATGTTGCGCGTCGTGAACTTCGTTTCTTCCTTCACATGTTCCTCGCACGCGTCTTCGCCGCACCAGCCTGCCAGGATCCAGCCTGGGATTTCGTTGGCTGCAGCAGACGTTTCAATATGCTTCTTCAATTCGTCAAGCGTATTAATGTCAGTATGGGAATTCTCATCCCGGAACACTCTCGCTTTTTCCAGCAGACGCGTCTGCATTGTTCCGAGTTCCTGCTCGATCAGTTCGGTGAGACCGTCAAGGGAACGTGCATTCTTACCGTCCTCGTCCCGCATCTTCACCATCGCCTGGTCGTTTTCCAGGTCACGCGGTCCGAGTTCGACACGGAGCGGCACCCCTTTCAGTTCCCATTCGTTGAACTTGAAGCCTGGAGATTGGTCGGAATCATCGAGACGGACACGGATGCCTTTCGCTTTCAGCTCGGCGTACAGTTCATCAAGCTTTTCCATGATCGCCGGGTTTTTCTTCCATGGTCCGACCGGGATGAGGACGACTTGCGTCGGCGCCACACGCGGCGGCAGGACGAGTCCCTGTTCATCGCCGTGCACCATGATGACCGAGCCAATCAGGCGTGTCGATGTGCCCCAAGACGTCGTATGGACGAATTCGTGGCGGTTCTCTTTCGTCAAGTACTTGATGTCGAATGCTTCCGCGAACTTCGTGCCAAGGTAGTGGGAGGTCCCTGCCTGCACCGCTTTCCCGTCTTTCATCATCGCTTCGATCGAATACGTATCGACCGCACCGGCAAAGCGCTCAGATGGCGTCTTCTGGCCGTCATAGACCGGGATCGCGAGCAGTTCTTCGACGACTTCCTTATAGATGTTCAGCATCTGCATCGTTTCATGACGCGCTTCTTCTTCATTCGCATGCGCCGTGTGCCCTTCCTGCCAGAGGAATTCAGATGTCCGGATGAACGGCAGCGTCTTTTTCTCCCAGCGGAAGACGTTCGCCCATTGGTTGATGAGCACAGGCAGATCACGGTAGCTCTTGATCCAATCGGAATACAGATGGCCGATCATTGTCTCGGATGTCGGACGCAGTGCGAGTTTTTCTTCCAGCTGTTCACCCGCAGCTTCCGTCACCCACGGCAGTTCCGGAGAAAAGCCTTCGATATGATCTTTTTCTTTCTGGAAGAATGATTCCGGGATCAGCATTGGGAAATACGCATTACGGTGGCCCGTCTCTTTGAATCGGCGGTTCATCTCCTCCTGGATGTGCTCCCAGATTTCGAAGCCGTCCGGTTTGAAGGCGATGCAGCCGCGCACCGGCGTGTAATCCATCAGATCCGCCTTCTGGATGGTGTCAATGTACCACTTTGAAAAATCGTTCTGCTGTTCTGTTGTCATGGCGATTCCTCCTATTTTTCGGATGTCGGATGAAGTGACGCATAAAAAAACACACAATGCTGTCCTCGGTTCAAGGACGTCATTGTGTGCTGGACGCGGTACCACCTTTGTTCGGCCGGATCCGCGATAGTTCCGCGGATCCGTCCCTCTGTCGTCTCGTAACGGGACGAACCGGCCGTGTTTGCACGGCATCTCAGCGGTAGGGTTCAAGCCGGAAGAGGTGGCAGGGCTCTCAGCACGCACCCTGCTTTCTGTATCACGATCCCGGTCTACTTGGCCACTTCATCGATCACTATTTCCTCTACTATACCAAACAAATCAGTATCCGACAATGGCGGTATCACCCGGGAATGCGCATTCAGCGTCTGCCGTGCGTGAACATATAATACGCGAGACGTTCACAGTTTTTGCTGTCCGTGAAATCGATATACTCGGACAGCTCGCTAAACCGAGGATTTTCAGTCCTGCCGTCGTCGAGGACTGTCGCAAGGGCGGCCGCCGCTTCTTCGGATGTGCTCGCTTTGTACCCGAGCAGATCGTTGTCCAGGTCAAGATAGGAACCGCGCATCTTCAGGAAGTCCTCCTGGTCGAACGTGAAGAAGATGACAGGTCGGTTCATGTAGACGAAATCCCAGAAGATGCTGGAATAATCGGTGATGAGCATGTCGGACCTGCTGATCTCGTCGCGGATCGACATGTCGTCGAACGTCCGGAACTCCATCCGGCCGCTGTCGATACCGAGCTGCTTGAAATAGTGCTCGAATCGCTTCATGAATGGATGGAGGACGATCTTCAAGTGGGCATCATGCTCGGACAGCAAACGCTGGAATTCCCTGTTCTTCAGCAGGTTCTCCGTTGCGCGGAAATAATCGCTTTCCATGAATTCCTTTTCAGAAAGATCCATAAGCGACTCCCGCCAGGTCATCATGAGCAGGATGTTACGGACATGTTTCGCAGGTGTATTGTAAGGCAGGCGGTCGAAGCGCGCCATGCCGGTAACAGGCAGTTTCTGCTCCGGCATCCCCCATTCGTCGCGTTTTATGTGCCGCTCGTAACGGGATGCACAGTTGAAAACATCGCATCGTTCCAGAAGCGGCACATCCTCCGGCATGATTAGGATCTTCTTGAAGCATTCAATTCCATGGCTGATGTGCACCATCACCGTCTTCTTGTTCCAGAATATGTATTTATCGATCCCCGGAGCGATATCGTACATGAGCGAGTGGCCGTGCACCGTGTAGGCCGCTTGGAAGAAGAGTCTGTAGTTGCGGAAACTGCCGAGCGGGACGGCGTTCTCGATTTCCTTTTTTTTGACGTAATCGGTATCTGGATCATACATCCAGTAGATTTCATACCGGTCGCGGAAGTTCGCGGTCAAGTACTCATGGAAAGCAGCCGCGTTGTCTTCGTATTTTTCCCCGAGACTCCCGCCGATCAGGATGATGGGCCGCTTTGCTGGACGCGGCATAATACCGGCCAGCACACAGGCCGCTGCCGTCTTGACAAGCGTTGTGACGTTTTGGAACGGTCTCTTGCGTTTCAGTTCCATAGAATATCCCCCTTGGCCCAAAAGATCACGGTCTTTTTCTCTCCTATACCCTCTCGCTGCCGGGTTGTAACCTTACTGTCCCGTCCTGCCGGTTGACTTCCGGCTGGACGGGTATACTCCGAGTAAAACGAAAGGCGTGGATCTACTATGTCATCTTCGAGGAAATCCGCTTCTCCCACACCAGAGGAAGCAGTCACGATCATCGAACAGATAGCGGGCAAGTATCCCGGATACCGGCGCGCGCATGCAAAAGGAATCGGCCTTCACGCTAAATTCGAGCCGAATGGCAATGCGAAGCCGTTCACCCAGGCCGCATTCCTGCAAGACAAGCCGCTGGAAGTAATCGTGCGTTTTTCACACAGCGCGCCGATGCCCGGCCAGCCCGAGCGGCTCGTCCCGATCAAAGGCATGGCCGTACAGTTCAGCAATCCATCCGGCGAGCCGGTGTCACTCGTAATGGCGAACGTTCCAATCTTCCCGACGAAGACACCTGAAGCGTTCATGCGTCTGCTGCAAATGCTTGGCGCTTCGGACATTCCGTTGGTGCAGCGGATGAAAACGATCCGGGAGGACACCGAGTTTCATACAGTGCCGGCACTTCTAAAAAAATTGAAAACGCCGGCGAGTTTTGCGTTCATCCAGTTCTGGGCGCTGCATGCGTATATGCTGGATACGGAGAGCGGCGGTCCGGTCCAGGCCGCCCGGTTCAGCTGGGTGCCGGCACGGACGGAATGGATGCCGCCGTTTGCGACCGGCAATATGGAGAATGATCTGCTCGAACGGATGTCGGACGGACCCGTGCAGTTCAGGCTGCTCATGACGCTGGCAGCGCCAGGCGATCCGACCGACGATCCATCCGCTGCGTGGCCGGACGAACGGCCGGTCATCGACGTCGGCGTCCTGACGCTGCTGGAGAAATGCACGGATAATGCAGAGGAGGTCAAGTTCGATCCGACAGTGGAGGCCCCGGGCTTTTCCTGTTCCGACGATCCGGTGCTGCGCTACCGAGCGCCGGTATATGCGGAGTCGTTCAGGAGGCGGTTTGCGGAGCGGGAGGAAGGCTGATGTGTGAGTTGCAGGATGCGTCAGGGGGCGGTCCGGCTTGGCTTGCCGGGCTTATGAGCGGTTTTTTGGGGTTTATGAGCGGTTCCCGATATTTATGAGCAGTTTCTGCGGTTTATGAGCGGTTTCCGGGATTTATGAGCGATTTCTGCGGTTTATGAGCGGTTTCCGGGATTTATGAGCGATTTCTGCGATTTATGAGCGGTTCCCGGGATTTATGAGCGGTTTCTGCGGTTTATGAGCGGTTTCCGGGATTTATGAGCGATTTCTGCGGTTTATGAGCGGTTTCCGGGATTTATGAGCGATTTCTGCGATTTATGAGCGGTTCCCGGGATTTATGAGCGGTTTCTGCGGTTTATGAGCGGTTTCCGGGATTTATGAGCGATTTCTGCGGTTTATGAGCGGTTTCCGGGATTTATGAGCGATTTCTGCGATTTATGAGCGGTTCCCGGGATTTATGAGCGGTTTCTGCGGTTTATGAGCGGTTTCCGGGATTTATGAGCGATTTCTGCGGTTTATGAGCGGTTCCCGATATTTATGAGCGATTTCTGCGATTAAGGAATATTTGCCTGGATTTATAAGCGTTTCCTCAGCCGCACAAGAACTCCATAGTTTTATCCCTCCCCAAGGAACTGGGGCTGCTCCAGTCAAGTTACCCGACGCTTAAATTTCCTGTGCGGCCAGCGCATAGACTGAGGTAAGGTTTCAGTTGCTCGCAGTCAGGGTACGTTAAGACTACTTGACTGGAAACGAGACTAGGAGGGATTTCCTTGATCGCACTGAAAAGCGGCATAGAAGGAAAGATGAGTATTTACGGAGATGCGCTAAAGTTATTCAACGCCGAAGGAATGGACATCGGCGGCGGGTGGGAGTATGACCACGGGACGTTCGACAGTATTCTGTACAAACGGAAAGAAACGACCATCTACTTAAGGGTCCCTTTTAAAGTGCTGCAGGGAGAACTTGACTCCTACAATGCTGTCATCCAGTTCGGCACCCCGTTCCTCATCAAGCACGTCATGAATATTGGGCTTGACGAAGAAGAAAGCGCCACGATGACCGTGACGGGACTGGAACAGTTCCAATCACCGGAAGATCCGGATGCACCGATTGACCGGAAAGACGAATTTGCCTCGGACGCAGGCAAAAAGCTGGACCGGATCGTCGATGATGTCACGTTCGCCACGGTCTGACGAAATGCTGACTACATAGGAAACTGCCTTCCCGCACCAGGAGGGCAGTTTTTTTATTCGGCGGCTTTCGGTTTCGTCAGTTCCTGAAATCGGTCGAGCACCGCAGTTTCGTCAAATGAGCTGAACCAGACGTAATCGTCCGTATCCAAAATCCGATAATGCTGGCTGATCAGGTTTTGCTGAATCCGGAATCCGCCGGCCCGATCGATTTCACGCCACCAGACTTTCCCGCCAAGCGTCTTCCCTTTCGGCCGGTCGAGTCCGTCATGCGCCACTGTCCGCACCACTTCAAGCGGTGCATCCCCGAGCAGCGACTGGATGATTTCACTGTCCGAAAACAGGGCTACCATTGCCACTATTACCGTCCAGCTCGCATTTGTCCGCTCTTTCTCAATCTGTACAAGAGTTTTTTTCGACATACCGAGTACGGACGCCATCGTTTCCTGGGAGTATCCTGCTTCAGTCCGCACGAGTAGTGCCCGCCGGGAAATCTGTTCGATAATCTGTTCCTGGTTCATTCCGCTCACCTCTTTCTTGTAGTGTAATCTTACACGAAAAAGACAATTCAGGCAAAGTGCCATTTTTGCGGCAACTTGTCCGGTTCGGACGCCGTCTTGTTCTATATCGACGATAGACAGCATAGAAAAAGGATCGAGGCGAATTCCTGTGGGGAAAGGAAGAGGAATGATCATCATTATCTGTCTCAGTGCGCTCACAGCTTCTGTCTGGTGGTTTGGTACAGGACACGCAATGAAGAGCGCACTGCGCAATACAGCAGCCGGCGGTCCGCAGTATGCCATCGTCCTCGGAGCCAAAGTGAATGGGACGCAGCCTTCCAAGTCACTCCGTTATCGGCTGGAAGCGGCGTATGACTACGCGCAAAAGTACCCGGACGTCATCCTTGTACTGTCCGGGGGCCGGGGGCCTGATGAGGAAATCAGCGAAGGGGCAGCGATGGCAGAGTATTTGACAGCGCGTGGACTGCCGATGGAGAGACTAATTGTGGAAGACCAGTCCACCTCTACGTATGAGAACCTCGTCAACTCCCAACGGCTTCTGCCGTCCGGGACATCCGCCGTGACGCTCATCACAAGCGATTACCACGTCGCCCGCGCCGGCATGCTGGCGCAAAAAGCAGGGTGGGATTGGGACGCGGTTCCTGCCCAGACGCCGCAGTCCGTTAAAATGAAAACGGGAATCCGCGAACGTCTCGCACTGTTGAAAACGTGGGTTGTCGGCAAATAGAAAACCGCAGCGGCTGCGTCTTGGCCCGTCTGCGGTTTTTCAAGTGATCAGCTGTTCAGATAGTCTTTCACGGCCTGGGATACGACTTTTCCTTCAGCTCGTCCTGCGGTTTCTTTCATGACTTGGCCAACAGCCTGCCCCATCGGCGTTTCTTTTGTGATGCCAAGTGTTTCGATCAGCTGCAGGATTTCCTCATGGGACAACTGTTTCGGCAAATAGGTTTCAATGATGGCAATCTTTTCTTTTTCTGCAGAAACGATGTCTTCCCGTCCCGCCTTTTCCCCTTCTTCCAGGGACTGTTTTGTCTGTTTCAGCTCACGCTGGACGACTTTCAGTTCCTCTTCTTCTGTCAGTTCCCGCTGGAGCGCCAATTCTTGGTTTTGGATCCCTGCTCGCAAGAGGTTGATGACCCCTTTTTTCACGGTATCTTTTTCTTTCATCGCTGTTTTCATATCCGCCAGCAGTGTCGTTTTCAATTCTGACATATCGATCCCTCGTTTCCTTAAGTGCATTCTTCTTCAGTATAGTGAATTCGCGGTCTTTCTGCACGATGGGTGTTTCGTTGTCTCGGCATTTTCCTGCATCAGAAAAACACGGACCCCTAGAGAAGGTCCGTGCGGGCTATCGAATAATTATCAGCGCGCTAGACGTTTTTCCACGTCTGCTACGATATCTTCCACTGAATTTCCTTCCACACTTACTACAGGGAAGTCATACTGGTCGATGTTGACGTCGCTGAGTGCGCGAACGACACCGAAATCGTAACCACTCAATTTTTCATCGGATTCACACATCGTTACCTGATGTCCTTTTTCCTCAAGTGCTTTCTTAATGTCGTCGAATGGTTTCTCTACTGCGATTTTAGCCATTTCCAACTTCCTCCTTTATCTAATCACTTGCTGCTGTTCATATTTATATCTTTCCCGCCTGGAAGTGAATTAAACCTATCTTCTCGTTATCTGACCACTCGCCCCTCACACTCTTCCTCATTTTCCCAAGGTTCATTTCGATTTCATCGGGTACGTGAATGATAGACTGACGAAGGATGTGACCGTTTTGTTTGGTTGGGCTGATCTCGTATCGCTGGTCATATCAGCGTTCATCATACTGCCTGTCGTGATTTTCATCCGGGAATTTGGGTATTTGCCGGTGACGCTCCTGTTCGGCGTGCGCAATCCGCGGCTGACGATCGGATCCGGACCCCGCCTTTTCAAGTTCGGCATCTTTGATATCCGGAAATACTACCATTTGTACAGCTGGTTCTCGTTCGATGGAATCCGCCGTCCCAGCAACGGCAGATATCTTCTTATCTATGCAGCACCAATCTTGGCAAATACGGTGGTTGCCCTCGGTCTCAATGCACTGCTGGCCAATGGGCTCCTGGAAGAACAAGAACGCTTTTGGAGCCGATTCATCTTTTACGCATTTTACTATGTCCTGTTCGACGCCGTCCCGATGATCATGACGAACGGGAAGCCGAATAATGGCATGCTTATTTATGAATTGCTGCGCTATGGAAAACGGGTCGATTACAATACCGAGAATTTCATCCCGACGACGGAGGAAACCGAGCATGATTACAAAGAAGAAATGGATCGCATTGAAAAGGTGAAAAAAGGTGAAAAGCCGGGCTCAAATACCTTGGAGAAATCGATATCGACGCACCATGCAGCCGACGAGGACACACAGAACGATTTCCCTACACAAAACAACAAGAAAGAAGGCGGCGAGTAAGCCTTCTCTTTTTACAATTAAGTACCTGTGCGCCGCACAACTCAAACACTGTTCAGAATAGTATCCAATTTGTGTGACGCACAGGTACCTTCCGTTGGAGAGGAATGCACTGTGGAAAGTAGCTTAAATTGAAAAAACGCCAAGCATGCGGGATGCTTGGCGTTTTACTTATGACAGATTGGCTGTTTCCATCTTGCGTTCTGTTCGTGTGACGAGGAAGATACTCGCTTCGTACAGACCGATCATCGGAATGAGGATGATCAGCTGGCTGAAGAAGTCCGGCGGTGTGATGAGTGCCGATACGACAGCCAGCACGACGTAGGACCACTTCCTCACTTTTTTCAATGTCTGGGAGGTCAAGAGACCGATCGCGGACAAAAATAGTGCGACGACCGGGAGTTCGAACAGCAGTCCGATCGGCATCGTCGTCAGCAGGAGGAAACGTGCGTATTCCTGCGCAGATACCATGACGTTGAAATTCATCTTACCGAGGTTCACTAAGAAGTTGTAACTCAGCGGATTGACGATATAGTAGCCGAATGCAAGCCCAAAAGCGAACAGCAGCAGGATCGCCGGCGAGTAGAGACTCAGGAACCGGCTCTCTTTTTCCGTCAGGCCCGGCTTGACGAACTGCCAGAGGAAATGGCAGAGGAACGGCACGGAAAAACCGAATGCCAGTGCAGCGGAGATCGTCGTGTAGAATGAGATCACTTCCATAGGACTCAGGACGATCAGTTTGTAACCGCGTGTAATGTACGGAAACCAGAGATTGATCGTACTGAACGCGGCGATGAAGAACAGCAGGAACACGGCAATGCTTTTGATGAGCTGTTTGCGCAGCTCAGTCAAGTGGCCGACGAGATTGTTCTCGTCTTCCACAGTCTCGGGTTCCTGGTCAGACGGGCGGATATTCGTCGGATAGCCGTTTTCGTCAGTGTACGGCATAGGAGGCGGCGTTTCTTTGGCCGCTTCCTCGCTGTCCATTTTCTCTTCGACGATTTCCTCAGCATCCTGACTGTTCTTCTTATCCAACGGACTCAGGATTTTACGATTTTGGTTCGAATGCGGTTCCATCGTATCACCTTATTTCTCAATTTCAGACGTTTTTTTCACTTCAGCTTTTTCATCATCATCCATAATGTCTTTCGCAGACTTTTTGAATTCCGCAAGCGTTTTTCCCACAGCAGAGCCAACTTCGGGCAGCTTTCTCGGTCCGAACAAAATAAGTACAATCACTAAAATAATAATAAGCCCAGGTACGCCAATAGCAGCTAAGTTCATTTCGTTTCTCCCCTCTCTCCATTAAAATCCGTGACGGAACGATCACAAAATACGGCCCGGCACACAGACGCCGTGTTTTTACATTCACAGCACGTCCAAGTCAGCAGACCATCTACTGTCCATTACCCGTTCCAGCCGGTGAATGAAACTTGCAATGAAAAAAAGTTTTGCACTGTGTCGCTGTCAAGACCGTGACTTCTCAGTAGCTTCCCCAATTCCCGGTCTCTTTAACGGGTACTCCCGCAAAAGCAAAGGAAAAACTGGACAGCAGTTCCGATGTCGAATGGTGTCGGTAAGACGCTTCATTTTAACAAAGCGCTAGTACCGGGTCAATAATTCTTTCGGTTTACAAACTATTTATTGTTCATGAGGAAATCGTTTTTTATATGAATGTTTCTGAACATTTTTGAATAGTATTGATTGATATCTGAACATTCCAGGTTTATAATGATGTCCATATAGTGTTGTCAGAGGAGGGATACGATGCTTGAAACAGAAAGGCATGACATCATTTTACGCATGGTAGCCCAGTTGGGGACTGTGCGGATCCAAGATCTCAAAGAAGAAACCGGTGCATCGGAGTCCACTATCCGTCGTGATTTGATCGAGCTGGAGAGGCAGAAGAAACTAAAGCGGATCCATGGGGGTGTGTCAAAGCTTCAAGGTAAGCTGTCTGAATCCCCTATGGCTGAAAAATCCTCCAAAAACCTTCGCGACAAGCAGTTGATCGCACAGCTCGCGGCGTCATTTGTAGAGGAAAACGATACGATCTACTTAGATGCCGGGTCGACGATCTACGAAATGATCCGTCATCTGCCGTCGTCCGTGACTGTTGTGACAAATGGCATATCGCATACCGATGCCCTTCTCGACCGCGGCTGCAAGACCATTTTGACAGGCGGCAGCGCAAAGCCGTCGACGAAGGCTCTGATTGGAAGAGGAGCGCTTGCCAGCCTGGATCAGTACCGGTTCGATAAGTGTTTCCTCGGGGTGAATGGACTTCATCCTGATTACGGACTGACGACGCCAGATGAAGAGGAAGCTTCGATGAAGGAACTGGCAATCCGGCTGTCCCGCGACGCATTCGCACTGGCCGACCCGTCGAAGTTCCAGGAAGTTTCATTTGCCAAGTTTGCAGGTCTCGACGAAGTGACTGTCCTGACCCTCGCCTCCGCCCGGGAGTCATTGAAGCAATTTCCGCACACTATGAAATGGAAGGTGACTGACCAATGATCTATACTGTCACACTCAATCCGTCACTCGATTATCTGCTCACATTGGATTCATTCGTGCCGGGTACGCTGAACCGGACACGCTCAGATCAGTATTTGGCTGGCGGCAAAGGGATCAACGTCGCCCAAGTGCTGAACAATCTCGGGACAGCCGGCATGGCGCTCGGCTTTACGGGAGGTTTCACCGGGCTGGAGCTGGAACGTCTGCTTCAAGAGGCCGGTGTTTCAACGGATTTCATCCGCGTCACCGGAAACACCCGGGTCAACGTCAAGCTCCGCGCCAATGAAGAAACCGAGGTGAACGCCGCCGGTCCGCTCCTTACGCCGGCTCAGTTCGAACAGCTGAAAGAGCAGGTGCGTCGTCTCGGTTCCGGAGATACGCTCGTCTTATCGGGAAGCGTTCCATCATCCATGCCCGACGACACGTACGAACAGCTGGCCGCGATCTGCAGTGGATCCGGCTGCCGGTTCACCGTCGATGCGGAAGGAGACTCCCTGCTGAAGTCGCTGCCGTACCGACCGCTGCTCGTCAAGCCGAATCACCATGAGCTCGGCGCCATGGTCGGGGCCGAAATCTCGACACCCGAAGAAGCCGTACGTCATGCGAAAACACTCGCAGCCAAAGGGGCCGAGCAGATCATCGTGTCGCTCGCCGGCGCTGGTGCCGTCTACGTGAGCGAGTCGCTATCACTTATGGCCAATGCTCCAGCGGGCACCGTCCGCGGATCTGTCGGTGCCGGGGATTCCATGGTGGCCGGGTTCCTCGCTGCTGAGTCTCAAGGATGTTCCGTTCAGGATTCCTTCCGATTTGCGGTCGCTTCCGGAAGTGCGACCGCATTCTCGGACCGTCTCTGTACAGAAGAACAGGTTCTTTCGCTTTTGCCGCACATTTCGGTGATACAGCTTGAAGGAGGGAACGGACAATGAGAATTACAGAATTGCTGACTGCAGACACAATCTTGCTCGACCTGAAAGGCACTGATAAACCGTCGGTCATCGAGGAATTGACCGGCGTGCTCGACCGTGCCGGAAAACTGGCTGACCCGGCTGCATTTAAGGAAGCGATTTTTGCCCGCGAAGCGCAGACGACGACCGGGATCGGGGACGGCATTGCCATCCCCCACGCTAAAACGAGTGCCGTCCGTGTGCCGGCGATCGCGTTCGGCCGCTCGGAGGCGGGTGCTGAATATGAATCATTCGACGGCAAGCCCGCCCATCTGTTCTTCATGATCGCGGCGGAAGACGGCGCCAACAAGATGCACTTGAAAGCGCTTGCCCGTCTGTCGACACTGCTCATGAATGAAGAGGTGCGTGCGCAGCTGCTCGCAGCATCCACGAAAGAAGAAGTGCTTGCGCTGATCGATGCGCATGACGAGCCGGACGAAGAGCCGGCTGCTGCAGCGCCTGAAACCGATACTTCGAAACCTTTCATCATCGCCGTAACGGCATGTCCGACGGGAATCGCCCACACGTACATGTCCGCGGATTCATTGAAAAACAAAGCGGCCGAGCTCGGCATCCCGTTCAAAGTGGAGACGAACGGCTCAGGCGGTGCGCAAAATATCCTTACATCAGATGAGATCGACCGTGCGGCGGCCGTCATCGTCGCAGCCGATACGAACGTATCGATGGGCCGGTTCGCCGGCAAGCACGTCATCGAAGTGCCGGTAGCGGACGGCATCCGCAAACCGAAGGAACTGCTCGAGCGGGCTGTCAGACAGGATGCACCCGTCTACCAAACTGACAAAACCGCTTCTTCGGATGAATCCCAGGCAGCCGTCGGCAAAAAAGGTGTCGGCGCGACGATCTACAAACACCTGATGAGCGGGGTGTCGAACATGCTGCCGTTCGTCATCGGCGGCGGAATCCTGATCGCGCTCGGCTTCCTGTTCGGACCGAACTCCTTCAAGCCGGATGATCCGACGTATAATTCGTTCGCAGCGGCGCTCAACACGATTGGCGGCGGCAATGCGTTCGCGCTCATGATTCCCGTCCTCGCCGGATTCATCGCCATGAGCATCGCGGACCGTCCCGGCTTCGCGCCCGGCATGGTCGGCGGGTTGATGGCAGCCACAAGCGGCGCCGGGTTCCTTGGCGGGATCATCGCCGGCTTCCTCGGCGGCTACCTAGTTGTTGGATTAAAGAAATGGCTCTCGCCGATGCCCGCTTCCCTGAACGGCATCAAGACGATCCTGCTCTATCCGCTGCTCGGGATTGCGGCGACCGGCCTGATCATGCATTATGTCGTCAACACTCCGTTCAGCGCACTCAACACGGCGATTTCGTCCTGGCTGACAGGACTTGGAACGGGCAATGCCGTCATGCTCGGGATTGTTCTCGGACTGATGATGGCAATCGACATGGGCGGTCCGATCAACAAAGCGGCCTACCTGTTCGGCACCGGCCTGATTGCAAGCGGCGTGTACGAACCAATGGCCGCCATCATGGCAGCCGGTATGGTGCCGCCACTGGCCATCGCGATCTCAACGACGTTCTTCCGTCGCAAGTATTCCGTCCAGCAGCGGGAAGCCGGGAAAGTGAACTACATCATGGGCTTGTCGTTCATCACCGAAGGGGCCATTCCCTTCGCGGCAGCCGATCCGCTCCGTGTCATTCCAGCGGTCATGGTGGGTGCCGGGATCGCCGGCGGTCTTTCGATGGCATTCAACATCGGACTCCAGGCTCCGCACGGCGGCGTGTTCGTCTTCCCGCTCGTCGATGGCAGCTGGCTCCTGTATCTGTTCGCCGTACTGATCGGCTCAATCGTCTCAGCCGTGCTGCTCGGATTCCTGAAGAAACCTGTTACAGATGCATGATTCAGAACGGGACGGCTCCCTCTTGGCGAGCCAGCCCGTTTTTTTGGTGGTGTCAGTGCTGAATTGGCCAGACTGCGCCAAGAATCGAACGCTCCGGTAAATGAATCGGCAGACAGGAACAATTCAGAATTGCGTCCGAATTGCGCATCACACAGGCACCGTCTAAACGCCTGAAAACTCGAACTTTCTTTATCTGATAAAAAAATGTTGTGATCCTTCGTTCCGTCTGATAGGATAAAAACAACTAAATTGCTCCTTTAACACGGTCCAGAGAGGCCGGAAAGGGTACCGGTATGAGAGACAGGTCCATCCATGTCTCCTCTGTTTTGCTGTGCGCCGCCCTGACTGCCCTCTTTGGCAGTCGGGGCTTTTTTTCATGCACTATGCACTCTTTTAACCCGCGTCCCGTGAGACGCAGAAAGAGGATGGCCATCGCATTCGCTGCGGTTCCATTCTTCTGGATATCTACTAACAGGAAGGCGGAACCCCCATATGAACTATCAAAAGAAAACGGTCGTCGCTTCAGTCGCCGGCCTCACCCTCGAAGGCATGGACATCATGTTCATCTCCTTCGCGATGACAATGATCATCGCGGACTTCGGCATCGATTTCGCAACAGGCGGTCTGATTTCGTCCGTCACGAATATCGGCATGCTGATCGGCGGTGTCGTCTTCGGCATCCTCGCCGATAAATTCGGACGCGTGAAAGTGTTCACGTACAGCATCTTGCTGTTCGCACTCGGTACGGCCCTTACCGGTCTTGCGACGAATGTCGAACAGATTTATCTCTACCGCTTCATCGCAGGACTCGGAGCCGGCGGTGAATACGGGATCGGCATGGCGCTTGTCGCGGAAGCTTGGCCGAAACACAAACAAGGCCGCGCTTCGTCATACGTCAGTGTCGGCGCCCAGTACGGCGTCATTCTCGCTGCCCTGCTGAGTGCGCTCATCCTGCCCGCATTCGGCTGGCGTGCGCTCTTCTTCGTCGGCATCGTGCCGGTCATTTTCGCCTTCTTCGTGCGCCGCAACTTGAAAGAATCGCCGGAGTGGCTCGCAGCACAGCAATCCAAGCAGGAGAACAAACAGAAAAATGCAGGCAAACTGCGCCTGCTCGTCAACTCGCCGCGCATCGCGTTCACGACTCTTGCACTCGCCGTCATGGCAACTGTCCAGATCGCCGGTTATAACGGGCTGATGATCTGGCTGCCGTCCATGCTGCAGCAGTCGCAAGGGTTGTCCGTATCGAGTTCAGCACTTTGGACGATCAGTACGGCAGTCGGCATGATTGCCGGAATGCTGACATTCGGTCAGATCATGGACCGCCTCGGCGCGAAGAAAGCGTACGGCTTGTTCTTGATCGCTTCGGCTGCGGCCGTGTTCCTGTACAGCTACGCATCCGGCAGTGCTGGCGTACTGATCGTCGGAGCTATCGTCGGATTCTTCTCGAACGGCATGTTCGCCGGTTACGGTGCCCTTATCAGCAGCTTCTATCCAGTAGAAATCCGGACGACCGCCACGAACACGATCTTCAACTTCGGCCGCGCTGTCGGAGGCCTGTCACCGATCCTCGTCGGCTATATACTGCAGCATTACACAATGACAGCGGCGATGATCTACCTCGCCATCCTATTCTGCATCTCGTTCGTGTTCATGCTTACCTTGTCTCATGGTTCCAAAAAAGAGAAGTACCTGACAGAAGTCCAGACAGACGAACTGACCGTCTCCAGTGAACAGACGCTTGCATAACCCCTCCATAATAAAACCGGTGTCCTCGGACATCGGTTTTTTCGTCTGTATAATTCGCAAACTATTCAAAACCATTTGTTTACAAACCTTCCACACAGGGAATACACTCAGAGATTCTATGCTTGCTTGCTTACTAGACAGAGAGAAAGGATGTTGAACGTATTGGGATTCGTTTCTTTACTGCCGCCGATCATTGCGGTCACTTTGGCATTCATCACACGCAACACAATTTTGGCACTCGCAGCCGCATGCGTTATCGGGGTGCTGCTAAACGGGGACGGGCTTCTCGGATTCCCGGACTTACTGAAGACTTCCCTCGGCAATGAAGACTTTGCCTGGATTTTTCTGCTGGAGCTGTTCATCGGTGTCCTCATCGCCTTCTTCCAGCGGACCGGTGCCATCGAGAGTTTCGCAGCCATCGCTGGACGCCGGAAACTGACTCGGAAAAAAGTGGAACTGAGCACGTGGGGACTCGGCATGTTTGTATTCTTCAGCGATTCGTTCAGCCCCGTTTTTGTCGGCACGACGATGCGCAAGATCACCGACCGCGTCAAGATTTCACGCGAAAAGCTCGCCTACATATGTGACTCGACCTCTGCACCGATGGCCGTCATTGTTCCGTTCACCGGATGGGCGGTCTTCATCGCCGGGCTCCTGATGAGCATGGGGCCGATCCAGAATGAAGTCGATGCCATGGCGGTATTCACAAAATCCATTCCATTCAACTTCTACGCCATTCTTTCCATCCTCATGGTCGGCCTGATTGCGAGCGGCATCCTGAAAGACTTCGGTCCGATGAAAACCGCGGAAGACCGGGCGCGGAACGAAGGCAAAGTCATCCGCGACGGCTCGAAACCGATTGTTTCCAAGGAGCTCACGGACATCCGCCCATACTTCGAGGACCGCACCCTCAGCATCTTCTGGAATTTCTTCATGCCCGTCATTGTCATCATCACCATCGCGATGGGAACATTCTTCGCAATAGGCACAACGAAAACGATGGAAGCGTTCCTGGCCGCCATCATCCTCCTTGGATTCGCCATGCGGTTCCAGGGCATTCCGACTTCAGACATCATGGACACTGCCATCAGCGGCATCAAAGGCATCATGCCCGCCGTCATGATCCTCATCTTCGCCTATGCCATAAACGCGTTAAGCGAACAGATGGGTACGGCACAATATTTGGTCAGCGTTTCCGAATCGTGGCTCAGTCCCGGACTTCTGCCCGTGCTGACGTTCATCCTCGCCGGCCTGATCTCGTTTTCGACCGGTTCTTCATGGGGCACGTACGGCATTATGATACCGATCGCAGTACCGGTCGCCATCGAATTTGCCGGCGGCGACATTACGACACTCGTGCTCGCGACAGTGGCCGCGGTCGCAGGGGGCGGCGTCTTCGGAGACCACTGTTCCCCGCTCTCCGATACCACAATTCTCGCTTCGACGGGCGCGGCGGTCGATCATATCGATCACGTCCGCACGCAGATCCCCTACTGTCTCGTCGTCGGCGGCATCGGAATCGTCATCTACCTTCTCATGGGACTCTTTTTGTAAATGAAAACCCGCACGCCGGCATCGTCGGCAGTGCGGGTTTTCTCGTTATTCACATAGAGTCAGCAGCATTTCGCGAATTGTCTTGCAGGCGGCAGCGGTCGACGCGCCGGATGGATCATACTGCGGCGACAGTTCGACGACGTCAGCTGCGACGATGTTCGAAAGCTGCTGCAGCTCATCGATCGCTGTCAGCAGCTCACGATACGTAATGCCTCCCGGTTCGGGTGTCCCGGTTCCCGGAAACACGCCGGGATCGAGCACATCCAAATCGATCGTTACGTAGACAGGCTTGTCTTTCAGCCGCGACACAACCGCGCTGAGCGTAGACAGCGTGAACTTCTCGAGATGGGTATGCGTTTCCGCCCATTCGAACTCACTCTTCATGCCGGAGCGGATGCCGAACTGATAAATCCGGCCGTCGCCGAGGAAGTCATGGCAGCGCCGGATGACAGACGCATGGGACAATGGATCCCCCATATAATCGTCCCGCAGATCGGTATGTGCATCGATATGGATGACATGCAGATCCGGGTATTTCTCATACGCCGCCCGGATGGACGGCAGGCTCACTAAATGCTCGCCGCCGATCATCAAGAACTTCTTTCCGTCCGCGAGCACATCACGGCTGTAGTCCCCGATCTGCGCAATCACCCGTTCCGTATTGCCGAACGGCAGCTCGAGATCGCCGCCGTCGAACACGCGGGCGTCTTCGAGGTCTTTATCCAAATAAGGGGAATACGTTTCAAGTCCGTACGAATCAGGCCGGATCGCCTGGCCGGCAAAGCGCGTGCCCGGACGGAAACTGACCGTCCCGTCAAACGGAGCGCCGAATATGACGACCTCTGCTTCCACGTAAGGAGTCTCACAGCCGATGAACGCGTTCGTGCAGAGCGTCTTATTCACCATGATCGAGCGCCTCCCGGACATAGGTCGGCAATGCGAATGCGCTTGCATGCAGGTCCGTATTGTAGTATTTCGTCTTCAGTCCGAGTGCATTCCAGGCAGCTGCATCCGCGTCCTTCAGCGGATCGAGCGCTTTCGAAGCGAAGCCGAACAGCCAGTGGCCCGACGGATAAGTCGGCATGTGATATTGATACACGCGCGCGATCGGGAAGATGTCACGGATCTTTCTGCGCGCTTTCTTCATATTGTCGGCATACTCCTCGAAATACGGTGACTCGTGCTGGTTAATCAAGATCCCTTTATCATTCAGCACACGGTAGCATTCCTTGTAGAAAGCCGTTGTGAACAGCCCTTCGCCGACCGAGACCGGATCCGTCGAGTCGACGAGGATGAGATCGAACGAAGCGTCCGGTGCGTTTTGTACATAGGCCAATCCGTCGCCGAAAGCAAGCTCCATTCGCGGGTCCTCTTCCACGCCGCTTGCGGTCACCGGCAAATACTGCTGGCAGAGGCGGAACACCCGCTCATCGATCTCTGCCAGGACGACACGCTCGACACCCGGATAACGGAGCACTTCACGTGCCGTTCCGCCGTCGCCCCCGCCGATGACAAGGACATTTTTAATGGCCGGATTTGTCGCGAACGCCGGATGGACGATCATATCATGGTAGATGAATTCATCTTTTTCGTTGACCATCATCAGGCCGTCCAGCGTGAAGAACGTGCCGAATTCGTCTCCTTTATAGAAGTCAATCTGCTGGAACGGAGATTTCTCGCCATGCAGGTGTTCGTCATAGCTGACGGAGAACTTGCAGTCCCGGCTCCACCGTTCGGTATACCAGCTCATGAGTTGGCACCTGCCAATGCCGGCTTTACAGTAACTTGCTCGATGTCCCGTGCAGCAAACTGCTTGATCTTTTCGACCATGCCGCGCGGCACTTCGAACGATTCGGTCTTTGTCGCCTGCAGTTTCTCTTCCAAGTATTCCGCAGCTTTCCACGGACTTACTGAATCACCGCATGTATACACATCAACCGATGCAAAGCCGTATTCCGGCCACGTGTGAATCGTCAAGTGAGACTCCGCGATAATGACCGCGCCAGAGACGCCGTACGGATTAAAATGATGGAACACCGACTCCACAATCGTGGCTCCGGAATAATCCGCCGCTTCCTTCATGAACTGCTCAATCACCTTGTTGTTTTCGATAATCTCACTCGGGCATCCATAATATTCAATCAGTACGTGGCGGCCAAGCGCCGATAATTCCAAACTCATCGTTCGGTTCCCCCTTTGACGACAGTCACGCTGCCTGGTTGTTTTGTTCCGGATAATACGGCTCCCGCCGCTTGTTCATAATAGTTATACTGCTGGATCACTTCGTCCGTCATGCGCTCCCCTGGGAGGACGAGCGGAATGCCTGGAGGATAGATCATCAGCGTATCTGCTGAAATGCGTCCTGCCGCTTCCACTATAGGTATCGTTTCCTGATCTCCGTAAAACGCTTCACGTGGCGTCATCACGAGTTCCGGCACCGCACTGGCCACCGTCCATGATGAATGCAGCACATACGCTGTCTTTTTCGTGCGCTCTATATCACGCAGCGCTGCTACGAGTCGTGCGATTGACTGTTCCGTATCAGCTGGCGTGATGACGGCCATTACGACGTATCCTTCTGCAAGTTCCATCTGGATGCCGTAACGTTGTTTCAATAACGAATAGACGTCAAAACCGCTCAGCCCGAGTCCGTTCACGCGAATGACGAGTTTTGTCCAGTCGTGGGACTGCCCAAACTGTCCGTACACGTGCGACCCTTTCAATACTTCATAATTACCGCCTTCTTCGATCGCTTCGATTGCATCGTCAACGATCGGCTGCAGCCTCTCGTAACCACTTGAGCCGTGCAGTGCCAATTCACGTCTTGCTGCGTCAAGTGAACTCATCAGCAAGTAACTTGCGCTCGTCGACTGCAGCATCCCTGTCACCTTCCGGACCTTTTCAAAGGGAATCCGTTCTCCCTGCAACAGGAGAAGAGAACTCTGTGTAAGCGAGCCGCCTGTTTTATGCATGCTCACTGTCACAAGATCCGCCCCTGCTGCCACTGGATCTACCATTGAATTCATGAATCGCAGATGAGCACCGTGCGCTGCGTCAACGAGAACGAGGACACCGGCTTCATGGGCCAGTCTGCAGATCGCAGTCAGGTCGGTCATGGATCCGAAATAGGTTGGATAGGTGAGGAGCATCGCCTTTGTCTCCGGATACTTCTCCAATGCTTTTGCTGCCGTCTGAACAGAAATCCCGTGGGAAATCCCGAAATGATCGTCCACCTCCGGCTCCATGAAGACCGGACTGACACCGCTCAAAATCATGCCGTCAATTACAGACTTATGGCAGTTTCGTGGAACGAGCAGCGTTTCTCCCGGCCTGCATACAGCCAAGATCATCGCGTGGATGCCTGACGTTGTTCCGTTGACGAGAAAAAATGCGTAATCCGCTCCGAAACATTGCGCCGCGAGTTCTTGGGCCTCCTTAATGACGGATTTCGGATGACTCAGCAAGTCCAATTCCGCCATCGAGTTCACGTCCATTTTCAGCGCCTGAGCGCCGATTGCATCTAGGAATGGTGTGTTCGCTCCACCCATCTTATGACCGGGCACATCGAACGGCACTGTGCCGGAGTCTGCATACCGAATGAGCGCTTCGAACAGTGGTGCATCCGCTTGCGTAAGCACCCGGCGTCCCGCCACTGTCTCTTTGACAGTTGTCATCAGCAGCCAGCCCCGACTGTCCCGAACACGGCTCCGCGCATTGCTTCCGCCCGGTCTGTCCGTTCCCACGGCAGATCGAGATCCGTCCGTCCGAAATGTCCGTATGCCGCAGTCTTCTGGTAGCGCGGTGTCCGCAAATCGAGCATATGGATGATACCTGCAGGCGTCAGATCGAACACGTGTCGTACTGCACGCAGTAATTCCGTATCAGGCGCTGCACCGGTCCCGAACGTATCGATCGCAATGCTGATCGGTTCACTGACACCAATCGCGTACGACAGCTGGATCTCGCACTTCTTCGCAAGACCGGCTGCCACAATATTTTTCGCAACATAGCGGGCGGCGTAGGCTGCCGAGCGGTCAACTTTCGTGCAATCCTTTCCAGAAAAAGCACCGCCACCGTGCCGGGCAGCTCCCCCGTATGTGTCTACGATGATTTTGCGTCCCGTAAGGCCGGCATCTCCGTGCGGACCTCCTGTCACAAACCGGCCGGTCGGGTTGATCAGCACCCGATACTCCCCTGCCAGTCCAAATTCCTGTACCGTCTGCCCGATAATCACATCGGTTACATAGGCGTCAAATTCTTCTTTGTTAACGTCCCCATCATGCTGGATCGACATGAGGATCGTGTGGATCTGCGGATTGCCTGGTTCCGTGTAATCGATTGTTACTTGTGATTTCATATCTGGACGCGCCCAGCGGAAATCGCCGCTTTTGCGAAGAACGGACGCTTTTTTCACGAGGGCATGGGCCAGCTCGATCGCGAGCGGCATACTGCTTTCCGTTTCATCTGTAGCAAAGCCGAACATGATGCCCTGATCTCCCGCACCGATTTCTTTTGTGTCGCTCGAAGTATCGACACCCATGGCAATGTCTGCGGATTGCGTGTGCACGAGCACCCGTACCTCACACGTATTCCCATCGATCCCCAGCTCATCATTTGTGTAGCCAATGTCCAGCAAGGTCTGCCGGGCAATTTTTTCAATATCCAATACGGCGTTCGTCGTAATCTCCCCGCCGACAATCACCGTGTTGGTTGTCGTAAACACCTCACACGCCACCCTTGAATACGGGTCCTGCGTAAGTGCTGCATCCAGTACTGCATCCGAAATCTGATCTGCAATTTTGTCCGGATGCCCTTCCGACACCGATTCTGATGTAAATAAAATCCGTTCAGCCAACTCCATCCACTCCTTACAAAAAATGTGTTTTGGAGCACAAAAAAAGCTCTCCTTACAACCTAAGGAAAGCTTCGATCTGCATCAGCTGCTTATCCTCTTATTGTTCACAGCCCCGTAATGGAACTGCGCTCAGGTTGGGCGCCCTATCCAGTTGGAACACCGGATAAGTTTGCCACCGCATCGTCGACCCCTCGTCTCCGCGGCTACTAATAAGAATGACTTTATTCATGCTGAAAACTATAGTAAAGCATTGTGTTTTTCCTGTCAATCGATTTTCAAAACTTCTTCAATTCATTTTTTCATAATTAATTCAGAGACATTTCTCGACCTCCTCCCTCTTTCATCTACCACCCAAGTTTGGACTTATCTACGGCCAATTGGTAGACTGGAGAAAATCTTCTGCAGCATTGTGAATAGGAGGAAAAAACGAGATGAAACTCATCCTGATGATTTCCGCTTTTCCCCTGACCATCGTTATTGTCGGGATTGCCGGAATCATCCTTTACAAAAAAACACTTCGTCAGAAACCTTGGTTTGAGGGCTTGCAGCTGGAATTCGAGTCGATCGGCTGCCCGCATACAAAAGTGATTCCTTATGCCGAAACTTTCGGATTGTCATTTAAACGGAAAGAGAAGCGCATAAAGAAAGTCGTGTTCACTAAATCTGAAATTACCCGAGATGTCAGCTTTCGGCTGTATTGTGAGCCCTGCAGAAAAAAGAGAGATTTCCGTCTGATCATCACGCCTGAAACAGAGGCCTATCAGAAACATCGTATGCTGTATATATTCGGTACGTTCGGCGCCATTTTTTTAGTGTACGGGATCGTTGTTGCTCCGGTGCTCACGTTCCTCTCCGACGTGTTCAATTTCTGAGGAAATAAGTAAACCCCATTGCGGTTGCAATTCCAAAAACGAGCGACCATAGCGCAATGCTGACCGTCATCCATATGACTGTTTTCCGCTTCGACGCGCCGAACAGCAATGCAAAAAACGCAGCGATGTGCGTGCCGATCAAAATCGGACCGGCGAGTGCAAGTCCGGCTACACCGTATTTGTCCATGATTTTCCGGCCGCGCAGCTGCCGTTTCGACGGCCCTTGTGTATCTTCGCCTTTCCGTTGCCTGTACCACTGTTCAAGCCGCTGATACAGTCCTATCAGCAGCAAGACTGTCAGCATATTCCCTGCAAATGCGAGGAATATCACCCAAAATGGGGACAAGCCTCTTATGATGCCCACCGGAATGACTATCGCAATTTCAAGTGCCGGCACGGCGGCCCCTAAAAAAATCAATACATACTCAATCATCGAGCCCTCTTTTCCGCTCCCGGCCGTCTCTGCTTACAGGGACTGCCGGGAGCTCCTTCTATCTCCATACACTTATCTGTTCTGATTTATCCATGAAGAGTGCGGACATCGCTCCCATGCGGGCAATGAGCAGCTGTTTTCGCCCTTCAGATGTACGCGTGTAGATCAGGTCCGCCCGATCTACACGCTTATTCCATTCTTTCAGGAAGCACTCGGCCGTTTCCTTTTTTCTCCCCAATTCCTCCGGCACGGCATGGAAATCACGGCGTCTTAGGAACAGGAACTTGGAATTGCGTTCAATCAGATACCTTGGATTCTCGATCGGGTCCAACAATTCCTGCAGCGCATTGACGAAGATCATCTGTTCTTGGATTGTCCCGCTTTCCAGACTGCAGGCCACGGCACTCCCGCCGTCGACCCGGATCTTGTTTTCCGCAAGGGGAATTGTCAGCAGTCCTGCATGGTGAAGGGCTGAATAGACAGCAGCCGCAGCCTGTTGCATCCGGTTTTCAAGCGAGTTGTGCAGGAACACGGCTTTTCCCACCTTCCCCAAATAGGGAGAAGCGAGAACCAGACCGACCAGCAATGCAATCAGCAGCCGCTCCTTCGAAAAGTTGAGGGGATTCGGCCCGACGATCTGCCGAACAGCTTCCAAGCCGACAGCAGCACTCGTGATCAGCAGTGATTTGACTGTCGCCTCCAGTACGTACGGTTTCGGCACCCGTTTCCTCTGCACGAGCAGCTCCTCTTTCCGTTCCCCACGCGGTGCGTCCTCCACCGCATGCAGCCAGCGCTTACGCAATCCGCTCCGTTCTCCCGCCCTGCGGAATGTTGCCTCATTCTGCTGCCGGATTTCCTCGCCTGAATCGGGGCTTTCCTTCAAACGGAGACGCTCGATGCCAGAAGTGATCAGCGGCCGTTCCGCATCCAAACCGAACAGCGACTTGAATCTGCGCCCGAGCGCCAACCGGTCTGTCCCTCCGCCTTCCAGGACAGGCTGAATACAGACCAGATGCCAGATGGCAGCAGTCTTGCCGGGATTCCCTGCTTGCGTCCGGATGGCTCGCCCTCTCATTTGATTGCTCAGCATGTAACTACCCACGGTCGAACCGATGATGAGGGAATTGATGGCCGGTGCATCCCACCCTTCTCCGAGCAGGGCAGCCGTGCCAATCAGCACCCGAATTTCTCCCCGTGTAAACATTTCTGTCATGAGAGGGACCAGTTTTTGTTGGTTGGCACCGCCGTCGACCCGTACATAATTCTCATCATGTGTAAGCGGCTGTGCGGTCATCCGTATTCCCCGCTCGGACGCCAATTCTTCCAGCACTTGCACAGCATCGGCCGGCAGTATGACGAGAGATCCTGTCAGCACGCCAATCCGCCGTTCCAGTCCTGCCGCTCTGCGCAGTTGTTCAAACACCGGCACTGTCCCCAAACGGACAAGACGGCGCTCATCCTCGTTGCTTCTCGGCATATCCTCTTTGTGGATGAAGTCCGTTAAGATGACTTGCCGGAGTTCCGGACCGAGCTGACTGCTTTCAAATTTGACGATTTCTTTGATACTGTTCAGTTTGGTTACACTCTTCACCAGCGCCTGCTGAATGGCATGATTGGACCTCAAGACAACAGTGCGACGCTCCAATGCACCGATCCTCGACAGTTCCAAGCGGAGTTTTTTCAGAACAGGATGATCGGCGTCGTAATGAGCGTCACGGAACAGCAGGCCATTGAGCAGTTCCTCCAGCCAGACGAGACTGTATTCGGGCATCACTTTCTCGTCAGCTCCGATGGTGACGAGACCTGGGCGCCAGCTCTCGCTTCCCGCCTGTTTCAAAAATAGCAGGAGGCTTGAATAATAGGCTGGTTCGCCAAGCAATTCATCCATAAAAGAGTTGGGTGTCCGTATCCAAGGATGATTCTCCACTAGATCGAGAAATTCATCATCGTTCAGCAGCCGATCAGTGAAACCATCGACCGCCCGATGGAAACTGGCAATCATCCCCGCTTCTTCAGGTGACGGGATGGAGGCATAGACGTAGTCTTGGTGCGGGCAGAGATCTCCTTCCCGGATAAGTTCGGGTACGTAGATTTCCTCGTCGATCGGGCCGCAGAGCTGTATGTATTTGTTCCATTCTTTCTGTTCTGCATCGTACGGCGGCGTGGCTGTCAGGGAGATGACGGCCGGCTCATCCAGTCTGTCACGGAACGCAAGGGCACTCTGCCACCAGGAAGTCCGCAAGTGATGGGCTTCGTCCAAGATGATTGTCTTGAAATGCTGTTCATCGAAGACAGTCCAAAACGCGTGAAGATCCTTGCCTTTCAATACACTATGAAGAGATTGGTAGGTCGTCACAGTCATCCGAGCCGGCTTCCGCACATCTGATGAAATCCAGTCCGGCTGCCGGGCTTGCAGGAATGAGTCACAAAACCGGTCGATCCACTGATTGCGTATAGCAAGAGTCGGAGCTACGATCAGCGTTGGTTCTCCCAACCGGAGCATCACTTCCAGGCCAAGCACTGTTTTCCCTGAGCCCGGCGGTGCCACTAAGTGCAAATGCCGGTTCTGCAAATGTTCCTCCAGGTTTTCCAAGATCCTCGCTTGGTATGGCCGCCAAGGATGGCAAAATTCCAGCTTTCCCTCAAACACGGTCATCGCAATTCCCCTCCCTCCGACGTTCACTGCCTGTTATACGCAATAGGCCACCAAAAGATTCAGCGGTAAATAATCGTTCTGACAATGAAAGCCAACTCCTCAAAAGAAGCTGGCCCGTTTAATTCATTATTCACCCACCACGACCGCTCCGTACGTTTCAAGGACATACCGGGGAACGAAACAGCGGACAGTGACGAGCGGATCGACAACCTGGCTCACTTGAACTTCGCCGACTGCACTCAACAGCATCGTCACTTCGGAAAGACTCATGCCGGTTCTCACGGCGAGCAATTCCGCTGTTTCTTCTACTGCGATTTCAACAGCTTCGTCCAGCGTTTTCGCAGATACGATGAACGTAAACCCGCTCTCATTTTCCAGGAGTGGATGACGGATTTCAGTCTTCTTCACGATATCCAGCGTCACAGTGGCGCTGCCGGGCACTTCAATGCCTGAAACGCCCACTTCTCCATCTCCCATAGCCGCATGGAAATCACCGAGTGCAAACAAGGCACCTTCGGCGAACACCGGGAAATACAGCACCGCACCTTCGGTAATCAGCTTCGTGTCCATATTGCCGCCATGAGGGCCCGGAGTGCCACACGAAACCGGTTCGCCGGCAGGAGCGACGCCAATGACACCGATCATCGGATTGAGCGGCAGGGAAAGCCGGTCATTGAATTTCGCTTTACCGTTCTCAATCGGGATGATCTTCGATTCGAGTTCCGTCAGCCGGTGCCCCATGACGCCGAGGTCAGGACCGGTTGACATGACACCCTGGCTGCCTATCTCTAATTTTTTGATGGTCACTTTCAGGACATCGCCCGGTTCCGCTCCGTTTACATAGATCGGCCCGGTCGCCGGATTGATCGCGTCCCAGTCGATGCCGCTAATCTTCGTCTCCGCGGATTGTACTTGGTCTTTAAAACAATCATACGTTTCAATTTCAATGGTCGTACCGGCATCCACTCGCTTCACCGGCTGATGCGTGCTGCTGAACGCGTAAATCACGTCTTTCTTCGACAGCGTTTCGGTCACTCTTCATCATCCTTCCATTTGGTTTCATCCATTCTAGCAAGTCTGTCCAAAAAATGCGAATTCGGCAGATGAAAAAACAGCAGGAAGGTTCCCTGCTGTGCGCCTAAGATATCACCGGCTCGACTTCCACCTCGACATTGCCTTTGATTGCTTTAGAGATCATACAATTTTTCTCCGCTTCGGTGACGAGTACCTTCAATTTTGTATAATCGGATTCCGTCGCTTCCGGCTTCAAAGAGACCGATGGGCGGTGGATGATCTTTTTGTACGTATATATACCGCGTGTCACATCGACCGATCCAACCGACTCAAGTGACAGCCCGTTCAGCGGCAAATGTGTCCGCTCGATCATTGCCGCCAATGTGATCAAGTAACACGTCGCCGCCGCCCCCAACAGCATCTCGTCCGGATTCGTCCCGACGTTCGGCCCTTCCATCGCAGAAGGAATCGAGATCTTCGTCTTTAAGTTTCCAGCTTCGATATATCCCGCACTGTTCCGGCCCCCCGGCCAGACAGCAGTCAAGTGAAATTCATGTTCTGCCATATGCTGCACCTCTTTCATCTACATTCCCTCTTTCTCTACCCGCTGAGCCAACAATCCAAAACCGGCTTTCCCTATAACCGGTATCTGTGCGCCACACAATTCAGGAACTATTCCGAATATTTTATGTGCTGAGAACTTTGCCGAGCCGTCTGTTTCCCTCACCCTCGCTGCACCAGTCCCTCATATCATCCAGCATATCCCGGCACAAAAAAACGGCCGCCCGAGGGCGTACCGGTTCATAATTTCATTTTCTCCAAGTGCCGCGTGCAGTTGAACAGCTCGCAGACGTTTTCATCCTCACCAATCCGTACAATTGTAATCGACGTATTGCCGAGCGGCTCGTCGTACGCTGCGCCTGGCAGCAATTCCGACAGAAGCCGTTTGATGAATCCGCCATGGCTCACCGCGAGCACCCGTCCGTCGGGATACATCTGCTGCATGTCCCGCACGAACGACATACCGCGTGTGACCACGCTATCATGCGTCTCGCCCTGAAGATCGAGTGTCTTCCAGTCCGGTCCCCATTTCGCCTGGCGCTCCGCCTCCGTCGTCCCTTCGATCAGCCCGCCGGAACGCTCGCGCAGCCGTTCATCGACTTGCACCGCAGCATCCGCCATCTTCTCCCCTATCAGATCCGCCGTCTTCTTCGTCCGTTTCCATGGACTCGTAAATACAGCATCCCATGATTCAGCAGCAAGCCGGTCCGCAATCTGCCGGGCCATCCTTACTCCATCTTCATCCAATGGAATATCGGTGCTCCCCTGGGCCCGTCCCTCTTTGTTCCAAGCCGTCACGCCATGCCGCACAAAACCGATTGTCGTCATACCTGCAGCCCCCTGTCCGAAGTAGTAATGTGTTCCACTTTACCACAAGTCAGCGAGCATTCAAACTAATCGGACACACCGTGTAATCCGTCATTGCGACAGGATCTGCTGTTCGACGATGACCTGTCCGCGTTTCACGACAACGTTCGCGATCGGCTGATCCTGGATGACATCGCTCAGTTTCCCGGAATCGAGCACGACGAGGTCCGCCTGCTTTCCTTCTTCAAGACCGTACGTCTCCTCGATTCCGAGGCATTTCGCCGCATTCACGGTGATCATATCGAGCACTCTGCGCTGTTCATCCGCAGATCCCAAATACTGCGTTTCCGCCAGCAGATAGCCGACAAGCAGCAAGTTCGCATTGCCGAAAGGCGTGAACGCATTGCGGATATTATTCGACGCAAATACGACATTGACACCATGCTCCAGCAACCGTTTCACCGGCGCCATCCCGCGGCGGACGTTATGCGTGTCGTCACGGCCATTCAAATAGACGTCCGTCGCCGGCAGCGGCATGATCGTAATGCCCGCCTCCGCGATTTTGTCGAACAGCCGTCCCGCTTCCTCGGGATCGATCGAACCGAGCGTCGTCACATGCCCGAGCGCCACGCGCCCCTGCCAGCCGCGTTCGATTGTCATTTCGCAGATCCGCTCCGTCAGCATATACCGCGGATCGTCCGTATGATCAGCGAAATCGACGTGCAAGTCGAGCGGCAAATCATACTTTTCTGCCAAGTCGAACACGTACTCCAGATGCTGATACGAGTCCTCGATCGACTTTTCATTGTACGGACAACCGCCGACGACATCGGCACCCATCTTCAGCCCTTCTTCCAGCCGGCCGAGCGTACCTTCCGACTTCAGGATCCCTTCCTGCGGGAACACAACAATCTGCAAGTCGATCTTATCGCGGTATTTCTCCTTCAGTTCAAGCAGCACTTCCACCCCAAGCAGCTCCTCGATATGGTCGACATCGGGATGAGCCCGCATGATCGTCGTCCCTTTCGTGATTGCCCAGTTCAGCACTTTTTCCGCCCGTTCGTAGACATCATCGTACGTATATGCCTTCTTCAGCTCGCCCGTGTTGCGGATCGCCTCATCGAGAGTCCCTGACATATTCGGCTTCCGGTCCTCGAGAAACGCCTTGTCCGGATGGATATGCGACTCGATCAGCCCGGGCAGCACAACTTTCCCACGGCAGTCGATCACCCGGTCCGCCAGTTCCTCCATCTCCAATTGAGGTCCGATCTTCTCGAACACCCCGTCTTTGACAAACAGATCCTGCAGCGCGCCCTCATCGCGGATCCGCGCGTTTTTCACAAGCAAAGTCTCCGTCATCGTCCAATCCCTCCATCACTTCGTCTCTTCTTTCGGTTCACTCAGCTGTTTTACGATTTCTTCGTCCCTCGCGATCGGGTCGACCACCATGCCGTCAAGCGTATGCAGATTGATGTGGCAGTAGCCGTCCGGATTCTTCTCCAGATAATCCTGATGGAATTCCTCCGCCGCATAGAAATTTTCAAGCGGCAATGCTTCTGTTACAATCTTTTCTTTGTAGTATTGCGCTTCGTCCTCCACCGCTTTCTCCACGACCGGCGCTTCCGTCTCGTCTGTATAATAAATTCCTGAACGGTACTGGATGCCGCGGTCGTTCCCCTGCTGATCCTCGGTCGTCGGATCGATCACCTGGAACAGATGGTCGACGAGCGACTCGAGCGAAATCCGCTCCGGATCGTATGTCACCTCGACGGTCTCCACAAAATTCCGGTCCCCCTGGATGACGTCTTCATACGACGGATCGGCCCCCGTCCCGTTTGCGTATCCAGAGACGGTCTTCTCAACACCGTACAGTCGGGCGAAATACGCTTCTACGCCCCAGAAACAGCCGCCGGCAAAATAGATCTTGTGCAGGTCGCTGCCGCTGTAATCCAGATGCTCGTTAATATTCTTCACTTCTTCTTTCAGCTGATAGCCATCGGCCGGTTCCGGCTCCGCTGCCGGCCGTCCCGCTTCTTTTCCGCAGGCGGCAAGCAGTATAATCCCGAGCAGCAGCCAGATGAGCGGGTATCGCTTCATCACTCGCACCCCTCTTCTTCTCGATTCCTTACTCACTTTCAGTTCCCCCAAGCGGCAGCCTTCAATCCTTTCCCACAGTGTACCACAGCGCTCTTTCCTCAATGAAGCACCGTGCCCCGCACAAAAAAAGCCGCCCGGCATCGGACGGCTTCCTTCTATCTATAGAATGAGCAAATTCACTATGATCCGAAATGGGTCACGCAGTTCCGAGGACGACCCCGTGCTTCTTCAAATACTGGCGGTAGGCGATGCTCACCCGGTCAGAAACCAGCGACAACTCCACCTGCAGATCGAGCGGCAGCTCTTCCGGCTTCTGATTCTGCACGATTGGCTTGTCCTGCGCGAAGATCATATCTTGGAATTCCACAATCTCTTCATCTGTCTGTCCGGTATCATAGTCGAACGACAGGATGCCGTATGCGACGGAATGCGTCTCGGACATCGGCCGCACTGTCAGCAGGATTGTCATATGCGTATTGTTCTCTGCGTCGCGCTTCGTGAAACGGACTGTCAGCGGACGAACGATTTCGTATGTATAGTACACGTACTTCGAGACACCGGTACCATCGGCGTCCGGCTGGAAGATCCGAATTTCATCGGAATACAGACGACCGTCCTGTTCATTCATCTTATAAGGCTCGATTTCCCGATGCGCTTCCTCTCCGAGATAGCCCTGATGAACGACTGCCAGATGGCCGACATCCAAGAAATTCTCTACGATACGCGGCGGCAGTGCTTCCGCTTCCTGCGGCCCCCAGATGACGTTGCGCCAGCCCTCCGTCTGCATTTCTGGATAGTCAAAGAAGTCCGGCTCATTCCCCGCCAAGTTCACCCAGATGAATCCGTATTTCTCGACACACGAGTAGACCGTTGCCTTCGCCTTTTTCGGGATCGCTTTTCCTTCCGGCAGCTGGGGAATCTTGACGCAGTTGCCTTCCTCCTCGAACTCCCATCCATGATACGGGCAGACGAGACAGTCGTTCTTCACTTCACCGAGCGACAGCGCCGCCCCTCTGTGGATGCACAGATCCTTGAACGCATGCACACCTTTGCTGTTGCGGAAGATCGCCAGCCGTTCGCCCATGAGCACCACTTGGATAGGTGCTTCCTGTACATCCGTCGACCTGCATGCTACCAGCCACTCTTCCTGCAACGCTCGATCCTTCAACATGTTACCGTCCCCTTTTCTTCTTTAGCTGCCTTCAGTGTACGGAAACTTTCCTTCACCGTCAACACAAAATACGAACTTTATTCATTAGTATTGATAAATCATTCGTAATTGGACTGTACAAACCGCTCCGTCTTCTTTATACTCCAACTATACCAAAACAAAAACGAACGAAGGAGTGTTCCTGTTGTCCAAGAAACGTCCAGATGGTCTCCTCATCGGAGTGAACGAGAAAGTCAGTTATCCGAAAGCAATCGGTCTCGGCCTGCAGCACGTGCTCGCCATGGATCTCTACATAGCCCCGATCATCGTCGCGGGCCTGCTGTCACTCAGTACGGAAAACACGTCATTTTTCGTCCAGATGTGTTTCCTCGCAACCGGCATTGCCACACTTATTCAGACAGGCTTCGGTTTGAAACTTCCAGTCGTGCAAGGACCGTCTTATGTGCCAATTGGCGCCATCGCAGCCATCGGTGGAAAACTCGGTCTTGGGGCGGTCGTCGGCAGCCTCATTCCTGGCGCCATTCTCATCGCATTGCTCGGCTATCCATTAAAGATATTCGCAAAAACCGTTCGTAAGATTATCCCGCCACTCGTCGGCGGCACGGTCATCATCATTGTCGGCATCGCTCTTATGCCCGTCGGACTGAACAACATTTACTTTGCGGAAGGCTCCATCGGCCAGAACGTCATTACCGCTTCTGTCGCCGCAGCCGTACTCGTCACCTGCATGGTGCTCGGCAAACGGCTTCCACGGTTCGGCTCGTTCTTCCGGCTCGTCTCGGTCGTTCTCGCCATCATCGCCGGCTCCATCACAGCAAGTTTCTTCAATCCGATCGACTTCTCGCCCGTCAAAGACGCAGCATGGGTCGCTCTGCCGACACTGATGCCATTCGGCAAACCCGTATTCGACATGGGCGCCATCATTACGATGATGCTCGTCTACCTCATCATCCTGCTGGAGACGACCGGCACGTGGTTCGTCGTCTCGCAGATCACGGACGAAGAGCTGGATGAAAAACGCCTGAACCGCGCATCCTTCGGTGAAGGTCTCGGCTGCTTCATCGGCTCGCTGTTCGGCAGCACGCCACTCACCGGCTACTCATCGAACGCCGGCCTGCTCGCCATCACCGGCGTCGGCAGCCGGATGGTGATCATGGCAAGCGGCGTTATCCTCGTCCTGATCGGCTTCATCCCGAAATTGTCGGCCGTCATCATCTGTATCCCGGAGGCGGTCATCAACGGCATCTTCGGCATCGTCTGCGTTGCCATCGTCACGAACGGTATGAAAATCATCCAGCCAATCATCATCGACGACCGCAACATGATCGTCATCGGCGTTCCGATTCTGCTGACGATTGCCGTCACCGTCCTGCCGAAAGAAGTGCTCGCAACCGTACCAAACTGGGCCAACTACCTGTTATCCTCAGGAATCTCGGTCGGCGCCCTCGCCACCGTCATCCTGAACCTCGTCATCCCAGCAGACAAATCCCTGCCCGAGGCAAGACCCGCCGAAGCGGCGGAATAAAAAAACGGTGCCTGTGCGCCAAACAATCGTGATTGTTTCAACAATCATGAAAGTTTGGCGCACAGGCACTTTTCATGTATCAAATGATTCTCGACGGGAATATATATAAGTATATACTTTCGGCAAAGGAGTGGTACAATGGAGGAAAAGAGGAGAGGAAGGGTCAGCATGCCAACAACAGCGCAAAAATGGGGCGGCAGCATAGGCGTCCGCATCCCTCAGCAAGTTGCTAGAAAGTATGGAATCGTGAATGGCTCGCAATTGAATATTTCCGAAGACGGTAAAAACATTATTCTGACACCTGTCGACGCATCATATACGCTAGACGAACTGCTTTCGCAATGTATCGGTGAAAATCCTCACCCCGAATATTTCAGTGAACCCGCTGGAAAGGAAGAACTCTGATCGATGACAATCCCGAATAGAGGGGACATCATCTACTTGGACTTCACTCCGCAAACAGGCACAGAACAAGCCGGACGGAGACCTGCCATCGTGTTGTCACCCGAAAAATTCAACCGTGTAACCGGCTACGCATCCGTGTGCCCGATCAGCAATACGAAGAGACAGTGGGGCTTCCATGTTGCGTTACCAAAAGATCTGAAGACGAGCGGCGTCATCATCACAGATCAATTGAAAAATCTGGACTTTCGTGCCAGAAACGCCTCCGTAACAGAAACCGTGTCAGATGAAGTGGTACAAGAATGCTTGAAAAAGATACGGACCTATCTATAGCTAAGAGCATCCACGCAGATGAGCGGGATGCTCTTTTGTTGTGAAACGGGGTAAAAACAGCTTAATTTAACCGTCATTTCCGCCCGCCCCCATCCATCGCCGTTCGGTCATAGGAAAATACCGATCGTTCAACTCTGCAACAGCATATCGACGTGAGGGATATCGTCCTCCAAATAGGTATCGGAAACGGGCTTGAAACCAAAAGCGCCATAGAACTCACGCAGATAATCCTGTGCCTGGATTTTGACGCACGTCTCTTTCAATTCATGCTGAATGAACTCCAATCCCCGTGTCATCAGCTCCTGCGCAAGCCCCTGCCCCCTGTATGCCATCTTCACGAATACCCGGCCAATCGACGTTTCCTCATACGAAACCCCTGCCGGAACAATGCGCAAATATGCAAGAATCTCGCCATTGTCCTCTTTGAACAAATGATAGGAAGCCAGATCCTTCCCATCCACCTCCAAGTACGGACAGTTCTGTTCGACGACAAACACCGATGTCCTCTCTTGTAAAATCGTGTATAGTTCTGTATTCGTTAATTCCGCAAACCGTTTCAACTGCCAATCCATAGTCCTTCACCTCGTGTTTCATTTTGACGTCTGTGGCAGTATACACTATTTTGAGGCGACGGGATGATTGTATAGCCTCTGCTTTTATTCTGATCAACTGGGTACCACATTTAAAACCTCATTTAATACGAGCGCACGATTCCTGAACACGCAGGTCATATTTCACGGCCGTCCTCTGCACGTTCCTCCTTCTCATCACCAAGATATTTCCAAAGGTGGTATGTAGACCAGAATATAATACCGCTTACAGGTATTGCGCTCAGTACAACAATAGGTCTTTGAAGAATATAATCCGGGGTGAAGAGTGCGAACAAAATCAAAAGAAATATAGATGCTATCAAAAGAATCCAATACCGTTTGTCTTTGAACGTGCTAAAACTCCACATACAAATCCCACCTCAGTAATACATAGTTAAAGGATTTGTCCCATACGCAGGAGAGGCGCAAATCACTTTACCGTAATCTCGCCAGTTAGCAGGGTAGTGGTTAGAGACCGTTGATCTGCACTGCAGCCGGACGTGTTCCGGAGGGCGGGCGGTGAACCACACTCCTCGCTTCGCTCACTAGGTGTTTCACCTGTCAGATCAAGGATGTGCTCCTTTTGGCTGCGCTTCACTCGCAAAAACCGTTCTGCGTGACAGCTTTCGCTGCTCCTCCCGGAGTCGCCGGCTTCCACTCCGATCAACTAAGCAATTGGTCCAAACATAATTCCGTAAACGTGCCCTATAGCTGTACACAGTTTATGGTTCACTAATTCCCATTGCTACTAATAAAAGAAAAGCTGAACCTAAAACAAGTCCATTTGCTATCAAGCCAATGATTGGAAGTATAAAACGTTTAGATGCCAGCCAAGAAAGTATAGCTAATAAAATACCAAGAACTGATAGAATACTAAAAATCATAATTCCAAAATAAATATCAGTATTGGGTCCTCTTGTTACATAAAAAAAGATGACACTAATTATCGCAGTGAGAATTGATAGAACACCTAATAAAAATCCTGCATTTCTTTTCTTATTCAAAAGAACACCACCTTCGTTCAACATGTATTATTTGTTTGAAGTGCGAAATCTGGCCCATTAACTGAAGTATCTTGTTCAAGAATCGCTCCTGATTGCGACAAATAATGTTAACACCTAACTATTTTGCTTTACAATTCGAGTCTGGCACCTACTTCTGCATACTCGATATCTTTTCTTTCGGCATTCCAAGTACCCAATGTTTGTCCATCCCATATCGCTCCTGTTTCAACGAAACCGACAGACGCATACAATCCTCGTGCAGCTGCGTTTGTCATCCAATATGATAGAGAAACTGCATCGGCTTTTCCTTGTGGAAACGACTTTATGTATCCAATAACTTTCTTCATGGCTTGCTTGCCAAGTCCTTTGCCCTGATGCTTTTTATCAATCATAAAGCGATTAATTCCATAAGTGGCTTCATCTCCATATTTTTCACGTAAAATTGAACTTTCCGCCAGTTCGTAAAATCCAATATCGACATATCCTATGACTTCATCATGATGGCATATAGCGAAGATCATAGGAGGCTTTTCGTCGTTGAGTATTCTCACATAGGCTCTAGCCAAACAATATATGCTCGAATCCACATTTCCTTTCTGCTCATCTGTTAAGCTTAACTCCAACACTGCATCAAAATTATCGTGGTTAATTTTCTTTAACTCAATCATTTTTTCCCTACTTCCGGTAAATTCTATAATTCGCTCCTTGTTATCAAAGTATCCTGGCCCGTTTGTTCATTAGACGCCTATACACATACTAGGTGACGTCCCAATGACTTCACTCCGTCAATAAAGGCCATCCGAATACTCTTTCGGATTCGGCCCGTACTTATTCGCACCCGGGGTACTATCCAAAACAGTGAAAATGAAAAGAACAATTGAACCGACCAACGGAATGAAACTCAACAAGATCCACCAGCCCGTCCTTCCCGTGTCATGCAGCCGTCGGATTAGTACGGTTACGGATGTAATGAGTGTTAGGAGAAGGAATACTGCAGACGTTACACCGAGATCCTCATCCAACTCCCACCCCATAACGCCATCAACTATCACAAAGATAACGCCTATGATGGATATAAATAAGGTGTACATCCAATATTCTGTCCTTCTCGACCTACCCCGTATTTCAAAAGTCCTCTTAAATGCTGTCCATATATACTCCATTGCTAACTCTCCTATCGTTAATCAGGCACAACTCTTCCTCAACGACTGCGCCAATTAGAAATTATCACCTATAGTTTGCGAAGCAGTGGTCCACATAATAATCGTAAACGAAATAGTGAGCCAAACTGTATTGGCTGTCGTTTTTTCTTCATGTTTCACTTTTTTTATGATAGAAACCAAATTTAAACAAAATACAATACACCAAATAGGCATTAGAGGCCATCCTATCCAACCAAGTAAAAAGAGTAAAACATTCATTATCCCACCTCCTCGTATAGTAGTAGTAAGAGCACAAACCAAATCGTATTGTTTCTCCAGTTAACCAATTTGAATCACTCCTACATCCGCTATCATTTCTTTTATTTCTCTTTTGGTTTAGAAGGATAAACTGGCTAAATTGAGAAACTGTATTCTCCTCTAATCGCTCCTGATTCTAGCAAAACTTAATACGATGATTAAAGTGCATGAAATTTATTACAGCGTACTTTTTCTTCGATTATTTTTCACAAAGGTTAATACTGTGAAATAACCAAGGGGACCACCTATCAATGCAGCAATTAAATACTTCCATACATACTCGCCTTTCAACAATCCAAATATTAGGAATCCGATGAAACAGCCAAGCAGTACTGCAATTACAGTTTTTAACCTCATATTCGCCCTCATCCCCTTATAACACAAAACAATATTGTTCAATAATTTGGCCCTCATGTTCAACAAGCGCTGCTCCTTTTGCAAGAATCGTGCCCGTTTGGTGAAGGTTAGTTTAACTAAAGGTATCGACGAACCTTTTTACAGTATTGTTTATATTCCTCACCATAAATCTTCACCAATGATTGTTCCTCGAGTTTTACTTGTCGATTAAAAAGCCAATATCCTACAATCAAATAAACTAATAAGACCCAATTTGGATAGATGATAAATTCTCCTAATAAAACCAATCCAAAAGCAGTGTATATTGGATTTCGACTTACGGAAAAGGCTCCAGTAGTAATTAAGGAACCAGGGTTGTCTTCATCAATTCCCACTCTAAAGCTTTTCCCAAAAGAAATTAAGCTGTACAGGAATAGTGCAAGACCAAATAAGCATAAAATCACCCCAATCCAGCCGACTAGTTCATTTCTAAACAGTTCCGTTCCCAATCGAGGAAAGTTAAAGGCATTAGAAAAAATCACATATAATAACAGCAAAGCAAATGGAGGTATGATGAAATCTTTTTTGTCCATTTCGCCAAATTTAAATGCAGTAATACCTAGTTTTCTTAACTGTATTGAACGAATGATTACCATTGTTATTAATAAAACAATGGTAATAACGGCAATATACTGTTTCACCCTGAAACCCACCTTAGAAACCAGTTTATCCAGCCCTATTAATTCTTTAAATCGTATTCCTTGAAATGAACCGATAGATGAATGGACGAGGTTCCTCCTTTTAGAAGCGCGCCCGATTGTTAGTTTTCACTTTTCATTATCCTCAGAAGCTGTAAACCATCTGATTGATGTCCGCTATATCCACCCATCCATCGAGGATATTTAACAGGTATGGTTGTCGATATAAATTGACAAAGATTAAAAACCATAGATCCAAAAAATAATTGATGGAGTTCGCTTTGTGAAGTTATATTTGTTAACCATCCAAATAAAAGTGTAAGTAGCAAGGACATTAAAGGACCACCAGCTAATGCAACTACTTTTTGCCTTTTATTTAATCTTGAACCCCAATATGCAAAGCCAGTATAAGACCAAATTATATGGAAGCGTAGTCTTCCAATCTTAAAGTTTTCCTTATTTTTTTCGCTTTTTATACCTAAATAAATATGTACTTCAGAATCAGAAGAAAAAACAGCTCCTAGTCCATGGCCAACTTCATGTAATAAAACAAAAAGCGGTATGAGTAAAACATAGAATGATAAAAATATTATTAGCACATATCCACCTCACCTAATCTTTGTTCATTAAATTCATGCTTAAAATGTCCCGTTAAAGGAATAACCCTGTATTAAAATATCTTCCACTATATTCCGAAAACGACCAAGCTGCTGTGGAATTAAAAATCCTCTAAACTCATGGTCTCTCCGCTCAGCAAGCTAAAGACGTTCTAACCGATACCCTCTAATCCCAACAGTTGAAAATCACTTCTCCGATTGTATCAGGTCTCCAATAACGCACCTGTTTGAGCTCTATCTCTGCCAGGTCATGCATCACCGGATCAAAGGCTTCGTTGAGGAACTCAGCGTCCAGCACTTGGTAGTAGGGACTCAATTCAGCCGCAAGCCCATCACAATCTACAAAATGCATGTTAAACTCATTGTCATACGCAACAAGCGCTGCGTAGGGAACGTATTCATGAAGCAATATGGCGTATTCCTTCTCATCCTTTTGAATAGCTAGGCGAAAATAATTCGTTGGGTAACTAGGAGTACTGAACTGCGTCACTCCGTATTGAAGCTTCCTGGCGATTTCGTAACCAACCTTCTTGAAATTAGCGCCGTCCATCGGGGTCATAACTGCTTTTTCATCCAGAAACCCTGTGATGTATTTTGGCAAACTCACGGTCTTCCCCCCTTTAATTGACTTGGCTAGATCGACACTCACAGCAGCCGGCTGCCCTTAAACCGCTCGTCGTACCGGACATACGTCCCAGCGATGAAGTCATGGATCGCCCGTTTGTCTTCCCGGAAGATTATCATGAACGCACTGACGATGTTCGAGAGACCGAATGTGAGATACGTGAGCAGCACCTTTCCCACGACTTCGCGCAGCAGCATATTTTTCAGGCTCGGTGCCTGCTCATCCATCTGCCTGATGTTAATCTTGAACAGCCACTTGCCAAGCGTGTAGCCGCCCCACGCGAGAGGCACCACTGTCAAATAGGCAGCATCGATCACTTGCCACGTCATGCCCGCAGCCTGCTCAACTGAAAACTCGCCGCTTTTCAGGTACATCACAAAATTGACTGGAAGAAAGATGAAAAAGAAATCAGTCAGGGACGCCAACAGCCGTTCCGTGAATCCGCTTGGTGTTCTGGTCATAGGGGTGCTCCTTTGTGGACGGAAATCCATTTAGTGAGTTACGAAACTGCCTGTTACTTTAGTTGTTTTCTCTTACAATACGGCATGGGTTGCCATGCGCGATCATATTATCCGGAATATCTTTTGTGACGACGCTTCCCGCCCCTATCACGACATTATCGCCGATGGTTACACCAGGCATAATGACAGCTGAGCCGCCGATCCACACATTCTTGCCAATGGTAACTGGGGCTGTCTGTGTTTTACAAAATTCAAACGAACCATCCTCCTTAGGATCTCCGAAGCGATCCCTGGCATTCGTCGGATGGAATGCTGTGTAAATATTGACATTCGGAGCGATCAGGGCATTGTCTCCGATCGTAATTTTATTGTCATCCAAAAAAACGCAATTCATGTTCACTTCACAGTTGTTCCCGAAGTGAATATTGTTCCCATAATCCACATAAAACGGTGGGACTATCCATAGATTCTGACCGCTGCTACCTAGTAATTCATTCAGAATTCCCTTTTTCGTATCCAGGTCATCCGAGTCTGCCAGGTTATAATCACGGACCAAGTCTTTCGCCCGGTGCCATTGTTTCAGCAATTCCGGATCCCCACCGTCATAAAGTTCGCCAGCTAGCATCTTCTCTCGCTCTGTCATATTCCATCCCCCGCTTTTTCGATTCTTTTTGTTGCTCCATACATCCATACGTATTTTTCATCCCAGGAATCCCTTGCAACGTTCTCATTCCCAGGTCGCACCAGCATAAGGCTGGCTGCTGCTTTTAAGAGATCGAATGACTTAAAAGGTTCCTCGACAAACGCACCACAAACAGCATTTCCCCGCCCAGTAAGATAAGCATCAGGACGCTTGCAGAAGAAGGAGCAATGAAAAAGAGCACGGTCGTCAAAACAAGCAGGATCAGCAGCAATCCCGGCATCTTCTCGAGGTGCGACCAATTTGAAGCGTTAGCACTTCCGTCATTTCGGATAGCGAGCAGCACTTCGTGAAGGATGTAGAAGATCACCATGAGCCCTCCGACTGCCAGTGCAGCCAGTGCCAAGGCGGCAGCTGTCGCGGCACTGCTCGTCAGAGAAATCGTCTGGATCGAATGCCCGGTGCCGTTTAGTAATGCAAATCCGGTACTGTGCACAACCATGACTGCAGCGACAGGCAGCAAGCGACGCACTCTCGGCAGTTGATCGGCCAATTGCCAAAGGCCCAGGCAGATTGCTCCATATCCCAGCGCGTTCGTTGCGTAGAAAAAGACGCCTGTATCCAGCAGCTGCAGATTAGTTTTTGCAAAAACCAGCAGGATACCTATTATGAGCAAATTCATCATACCCCCTCCTCTCGCACTGTTCACATTTGCCATCAGTAGGTCACTCGGCGTGCGACTAGTTTTGACATAAACCCCCTTTAACCTTAAGAGTTTTTACGAGACTGCAAGTACCGCACAAGGCAGTAAACAGCCACACAGACCGTCGAGAACATGGTCATTTTAAATTGAAAGGGTACCCCTGTATTTTCACCAAGTGGTCCGGTTTTCGGCTGTTGAATATACCAAATGGCGACCGCCACCGCGATGAACAGGCCAACTGAACTCAATAGATAAAAAATTTTATGCACGCCGCCCGCCTCCTTAGAAAGCTTGGACTAACTCTTCAGTCTGAACTGATTATCTGCCGACCGTTCTCCTTACTGAATTCTACGCATTCAAAGCTTCAGCAGACAGAGTATTTACTGCAGCTCTACCCTTAACCTGCGCCTATCCGGTTTCCCGAGTGCCGTGTATGGAATCGGGCGCAGGATAATTCGTTTTGGCATGTGGTAGCGGGCGGCTCTGCCTTCCAGCCAAGTGCGGATCTCTTCCGCTGTAAGGGTATCAGAGAGCGGTTCGATGACGGCGCATAGACGCTGCCCGAACTGTTCGTCCGACACCCCGATGACGGCTGTTTCCCGGACATGGGGATGGGTGCGGAGTAAGGACTCCAGTTCGGCGGGATGGACATTTTCGCCGCCTGATATGATCATGTCATCGATCCGGCCGCACACATGCAGAAGTCCGTGCATGTCTACATAACCAAGGTCCCTGGTGCCGATCCATTTCGTTCTCCTGCTGGCCATCGACCAGCTGTTGATCGTACAGATCTGTCCACTTTCACCAGGAGCCGTCTCATTCCCTTCCGGATCAAGCAGTTTCAGCCTGCCGCCACAGATTTTTCTGCCGACTGTTCCGGGTGACAGCGCCAATTCTTCTGGCGTAGCGATACAGGTAAGTCCTGTCTCGGATGTGCCATATAAATTGAATAGGACCGGTCCGAGCGCCGCTTCGATATTACGGATCACTCTTGGATGCAGCGGCGCACCGCCTGAAGCGATGCACTTCACGGATCGTAGATTATCTGCACCTTGCGCGAGCAGCCGTTCCGCCATCAGCGGGACAACGGTGATGACTTCGACTGCGTGAGTCCGGATGAGAGTGCTCATCCGTTCGGCGCTAAACCCCCGGCTCATCACGACTGTCTTCCCGAGGGCCAAAAAAGACAGCAGGATCGCAAACCCGTAGCCATGATAGAGAGGCGTGGCGATCAGGACATTGTTGTGACGGGTCAGCTTCAGTTTTGTAAGCAAGCCGAGATAAGGATCTATATAGTTGAAAAGGGAGGGCTGATGAGTCACGGCTTTCGGCACTCCGGTCGTTCCGCCTGTCAGCAGGACGAGACGGCCGGCAGCCATCCGTTTCGGTTTTCGTATGACAGGAGTGTTGCTGTTCCGACTTGCACACTCTTGCATATGGACGAAACTCGCTTCGTGTTCAGGAAATAGGTCTGCCAATTCCCTCGAATTGCAATCATGGATCAACAGATCGAACTTATGCCGTTGCAAGAGGGTACCCAACTGGCTATGCCCCATATCGGCATTCAGCAAGTAGATATCCGCGCCGAGGCGGGATACAGCAAAGATCGCGGTCACCATAGCTGCCTGGTTGCAGCAGAGGAAAGCCACTTTCTGTCCGCGGCCGACGCTGTATTTTGCCTCCAGGTTGTCTGCGATGTCTTCGCTCGTTTTACGGAGCTCTGCATAGCTGTATTCCCCTGCGTCATCGATGAGTGCCGTTCCCTCTCCATACAGCCGTTCTGCAAATTCCAGAAGCATCATCAGGTTCACGCCATGCTTGGCAATAGCTGCAGAAAGACCGACAGCCCCTGCAGGCGACCATACCCCCATCTCCCGCATCAGCCGTGTCAGCTTAGCGATCGGCATCTCGCGACCTCCTTCCCCTTCTCCAGAGCAGCACTTCTTCGATTGGCCGCCTGAACAGCACGGAAGCCCATTCGCCCGGCGGCAGCCACCACGGACGCCACGCTTTCTGTTTCGAATACATGGAGCGTGCAATCATTTTCGCGACATGCACGGGCGACATCGCCGGCATCCGATCGTATGCAGCGGTGGGCCGGATCATCTCCGTCCTGACGAGCGGTAAGTAGAAGGTGGTGACTGAGACACCGGACTGCCGCAGTTCGATGGACGCCGAACGCAGCCAGCTGTCGAACGCTGTCTTGGAGGCCTGATAGGCGGCCCAGTCCGGCATCGGAAGCAACCGGGCATTGATGGTGGAAACATTAATGACCTGGCCCTGGTTCTGCCGAAGGAGCGGAAGTACAGCAAGCAGCAATCGGACAGGGGCAAAATAATTGATCGCCATCGTACGCTCGAAGTCGTGGAAGCGGTCGAGCGACGCCGCAAGTGTCCGGTGGATGGACAGCCCCGCATTGCTGACGAACACATCCAATCCATCGGGCAGTGCATGAATTACATCAATCAGCCGGTCAAGATCATCCGGCACCCGGAGATCTGCCGTCACCACAGTCACGGTGGCAGCACCTGCCGCCAGAGCCCGTTGGACGTCGAGCAAACGTTTCGTCCGACGGGCTACCAGGATGAGGTGGACCGGTATATGCCGTAACAGGTAAGCTACTTGTTCACCGATGCCCGAACTCGCCCCTGTGATCAAAACCGTTTTACCGCGCAATGACTCAATAAGCCGTTCTGGTCGAAAACGGACGGACGGGAACAGGAGTCGTTCCAGCAGCGAGTAGGAGGGCATCGGTTGTTCAGCAGGTGATACGGGCATAGGGGTCATCCTCTTCGTTTGTCATTAACTGAAAGAGCTATTAGGTAAAAACAGCAACTGGTATGTACGGTCGATAATGACGGCTCTTTGATTGGAGTCAACCAGGTTGAAAACTATTTCTTACTAATCCTAAAACCATACGTTATTCTCAAGCAGAAAAGGACAGCGAATATTTCTTCTGGTTAACCAGTTATCCTTGTCACCAAGTCTGCATGTATCTTTAGTATATCGTCCTTAGTAACATAAATTTCCGGCTCAACCCAGGAAAATCCATCTCCTTTGTAACGAGGAAAAACATGCAGATGATAATGATCCACGTCCTTGAAAACCCCATTGTTCTGCATGACCGTGGTGCCGTCGGTACCGAGCGTTGTTTCCAATGCCCGCGCGACTTTCTGAGCTGCTGTTATGATTCGACCGAGAATGCGGGGATCCACGTCTGTAAACTCCACGTAGTGCTGTTTCGGTACAACGAGCACGTGGCCCAGCGAAATCGGATATTTGTCCAGGAAGCAGCAGATATGGTCATCCTCATATATAATCTGAGCGTCCTCAAATCCTTCGCAGATCCTGCAGAATAGGCAATCCCTCAAGTCACATCCCCCTTTCCATCACCCAATACTCCCTGCAATCCTCACTGCGGTCCATGAACCGGTAATCAATCAGCGCCCTGCGGATCAAAGCGAAATCCCTGTGGACCGGCTTTAATATCTGGTTCACCTCTTTTTCGGTATACCGCTGATCAGCATCAAAATGTTTGATAATCGCTTCCAGGATAATCAGCTTTCGCTTTTCTTTGCTCGGAAATGTATACAGCTTCCCTTCGATGCCTTGCTTGAAATAATTCGTCAACACTTTTTCTTTCTCTTGATCCGTGATGGTAGTTAGTATCTGCATGTCGGCCTCCCATTTAATTGATAAGTCCCATGTAACTCAGCTGCAACCCTAGATTTATCGAGTGTATTACTCTCAACAGAAATCCCCAGGATTCACTCGTTCCAACAGCTCCTTATCTTGATTGCCATGAAAAACCTTCAATACGATTTCTTTAGCTGGGACCTGCTTTTCATAATATTGAAGCAAAAATTGCTCGTTATTATATGAAATTTCTTTCACTGTCCTGTCAGTCGTTCCGTCATCGTAAATATGGATAAGTCCATATGTTGCTATGGGTTTTGAGTGACATCCCAACGCTCCTGGATTGAAATACAGCCTGTGGTTTCCCTTGAACTCGTGAAGTATATGATGGTGACCAAAACAGACGACATCGATATCAGATCCGATATATAGATCATCAAGCTTTACTGCGCTGGGGCTAAACTCAATATCCAACCAATCATTGTCTTCATCTAGATGGTAATGCACAAACAAGATTTTGGTGCCGTTAATTGTTTCTTCAATCGAGAACGGGAGATCTTGCAAATAGGAAATATATTGCTCATCCTTATGCGCCGCAATCCATAGGTGATGCTCTCTTTCTTCCCCATGACTCCTCGCGTCTCTCCCCAGCTTGCAAAGTAATACGGCTTCTTCATGATTGCCCTTCACATATGAAATGTCACTTCTAGAAAGGAGAAGTTCCAACACTTCGTTGGTTTCATGTCCAATCGCAATCATATCGCCCAAGCAGTAGATATGGTCTACATTGCCAGCCGCATCTATATCCTCCAATACTGCTTTAAGAGCAGAGCTGTTTCCATGGATGTCCGTCATGATGGCAATCGTTTTCGACATATCCACTCGCCCTTCATCATTCATGTAATTGTGCCTGCCGAGGAAGATTCAGCAATTCATTGACCAGCAATCACAATAAGCTCCTGTATCACAAGTGCTTTATCTTCGGGTCTCCGAATCACAAATAAGTAATCCGCTTCGTCTGCGGAAGGTTCCTTTGCTTCACCCAGCTTAGACTCTTGCTGCTGGCGGGCCAGCACTTCTTCAAACGCAGCAGCACTTCGGAAAATCGCGGTACTCCGCTGACTGGTTTTAATACGTTCTTGCAACAGGCATTGCGGTAAGTCAAAATGAACCACTATTCGCAGAAACTCAGTTGGTGGGTAAATTTCTTGCAGCAAGTATCCCCTCTCCTCGACGGAACGATTGGCGTTACACGCAATGATGTGAAAAGCAGTATGCTGTTTGGCATACTCAACCATAAACTTTGTAAGGGAATTTTTTAACTGATTCCGCCCTGTTGTCGGCAGTAGTTTTTGATAGTGTGTATTTAGAAACTCTGCATGATGATCCGGATCAATGACTACCGAATTAGCCATCTTTATTTCCAGTTCTTTTGCGAACGTTGGATAGGCTACACTTAGTTGGACAATAAAGATAGGGTCTTGTAGAATACAACAAAAGAAATGAGGAGACTCTACATGACCGAAAAACGAGCAAGACGGACCTATACCACGGAGTTTAAAAAGCAGATTGTGCAGCTCTACGAAAACGGTAAACCACGTACAGATATCATCCGGGAGTACGACTTGACATCGACTACTTTTGATAACTGGGTGAGACGTCATCGTGCGACGGGATCCTTCCAGGAGAAAGATCAGCGAACTGAGGAAGAGAATGAATTAATCAAACTGAGAAAAGAAAATCAGCGACTCCTGATGGAGAACGATATTTTAAAGCAAGCCGCGCTGATCATGGGACGAAAGTAAATGTGATCGAGACGAACCGTCACAAATACTCGGTATCAGCAATGTGCGACGTCCTCGGAATCCCACGAAGCACCTTCTACTATAAGCCGGTTCCCCGGTCGAACGACGAATCGTTAACAACAGAAATCAAGAAGATCTTCAAGCAGAGTCGAAATAACTATGGAACCCGAAAAATCAAAAAGGAGCTCATGAAAGCCCGCAAAACGGTTTCCAGACGGCGGATCGGCCGCGTCATGAAGCAAGAGGGCCTCGTCTCCAACTATACTGTCGCTCAATACAAGCCGTTCAAGGCAAAAGTCAATGAGGAGCCCGTTAAAAATGTATTGGCCCGGAATTTCGATGGCCAGGAGGAACTCGCCACGGTGGTCAGTGATCTCACGTACGTCCGTGTGGACGGGCACTGGAATTACGTGTGCTTATTTGTCGATCTCTTCAACCGAGAAATCATTGGGTATAGCGCGGGTCCTCACAAGACGGCTCAGCTTGTCTACAAGGCGTTGTGCAGCATAGAGCGAAGCTTGGAGTGTATTCAATTATTCCATACAGATCGCGGAAGTGAATTTAAAAATCAACTAATTGACGAAGCGTTAGAAGCTTTTGGCATTGGACGGTCCCTCAGTATGAAAGGATGTCCATACGACAACGCGGTCGCAGAAGCCATGTTCAAGGTGGTGAAAACCGAGTTTATCAAGCAGATGACTTTTACTTCTCTTGAGCAATTGGAGCGTGAACTGCAGGATTATGTGAATTGGTTTAATCGTATCCGAATCCACGGAACGCTGGATTATCAAACACCTATTGAGTATCGGCTAGGGACCTTATAAAACTTGTTTGAAAAAGTGTTGACAATCCACGTACTTTTGCCGCTGTGTGTCATGCCCACCGTAATCACTGCTAACCGTCTCATCACATGCCCCCCTAATACCGATGCCCGTGTGTTATCATATTTCAACACAACATAATCGAAGAAACACCTCAAAAAGATCAAGTCATCTAGTTGCCATTCTTCGATCAGCCTCTAGAGAGACTTGCCTGCCTCAATATAGATACACCTCCGGCTACAGACCCGGAATTCCGAGAGAATTCAAGCGGAAACCCACGTCCCTATTCACTCCTCTGCCTCTACCAACTCCCGTCAAGGCTCCTGAAAACCGACCATACCTATGAAAACAAGAACCCCATACATCATCAGTCCAACAACATGCAATGTGACTAACGTGACGCGTGTCGTCCCTTTCACACCGAACAACCCTAACAGAATTCCTAGAACGTCGATGACACTGAACCAAAAAAGGCCTTGGTCGAGAATAGTGATAAACAGCGCTTCGTTCCAGAACAAAGATCCCAAATAATCCTAAACACATCATAGAATGAATAGATAAAAGTTTCTTCCAAACTGCACTATTGCTCTTGGTGATTCCATAACTACCGAGAGCCAGAGAGACCATCGCTGCACCTATAATCAAAGCTCCTTACCTTCTCCCTGAAGAATTGTAAATTTTTATTTCCATCTACTTATTAGTCGTATGTGGTTCAGTGTGCATTCACCAACCCATCTTCATATACAGCATCCTCAGCAAGACCATTACGGCCGCCAGTACGAGAAAGCCGATGATCCTCCAAAGTGTAATTTTCCTATCCAGAAAGACGACGACCAGCGCATAGCCCGTCGTTACTATCCAGAAGACAGCATCCGGCAGACGGAGCAAGTATGCAATGCTGACAATCACCAAAATCATGACGAAATGGAAACCGTCCCATCTCTCGGATCGCTTCTCTGCCGTGTCGTTGCGCATCCTATCACCCCTCATTAGATCTAGTGAGAATCATCATATTAGAGATGAAATCCAGATCAGCTATAGGTTTTAATGACCTTCTGTACACCGAATAGAACTGTCCCCAAAAGCACGACGGTGACCACATACGCCCAAACGCTCCCCGCGCCAAACACAGCAGTCAGGACTGTGCTGTACGAAGGGATTCCCATTGCATAGACCGCTGGCAACCCAATTGCTGCCGCCAACACACCGATAACAAACAAAGACAACTTTCTATTTTTCTTGGCCATTGGATTCACTCCTTCTATCATTTTACATCAATTAAAAATTTGTATAATGTTTGATAATCTTTGTTTTTATGAGTAAATGAACATTTTGTTAGTCATAAACAGTTTGTCTTGTAAGCATTATATTTGGGATCCGTCGACCGCCTCTTCTTTCTTCCACCTCGAATAATTATAGAAATACTGCAATGAAAATCCGACAAATGCGATGAGACCAAATCCGATGGCCCCCGCGAGACTCCAATCCGCAGCAAAATAGAGGAAAGGTATCACAAGGAGAATTATTGGTGCGTTCCACAGCGTCCGGATCATTTTCCTCCGATACGACAGCCGATAGTAATTCAGTGCAGGACCTTGATCCACTTTGGACGATCGCTTGAACATGAAGGAAAGAAGGAACTGCACAGCAACTAAAATAAATACAAGGATAACTATTTCCATCAAAATCCCCTCTTTCAGTTACATACGAAATACAGATGTCAAAAGATTTAAGATTTGTATTATTGACGACGATGAAAAGGCTTATAATGCTTAGCGTTACACAACTCTTCAATAAATCTGCACTAGCAATTCGGTCCCTTTCAATTCAACAATCCCCATATCTCTATAAACATCCCCGTGTACGCGTCGATTACCACCGTCGGCTCTTTGCCACTATGGTTCACTGTCATTTCCCACTGTTGCCGATGCATCATCGTGTTCCATAGCCCCGGACGTCAACGCAGTTCAGCTGCGAATTCTTCCCGGGATGCGTTCTGAAGATCGTTATCGTCAAACGCCTTTCCCCATTCCATGGGTGGATATTGCAAATATTCTTCTGTCCGGGTGATCACCTTTCCGTACTTAGGATCGGCTGTTGGTACATATATAAGAACACCATCACCGTAATACCGGCCAATGCCACTGCCACTTTTCTCAACTGACCATACCCTTCGTTCCAACCGCTGTCTCGCAGTTATTCAACCGATTTCCGCTCGGCCGCCCGCTTGACGGTCTCCATCGAAACGGGACCTTTCTGCATCGGGCGCGGACATGCCCGGTTGTATTTGAGGACTTTTGCGTTGATCGCCTCGAGACGGGCGTCCATATCCACCGCAATGCCGGCTTCCCAGTAGTCGGCAAGGGTATGGACGTCATCACGGATCTCGTCTTGCAAGACGATCCAGTTCGGTTTGTAGCCCGCGTCTTTTGCGATCCGCTGAAAGTGCTGCAGCGTATCACCGGAGAAGTATTCCCGTGACAACGGCTTCCCTTTGCCTTTCAGATTATCCATCCCGCCTTCTTCCCGGTGCTTCTTCAAGATATCCCCCATTAGGTCATTGTATGGCTGTTTCTCATCTCGTTCGTTCATTCTCCTCATTCCTTTCGCCCGCTCTTTTCGTTCTGAATATTCATAAAAGGTATTTTTGTCCTTCTATTATATCTTACAAAGCGCTATTGCGCTCAACTATTTCCAATAATCATCCTATTCAAAGAAAAAATTGTTTCTTGCGTCTACTGACTTGTCGGACTGGTATAATGCCCATAGACACTTATTGAGCATTGGGAGGTTCCGAATATGGCATTAGAATTTAGACAAGCGGAAAAGCGGGTGCACGATACGGTCCTGTTTCCGCCGTTCGACTTGGTTGTTCCTGCAGCAAGCGTGACGGCCATCCAGTCGAGTGTGAATGTTCGCGAGGAACTGTTAGGACTGCTGTGCGGACAGGGAAGTCTTTCACATGGGGAATTAAAATGGGGAGAAGACACCCGTTCAGGCTTCTGTTTTCTTGAGCCTGGTTTGTATGAGCGCCTGTCTGTAGCGGAAATGCTCCGGTTCACCCATCAGCTGCATAGTTCCAGTGATCCCATTGCCTCCGCGCTTCGTCAGCTTCACCTGGAACAGATCCAACACGAGAAGATCAAGCGGCTATCGTATTCCGAGAAAAAGCGTGTCCAGCTCGCCTGCCTGGTGCTGCAGGACCCTTCCGTCTTCATCCTGGAAGAGCCCGACCAAAATATAGATCTTGAGTCCAGACGGATTTTCTTGCGACTGCTGCAGCAGCTTAAAACGGAGAAGAAAACCGTGCTCATCCTCACCGGCAACCTGGAGAGCGCCGTGACCGCAGCCGATCACGTTTTCAAACTCGATGACTCCGGTCTGCATCTGGTCCAGTTGGAACAGGATGCACCCGCTGCTGCGACGCTTCCCGATATCGAAGAATCCGTGACACCCGTCAGGTTTGAAAAGATCCCGACAAAAGTGAACGATAAGATTGTCCTGTTCAATCCTCCGGAAATCGACTATATCGAAAGCAACGAAGGTCAGACGTTCTTACATATAAAGGGAGAGTCCTTTCCTTGTGTATTCACATTGACCGATTTAGAGAATCGGCTCATGCCTTTTGGATTCTTCCGATGCCATCGTTCCTATCTAGTCAATCTGCAGAAAGTCCGTGAAGTCATTACGTGGACCCGTAACAGCTACAGTCTCGTTCTCGACAATCCGACAAAAACGCCCATCCCTCTCTCTAAATCGAAAATGACAGAGCTGAAAGAGATGCTCGGCTTGAAATCATGACGAAGAATGCGGAAAAACCGATAATTTCCCCGGAAATAAATCGGTTTTTTCTAACAGCTACTTATATTCCCGGCAATACAACTGCTCCATTCACCGAAACTAGTCTCCATTCGGCCGCTTCTTGGCTCTTTTCACTCCAAATCAGCTGTATGGCAACGGTCCCTGTCGTAGTCTAGTAGTGCAGACAACGTTCAGCAACCTAACGAGCAGGAGGATGAAAATGGAAACAATTATAGAAATGAAGCACGTTGAAAAACGATTCGGGAACGAAACCGCCTTGGCGCAAGTCGACTTCCATGTTAACCGCGGGGAAGTTTTCGGGTTTCTCGGTCCGAGCGGTTCCGGAAAAACGACGACCATTAAGATCTTAACAGGCCAGCTGCTGCCGACAGGAGGAAACGCCAGTGTCTTTGGCAAGTCCGTCTCCAGTTTGAAGCAGCCTGTCAATCGAAAACGGTTCGGTGTCCTCACCGATAACAGCGGTTTGTACGGCAGGCTTTCCATCTATGATAACTTGAAGCTGTATTGTGACTTATACGAGGTGCCGCGTACGAAGATTGCGGATGTGCTGGCGATCGTCCAGTTGCAGCACGAACAGCAAAAGAGGGTCTCCGCCCTGTCGAAAGGAATGCGTCAGCGTGTGACACTCGCACGGGCACTGCTCCATGAGCCGGAGCTGCTTTTCTTGGATGAACCCACTTCAGCGCTTGATCCGGTCAATACTCTTCATATATATGAAGGACTGCGCGCCTTGAACGACCGCGGCACTACCATTTTTCTGACGACCCACGATATGCAGGAAGCCGAAACACTGTGCGACCGAGTCGCCTTCTTGAACAACGGACAGATCCAACTGATCGGATCACCGGAAGAGTTGAAGAAGCAATTCTCAGACTCGACACTGACAGTGGCATTGAAGAATGGGGAATCCATTGCACTGCCATCCGGTCAGGAGGGTGCCCAGCAGTTGTTCGACTACATGAAGCAAGATCAAGTCGACACGATTCACTCAAACGAGCCGACGCTCGGTGATATTTTCATACAAGTGACAGGGAGGAAACTAGCATGACCATTTCTTGGAAACGAATCCACGCCATCTTCATGAAAGACTACAAGGACTTTTCCCGCAACTTGGCGGTCTCACTGATCATCTTCCTGCCGCCGGTGCTGGCCGCCTTCTACAGCCGGATCGGCAACGGCGGTTCAATTGAGACCCATTACATGGTGATCAATATGGCATTCGGCATGGTCGCCGCATTTGTGCAAAGCTGCCTCATCGCCGAAGAAAAAGAAAAGAACACGCTGCGCGGCCTGATGCTTTCTCCAGCGAGTACAACGGAAATCCTGATCGGGAAAAGCTCACTTTCCCTCGTGCTGACACTTCTGACCATCGCACTCAGCGCCCTTTTTTCGGATTATCGGCCCGCTAATATCGGTTTAATTGTGCTTGCACTTCTCGTATCGGCAATCTTCTATATTGCGCTCGGCACTATGGTCGGTCTATTCGCCAAGACCGTGATGGAAGCATCGCTCTACGTCACACCGATCATCCTGCTCTTCTCGTTCGGCACTATGCTGCCACTAGTGGCCGAACAGTACCCGGTCTTGGAAGCGACGGCCTACTTACCGAACATCCAATTGCTTGAAATCGGAATGAAAGTCGAAGGCGGCGCCGGATTCACCGGCATCCTACCGCAGCTCGCCATCATCCTGGCATGGGGAATCGCAGCCGCGTTTGCCGCGGTCGGTCTTTATAAAAAACGATTGATTGATTAAGAAAGGAGAGCCATTGAAATGAAGAATGTAGTGAAGTTAGTAGTAGGTGTGATTGCAGGGATTCTAGTAGTGGTAGTAATCAAAACGGTGTTTGGCTGAAGCTAGACACATTTAAAACCCGAACAGAAAGCATCTACTTTCTGTTCGGTTTTTTTCGGCTATACCATCTTAGCTGATCACCGGCAATTCTGCCCCGTCCGCCCACTGTCGGATAAATTGCTGTTGTCGTGGGTTCAGGTTTACCGGCAGTTCATCTCTCCGGAAAAACAGGTGGGCTTGGCTTTCGGTGTCCTGCTGTTTCAGCTCACCACTGAATGCTGAAGCTTTGAAGATCACTTGTACGCTGTAGACTTGGTCTCCATTGGGATACGTCACAAAGCAGGAGTCCCCCGAGTAGATCCCGAACAGCGACAGATTCTTAACTCGCAGTCCCGTTTCCTCATAAGTTTCCCGTATTGCCGCCTCTTCAAAGGTTTCTCCCAGTTCCATGACACCGCCAGGGATGCACCAATTGTCTTCGTCTGTGCGATGTTGCAGTAAGATCTTTCCCTGCTGTTCGATGAGTACGCCGCAGCCTACTGTGAACAGTGTTTCCTGTCCGATCAACTTACGCATGTCCGTGATGTAATTCATATTCCGCTCTCCCCCTCATTCTCCAGTCTTATCTATCCTTCTCCTGTAGTTCATGAATAACCAGCTGCATACCGCAACGATTGCACCCGCCGTCAAAAAAGGAACAGTTACAAGAACTGACTCTTTCCCAACGGGAGCGAAAATCAGCAGGCCTGGCAGTAATTAAACCAAAAGACATCCGGCAAGGAATAGAAGTAACAGGTTGTGCCGGAAGCGGCGGGCGATTACATACACAACGACAAAATACACAGGCACCATGATCGAATACAAAGCACTTCCCCAGAACAGCACAAAGCTCACATCATTCCAGATTGACTCATCCCATACTAGCTGCAAGACCAGACCGAAAGAAAGCACGCCCCCGAGAAATGAGACAATCGGTGTCAAAATGATATAGATACTTGTGATGATCATTATTCGCAGCCCTTTATCCCCGGACAGAATTGACTGGATAACCTTCTTGTCTCTTCTATCTAACCGTCTCACTCTCTATCTATCCCTTGTTGCGCCCCATTCTTCTTCAGAGTAGTATTGATATTCATAAGTGCCAACAAGATGAAGCCAAGCATAATAAACGTCACAATTTCTCCAGTGAAAAAGGAAACGATCCCTAAAATCAACGCATAGACGCCGTACCACTTATTGTCCATTCGGTTTTCCTCCTATCCGCTTGTCATATAATATAGTCATACATGAATTCTAGTTTTCTCTCTGGTTCACATACTCTCTAATCTCATCAATCTTTTTATCCATTTCATCTAATTTCTGTTTGGTATGCATCATGAAGTTCGCAACACGTGTGATTAAATAAATGATAATAATAAAAAGTAGTAAATCTAGAATAGCGCCGAAAGCATCGATATCTACTCACCTCTCTTCAGTACAAGCTTTCTTATTTGTAAATACATTACACCGCTAATCTATTTTTAAAAATCTAGTTAGTTTACAATTACGCTCAATAAATAAGTTCGAAATTAGGCACCTCTCATGGACAAGACGCCCCACTCATTTACACATCTCTTCTATCCTCACATTCCCCCACTGCAAGTTCCACGCTTTCTTGGCTACGCGATCTTGATACAGCTTTAGACGCTCTGGGCTTTCTCGGAAATATGGAGTCGGTGTGACCCGCATCTTGAGGACGTCTTCAACGCCATGCGGAGCTGCCAAAAGTAATTGGTCTTGATCATCCATTTTCACCCCCAGTGCCGTGGCTGTTTCAGGAAATTTGGATATCGCATCGAAGGAAGAGGAATAGGGAGAAACGTTGTTAGCAAGGTGCATCCTGGCCTGGTTTTTAACAGACCACGGCTCTCCCGGATGCAAGGTATTCAGCATCTGTTCCATTCTCTTTTCTTCCTTTTCGTCCAAACACGAGGTGTCATAATAGATCACGTCAATATCAGGCAGTGGCGTGCGTTCCTCATAATGATTGAGCGTGTCCCACACTTTCGAACGGACAAAACCAGCACAGACCCACCAGTCGGGCAAGTTCAGTGATTGAACGGTCGCTAGAATGGTCATCATCCATTCATCGTCACGGATTAGTTGTAAAATCTCCGTCTCCCGGATTTCTTCCACGGTCACGGCCTCCTTCCCCTGTATCACCTACCATTTGACGGTCTTTCAGGTTTTTTGCTCATTGAATTCCTAAAAATTGTGGTTGAAGCACGCTCTCGATCACTTGCCCTCCCAAGGAAACACGATACGCTTTCGCCTCAGGTCGGGAGCTGACGATTTTACTGATTTCTTGTTCTTTGTAGTGGATGGCAACCCCATCATCTGCGGCTATGCCAGGCTGTACATCTTGGGAAGAAATGAATTTGTGATAGGACGGTCGTCTTTCCAATTCCCCGTCATAGTGCGGGCAATGACTCCCTTGCAAGAATCCCAAACCCTGAATCAGGTCGAGCTCATCCCCAAACGAATCCGTGATCCCTTCGTCAAACCAGCAAAGGGAGCCAGCGCTCAGCCCAGCCAAAAGAATTCCCTGATCCCATGCTTTTCTCAAAATCGTATCGAGTCCCCACTCTTTCCAAAGTGCCAGCAAGTTCTTTGTGTTCCCGCCGCCTACGTAAATGATGTCTTTTTACAGCACAAAGCTCTCCAAATCCCGTGTCGGCGGTTTGAACAGCGACAAGTGGGAGGGCCGGCAGTCCTGTCGATTAAAAAAATCATAAAACCGAGAAATATACCCCTCTGCGTCACCGCTTGCCGTTGGAAGAAAACATATTTGCGGGTTGCGTTGCTGAGCCTGTTCGAGGATGTACTGATCCAATAATGGGTTGTCCGGCTCCATGGAAAACCCTCCTCCGCCCATAGCGATAATCTGTCGCATCTTTTCACTCCTTCTGAACTGTAAATTTTTTAAAAGTACTTATCGCTTTTTTGATTGGTGTCATAACTACTCTATTTGAAATGCTCACTCTGTCATGAGTAACTATTTTGGTGAGTCAGAAAGTCATTCATCATATGTCTTTCTAAATCCATAAAAAGGTCGATAGCCCGCATTTTCGTAATACGCTTTGGAGTCACGGGTGGCTAATAACTCTACGCGTGTCTCGGGATATAGGTCATGGACATAGTGAAGTAATTTTGTACCGAGTCCTAAGCCACGATGTTTTTCATCTATCAACAGCTCACATATAAATAAACTGACGGCTGTGTCTGTATGGCCTCTCACGTATCCTGCAAGTTCATTCTCCTGAGTTTTGATTGTAAAAGCGACGGATGAGTTATCCCACGCAGCTTTCGTTTTTCTGCTATCTTTTAATAATGCATTCCATCCTTCATTTCTGTTTAGTTTTTGTATTTCTTCAAAGTCATTATGTATGAAGGGATCGATAAAATAGACGGACCCATTTCGTCCGGTAACTTCCATATACACTCACTCCTTAACACAATATCTACTGTGACAACCATGCGGTTAAGTAATCTGGGACACTACTCGTGTAATCACCAGGTGCACAGCATCTCAGAAATAGGCGGCTTAGCGTGTCTCCCTGCTATACGTTCATACATATATCTTTTAGTTGAAAAAGAGTTCCAACTGTAACAATTGGAACGCTCACCTTAGCTATTCATCGGTATTTCTGAACGTACGCCTTCTACTCCAAGTACTTCTCAAAACAAACACATTCATGGATTCGCTGGTGTTTCGCTTGGAACTGTTCAATTTCCGTCCCTGTGTAATGGGCGCAGGCACTCACAACCCGCAAGTTCGGCACTTCACTACGAATACGGCCACTCAGCTCAACCCCTTCGAAGTATACGTGATAATATGCATCGACCAGCTGGAAATCCTGCTTCCGATACCATTGGCGGACCCATTCATCATCCCGCGTCCAGGCCTCCAGCCGATTCAGGCCAAGAGTTGCGGCCCGTTCTTCAGCAGCCGCTAACAGTTGCCGACCGATGCCCTGCCTTGAATAATCCGGATGAACGGCAATATGCCAGATCATGCCGCCAAGCCCTTTCCCTCTCGAACAGACCGTGCCTTCCTCGTTCTCATACTCTACATCGATCAAACCCACAATTAGACCGTCTTGCTCGGCAACCAATTCAATTGCCGGAAAGTCATAGCGTTCCTTTTTGGGAAGTACATTGTCAAAATAGGCCGTCTCCAAAAAGGCCAGCGTCCGGCAGCGCACCCACCCTTGTTCGTCCCGGGGGTCATATTCACGGATCATATCCTTTTTCCTCCTGAATGCAGGAACCATGCGGGTCATCGGGGCATTCTAACGCACGTCCCTTAAAATGCAGGCACCCCATCTTTGCCAATTGTCCATTTCATCATGCAACGCCCCCTTTCATAGGTCAGAAATTAATTATAGCAAAGTTCCGTTTTCTTTCAATGTAGCCTTATGTAGCTTCAGTTTTATAGAATAGCTACGATAACCAATTGTTAGTGAGGAGCAGGCGCCACCAGTTCCACCTTCATCCGATCCGGATCCTCGAAGTACACGGCATAGTGCGCCTCTCCGCCAGCAAAAGGATGCTTCGTACCGTACAAAATCGGGATGCCCTTGCCCCTCAGCTTGTCCGTGATTTCGTCCACATGCGCACGGGAATCTCCCCAGAACGCCAGATGGTTCAGACCGACACGCTTTCGATGATAGGGGATATCCAAATACCGCTCTTCCGCCTGGACGAAGACCAAGTATGTGTCGTCCAGTTTCCAGCTTCTCCCCTGGCCCCATTCCTGAAACGGTGCGTACCCGAGCTCCTCGAGCAGCCATCCCCAAAACTCCGCCGATTTCTTCAAATCCGAAACATACAATTCAATGTGATGCAGCAACCCCTTCGGCACTTGCCATCTCCCCTTTTCCTAATAGGTGCCTGTGCGTCAAACATTCATGTTTGTTTAAACAATCACGATTGTTTCATGCACAGGCACCGGTAATTCAGTTGACCGGTATGCTCAGTATCCATTCGGGAAACGCCTGCTTCTTATTCTGTAGCTGCACTATCCAAAATGTATTTCCGGACAATCTCCAGCATTTGTTTCTGTGTGGCCGCGTCATTTTTTTCTTTATCGATCATGTAGCCCGCGTGGTAGATGTGTCCCTGATAATATGCGTAAAATTCATTGGCAGCTGTTGCGACCTTTCCAATTTGTTCGCCGTTCTCTTCGTAGTACGTGTACAGCATTGCACTATCTGTCGTAAGGACTTGCTGATAGATCGGAAGCCCGTCCGCCAGTGGGACTTCTATTATCTGATTTCCGACAGTATCAACGTCCTTCGTGTGCTGATAAGCTTTCAAGGGATTGTCCTTCGATTCCGCCACGGAAATGATCAAAAAGTTCTCTACGTCGTCATATTCGTCTTTCCCCAGAAAGCTGACTTGGGCTTCGTGGACGATTTCGCCATCCTTCTGCTTCGACGTGATCAAGTATGCGTCTTCTTCATCTATGTCGAATGGCAATTGTGAGGCTTTCACTTCGTGCACTACCGGTTTCACCTGATCGGGAAACGTTTTCTTCGCTTCTTTTACAGAAACCGGTTTGTAGTAAGTAAGATGTTTCCGTTCTTTCACGCCATCGTACGAATGGAAATACTCACTGTAAGCAACACCTTGGCCCGCTGTCTTCGCAAGATTCGGCGCATCCGCAGAACAGCCAGCGGACATGACGCCCATGACGAGCAGCCCGATGGCCGCGAATGATTGTTTAGTGAAAATCATATATGTGTCTCCTCGCAGCTCAATGATTAAGTTGTGTTATTGCGCCAAACAGACCCTACTATTTCCGATAACGCTTTAGGACTTATCTTTTTTCATTTATTTCGAGGTCAGAACCTTTTTAGTATCCATTCTTTTATCCGGCTCTTCACTTCAACCGGCGCGTCCCGATAAATATCGTGACTTGTATTCGGAACTGCTTGAACCTCGACCTGAGGTATCATTTTCACTAAAATATCGATCGCTTCGAGCCGCTTGTCTTCTGCTTCTATCGGCAGCGTGCTGCGTAACAGCAATACAGGTAGCTGTACCTTGTGGAAAATGGAAGCAGTCGGTTCCTGGTATATCCCTTTTAATACCGACTTTGCAGTAAAGGGGGTAACCGCAAGCCGGACCTCTCCGTCCATTTCAGACACTTGCGCTAAGCGGCCCGCTTCAATCTCTTTCGACCATCGTGGCGACTCTGCTTTCTCAGATTTCAGAAAGCTCTCGAACGACGGATAACGTATCGCTTCCATATATGTATCTACATGAGTCAACTCTTGCTGCAACGAATCACCAGAAGGAGCTTTTTGAAGATACCCGCCATCCAACAGTACCAGACCTTTGACCCTCTCCGGAAAAAGAGCTGCTACATATAGCGCAAGGTGGGCTCCCCAAGAATGTCCAATAAGGAAAACTCTTTCAAATTTATATGAATCCAGCCATCCGCGAATCCGTTCTGCCATCTTCGTCGGTAGATAATCATCCTCATGGGACAAGGGGGCATTCCCCGCGTGACCCGGTAAGTCAAATGAAATAATATGGTATTCTTCCTCCATCAGAGAAGCCAATTCGCCAACACTCAAACCGGCAGAACCCATCCCATGTAAAAAAACCAACACCGGCTTGTCTTGCCTGCCCCATTCGTAATATCGTATTTCCATACTGTCACCTTCCTGTCCAGAATATAGAGCACACTTTCTTGAGGTGCCTGTGCGCCAAACATTCACGTTTGTTTAAACAATCACGATTGTTTCACGCACAGGCACCGGTATTTCAGATTACTTCCCGCCATACTTCCCTGTGTTGACGGCTTTGCGGTACTTCCCCTCTTCCTCGATGGCGATCATGTCGTCGGATGATTCGCCAGGGATTGCGTAGAACTTGGTCCCTTTCCGGTATGTGTTCGAGAACGTGCCTATATAGGTCGCTTCCCGATCGGAATAGACGGTCACCTGGCCCAATTTGTCCCCAACCTCTTGGATATACTCGCTATTGACTTCATACATATCGCCATGCCAGACGATGAAGCTGCTGTTCCAGTCTTTACCGGACGATGTGCAAACTGACAGCAGGCCCAGTACTGAAACCAGAAAGAATATCCACGCCGTCCACTTCACTTTCATTTCATTCCCTCCTCAGCCTGGAATCCTATCACTTAAGAAGCAGCATCCCACAGACAAAAAACAGAACGAGGGTGATCGCATACAGATATCCTGTCTTCACTCGCCACGCAGCCAGCCGTGCGGCGAGTGCTTCGTGACGGATCCGGGATTCTAAAGAAAACAACAACCATATCATGCCTAGTGCCACGGCGGCTTTTAAAAGAAACGCCATCTCCACGCGCTCCAGTGCATAAATCACCAGTATGAGGATTATAACTGCCAAGAAATTCGTGTAATTTTTCAGACCGCGATGTGTTTCCTCTGCATTCATCGCTGTTCTCCCTCACCCGGCTGATGCCGCGGGTCATTTGTTCTCTAAATTCTTTTCATCCGTCCAGATCGTCTTGTATAGATAGGCGACATCCGCCGTCTTCACGTCATCCGGCAGCGCACCTATACCGTTGGTTGCACAGCTAAGCGATTCACCGTCACTCCCTTGCCACATCGCGAAATAGACGGGTTCCTCTTTCTTCAGCCGTACCTCGCCCGGGATCGTCTGACATGTCATTTCAAGCCTGACTGTTTCGTTCAATTCTCGGGTGTTCGTGCCTGAAGGAACCCCGGTGACCAATAGTCTGGTCGGGTCTTCATTTTTCCCGCCAATTGTGCCGAACGACAGCAGCGCTTCCCGATAGCCATCCTCCTGACCACCCCAGGATATCGTCGTTTCCCCAGTGAATGTACCGTTTTCCCATTTCTCCACAATTAACGCAACCGCCTCATCCGAACCAGGCTTACCGTTCAGCACGAAGAACTGAAAGTCACCGCCCCCGCTCTTCAACACAACCTGATCTTCCCGCTCGGACAGCGTATATGGGGATACCGTCAATGTGTAGGGCCGGGCAGCACTGGAACACCCTGATAACATCAGCAGCACTGCACACAACAACATCATCCGTTGCAATTGTTCATTCCCCTTCCGTACTTATAGGCTCATAAAAATGTAAATTTGAATCAGTCGGCATCTCCCGCTGAATCATCTCTGCGTCGTCTTTTTGGATATATGGTATATAAAACTCAGTGCCCCAGTGCTCCGAAGAGAATAGGAGAGTGCCCTCTCGGCTCAGAGAAAGGCTGAACCATTTCAACTGATTCGCCTCATCAATCGACGAAGTCCGCAAATAATTGGTGAACGCAGGAGAAAGAGTAATCTGCACGCGGGTCATATGCGGCTCACGTATCACTTCGTACGGTTCATTTGCACAATGGGCGAACAGATCATTCAACGATGCCTCCTCCCCATCCCAGCAATGGATTTCCACCCGATCCGCCCGTGTGATGAATCGATTCAGCAGTGCCAGCCAATACGCGTAATCTCCATGACAGGGCAATTGGATGGTATCCTCTCCACTGCAAGACGGGATTGAAAAATACAAGTTTTGGGTCATCGATATCCTCCTCTGGTTCCTAGTTGCTGCAACAGAAACAGCAGCGCTCTATATCTTTCCTGCCCGTATCCACGTCCAGATCCTATACGTGCCGAACAGCGTGATCGCAGAAAACAGCAGGAGGAACACGGCATATATACCGAATACGCCAATCTCCCGCATGCCTTCCCGATTGTTGAAGACCCAGACGCTTACAGAGACAATGGCCAGGTAGCTCAGAATATTAGGAAATAACCAGACGGCCCGCTGGAAATGGTGTCTCAATGGAGGCTGCTCCTTTTGTTTTGTCAGATGCCTTTACGGACGGCTGTCATTCACGCACACGCTTCCCCGTCCGTTACTGTTAAATATCATACGAGGTTTTCATCCCCCAAACGAAAAGCCGAACTGCACTGACAGGAATAGCGCCAGCTCCGCGACACCAAGTGTCGCGACAATCAGTGGAATAGCTTTCCGGCTGCCGTCTTCAAATACAGCCCCAATTGTGCCGCCAACTAGGAACACCACCCCTACAATAAGACCGGATGCCAGGATAACGGCAAGCGCCATCAGCGGTGCAGTGAATAGATAAATAAACCCGACTGTAATTTGCACGAAAAACAGGACAAGCAAAGCAACTGTAATCTTCCCCGTAATCGTTTGTGGCATGGGTATCTCCTTCCTGCCGATAAGCGGATCATCGGTTACATGAATTGCAGTTTTCCTAAAAACCAAATTGCATTCCTACTTGTGCTATGCAGCCCCACTCTTACGACCGCGTAAATTCGCAACTGTTTCAAATCCAAATAACGCGAGAAGCCCGCCCCAAAAAATAATAGCCGGAGAAAGCAAGACGGTATCCGTTATCAGATAATACATGTAGTTAATAGCCGTAATCAGCATATACGTGATGAACCCGAAAACCATTCCCCGTCTCGAGTTTTCCTTCTCGTTCTTAGTCATTCTCTTAAAAAACATTTTTTCATCACTTCCCCGTCGAAAAACTTCCAATCGCCGTACCGATCAATGTCCCGACCAGGACACAGACGGCCAGGATTCCATAACCCATTCCTCCCCAGCCGCCGATGAAGACCATACTGCCGAAGAACACCGCGATGCAGAGCAATGCGACTCCTAAAGCAATGGAGTAAAACACCCGTCTGGCCAGCTTTCGCGACAGAACCAGTATGACCGCCATGCTGATGAGAGCTACCAGGATCAACGGTGTCCAGCCGTCCAATAAAAGTGCATCCATGTTATCTCATTCCCTTCTGGTTTACTGTGCGTTTTCTGAAGGCTGCTTGATCCCCAACTCATAAAAGAATGATTGTACGTCTTTATCCACGTGTATCGGCTGTTCTTCGGCCAGTTTCCACAAATAGTCGGCAATCTTTCCTTTTTCGTCAGTGGATAACGTTTGATACCTCTCAGGGTCGGCGTACTCTTTTACAACCCGGGCGATGAACACTAAATCACTATTCTTATCTTTCATGAGATACGAATACTGCAACTCTGCATAGCCATTCAGCCGATACAGCGGCTCCACATACGCGGCATCATATTGGTCATTCTTGAAAAAGAGTCCGCTGTCCCGAAGCATATCTTGTATGCTACTTTGCATTCCGGCTTCAGCGACATATGCCTTTTCATAATAGACATACGCCAGACTCCCAAAGAGAATTGCGAAACCCACGGATACAGCGAGCGCGATTTTACTTTTCATAGCAACCCCCGATTGTTTAGTTTAGCGGCGCTGCCGGTTCAGCACGTAAATGAGGTGATTGACGGTCAGCACTGCACCGATGCCGGATACAAGCAGCACTCCTCCCGATCCGATCAAGACGATGATGTCTCCCAGTTCTCCAATCCCGGTTACATTCCAAATGAAACTGAGCACTTTAAAATAAACGATAAACAAAAGGACGATTAAAAACATGCGGATCATTTTCTGACTCAACCTGGCACCTCCCTGAATGGACAGTAGCTGTGCGTACATTTCCCATGTCTGATTCCTACATAGGCACCAACTTTCCTTCTGCTGTTATACAGGATCAGTAACCTCTCATTACTCCAAAGGAGCACACTTGGTTTGAAACATTTCCAATGCACAATAGAGGTCCACGTCTTCGCGAAGATGCTGCGGAGTCCAAGGCACGTAATGATGCGGTTGAATGCCTTTCCCATGCACAGGATCGTTCGGTGTCTTTAACGCGATTCTTGAGACCGGATAGTAAAGCGAGAACATATTATCCCAATGTTTAATTACCAAGTCGCTGTAATCATTCACACCCATGGTTGACCGGCCCACTACGGTTACCTTGGAAGACTCCATGCACGTCTCTACAAAGTATTCAGCAGCGCTGGCACAATTACTGTCAGTCATCACAACTACTCGTTCCGGCAGAGCCGTCCCTTCAAACTCGCTGACCTCTTCCTCCATTAGGTTCGAAAAGTCAAAAGTAACAAAGCCTTGACCTCGATGCGTTTCAAATTGCTCTTCTGCAAAGTCAAGTACATTCCGGGTCCCTTCGTCCTCTATATTTTCTCTTGCATTGCGGCAAAGTTGGATGAATAAATCAGAATTCCGGTTGGTGCAATTAAATTCTCTGCCTTTCACTTCCGACCCAGGTCGCTCCCCAGGAGGAAAGATGTACGGGAGAAGTGCGGATATGGCCTGACCATTCCCACCACTGTTGTTTCGAACATCAATAATCAGATTGATACAGTTGCTTAGCTCGTTCTTGTGGTTCTGAATGAAAGCTAAAATAGTATCCGCATCTGCAAAACTAGGTAACGTCAATAGCATGGTCTTTTCGCTAACTGCTTTTAGGGAACAAACTTTTTTCCGACGAGCGGGTTCGTAATCCTTCAGGGCAAACTCAGTAATCTTTCCGTCTGCATCTTCAACTTTGATAAATGAGGATTTTTTCAGGAGCGCGGACCAATCTTCACGCTCCGCACTCGCCTCATTCAACAAATATTGACTGGCAGCCCGCGCCTGTTCAATGGGTTGATGATCAATGGAAATGATTTTTGTTCCTTTTGGAAACCGCTCCTCTTCATTCGTCTCGGTGACGTAGAGAGCATTCTTATATCTTCTCGTTTGAAACCCTCGAGTGCTGACGTTCACATTTCCCGTTCCTTCGAAAAGGAAATACATATGACGATCCTGAAAATCGCTAAGGTACTCATTAACGATGTCTGTGAACTTTTGTGGTGTTAACTGTTTTTTGTTCTGCAGTCTCTCTAGTTCCCCTAAGTAAAACGCAGGGCGATCCCAGTCTTGCTTATCCTCCCACCCGGCATAATCATGATGGGCAATGTCCACTATTTCCTCGAATATCTCAATATATGCAGGCATAGACACTCAGCACTCCTTTTAGATTTCAATCGATGAAGATAGCACCTGTGCTTCTTAACTTAATGTGTACCGAACAGTCACCTGTTTTCTCAATAAACCATCCAACCCAACCTACTCCAAAAACTCACTTGCATCCACCACGTCACAAACACCGGACTCTGCTAAAAATTGCTTGACGAGATGGACGTGGCCGCTTCCAATCAACAGCAGCACGCGGTCTTGTGGGGACGTTATCAGCCGTCTCATGTTTGTATAGATAATCAGGTTCCGCTTATACCACCACGTTAACCAATCAGTTGCATAGTAGTTTTTTTCTTTTCCAATCATAGCGAACTCCATATACACTTCATGCATTTCAGAAACGGCTTTCGGATGATTCAATCGCCGGAAAGCTTCGAGTACGGACAAGGTCGCCATCTCAGATACTTCATGTTGCATAGGCTCGATGTAATGTCTCATGAGATATTGATAGCGTTCGGGCTCATGCTCCTCTGCATATTGAAGCACATCGCCCAACTCAGCGTAATCAGAGATATCACCCATCCAGTCCACACAGGAAATCTCCTGAATCGCCGCCTGTTTCGCTAATGGAAAGCCGACCAGATCGATTTCGTTCTTTTCAAGAAGTACATCGCCTGCTAGATATGCGGCATAGCGCTCGTTCAGCACCACGCTGTTCTCAGAGACGGCTTCGACCGCAAGCCGAGTCGGATTGAATCGACTCAGCACCTGGACGACTTCGTGAGATTCGGAGGTGAACTCCTCCATGCTTTTCGGTTCAACCTTCGTTAGATCGGTTGTTTCTCCAAAATGGTATACGCCTACAACCATTACTTTGGCTTTCATAATTTCCTCCCTTTGCTCGGGCTCTCCCAAGCAATCTCGACCACTTGATGACTGTCAGTACACCGATCTACTAAGAGACGACTTACATTCTCGCTAACACCTCTTCTAGGTCATCCCATTGATAGACCAGTTCCGTTAGCGTTACTCCGCCAATTTCTATCTGCAGGGTTTTCACTAATTTCGCACCATAGTACTCATAGAAGAAACGCGTCGGATTCGCTTCCAATACTTCAACGAATACTTTGCTAACCTCCAACTGTGTAAAATGGTGAAACAACTCGTTCATCAGTTTTTTGCCAATTCCTTGTCCCTGATATTCTTCCAGCAGATAAATCGAGGTCAAATCACTGGAATGGTCCACGGTGTTGGTTTCTCTCTTCCACGCATCGGCAAAACCGATGATCTTGCCTTCATTGGTTTCCGCTACGATCACAAAATTGTCTGCCCTTGCTATATTCCTCTTCCATAGATCCGTTCGTTTCTCGTATGACAAATTCGCTAAATGCTTAGATGGAATGATACCGCTGTAGGTAGTTCTCCAACTGTCTACATGGACTTGTGCGATTCCTGGAGCATCCGCCAGCACAGCTTCTCTAATTTTCATATGCTCTCTCCATTTGGACAGAAATCGGGTACAATCTCTTTTCCAATATGATTTTGGTCTCTCCATTCTTGTCCGAGTAGGTCCCTGTTATGTCAAAGCCTCGTTTGAGATTCAGGATCAGCATATGACGCCACTTGTTCATGGTCTTTGTTTGTACCACGCTATATCCTTTTTCCACTAAGTGATGATGTTGGTGTCTCATGAGTTCGGAAGCAATTCCTCTCCCTCGATACGCTTCTTCGACACCGCCGAGCCAGCTGTAAAAGGTTTTATCGTCCAGTTCGTATCCAATTTTGTAACCGGCGACTTCACCGTGCTCCAATGCCAGCGTGAACAGCAGATTCGATTTTGTACGTGCTTTGTCCAATAACGTTTTCGAGTCGTGGAAGATCTGCTCGTGTAGCCATAACATCTTCTTCACAATCTGCGTATCCGGCATGCCCTCGATATTCATAAACTCCATTGGCCTTCCCCCTTTTAACGGTGCCTGTGCGCCAAACAATCATGTTTGTTTAAACAATCACGATTGTTTCTTACACAGGCACCTAATTTCTCATCCATCAAACGATAAATTGGGTGAACCAGGCGATGTATTTTGCGCCTGGGATGAAAAAGACTTGGGCGAGCAGTGTCCCGAGGAGTCTGGAAGACACCATCATGATGGAGATGTTTTTTAGCTTTTGGTAGTTTCCTCGTCCATTCACGACGTCGTCTGCCACGACAGATACTTTCGGATCGACGAAGATGACTAACAGGATGGTCGCCATGCCGTTGATCAGCCCGGATGCCATGATGGCCGTCGAGGCGCGTTCAGGTGCAAGCAAGGCTGCGTACAGTGCCGAGAGCACCCCGATTGTATAGATACCGGTGATGAGCATATTGATGACGAACAACCGGATCGGGATGTCTTTCATCCTCGTATCCCGTAGATAGGAGAACTTCGGCAGGCTGAAATGGGTGACGCCCCGCCGTATGTATTGAAGGGAAAAGATCCGCTTGGCTAAAGAAGGGATGGAGCCCCGTTCTTCTGACAAGTGAATAATCGTACGGGAAAAGAGCGCGATGAACGTCGGGAGCAGCAACATGCCGAACAGCGTTCCGACGGTGGAAGCTCCAATCAGAAACCGGAACTGCGTCGCCACGAACTCTTGCGCATGCTCACTCGGCGCCGTGTCGATCAGACTTCCTGTAAATGGCTGCTGCATCATATTCGCGAGCCGCGAAACCATAACCATGATGTTGAAGAGCGACAAGGCAGACGCAATCAGCCGGACTCTCGCCCCTGACAGGCGTACCGCATACGCCAGCGTTTCAATGGAATGGATGATGAAGATGAACAACGCAATGTACACTAATTTTTGAGTCAGGAAATCCATGGCATCACCTTCTTTATCGGTTCATCGATTTTCGATAGGTACTGAATTAATTAATAAATGGGATCTGAAAGTTGCATGGTCGCCTTTCCGGCTTTCATGATGACTTGAATAGCTTCTTCAGCAGCTCAATCACTCCAAAGTGCACCAGGCCGCCGACCATGCCGAATGAGGTCATGAAGAGTATCGAAAAGATCTCTTGCAAGATCAGGCTGCCGACCAATCCTGCCAGACCCCCGGACACTGCGTAGATCAGAAGCTTGAACCTGCGCGGCTTTCCTCTTGTTTTCGCCGAATAGTCCACGTACAGCGAGACAGGACAGGCCGCGAGCGCAAAGAACGGCAGGGAGTAGACGGCTGCCACTAAAGCGGTCGGACCGAAATCCCATGAGTCGCGGACCGAGATCACCGAGTACAGTGCCAGACAGGCGCCGAACAGCATGGGCGACAGGAAGACCGCGAGCAGGTAGAGGGCCAAGCGGTCGAATGTTCGTTTGTACGCTGTGGATAGATCGTTTTGTTCCATGGTCATCATTACTCCTCTTTCAGCAGCCGCCAAACGTAGTCCACGTCAAACTCCGACTGCTGGACTTCGTAATAGCCTGCGCCTTTGAACCCTGACCTCGTCGAGCTGACGGCGAAGACGGTCGGCTGGTCCGTATACAAATCGCTGAGGAAGATTTCGTCTGCCGACTGACCGAATTTCAGCATGCCCGTCAGGAATGGCATATTCTCCTCGTTTGCCAGCAGCCGGTTCGCCGCTTTCTCCTTCAACGGCAGCAACTCAAGCTGGCGGAGATACGCCAGTACGTCGTCACATTCCCGGCCTTGGTGGCAAGATGCGGAGACCGATGTACCATCCGGCCGGTTCTTTGTCAGATGGAACTCTGTCAGGGAATCAGCTTCAAGTTTTTCAAACGGGTTGTTGGGGATCTTATAGTACATATTGTGTTGATAATACAGGATACTGAGTACCAGGAGCACGGCAGCTGCGGCTATGTACTTGATCAGTTTCATTGGAATTCACATCCTTCCAGCTGATTCAAACAGGTGCCGAATCCGTGTCATCCTATCCAAAAAACGAATCAGGCATTTTTCTCTTCCTTTTTCACGATATAACCCAGGAACACTCCGATGAGCAGCGTCATCAGGTAATTCCCATCGAAACTCTTTGTGAAAAAGCTGATTCCGAACCAAGCGAAAAGAATGCCGGCAAGTAACAGGAGTAGGTTTTTCGTCAATTTCAACAGCTCCTCTCTGATGAAGAAATGCCGAGCCTCAGTTACCATCCTCGCTTACACGTCGGGCAACAATCTCACGGACAAACGCTTCCTTGAAATCCGTATATTCCGTGATTCCGGTTGCCGATGTACGCAAATAATCGAGTTTCACTTGCAAATAACGCTGCCTGGCCTCTTCATGCGCATTCAAGTGTTCGCGGAAGAAAAGGAAATTGTTCCATAGCTCTTTTTGATAACCGACGAGATGGAGGAAGTGGGTTTTTTCCTCATACGTATCATCCGTGAATTTGGCGAACACGATTTCACCGGGTCTCTTCACTTTCAACCTCAAAAATCCCGCTTCGCCGAATCCCGTGACGAGCGCGGAGTCCACGTTCTCCAAGTCATCGACTCCGACGACGATATCGATGATCGGCTTGGCCGGCATTCCCGTAATTGCCGTACTGCCGATGTGCTCGATCCTGGTCTCTTCAAAGTCCGTACATTCCAGCAATTCACGCTTCACTTTCAGGAATTCGTCGCTCCATTCCGGTGTGTAGTCTGCTAAGCGGACTTGGTTTTTCTTTAGTCCCAGATTCATTTTGCTCACCTGCTTTATATGTTGTTGTATTCTGTTAACGCCAATGTAAAAGGGCATATATCACCCTGTATAAAATTGGACCATCTGATAGATCGCCACGCAGAGTGATGGGCAGGGATGGTAAAGAAATCGTGACATTTCCTATATCGAATTCCATCGTGCACCCCCTCTCCGATCAATCATTCATTCGCAGCCTGCTTCTCCTTCTTCTGTTTATGGAGTACAAGCCAAACAAAAAAGATGAGTAGCGGAATTGTTGGCAGGGTGGCCGGGATAATGCTCGGTATGTTTGTAAAAAAGATGAGATATCCCTGTATGAGAACTGCCGGAATAATGAGATACAGATACATTCTGACGGCTCTGTTCTTGAAGCTCAGTTCGAACTGGCTGCTCATCGGTATCACTCCCCCTTAGATGCTTTTGCTTTCCACTCCATAACATATTCTTCTTGGCCGGTTTGTTCGTCAATTTCAGTTCCTTTTATACGGAAGCCATTCTTTTCATAAAAACGGACGGCTGATGGATTTTTTTGATAGACTTTCAGTTGAATACTACTTCGACGTTCTTTTTCAAATTTCAACAACTGGCTGCCTGCTCCGTTGTTTTGGGAGGTAGGATCTACAAAAAGCGCAGCCAAGTAATTGTCAACCATGGATATGAAGCCAATCACAACAGAAGATGTCTGGTAGACGTGTGTGTCTGACAACGGAATATAAATACGTTTCATGTCATCGATTTTCAATGCCCAATAGCTGGGTTCGATGAAATGGTGGGCTTGCAGGGAACCGTTGTACCAAATGTCCGCCAAGGTGTCTATGTCTGATTCCACATAGGCTCGGATCATAGCGTTCACTCCCTCGTAAATCACAGAATACTCTTTTCAATTATAACATTCTCCAATTGGTTATCTAGCTTTTTCCAAAAATAACGGTTCGATAACAGGAAAAGAAAAGGACACGCATGAAAAGCGTAGCCGTTTGCTTTTCACACGTGTCCGAGAGAGGTACTCATTCATTGCATGTTACCCTATTATATTTGCGCGATTACAATCGGTGACCCGGTCGAGTTTTAGCGCATCTTCATCACTTTGATCCGGTAGCTGATACACTGTGCCAGGCTGGCGACTTCGTGATAGGTCCACGTGTCAAAATCCATGGTGCCACCCGGGAAGTAGGCGACGATCTGCAAACGCGCCTGCTTGCACAGTTTGTGGATGTCATCCAGAGAATAGCAGGCCAGCGACTGGGTCATTTTTTCGTCCGGGCGATCCGTAGGCCACCACGTGTCCGTCATTCGGTTACGGGAATCGTCGTAGCCATACACCCGCGACACATCCCCCGGCAGTGTCATCGTCCTGCCGCTCGTCTGCTTCCAGTAAGTGGGCTCGTATATATCGATCAAAGCGGCTCCGTCATCGCAAAGCCAATTGTGGATTCTCCGCAGCAGCTGAAGCTGTTCCGCGTCCGTGCCCACACCGAAGCCATCCATATACAGCACCGCGTCGAACTGACGGGGCAGCTCGATGTCGTAAAAGCTGCCGCAGATTGACGTGACGTCCGGTGACTGGAACTGCTCGGCGTATTCCACAAGTTCTGGCACAAGTTCCACTGTTGTCACCGATTTTCCACATCCCGCGAGGCATCGGGCGAGATTGCCCTTCCCTGCCCCGAGTTCCAGGACGGACGTGAACGGTCTGCCCATCTGCTCGACGATGTCGGCTGCCAGCCCTTCGTCCAGCTCGGGATAGTCGATATGCTTTCCATACAGGTCGAATTGCTTTCTATAAAATTGTTGCGCTTCTTGGATTTTCATTTTGATTCCTCCCATAGTGTGAATGCTTATGCAGTGCGGGAGGAAATCAGGTATAACAGCCACATGTGTGCGTGCCTCCTTCTTCTAGTTAATATTTCCCTTACATTCTTTCAGCTTGAAGAAGTATATTCTGTTACAAAGAGAGATTGTATTGAATTAGTGGTGTATCGACACCTAAATAAAGCTCCGATCCGATTCTGCTGACCTCAGAAAAGCCCAATCGCTCAAGCATTCTCCGAGAACGATTATTCGTTTCATGTGTTTCTGCATTCAGGACTTGAATATTACATTGTTCTGATGCGTATTCTATCATTTTCTTGCTGGACCGATATCCAATTCCTTTCCCCCACAACGCACTCTCCCCGATGGCAATTCCAAGTTCTGCGGAGCTGTCTTCTATATTCGCCAAATCGGCATAGCCGATCAATTTTCGGTCCAATTCAATCCCCATTCGCACAAAGTCACTCGCTATTCCGGTTACGCAACACTGCCACCAATCGAGCAATTCGGCTTCATCGCGATGTATGTCCCATTCATTCGCTTCACAGAATACAGGATCTTTGCTCCATTGAAGGACGTGTGGGAAATCCGTCATAGTGATTGGTCTGATGCGGGGGTATTTTGCAGGAGCTCGGTTCGTATCCACAATTGTCCTCCATTTTTATCGTCTCAAATCCCGCTACCTATTTCTCTTTTTAATCAGGGTTAGGGAGAGAGGTAAGACTATTTCAAATAACTAGTTTCGGCATTCAAATACTTGAAACGAGCTTCCTAAGCCATATCCGTCCTCGACCTCATGTCGAACGAAATCGTAAACTCCATTGTTTTTCAAGAAAGATTCAAACTCGCCCTCTTCATAATATCGAATAGGAAAATCCATGATTTCCTCTTTTTCCACAATCCCATTTGAAGTCAATTGGTATTTTAATGCAGAATGCAAAATTTTGCTTTCCTCATCAAAATACATCTTTCTAGACTTAATCACTTCCTTGCCTCTGATATTGAATCTATCTGCTTCCGTCCATTCCGGTAGATATTCGAAGGGACCTTGGCCGATCATTACCGTTAACAGTATTTTTCCGCCTTCATTGAGGACATTTAACAAGTTTGAAAGACTTCTCTTCGCTACCTCATCAGTTACCAATGAAAAGGAACCAAAAGGGATAATGACAAGATCATACTTTTTACTACTTTTGAATTCTTCCAGCCGACAGTTGAAAACAGTAGGCTCCAGATGTAATGCCCGGCCTTTCGCTCTGCACAGAGTAAGCATATCCTCCGAAATGTCAAAGCCCTCTACGTCAATGCCCCTTTCCAGAAAAGGAAGGAGCATTCGGCCGTTGCCACACATCGGTTCCAGTACTTTCATGTCTTGATCTGTTACAAAGGAAAGGTAAAACTCAAGTTCCTTCCCGTCCGCAATCGACTTATCGATTTCATAATCCTCGGCACACAGTTCTCCGTAGTATGCTTTCACTATATCTTCCCCTTTATGCGAAATAGACATAATTGTCAATCACTAATAAATATGTTGATCCCCATCTTACTGTCTTTTATTCCTTCTCCCACTCATGAACAGGATGAGAAAGACAACAAGGACGCCGAGTGCTCCAAGTGACAGGATGGTAAATATGATGTCGCCCAGGTTGATGGTACTGTTGAAAGCATCCATTTCAAGACACCCTTTCCAATTTCGTTTAGGTACCTGTGCGCCAAACAATCATGAAAGTTCAAACAAACACGATTGTTTGCTGCACAGGCACCTTTCTCTCCGATGGGTAGACGAAAGAACCTCTTTGCTCAGTATGCTCTTACCGCCGTCCATCCCGCATAGGTTCCGTTATATTTTTTCGAGTACAATGCCATCAGTTCCGACTGATAGTCCACGATAGCTAACGCTTCAGTTTTACTCACTCTCAATGTCGTGTGTCTATCGTCTGCGCTATAGAAAACAGGAGTAAACCCTGTAGCCTTAATTTCATCGAAACAGGCTGCGGCCAAATCGTTCGGTATGTACAATAAATGAGTTATCTGACACGTGTTGTCAACATATAAATCAATCCCCATCTTGTCCACTTGAATGGCATTCCTTCTGATTCGCGCCACTCTCTCTTCCTCATTCTCCCGATATCCTGATAAACCTTCTCCGAAAACAGAGTCAATTTCTATGCGATTATAGTCTAATATCCAGCGGCTAAACTTCCGATACACGGGTAACAGCTGCTCCCTCTGCAATCCAAATACATCACAGCCCCGATCATCATACATATGAAAGACGATATTCTTTTCAGGATGGATAATGTACACCTGTTGTCCGATAGACGGCTCTCTTCCCTGTTCATAGTTTCCGATCCCTTCAAGTATTTCTTTATAAGGGATTTCCTTCACCTGGGCAGTCACTATGCCGACGGTGAATTCATGTTTCTCTTCGATCCGCTGCCCGGTCTCCTCATCATAATCCTCATCGATTTCACAGAGGACTTCCTTCTCGATAGGATAGTTGCCCAGCAGCTCCCAAACATATTGAGGGGCCGTGTTTCCGAACATGATATCGGGATCCTGACCATACTCTTTTACGAAAAGAGAAACGGTCTCCTCCGGCGCGAACAATTCCTCGAACAGGGCGGTCACCCGTGTCACAACTTGCTGTATGCGATCTATACTGCCGTTTTTAAAAGGGGCCCCTAACTCAAATCTTACATACAACTCACTTTGCATGTCAGGAAAGTTCTCTTCCAAATATGCGAGTATATCGTTCCTCATGACATCCTCCTCGAGTAACTAATTCCAGTTTGTTATATTGGCGTAGTGTGTCACAATAACTTTTCCATCTTCCAAAACGTATGATCCCAGCCAGTAAAGCTGTACCCTGTCCGTTCGTATAGAGCGATGGCAGGATTCCGGGGATCGACGCTCAGTGTCAATCTCTCATATCCAAAAGCAATGGCTTCTGATTCCAGCACTTTTAGCAAGTGGCGGCCAATCCCATTCCCGCGGAAGTTTTTGCATACCGCTATGCCAAATTCAGGAGTATCCACAAATTTCCGCAGCCAGACAGCACCGACTTCTCGATTCCCTTGGACGGCAACCAACCCGATGTCCCCATGCCTGACTCCCCATTCCTCAAAGAAACGCGAGACGGATGGATCGGCTAGGATCGACCGAGGAAACGGGCATTTCCCATTTGGGACATAGGCAGACTCATACACCATCTCCTGATGAAAAGCTGCATCCTCTTTTTCAAGTTTCCGTAAAGTGATGTCTGAGAGAGCCATTGCGGTAACTCCTCCCACTTGGTATTGGTATGTATGAATATCGTCTAATTGATGTTTGAAGTGCCTACGTTCAAGGTGCCTGTGCGCCAAACAATCATGGAAGTCCAAACAAATACGATTGTTTGCTGCACAGGCACCTTTCTTTAAAGTGTATACAGTCCGACTGCGAGGACGAAGAAGGATGCGGCAAACAGGCCGAGTGACACCAGATTCCGTTTTTGAAATTCCATCACACCCATTACGACTGTCATCAGCCCCATCAGCAGCAGAAGGTAAGGGGCTATCACACCTGCAGTGCCTGTGGCTAAACCGTAGGCAGCCAGTGAAATCACAGCGATCACCAGCGTGAATTTCAGAACTCTCAAAGAGACACCTCCCTGTTTATTTACCTTCGCTGCACCTCAAGCTTGCTCCAAACCTTGTAAACGACCGTGCCGAACAGGATCTTTACAGGATAGAGCAACAGAATGATCGCGGCGATTTGACTGAACGTCTTGACTCCTCCTGTCAGTCTGAGCACATCATTGATCACGTAATTTGCAAGTTGCAGAAGACCGAAGACGACGGCGACTGATACGATGAAAGCCGTCAAAATGATCAGGATCTGTTTCAGCGATATAGTACGGAGAGCAGTGAACTTCCCTTCTCCGAGGGAACCTGTCACATAGGCAAGTGGCACCAATAGTAAATACCAGCTGGAAAAACCGTTTATGATCCACGCAATCCCTACCCCTATGATCAGGAGCCAGCTGATAAGTGACGTAATTGCTTTCGTCATTCCTCCCACACCTTTCCGTAGCAGGCAACGATTCCAACGGCTGCTCTGCCCCTTTCTTTTTGTACGGATGAAGGTGCTTTTTGTTTCATTTTATTTGGAAAATCGGGAGGCCATGTTTGAATCGATTCCATACAGATATAGCTCTCCATCATCCAGGAAGAGAAGCTGATGCTCCCGGTTGTTCACTGCTTCCGGCGTCACGGGCGTGCCGTCTGGTTTAACAAATTGGAGCGTTTGAATAGTGTCATATCGATTGGTTTTCCGATTCAATTCCAGCAGGATACCTTCTCCATCCCAGTTATAGGCAGCGATCTCGTCTTCCTTTACAGCAAACGATTTGAAATGCATATCCCCCAGCCCATAATAGGTGGACACGCCATCTTTCCGGACACCAATCATCCCTTCGATGCTGAAGAAAAAGTAGATCTCTTCCTTGTCATTGCTATTCAGCGCCAAGCATTCGAAGATGAAATACTCCTTATCTTCTTCCAATGAGTCCATCTTGCGGCCATTAGCATCCCAGCCGACCAGACCGCTGCTGCCGATCGGCTCGTCCCAACCGTAATTGCCACACGTTCCTTCGTCAAAATACCCCGTCCAGATCGCTTGTTTCCTTGTTACCTGTACATGCTCAATCCCGTCGCCTAAGCAGAACGTGCGGATCAGCCGGCCGTTTCGATCGTACACGCGCGCATTTTCCTCGATATTGTCTGCGTTGTGATAATACGAACGGGCGCCGACCAGCAGGACATGGTCGTGGTCGATCGGCTGAACGAAATGATAATTCCATCTCTCTTCCGGCAGGTCAATGATCGTCTTCTGCCCGTTTTCCACGTGAACGACCTGGTAGCTGTATGATTCCTCCGTAACGGTCGCGGGAAACTGACCACCGATCAACGGAGGCTGTTCTTCCGTCAATAACACAAGTGCGTCCTGCTCTTGCCCGAGTGCGATGGAAAGCGGGATTTTCCCTTTCAGTTCATCGCGAATATCGCCTAGTAAGGTTACTGCTGCCTGTCGTTTGCCCATCATCCTATCTACCTGCTTTCCTTATCTTTCGGGTGCCTGTGCGCCAAACAATCGTGTTTGTTTAAACTTTCATGAATGTTTGGCGCACAGGTACCGATTTAGCTGCCATAGCAGACGATCTCGAACACCCCGCTTTCATTCCACTGTAAAGGTCTCTTCCTGTCCATCCCAGCGAACGAGCACGGTCACTGTGTCGTCCTTGTCGATGGCGTTCTGGTCGGTCTCCTTGCCCTTCAGCGAGAACGTCAGATCATCCGGGACGTCAGGGAACCGAAGCTCGGTGCTCATACCCATGGAATCCGTCGCATATCCGTATTCCAGCGTGTTGACACCGTCCAGCTTTTTGACCATCCCCCGATAGGTCACGAACAGTTCATACTCCGAATACGCTATCGTTCCTGAAATCTCCTTCTTGAACGGTTTTGTCATCACTAGCTTCCCTTTCCAATGCTCACTCTCACCTGTCAGTTTCGCTAAGCTTTTGTCTTCACAGGCACTGAGCAGACTGAGCACCCCAAGCAGCACAATCAGGATGGATAGCCGTTTCTTCATTACGAGAATGACCTCCCCTTTTCAGAATGCATGCATGTCGATTTCCGCTTTACAGCACTGTCGGACAGCTTCAGGCGACAGGGGTTCCGTTTTCAATGCGCTGGTCCGGCCGCAGCAGCACGACGTCTTCCTCCCCCGGCACTCCGCCGATCACCAGCACTTCGGATTTGAAGCCCGCAATGCGTCTCGGGGGAAAATTCACGACGGCGACCACTTGTGTGCCTGTGAGCTGTTCCGGTTCATACCTCTTCGTAATCTGGGCGGAGGACTGCTTGACGCCCAGTTCCCCGAAATCGATTTCCAGCTTAATGGCCGGCTTGCGTGCTTCCGGGAACGGAACTGCACTCAGTACCGTTCCCACCCGGATGTCCAGTTTCATGAAGTCTTCGATGTCAGCCACTAGTATCACTCCATCCTTGTAGTGTTTAAAGGTCTGCTGTCTTTCTTGGAAAAAAGAAACGTCTGCTGAGGGAAGCGAATGGTCCTTACGCTAATTATGCTTCCATCGCTTCTTGGATTTTCTTCGGAATCATGAGCACTTCCGGAGAAAGGTCGACAGGACTGAAAGCCGGGTCGATGCATTCATTCCAGTACTCCAGATGCTTTTTGTCCAGCCAATGCTCGGACTCCTCGACATCTTGACCATTGTCACCCTGCACCGAATACCAATATAAATATTCCGTGTTGTCAAGAGTTTCTCTGAAGATGGTTTCTACGTACATTTTTTCCCCTTCCAGCGTGACTAGCACATCCTCCATATGGTCATTCAGAAAGGCCAGCCATTCATCCACCTTCTCTGATTTCCCTTCTTTGACTTTATACCGCGTGAGTTCTGTGTTCATTTCACTTCACCTTTTCCTTTTCACTATTTCCCCTTCTGTGACTGCATAACGACGTACTGCAACGTGTCAGTTGGCTAGGTCAATTCACATTGAATTACTCTTCTTTGCATTCTTAAAGCTAAAAAACAAACCATACACTATGCCGCCGAGAAGTAATACTCTGCCAATGATGTGCATATACAGATTCCCTTGTTCTCCAAAACTAGTAATCGTTAGTGAGATCATAAGAACGCCTATTAACATGATTATGACTGTTATAGCTATTTTCACAAAAACTATCACCCCTTTATACGCTTAGCCAGTCATCCTCTATAAACCTTCGTATTCGTAAGCGTTCTATTGTTATCTTCACATGCCTTGCTCCATTAAGAAATGATACCGGTAATTCAGATGCATTTTCACGTATGCCTTGACTGCTATAGTAAACAGCTGCCCGATGAGTCGAAAATTCCCACATTAGTCTGCCGCAGCGCATTATATATTTCTTTCAAGCGTTCCGTAACGCTCTCTTGTTCGCGGCGTTCGACTAGCTGTTCCAGTGAGTCGTCGTTGTATCGGATGGTTGTGAACCAGAAGGCAGCGGACAGGGCGTGGATATGGCCCACTACTTGTTCCTCTTTTATTGATAGGTCTCTTTCCGAACAGTAACCCTGATAGAACAGCTCGAATAGTTTCGGTCTGTCGCCATCTTTCATGCCTTCCACCAAGGGCATTTCATTCGCTGTCAAAAGCCCTTGAAGAACCATGTCCGCGACGAGCGTGGCATCACCTGCAATGTTGAAGTCAAAGATTCCTAGGTTCCAACCCTTACGAGTCAGGTTGTTAATGGACATATCTCCTTGTGTCGCAAACCGCGGCAGCTCATCCCACTGCCTTTTCACGCAGTCGAGTTTTTCCTTGTACAGAGCTTGTATGCGTTGGAACAGGACTGGATCCAGTTTACCGGTTTCCCCCAACTCACAGAACACACCGTAACCACTGAGCTCGTTGTAGCCGAGAAGATTGAAAATGGTATCTCTTCCAATCAGACAGCTGCCTCTCTCCGAGACGGCATGGATCTTTCCGAGTAACTGACCGATCTGTCTGGCAAGGTGAAAATCGATCGCTTGGATTTCCTCACCGAGATCCTCTTCCACAGTGATCCAGACGTCCAGCTCATTTAATTTGAAGGGCAGGCAATATTGTCCGTCACTCGCATACCTCCGTGCTGTCCAGATGCCTTGGCTTCTTATATATTCTGAGAACGCACTTTGCGACTCGACGATCGACATAGGATGTTCAGGTTCTCTGAGGAGTTTCATGATCAACGGCGCTCGATCAGCGAACTCGACCTTGGCGATAATTTTGACTTCTTTGCTTGCTTCATGGTAGTAATCGATGAACTTATGGACATTGGACACACGCCCTGTCAGCCCGTACTGTGCGAGTATATGATCGATTGTCTCTGCTTGGATGTCCATTTCGCCCCTCCATGTGCACATTGCTAAGGTGTTTTACTGTCTTCATGATCTAACGGATAGGCAGAAAGATCGTTGAGTAGCTGTGCCACGCTCACAAAGAGGTCGCGTTGTTCCGGCCTGCGCCAATCTTCTTCTGTCTCCGCCATGAGCCACATCACTTCGTCCAAGAATACATGAAGGACCGCTTCCTCCCATGTGCTGATTTCTGTTTCCGTCAACGTTTGGTGGGCTCCATACCCTTGTAGGAAAAGCCGCCATTCTTCTGCCGTGAACACTCGATGGGGAGCTGGGGCGTGCTCGTTATGAAATAGGAGAAGAGCCAGCGCCAAGTCAAAGGTGCGAGGAATCCACGTAGCATGATCAGGGTCAATGACAATGGGTTGTTCCTGATATACCAAATTATTTGCTTTGTAGTCGTACGGCGTATTCACCCACTTCAGATCACTTGTTTTCAAGCGTTCTTGGCGAAGTACCGCCTTATGCAGAAGCTTGGTTAAACCGTCGATATCTATGCTTACATCGTACCGGTCTGCCAACTTTCGAATCTTTTCCATATGCTCGTCAACTTCGTGCGCATAAAAGTCAAATACATTATAGGTTTCGAGTTGAAACTCGTTGTCTGGCGTTGAGAGTTGGTGAATACGGCCCAGCAGCTCTCCCGCCTGAACGATCTCCTGGTTCGATCCCTTGTAAACGGTACCTTCAATGTATGGATAACAGACATAGCAGTCATCCTCTATCTGTACGGGATTGTCGCTCGTCAGGTTGACGGGTGTGACGATTGGAATCTTGTGCTTTTCTAAGTACGTCGTGTAATTCATCAGTCTTTCTGCGTTCTCGATCGGAAACTGAGTTCGTTTCACTATGAAATTCTGTACTTTATAGACAGGTGAAAATGGGTAGATGCTATCCTGTTCACTCTGTACGTCAAATCCGAATAAACTCAGAATCTGCATGCTCGTTTTCATGGACTTCCTCCTTTGCCGCCAGCAAGTATCGAGCGGTCTTACGTGTTCCACTCTCGAAGAAACAAAACTCTGCAAACCACCGCTCAGAAATCTTCCGGCTCGAGTTCCACTCCGGTCTCCTTGTCATAATAAATGACTTCCGGATCGTCTAGCTGCTCCTCGGTCTCCGCGTACCAGACAGACAAGCCTTGCAAGCGGTAGGTCTCCACCTGATCCACCGGCAGCGTTTCCAAATCCAGAATTACGGCGTCTTCTTGATCTACTTCAAAACGCCAGTCCTCGCCATGACGCGTCAGTCCATAGACGAGCGTGCCGCCATGTCCCTGCACACTGCCGAAACCATCATACTTCCTCTTCTGGTCCAGTGAACTCCACGAAAGGAATTCGTTTTTCCAGCCGATCAGGCCTTTCCGGACATATGTAGCACCAAAACCGTTTTGATCTTTGATGAAAAAGTACAGAGCCCGGTCATCCAGCTGATAGGCAGGAATCAGCAGGAGGGATGGGTCATACGCAGCCAAAGCCTCCGCCGGCCCAGCATACGAATCCGTCTTTTCCGACCACACCCATCCCAGCACGAAAAAGGCGGCAATCGCCCCGAGTATCAGCACGCTACGGTTTCTCATAAACTCCATTCCCCCTTCTGGATGCACGGCTGGACGGCCGTACTCTGGTTATCTCTGCCGATGAAGTGCAGCCATTCCATTCTAACAAGCGCTCAGCAGAGTGTAGGTGCCCCTTCCTACTTAGGGCTGCACAACAGGACGTGCGCTCTTTTTCACTTTCCGGACATACACCCACGTCGCGGCGAACCCTGCGAGGATCAGCACTGTCGCGGCCAAACCGCCTTCGAGTCCAAACGCACCACCCGTCAGCCAGGCATTGCCGCTCTCGATCGAGACATTATAAATTCCGTTCGGCGTTGTGCCGCTGACAGCGAAGCCGAACACGTTCCCTTGGAAATAGTTCCACGTCATATGGTAGCCGATCGGCAGCCACAAACTGTCCGTCTCGAGGAACATATACGCAAACAGCACGCCGACGAACACGATGTTCAGCAGGCCGAGCCCACTGACATTCGGGTTGAGGACGTGCGCCAGGCTGAAGACCACCGCAGACACGAGATAGATTGCCCACTTCGGATTCCCCCGGCTCTGCATCGTCGACATGACATATCCGCGGAAGAACATCTCCTCCGAAATTCCGACTAGGATGTACATCAGCAGGAAAGCGATCGTATAGGCGCTGAATTGCGGCGCCTCGAACGAGTTGACCATCGTAATATTTCCCGTTGCCAGCAGCACCAGGAAAATGACGGTGATCGAGGCTGCACCAAGGAACAGGCCATATGCGAAATCAGCAAACGACCAGCGGAATCCGAGGCTGCGGAGCGTGCCCTTGTTCACAAATCGCCAAAGAATATACGTGACAAGGATGCTGCCGACAACGGCCCCACCCTGTGTTATTACGTACAGCCATGGATGGCCGTCGTACATCTGAAGAATGTCCATCTCGATCGAACCGGTCAGTGCCGGCAATTCATTTACGATTAACAGCAGCGCACCGGGCAGAGAGAAAATCTGCTGGGCGACCAGCATCGCGACGAACGCTATGGCAATCAGCCAGCCGGCGCGGACTTGACCTTTGTTGTTTTTCACGGTTGCAGGTCTCCTTTGAAATAAACATTTCCTGACAGTAAATTTTCAAAATTATGGCTCTCAACGAGGAATGGAATCAGCTACAAATAAATTAAAAATAATCGGCAAAACAAATCCTATCACCAGCAGAACGACTGCGAAGTAAAGGACGACACCACCTATTGGAATATACCATTTTTTCTTTTTAGACCTGTATTGCAACCAATAGTTAACTGCCCAAAAGACGAACATAAAACCAACAGCACAAAATTTAAAGAGGTCGCCGACCGGATCGTGGATAGGCGGAGTTATACTGGGGAAATTCGCAAAAACAAAGATGATTCCTAACAGGATAATGTTAACGATGTGCACAATAACGTGATATAACTCTATTAGTCCCACTCCTCTCCCCACACTGGACAAGCTTATATTCTTGCGCGCCTATACCGACGTCAATCTGGATCATATAACTTCGACGTATTCATTGTGCAAGGTTGTACTTCTGCATCTCTTCTCTTTTATCACTTTTCCAGCAATACGATTTCAACTTCATACTGTGACAACCCTTTATCTGCAAGTTGCTTCTCGAAATGCTGTTTCACTTTGTCCTGAAGTTCCGCATCATTCTCTCTCACTTGGACAGTCAGGATTCGCTCGCTTTTGCCGACACCCATCCCCGACACCCCGTATTGCCTTTCAGCTTTTTCATAGATGCCTGATTCGAAAAATCGATCCATTTTTACATCCTCATCTCCGGAAGCTGACGATATATAACCGTTCCCAAAGTAAAGTAACGAACCAGACAACAAACCCGCCAATGCTAAATTCCTCTTTTTCATTACTAATCAATCCCCTCGTTGAGTATATGTTGTTGTTTTCAAATGAATTTACTGCGTTTAATGTTTCATTTTCAGTATGGATCGTGTTCCAAAGGAATCCCGTACATCTACGGCAGTCTTTCTCGGATATCGCGTTCCTGCAGCAGAGCTCCTATTGCTGAATATTTTGTAACACCCGCGGCTTACCTTCATCAGTTGAATACATAGCGAAGTAATCTCTATCTACCTCAATCAGGTTCCAAACCATTTCTTCCTTTATGAATATCGTGAACTCTTCCTTATCGTCTGGAATGTTCGGATTATACACCTTGATCCAATACTTTTTATCAGACTGCCCTTTCTCGGTCACCATTATGGACGAGGCAGTCGAACTATTTCCGCACGAACCGAGCAGCAAGGCGGAAAGGATGATGAACAATGCAATTATCTTTTTCAAACAATCTCTCCTCGTTCACTTACTGGCCATGTTCATCTTCATTTTCCAGACCTAGCGATTTAACTAAAATATAATACACTACCCAATAAATCAGGGGGATTATAGTCGAGTAATTCTTCTTACCTTCAGACAGATAAATCAGCACCGCTGCGAATAGCAACACACTGGGGATCAGCAATAGCCAATAGAGCTTCCTTTTTGTCACGATGAGGTTCAGTCCTCTCTACTTACTCACCATCTTCATTCGACGACAATTTCATTTGGAGTTAACCGGAGCTGAACGTTGGAAGAATAAAATACACTCCCTGTAATCACTCAAAATGATAGAATTCTTTCAAGTTCTCATCGAGATCCCTCCAAGTACATAAGGTGTAAGATTTTTGCTGGACCTCTGATAGTTCCACGCCTTCTTCTTCCACTTTTATCCGTTTTGTTGGGTTATCTCTTTTACCGGCAGGAACAACAGCTACTCTTTTCAATTCTTGTACACCGTTATCCCATGTCCAATTCTTCATTTTCAATTCATTGATTTGCGTTTTTGAAGGAATTTCTTTTCCAATCCAATCGCATATTTCGAATAGAGGATACCGATCACCCGTCCACTCTTCGATGATCTTAACAACTTTCAGGATAATGAAATTTCCAGACAGTAATTCATAGCTAACTGCGTCCCCTGCTTTCAAGTGCGTGTCCGCTACAAATCGCTTCGGTACTTTTTTTGCTTGTGGTTGCGGTGAGCTCAATTGTTCTTTGAGCTTCTGAAGAACCGTTGTGCGTTTTTTCAGAAGCTTAGGCTCCTCTTCCCAGCGTTCGAGATCCGCGCCGCTGTCAATGATCTCAATCGCTTTGTTCTTCACCTGTTCTTGGAGTCTCCCCGCTTTCCATTGGATAAGAGCGAACGATAGCCAAAAGACCGTCACTTCTTCGCTATCCACTTCACTGAGAAATTCGTCGATGACGAGCCTGCTCGCTTCCTCGCCCGAATACTCTTCTCCTAACAGATCCTTATATCGAAAGTTGATATCTCCAGCAAGATCGTCTGATAATACCGCTGTTCCCCAAGCTCCCATAAAAGCCTCCTCTTGGTTTCTCCCGTCAAAATAGAAGCGACCTTGCAATCCGTCGCGGAATCATTTGATTTCCACGGAAATAAAATCGAACAGAAAGATTCTACTTATCCATCAATCCATCCATAGCCGCCTGTATCTTTTCATCCGTTTCTCCGTCCAAGTCCTCCATTTCACTGACACAAAACAGCAGCACATTTTCCGCTTCGTACACTTGAAAAGCACCGCCGATGTCCATGCTTGCCGTCTTTTCACGCCAGTCATCCAATCCCTGTTCCCGCGCCGCTTGCGATGGATAGATATAGACGTACAAGTCGTTCCCTTCTAGATCGTAGCCAGCAGGGCGAACCTTGTTCAGTTTCATCCCAAACACTTTTTTGCCCCACTTTTCAATCTGCTCTTTCGGGGTCAACCCTTGGACTTTCAAAGAAGCGATCACCTCTTGCCGGTTGCTGACTTGAAGATCACTTTCCGACTCTTCATTACACCCACCCAATAAGACTAAGATTAAAAAAACTCCTGAAATCAAGGATTTTTTTATCACTTCAACTTCTCCATTTCGCTTAGAGTTACAACTTCATACTCATACATAAGAATATAAAGTTGTTAGAGGTATAAGTTCTTACTGTCCAGTTCTCATGCAGTCGTCCAGTCCATTCATTCATTCAAAAATCAAAGGAATCATTGGGGGTATGCCTGCCTCAGGTAGTAGATAGATAAAAATAGTGAAGAGGATTAAAAAAACCGAGAACAAGGCAGTCATGTATGGCGTAATCCGTATCCAATTGCCGACTATCGATAGCAGAGACAGTATGAGGCTGCCAACAGACATGAAGAGGCACAGCAGAAAGCCTGCCCATACTGTGTAGGAACTTATCTTGTCGAGCCCCCCTGAGAGGAATATAAGAATAAAGAGTGCTATTAGAATTACACTGCTTCGTGATAATCTATGCGCATTCGTCTTGAGCAAACAAGTCCACCCTTCCGTTATTTCATCATGGTCATCATTGTATGAATCTCTTCGGAATTGCGGACTGTCCCCTTCAGCGTTGCTGTGATATTACCGGTTTCGTCGATGAGATAGGTAGTCGGAAAGCCAAGAACTTTGTACTTGCGTTCGATCGCTCCCTCGGTGTCCAGCAAAATCGGAAACGTCAGTCCGTTTGACTGTACAAACTCTTTCACTCTTCCGATATTCAATTCGTTTTTCGTCATATTGACAGCCAGAATCTCCACATCATTATCAGCCTTGTGCGTTGTGTAATATTGTTGCATATAGGGCATTTCCGTTTGACATGGCCCACACCAAGAAGCCCAGAAGTTCAGAAACACTTTCTTCCCTTGATAATCGGAGAGCTTAACGGATTCACCTGCAAGATTCTTCAGTTCAAAGTCGGGTGCAGCTTCGTTTCTTTTCACACCGACCTTCCTATCAGATTCTGCTGATTTATCAGGTTGATCCCCGATCATGCCGCTCGGATACTCGTCTGCCGCAGGATTATTTAAAAAAAGTAGTACAACCAGGGCGGCAATCAATGTCACTGAAAACAGTATCCCCACCAGTGATTTAAATCTCATGAAGGTTTCCCTCCCCCCTTGCCTGGCTGTGACGAATCTGCGACCGCCTTCTCCAATAATTCAATGACTCTATCCATTTTTCTGTTTAACTCTGCCACCTTGAAGGCTGTGATCTGCTGATTCGCTGACAACCGTTTGATGAATTGTACAACCGAAACGAAAAAAGCAATGTTTATCAAAATAACAATTCCAACTACCATGATCTCCATTATTTCCGCGTCTCCCACTATTCAAATAAACGTTTTTTGTATCGAAAAGATGAAACCCAACTGTCAGTCAGTTATCCAGATCATCATCTAACCAAGATTTCTTATTCGGTATCTGTGTTCTTTCTGACGACTGGCCGAGCACTGATTTGTCGATTCCGTCCTTAACGGCCTTAAAAATGATTAGATAGAGGATGAATAGCCCGGCGAAGCCGAGCACGATCATTCCGAGTACTTGTGATGCCACGCGAGATCCTCCCTTTCCTATTAGGTGCCTGTGCGCCAAACATTCATGAATGTTTAAACAAACGTGAATGTTTGCTGCACAGGCACCGTTTTTTCGGTTTACAGGCTGGTGTTCTGCTTTGCTAAGTGGTTCTTTTGGTAATTCCAGAAGATAAGGACCAGCCCGCAGATGGCGGCGACAGCCACTGGCAGGAATTTCTGCTGGATCAGATTTGAGACGAGGACAATGCCGAAAGCCGCCATGATCAGTATGTGGTATGTATAATATTTTTTCATATCTGTTATGCCTCCTTTATAAATAGGGGTACAAACTGGCGAAGAGGCCGAATGCACCAGCTGCGCCCAACAAGGTGCCTATAGTTTTCCGGCGCTCCCGGAACTGGATGATTCCGAGACAGAGAAACAGGATGCTCACTGCAACCTCCATATAGGTAAATGCAAGCGGGTTTCGGCTGATCAGACTAAAGATGCCTAGAACAAGGACAATTCCAGCAAATAGGATGCTTGTTGGTTTCATTCATTCCCACTCCTCGCAGGCATCTGGAACCGGATGCTTCAGGCTTGTATAGAGCTGAAGGTTGCCCCGACCGTTTCAAGATCTGCCTCATTACACTTCCTGTAGACCCTCAAAGTACATCTGCCCCAGTACCTTTGTATATATTCAAGTTTCGCTATCTTCCATGGTTCAAAGAAGGTTTGGCCGCTTTTATTGAAGCATAGATCCCTCTCCAGATAGTATGTCGCATGCTGAACGGTGCCCGTGCGATCGCTCCATGTCAATACATCCCCGGGAAGGGGCTCCTCGTTTACGGCGGAATAGCCATTGGACGTCAATCCATTCAAAAAGGTCTGGGATGCACCCATTCACGGAGCATCCCCTCCTGTTCTGAGATGGCAAACAGCGCAGCGGATAGACAGTTGCTCCCGGGATCGTCCGGGAATCGATTGGCATATTTCCTGATGTGCGCCGGGGCTGTTTCAGGGATCACTTCCGCTTCCCAGCCGTCGATCATTTGCGCATATGCACGGATGATCGCTTCCTTTCCTGCTTCATCCAGCGAGTGCCACATGGCGGCACGGATCACTGCAAACTCGTCTGTGTCCCTGTTGAAGTGTTCGGCGTAATAGCGGCTTGCCGAACCTGTCACTTTGACAATTGCGTCCGATGGAATGAAGTTCAAGGAAGGGAGGATCGCTGTCGGGAGGAGCAGCCCTGTCGAGAGCTCCGCCTGCAATTCCAGCAGCGCTTTCCGAGTCTGCCTCGTTCTGCTTCCGATCCATTTCGGTGGTGCAATGATGACGTAGGCTGCTTCTTTTGAAACAGTCCAGTACATATAGCTGTTCAAATATTCAAGCCTTGTGTATGAAGAATGTGCGAAAAATTCGTCCTTCGGCACAATGAGGGCCTCTTTCAGCTCCTCATGGAAGGTTCTGACGTTCTCTTCTTTCAGGAAGAATAGATCCTTGTCAGGCACCAGCTGCTTCATCCATAGATGCAGCTGATCGGTTGTCGGTGTAATCTGCATATATATTCCTGCCTTTCTTACCAGAGGTGGTCGCTCGCCTAACATCCGAGAAAGTGTAAACAAACAGGCATCTTGTTTTCGGACACCAGATACCGCTTTCTCCCTCTCTTCGAGAACCGGAAGCTGAAACACATTACTTCCACATCATTCCTTTTTACATCCATTATAACATTGCATGACCCAATATCTATCTTTTCTTAACAATGCAACAAACAAACTTCACCACAACGAAAAGGAACACCCAATTCGCCGGTGTTCCGTCTGTTCGCTTGCTGCCTGACTAGTCAACCAGGCTAAATTAAAGGATTTTCACTCATGAAACAGCTATCAAAAGTTCAAATGACCGATTCATCACATTGTCAGCAAACTTGCGTGAAATTGTCATTTTTCAAAAATCAAGTCGTAATACGTGCCTACCGCTATGCCTGAAGTCGCTAGATCGGGGGAGAAGATTTGAACGAACCGCCATCCATCCTTCGCATGACTCGTGATTACATCCTGATAGTTAACTTCCGGCTTATTGGACAATTTACTGAAGTGTATCTTTACGAATTTGTATTCATACATGATAGGGCTTCTCCTTTCATTTTCCACGATCAAAAAGTGTCAATGATTTTTCCTCTGCTTCCTTCCTCCGCCTGATAATTGGAAGCCTCAGTGGATCAGGCTTTGGATAAGTGAAATGGTTATTATCACTGTCGTGACACACCCTGCAGACAATAAGGTAACCGTTTTTCTCCAATTGAACTCTCCTGTCGGCTTTACGGACTCTCGAGATACCATCATCCATACCACTGCTGAAATGATTGCTAAAAAAGCAATCGTGACAGTAGACATCGCTTATCCCTCCTTGACTTACATCTATTAAAATTCATGACCCCGTAAGTCATAACACGGATTCATTTTAATCCCTTCTTCTTACGGCCAGGCACACAAACCACCATGGGCCTTGCTGCTCGCTTCATACTCTTAATTCCTACATCAAAACTGCAGAAACTTGGCTATTTCTTCGCTATCTTCAATACCCGCACAGCGCGCATGACCGCTGTGCCCATCAAAACACTCATGGCGATGATCAAGGTGATCCACCAACCTGTTGCTTCAGCTGCCGCAAGCAGGACGCCCGCAACGGCGCAAGACATGGCAAGCGACTGTAAGCACACCCATTTCCAATCTTTCAGTAACGTACGGAGCACTTATTCTGCCTCCTCTCAATCGACCTGCTCCATCGCTTCGAGATAGCTTTCCACTTCTTCGAAAGAGAGATCGGGATTATTCAGAAGGGCATTGTACTGTTTGCCGCTTTCCGCCCAGTCCACAGCTCTGAAGTCACCGAGGCTTGTTTGAGTCCCTTTTTTTCCCCGGATGGTCACTTCCACATCATTCCCCATTCCGCCGAAATCTGTTTCGCTACCGTTCTGCTGGAACACATTGACGGAGAATGCCGGAATCCCGCCTTTCGTATACTCGAATGAGAATTCTTTCCGTCCTTCATATCCATCGAGTACTGTAATTTCAGCCAGCTTCAGATCTTTGGTTTCCTGAACAAGGTAAAATGTGCCGAGCACGTCTTTCGCTTCTTCCAATGTAGCTGTTTTCGGTGCATAGTCGTCGTCCACCTCTTCGATGTGGGCGCCTTCCGGAATGTCGAATGCGAAGAGATCGTCGCTCAGCTCCGGCTTGTAATCGATGGTTGTATATTCCTGGACGCTGAGCATTCCGCTTGGCGTTTTCGAGATGGTTTTCAAGATCATCCATGTTTCCTTGTCAATCCAGATCTCCTGGTCGCCGAGTAGTGATTTGTCGTCTTTTGCTGTGGCGATCACATGGTACGTATCGCGGCCGGCGATTTTCCCTTCGTCACCGACAGATAGTTCATGTGTATCTTTCACCATCTCCAACATGCGTTCCGCTTGTTCGCGCGGCGTTTGCTGTCCAGCTTCCTGAAGCTCTTTCCCCCCCGCCATCACCATTGCCGTGTTGGTGGATTCATCGTACATCGTATAGCTTTCACCATCGTTCACGCCTGTTATCCGGCTGCCGTCCCCCTCGTCTTCCATCTCGATCCGGCGTTTTCCGTCTTCCGATACCCACTCTTTTATCGTGGCGTCGCTCTCGTCACTGTCAATCCGCAATGTATATTCTCCATAATAGGAAAGCGGCTCGTCCGCTTCCTGCAGGGCCGAATTGACGATCTCCTGCGGCGCCAGACTGCTCTGCCCTCCATTGCATGCTGCGAGTCCTATGCCAAAAAACAGCAGCACGCCTATACCTGTCACTGGTTTCAGCCAGTTCATTGAAATTCCTCCCTTTTTATGGCAGGCAGCCAGCAGATGACCGCTGTCCCGATTCTTTTTTCGGACAACATCTGGACTGTGCCGCCATGCCTATCCATTACTTCCTTTGTAATTGCAAGGCCGAGGCCGGTCCCTGTTTTCGTACGCGCTTGGTCCGCCTGGTACAGGGGATTGAATGCGTTCCGAATCGTTTCCTCCGTGACGCCCTGCCCTTCATTTTGGACAATGATATAGACACCCTGTTCCCGATTCAGCGCTGTCTTGACGAATCCGTAACACCATCCGGGCGCTGCTCCAGCATCTGCAGCGGCCAGGCCGATCATACCGCCTGCATCCGTATGCCTGATTGCGTTATCCATCAGGTTATCGACAACGCGCACCATCTGTTTCGTGTTAACGGACAGCTCCGTTTCAACCTCCACTTCCACCTGGAGTTCGATTCCTTTCTCTCCGCAGAGCGTCTCGTAACCGCTCGTCACCATATCGAAAAATTCCCCGCCGTCGACAGCTGTCCGTTCCATTTCATATGCTCCCGACTGCAGCAGTGTATAGGTAAGCAGGTCATCGAGCATTTGGCGTATATGATTCGCTTTCGCGATGATGATGCCGTAGTATTCCTGCCGTTCGGAAAGCGTCAGCAATTCGGAGTGGAGCGCTTCGGCATAAGCCCGTACGGAGGTCAGCGGCGTTTTCAAATCGTGTGAAATGCTCGCGATCATGAATTCCTTTTGCTGCTGCTCCTTGGCCAAGGATTCATTGGCACGTGTCAGCTCTTCCCGCATCGTTTCGAAGTTTTTTGACAGGTCCCCGATTTCATCGCTCCGTTTCTGCATCGGCTCGACGGTCTCCCCTTTTGCGAAGGCGGCCATCCTACTGGAAAGTTCGCGGAGCGGACGGTTCAGCCGGTGATTGACAAGTATCGCGACCGCGGCGAATAACAGCAGGAAGAAAGCGGCAAACAGTCCCGCCACCACCCAAGTCCGCTGACCAACACCTGCGACCCATTCTTCGCGCATCCATTCGATCTCATAGATTCCGACGACACGCCCGTCTTCAAAAACCGGCTCTTTATAGGAAATCGTACCGAACTTCTGCTTCATTTCGTAAAAACCTTCATACAGCTGCTTTCTCGCGGTGAACACGAGAGGATTCGGTTTTAACGGATCCGTCGCATGCACCCTATAACCGTTTGCTGCAAATAGGGTCATCGACACGCGGCTGGACGCCAGCTCATCGACCGGCCCGAAATCCGCATCGACACGGTAAAAACCAGGCCTCGCAAGTACTGCCTGCAGTTCATTCAGCTCCACAAACATTTCCATATTTTCTTCGACATTGCGCTCCTCATAATACGTACTGACCCAGACGAACAGGCCATACGCCCCGAGCAGCGGAAGCAGCATGACAATGAGGTAGGACAGCAGGAGCCACGTCTGGAGCTTCATAGCCGCTCACCGATGAACCGGTATCCTTTGCCCCAAACCGTCTGGATGAAATGCGGCTCCTTGACCGGGTCACCGAGTTTCTCACGGAGCGCCTTCAGGTGGACCGCCACCGGGTTCGCAGCCGCCAGTACGGACTGCTGCCACACGTGCTCGTACAGCTCCGTTTTTGAGAAAATCCGGTTGGGATGACGCGCCAGCAGCTTGAGCAGTTCGAATTCCTTCGGCGTCAGCTGTGCGTCCTCCCCTGCAATCAACACCCGTTCCGTCTGCCAATCGATACACAGACCGTCTTCGAAAGTTTCCCGATCCGACGGCAGCTGCGCCCCGCCATGATACCGCCGCCATCGTCGCAGCTGTGAAGCGACTCGCGCTTTCAATTCCTCCAGGCTGAACGGCTTTGCAAGATAATCATCCGCCCCCGTATCGAGCCCTTCGACCTTATCCGCCTCCTCCTTCCTCGCACTGATCACAATTACCGGCACATCACTCGCAAGCCGGACATTCCGGCACACCGCCATCCCATCCATCTCCGGCAGCATCCAATCGACAAGCACCAGATCATACGGTGCCTGTTGGAAATCCTCCCAGCCCTCCAGACCTGTCGTCGCCCACGTCACCTCATATCCTTCAAGACGCAGCGTATCCCGCACGATCCGCGCAATATGCACATCATCCTCCACCAATAAAATCCGTTCTGCCATTATCCTACCTCCTGTTGCTACTGTAACAGCGAATTCCTTGGAAATTCGGAAGTTAATAAAAGCTTTATCTTTCCCTCATCCTATCACTGTTCCGCGAAACAGAAAAAGCCCCGCATCCACTGGGGAGGAGGCAAGGTTCAATTTGCTTTCACGAAGAAGTTATCAAATGACTGCCACAGAGAGGCCGACAGTGCGGTTCTTTTGATCAATCCGTGTAATTATTCACGCTGTATCGGATGCCGTCTTCCCCTACGAATTGGCGGGGGGCCGTTTTCGTCAGTGTGTAAGAGAAGCCGTTTTCGCCGGGCGCCGTGATGGTGTACTGGTCCTTTTTCTTTTTGACTGTGTAGTTCGGGTAGGCGCCTGCCTGCACGGTCAATTTAGCTAGTTTCGCCTGATAGTCATCCGCCATTTTCTCCACTTCCGCCTGAGTGATATTGACGTTCCCCATGAACGATTCGCCTATATTGGTATTTTCAACATGCAGGGTCGATTCATCAAAATAAATATAGTATCCTGCCACGTCGTGATCACTCGTCTGCTCCATGATGATTCCCGCCCACGAGCCGGTGACGTCTTTGGCGAACCAGCTACCATTGAGCGCGCCGGGTTTTCCGGCCAGCACGGTGAGGGTCGTGACGATGGAAATGAGTAAGAGGAATGAAATCAATGCAGGTTTCCAATGGATGCTGTGCCGTTTGGCTGTTGTTTGTTTCTGCACAAAAACCGCATGGTGCATGGCGCGTTTCTCGGCGGATGCCGGTTCGAACGGCTTACGGAGCGCTTTGAGTTTTCGAGTCAGTTCATCGTCTGTGCAGTGTGTCACGGGACATTCCTCCTTTCTCCAGTTCGCTTTTGAATGCGTCGAGTGCGCGTTTCAGGCTCATCTTCACTTTGCCTTCCGAGCTGCCGAGGATGGCAGCGGTGTCTTTCGTGGAAAACCCTTGGATGTGCCGCAGCATGATCACTTGCTGCTGGCTTTTCCTCAGCCGGCGCAGTGCTTCATAGAATTCCGATTCCTGTTCGCTCAGGATGGCGGTCTCTTCGGAGGACGGCTGGGTGCCGAACAGGGGAAATTCCCTGTCCAGGTAATGCGCCAGGGGATGTGTTTTTCGGTAGTGGTTCAGCATGGTCGTATAGGCGATGCGGAATATCCACGTCTTGGCAGCTGCCTTCCCCTCGAATTGATGGGCCTTTTCGACGACTTTCATAAATGTTTCCTGCGTCAGTTCTTCCGCGGTGTGCCGGTTGCGCACTTGCATGAAGATGTAGCTGTACACCGCGCCGGCATAGTCGTTGAACCATTGCTCTGCAGGCATCCTGTCACCTCATTTCTCTTCTATCTACTTAGACACGGATTGCTGGATTTGGTAACGGTCTTTCAAGTATTTTTAGCGACTAGTTGGGCAGTGGCTTTATTGGTTGGTTCTTATGTATCGTGTCCGGCTACGTCTTTGCGTATTGTAACTGATTCTCCAGCTGCGTTCTAGGTGATCCTGTCCTATTACGGCAATCAAGACGGCTCCAGAGGAAGTAATCTCAGAACAACAAACAAACGTGATTGTTTAAACAATCACGTTTGTTTGGCGCACAGGCACCGTTTATTAACTTTGCCGCTCCGCCCAGATGGCCATGGTCTGCTGCATGAAGGCGGCGAGACCTTCGCCGAATTGGTCGATGCTGCGCGTGAAGCGTTCGTCGGCTGTGTAGAGTTCGCCGAGTCCTGCGAACGCTTGCGGCGTGTAGGTTCCAATCGTGTTCAAAAACCGGTGCCAGTCACCGATCGCTGTTTGGGCTTCCGGGGAATCCGGCGCCATATTCCGTACATCCGCGAGTTTCCGGTAGATTTCGTTCATACGCTCCTGCTTGTCGCTGCCGAACTGGCCCAATGCTGCATTTGTCTGTTCCACTGCGTCTTTCCCCCATTTCTGTTTCGCTTCCTCTTCATAAGGGTTGTGGCTGAAGTCGAAGCCGCTGAACCGTTCTTCGTGTGTCATCGTCCGTTCTCCTTTCTCCTCTTGTATCGTCTGATCGATGGTCTGGAGCATCACCTGGAGCTGCTGTTGTTTCCGGAGCAGCTGCTCCCGCTGTTCTTCGAGCGCCTGCAGCCGGTCGAATGACGGGTTGCCGAGGATTTCCTTGATCTGCTTCAAGGGAAAACCGAGCTCCCGGTAGTACAGGATCGTCTGCAGAGTACGTAAGCTGTCGTCCGAGTAGATTCGGTAGCCCGCTTCCGTGATGCCGTCCGGCTGCAGCAGGCCGATTTCATCGTAATGATGCAGCGTGCGGATGCTGACTCCCGCGAGTTCGGCTGCCTGTTTGATGTGCACGGCACTCCCTCCTTTCTGCTTCCAGTGTAAGCCGTCACGTTACGTGAGAGTCAAGGATTCATCAAGATAAAAAAAGGTGCCTGTGCGACAAACAATCGTGAATGTTTAAACATTCATGATTGTTTGCTGCACAGGCACCCTAAAACGAGGGGTTAATCTAACAGGCTTTTGCCGAGCAGGAAGGCACCTTGCAGTCCGGACTGTGCGCCGAAGGCCGGCGGTGCAATGATTTCTTCGATGCGCTTCGGCAGCAACAAGTAGTCGTTCAGCTGGGCCTTCGTCTTTTCGACGATCATAGGCAGCAGCCAGTCGTTCTGCAGGACGCCGCCTCCGAAGATGATCTTTTCGGATGACAGTGTCAGCAGCAGGGTAACTGCAAGCTGTCCGAGGTAGTCGGCTTCGTAAACCCAGGCATCATCGTCCGCCGGCAGGTCCTTGCCAGATTTGCCGGCGCGGGCCTGCATGGCAGTGCCGGACGCCATTCCTTCCAGGCAGTCGGCGTGATATGGACAGCAGCCAGGGAAGGGATCGCCGGGATGGCGACGGATCGCGATATGCCCCATTTCCGGATGCAGCAGGCCGTGTACGAGTTTCCCCTCGGCGATGGCGCCTGCGCCAAGCCCTGTACCGACTGTCACATATGCTAAGTTATCCGTTTCGCAGGCGGCTGCTTCCGCAAGCGCCGCTGCGTTAACGTCTGTGTCGAGACGGATCGGCACGGACAACTTTTTTTGCAGTTCTGTAATCAGGTTGACGTATTGCCAGGCGAACTTCGGTGTCTTGCCAATCATGCCGTAGTTCGGGCTTTCAGGATGGACGTCGACCGGACCGAATGCGGCAATTCCGATCGCGTCAGGAGGGTTCTCTCGGAAGAACTCCGTCACTTTGCTGAGGGTCGTTTCCGGATCTTCGGTCGGAAACGTCACGCATGCCAGCAGCTCTCCGGTTTCATCCGCCAGGCCGCAGACGAATTTCGTCCCTCCTGTTTCAATGCCTCCGATTCGCACTAGGGCCGCCTCCTCTCCTTATCATACTTTCGGTTGGTCATCATGCGTCCGTTTCAGCATGGAATCATTGTAGCCGAACAGCCACGTCAGGACGAAGGCGACGACCGCCCCGATCAGATTGGCGACGATGTAGAGTGGCAGCTGGCTGTTCAAATAGAGCAGTGCACCCGGAATGACGGTGATCGCCATCCCGGTCGCCTTCAAGCCGAACAGGGATGCAAAGAATCCGCCGGCCGCGCCGCCGATGAGACCCATGACGAACGGTTTCATGTAGCGAAGCGTCACCCCGAAGATCGCCGGCTCGGTGATCCCGAGGAATGCCGAGAAGGAGGACGGCAGGGCGAGCGCTTTCAGTTTCTTGTCCTTCGTTTTCAGACCGACGGCAAGTGCCGCGGCGCCTTGGGCAGCGACCGCCGCCGTGACGATTGCGTTGTACGGGTTCCAGCCGTCTTGCGCGAGCAGCTGGATTTCCAAGAAGTTGAAGACATGATGGACGCCGGTGATGACGATGATCTGGTTGAAGAACCCGATCAGCAGACCCGGAATGCCGAATGGCAGGTCAAGAATCGCGACCGTCGCCGCCATAACGCCGATTTCGACCGTATGGAAGATCGGACCGATGACGAACAGGCCGAGCATGATCATGATGAGCAATGTCAGGAATGGCGTGAGGATCAAGTCAAGAGCCTCAGACGTCCGTTTGCGGAGCCAGCGTTCGAGTTTCGCCCCGACGAATCCGATGAAGAATGCCGGCAGGACGGAACCCTGATAGCCGGTGACGGGCAGGAAGCCGAAGAACATCATCGGGTCGGCGTCGCCGCTTCCGACGGAGTAGGCGTTCGGCAGTGCCGGGTTGACGAGCATGAGCCCGAGCACGATCCCGAGCACCGGACTTCCGCCGAACACCCTGAACGCCGACCACGCTATGAGCGCCGGCAGGAAGGCGAATGCCGTGTCCGTCAGCACTTGTGTGAAGAGGATGAAGTTCTCGGGAATCGCTTCCGGCGTCGTGCCGAAGACCCCGAGTACCGCTTCCTGCGTCAGCAGACCGCGAAGACCCATGAATAATCCGGTCGCAACGAGTACAGGGATGATCGGCACAAACACATCACCGAATGTCCGGATGAGCCGCTGGAACGGGTTCCCCCGGTCTTTCGTCTGCTGTTTCATGTCTGAAGTGGAGACACCTGTCGCTCCGAGCGCTTCGACTTCTTCGTAGATGCGGTTGACAGTTCCCGTGCCGAAAACGATTTGGTACTGACCCGAGTTGAAAAAAGCACCTTTGACTTTATCGATCGACTCGACTTTCTCTTCGTCTATTTTCGACCGGTCATGGACGATGAACCGCAGGCGCGTCGCACAGTGGGCAACCGACTCGATGTTCTCCCGGCCGCCGACCGCTTCAATGACTTCTTCAGCAATTTTACGGTTTTCTGCAGACATTTGACAATCCCTCCTGTTTACGTTGTTTTCGGTTCTTTTTGCAAGATGCGTTCTTCTGTGAATGCGATTCCATCAAGCGGCCAGTGCAGGAATTCCAACTGTGCTGTCCCCTGTACTGCTTGTATACGAATCCCGGTAGAGTCCTCTCCCGGAAAAATACGACTCGTCATCACTGCTTCACCGTCGTTAATGAAGATTTCGATACTGGAAACGTCAACGAGAATGCACAGCTGTTCGAGCGGTCTGCTGAGCATGACTGTCCGCGTATGGCCTTCCGATGCGTTCACGGGTTCGCCGCTGTGCATCCGGTCGAATACCAGCGTCTGGTTTTCCCTGTTGTACGTAATCCGGGAATATTCCATTTTGCGAACCCGTAAGTCGATGTGAACTTCGTCAGCGGTGACGTCTCCGAAGTTCGCCTGCAGTTCATAACAATCACCGCCGAAAGGTAGTAATTCCGGCTGGGCACTGATTTCACCCTGCCAGCGATTGGCGTTTTCCTCAGGTTTGTTCCACGATATCGGCAGCCGCTGTTTCAGCTGGCCGTCTTCCACAGTCAGAACGCGCGGAAGCGTCATGCAGTTGGCCCATCCGTCTTTGTCGGTCGGATACGGCAGCTGCGGAATTGCCATCCAGGCGATCAGGATGCGTTCGCCGTCCGGCCCTTCCATCGTCTGCGGTGCATAGAAGTCGAAACCATAGTCCAGCTCACGGAATGGTTCATGGTCAAAAGCGCCTGTCTTCACATCGAACGTCCCGCTTAAATAGCCCGCGTGAAACAGGTTATTGCGGTTCAGCCCTTCCGGTTTCAGGCCGAGCGGTGAGAAGATGAGAAAGTCCGTGCCGCCTATCGTGAACAAGTCCGGGCACTCCCACATGTAGCCGAAATCGGTATGATCCGTCTGGACTTCGCCGATAAATTCCCATGCATGCAGATCCGCAGATTTGTAGAGGAGTGCGGCGCCCGTCATGTTGTCACGCTGGGCGCCGATGACACAGTAATACGTGCCGTCATCATTCCACAGCTTCGGATCGCGCAGTTCCTGTGTATAACCTTCCGGGACTCCGGTGATGACCGGCAGCTCCCATTTCGTGAACCTGCCCTCTTTGTTCATCTGCGCCATGCATTGATACGGGGTCCGGAGCCATTTGTCATCCCGAGTATTTCCCGTATAAAACAGCATCAGGTCTTCACCTGCCTGCAGGGCGCTGCCGGAATAAACGCCGTGTGAATCGTAAGGCGTATCGGGTGACAGCGCAATTCCTCTGTTATCGAACTTGACCAAGTCGTCTGAAACGGTATGATACCAATACTTCAGACCGTGGGCGGGTCCGAGCGGGAACCATTGATAGAACAAGTGATACTGCCCGTTGAACCAGCTGAAACCATTCGGGTCGTTCAATAGACCGGCGAGCGGCTGCACATGATATTTTTGACGCCATGGAGCATTTGCCACATGGTCCATCAATTCGTCGTACTCTTTCGGCTCCACCGTGTCGAGCCTGCGGTAGCGCTGCTCTCTCGTCCAGTGAACAGCCATGCGATCCCTCCTCCTCCGTTTTGGAACCGGTTCCAAAATGTATTAAGAAAAACAGTTCCACGTTTTATTCGGGAACCGGTCTTTCTATTCCTATCGTATTCTATTCGCCAGAATTCTATTTATTCAGTTTAAACGTCTTTTCTCCACAAGTCAACAAATTTTGACAGCGCTTTCTTGGATGAGTAATTCGTACTGCAGCGACGGGAGTTCAACCGGCTGCTCTCCGCTCATAATATCGAGCAGCACCCGGCCCGCCTCTGCTCCGGCTTGGCGGAAATGGAAACGGATGGTCGTCAGACGAGGCGACAGGTACGTTACAGGAGAATAGCCGCCGAAGCCCGTGATGCCGATGTCCCCAGGTACGTTCAGGCGCGTCTCCCGGATCGCTTTCAGCGCACCTAACGCCAGGTCGTCCGTCGCGCACATAATAATATCCGGTGATTCGCTGCGCAACAGCTGTTCGGCTGCCACAGCGGCCGACTCCATCTCGAACGTCGCCGCGAGGGAGGTGAACTGGACGCCGCCCGCTGAAAGGCCGTCTTCGACCCCTTTCCTGCGCAAGACGCCGATCGCTTCGTCCTCCGTGCCGACCCCGATGTAGGCCGCATTTTGAAACCCTTGTGCCGCAACGTAGTCGGCCAAGTCCCGGCCGGCCTGATAATCGTCATACACCAGACTCGGGACCGCCGGATGCCGCTGTCCGAGCAGGATGACCGGTATGCCGATTTCCGTGATTGCGGCAATGTGGCCTTCGGTGACGACGGTCGCGAACAGCACGATGCCATCGACTTTCTGTTTTGCCATGGCGTACAGGCTTTCGATTTCCCGCGCTGCGCTCAAGTCGGCATTCACGATGAGCAGCTGGTGTGATCGGTCTCGCAAGTACGTGTCCAGCCCGCTGAGTGTCTGCATGGCAGAGCGGGATGTGAGCCGCGGGACGATCGCCCCGATCAGGCCGGTTCGTTTCGCCCGCAGACTCTGTGCGAATTTGTTCGGCCGGTACCCGGTCTCTTCGATGATGCGTGACAGTTTCGCCTGCATAGCCTTGCTGACGGAGCCGCCGTTCAAGTAACGGGAGACGGTGCTTTTTGAAACGTTTGCGAGCTTGGCGATGTCCTGGATCGTTTTCATCGGGATTCCCCCTGTCATTGTTTTTTAAAGTGTATTCATTATACAGGAATTCAGTTAGGTCATGGCTATTTGACCGGACGCGTCGGTAGCATGCCGGCGCGGGCAGTTAAGACGCGCTTATCTGACCGGACGTGCCGAATTCCCGACGGCGCGGGCAGTTAAGACGTGCTTATCTGCCCGGACGTGCCGAATTCCCGACGGTGCGGGCAGATAAGGCATGCTTATCTGCCCGAACGTGCCAAATTCCCGCTGGCACGGGCAGTTAAGACGTGCTTATCTGACCGGACGCGACAAATTCCCGACGGCGCGGGCAGTTAAGACGTGCTTATCTGACCGGACGCGACAAATTCCCGACGGTGCGGGCAGTTAAGACGCGCTTATCTGACCGGACGTGCCGAATTCCCGACGGCGCG
>DAMDKL010000004.1:116889-139129 GCA_032099885.1 Sporosarcina sp.
CCGACGGTGCGGGCAGATAAGGCATGCTTATCTGCCCGAACGTGCCAAATTCCCGACGGCGCGGGCAGTTAAGACGTGTTTAATTGACCGAAAACCATAAATCCCCGCTGGCACGGACAAATTGAACAAGGCATACAAGCGAATGCGAGAGATTGTTTCATACACAGGCTCCGCCGATACAACCTGCGGGTTCGGTGCAGTATACTGAGGGTACACTGTTACCAACTAGAGGTGATTCGATGGAGTTGTTACGTTCCCTGCTAGGGGAACCGCTGATTTTATTGTTTGTGATCCTATTTCTAGGCTCATGGTTCGGTTCATTGTCCATCAAAGGACTGAATTTGGGTGCAGCCGGGGTGCTGCTGGTCGCCATGGTGTTCGGGCATTTCGGCTTTGAGGTGTCGGCGGTGATCCAGAATTTCGGGCTGAGTCTGTTCATCGTCGGGATCGGTCTGCAGGCTGGACCCCGGTTCTTCCGTATGCTGCGGACGAGCGGTCTCGTGTTCGGTATCCTGTCGCTCCTGATTATCGTATTTGCCGTAGTAACGACCGTCCTTGTCGCTAAATGGTTCCACCTGGCGCCTGCGCTCAGTGTCGGTCTTATGACCGGCGCGCTGACAAGTACGCCAGGTCTAGCGGCAGCACTGCAGGCGACTCATGATCCGCTAGCCTCCGTCGGTTACGGGATCGCCTATCCGTTCGGCGTGCTGGCCGTGGTCCTGTTCGTCCAGCTGCTGCCTCGTATTGGCAAGGTCGACTTGCAGAAGGATCTTGAAGAAACGGTCAATCCGATTCGGACGGAAGGCTCGCCTGTAGTCGTCACATTGGAAGTGACGAATCCGATGCTTCATAAGAGCAGTCTGAGCGAGCTGAACTTTGCTCCGTATGATGCCGTCGTCAGCCGTGTCATCCGGGACGGACATACGATGATTGCGCTCGGCGATACCATTTTGCTGACGGGCGACCATCTGGTTGCTGTCGGGAATGAGACGAAACTCCACGGCTTGACGGCTTACGTTGGCAAACGTGTGGAGACGGATCTTGAGAATCCGGACAACGTGCTGCTGCGAAAGGTAACGATCGATTCCGATGAAGTGATCGGCAAGACACTGAAGGAGCTCCGGCTGCGGAAAGATCATGGGACGACGGTCACCCGCATTACACGGGAAGGCATCGAACTTCCGCAAAATCCGAACTTGCCGCTAATCCGAGGAGATGTATTGACGATCGTCAGTACGGAACAGCGGCTCGACGAAGTCGAAGCACTGTTCACGCGCAAAAAACTGGCGGTCACGAACTTGGACATCTTCTCCATCAGCCTCACACTGCTGCTGGGTGTCCTGCTCGGCATGGTGCCGATACCGATTCCCGGTCTTGGGACGATTAAACTCGGCACTGCGGGAGGGCCGCTGTTTGTCGCCCTGATCATCGGCCATTTCGGAAAGATCGGGCCGATCCATGTCCGCTATTACGGGCCTTCGAACCATGTCATCCGGGAACTTGGTCTGGTCCTCTTCCTGGCAGGTGCCGGGACGACAGCCGGAGCCGGCATCGTCGAAGTCATCCAGACGGAAGGCGTCAAGCTGATCTTTGGCGGTGTGCTTATTACGCTTGTCCCGATTTTCGCTGGATACCTTGCAGCCCGCAAGCTGCTGAAGCTGAGCGTCGTTCACTCCCTTGGCGGCCTGTCCGGCGGGATGACGAGCACCCCTGCGCTCGGCGCGCTGAACCAGCTCATCGACTCGGAAGACCCGGCGATTGCCTACGCTGCCGCCTATCCGTTCGCTTTGATCCTGGTTGCTGTCGCCTCCCAGCTCATCGTCTTTTTCCTATAGAAAACCCCCTCTGGAGAGTCAATCCAGAGGGGGTTTCGTGTTTTATCATTACAATGGCTGATGGACAGGATCGTTCGTAACATCCTTTCGCCGCATCCATACGAAGGACAGCGCAGCGCCACCGATCAGGACGAGCGTCGCGAAGTAGAATGGATAATCCAGATCGATATCGAACAGCATACCGCCCAGAATCGGACCGAATACGTTGCCGATGCTCGTGAACATGGAGTTCATGCCGCCCACAAAGCCTTGTTCGTTGCCCGCGATCTTAGAAAGATACGACGTTGCAGCCGGTCGAATCAAATCGAATCCGACGAAGACGACGATCGTCACGGCGAGAATAGCGAAATAATGACTGACGATCGTCATCGCAGCGACAAGGACAGCTGACAGTACAAGGCACCAGAAGATCAGGCGCTTCTCTCCCATCCGTTTCGCCAGCCTATCGAACAGCACGACTTGTGCGATTGCTCCGACAATTCCGCTGCCAGTGATGATGATGGCAATGTCAGCTGGCGTGAAGCCGAACTTGTGATCCACGAACAGGCTGAAGATCGACTCGAACGACGCGAGTCCGAATGACAGGACAAATATAATGATGAACACGATGAGATACATCGGCGCAAAGACGCGTCCGAGACCGGGTTTCTTCGCATTCGCCGTCTCTTCATACTGCCGCTCAGGCTCCCGAAGCACAACGAGTGAGAAGATCGCAGCGAACAGTGCAAGGCCGGCTGCGAAGAAGAACGGAACCCGCGTGCCAAGACTGGCGAGGAACCCGCCGATGCCAGGCCCGAGGATGAAACCGGTCGAAATCGCAGCGGACATATAGCCGAGCGCTTTCGCCCTTGTTTCTGTCGTCGTGATATCTGCGATGAACGCCGTGACAGCCGGCATGATGAAGGCTGCACTGACCCCGCCAACAATCCGGGAGGCGAACAGCACCGGCAGCGACTGGCCGACCGCGAACAGCAGCTCGGAAAAACTGAACATGAGCAATCCCATGACGATCATCTTTTTCCGGCCGACAGAATCGACCCAGCGGCCGGACAGCGGTGAGGCTAGCAACTGCGCGACCGCGAAGAATGCGACGAGATAGCCGACCACTTTACCGGTCAGGTGCAGTTCGTTCATGAGTGTCGGCATAACAGGAATAATGAGTCCGATCCCTAAAAAAGCGATCAGCAGATTGGCCAGCAATAGCCACAAAGCAAAAGGTGTTTTTTTCATTGCCATACGCTCCTACAACCAGGTTGACTACAAATTTATCTATTTCTTAATGGTAGCACGAACGTTATACGTTAGGTAACTAATTCGCTTGTCGGATAGAGTTCATGTACTTCTTTTCGTTAAAAGGCGCCCGCGCCGCCTCCGCCTCCTCCAGTGCCGCCCCCGCCGGAAGAACTTGACGACGAGGAACTGCTGACGTGCTGTGCCACCGCCGTATCGGCACGTGTAAACTGCTGGGCCGAGAGACTGGCAAGTACGAAGTAGGAGAGCACATTCGGATTTTGCTGGAACATCGGAGAGTTTTGCAGCGCATCCATTTGTTCTGTCTTGAACGTGTTCGTGCCGACCGCGTAAATGACCGCCCGTTTCTGGTCTTCATCCAGCCGATCCGTGAAGTCGGACTCTGACATGTGCGGCATCCGCTCGGCGAAGGAGCGCCACTGCTTGCGGATTCCATAGCCTTTGACAGAATAAGGCTGATTGAAGATACCGGTCACGATGAAGAGCAGCGACAGCGGGATGAAGCCGGCCAGCCACCAGGGCAGTCCGTACACCACAAACACGATCATCGGCGGAACGAGCAGCAGACCCGCTGCAACCGAGATGAACGTATACCTTAATGACGATCCATGGACGCCGGCTTCATGCACTTCTTTCGTTACCGCATTCCTCCATTCCGTACGGGCGTCATCATATGCTTTAGCGGCTTTCATAGCGGCTCTGTGCTTCCCGGCCAGCACATCCAGATCGCTGAAGCGGAATACCGCGCCGTCACCGGTTTTGTCGAACAGCCACTCCAGCAGCAGCCGTTCATGTTCCTGATCCGTTTTCCGGCAAAGCAGACGGAATCCTTGGTCGCCCTCCCGTTCGATATTGCCTTTTCGCATGAGATCGAGCAATGCGGCGGTCTGCAGGGACTCAGGCTCCGTCACTGAATTCGTGAAATCGATGGTTGCCGGCAGGCTCATCACCTGATCAGGGACAAAATATGGATCTGGATACTGCTCTGCCGCCTCTCGCTGCCGTTCATTTTTCCTTCGGCGCATGAAAAGCAGGAACCCTGCGAAGACGCCGGTACCAAGTACGAACACAATCGGCGCAGCCACTTTGCCTGCTTCGTGCATCCGGTGGTACCGCACCAGTTTCGCATCGAGCTTTTCCTTCTCTGCAAGCAGCGTCGGACGGATATTTGTACCGAGCGGATCCACAATTGCCGGGAATATATCCATATCATACCCTACCCGGATGTCTGCATTTTTTTCAGAAGGCACTTTTCCGAGATGGAAGATGACCGTACCATCCGGTTTTACCACCGGCTCAGTCAAGGCCGCGTCATAACCGAAGACTATCAAATCCTGCGTCGGTGCAGGCGGGCGCACGGTGATCGTCACATCATCGAATTCCGTCTCATTCCGATCATCGAAAAACGGCCAGTAAAAGTCCGCCATGTCGGAATACGCCATGACACCGCCGTCAATTGTGTATGTCAGCTGGATCGTAACTGTCTCGTCCTTCGCTTTCCGGTGAATCTTGAGATCACCTGATGTGTCTTCGACGGCAAGTTCTTTGCCGTTTTCCGAAGCTCGGACGTCCCGGATTACACTGCCCCGTTTCGGATAAATCGCCCGGGTGATTCCGTTGAACGAGCCGCTGAAGCGGTAGGTCAATTCTTCGTTCACGTCGACTAGCCCATCTTCCTTAAGCTGGGCATCAATCGTGAACTTTTCGATATCAAAAGATTTTGCTGAAGATACTCCCGGAAACACGGTCAGCGTCAATACGAACGCCAATGCAAGTGTCAAACTACATAGAAATTTCTTCATGTTCCTCACTCCTTCACTGGTATACGGACGAAGAAGTGCGATAGTTTCATCCGAATAGCGAGTCCGTTTCCCGGAAGCGTTCAGAACCCAGTGTTTCAGCCGCGCAGCATGTGAAGTGCTCGTTCTGCAATGATGTCGATCGGGAGCTGTTCGGTGCGTGTGATTTGTTTGCCCGGATATCTTGTCTGGAGCTTTCCTTTGACATGTTCAAACAAAAGTTGGAAATTACGCAGGGTCCCGCCGTTGCAGTAAATCGTGCAAGGGGTGTCTTGCAGGCCGGACTTCCGGATGGCCGCTTCCGCCATATACACAAGTTCATCGGACGCCCAATCGACAAGCCGACAGGCAGTTTCGTCCCCTTCCGCAGCCGCTTCAGCGAGCTGCACCGTCAATCGTGCGGCCGCACGTCCAGTAAAGTCCGGCCCGTTGACCCAATTGCAAAGCGCATCGACGGACGGCATGCCGAGTGCCGCCAGTGTTTTCCCATACAAACTCGTCGTATGCCCCCGTCCATCTTCCATCCGGAACACTTCATCGATGACGTGCATCCCCATCCAGCGGCCTCCGCCGCCGTCTCCCGTCCGATGCCCCCAGCCGCCGGCACGTACGATCCGGCCCTCGGTATCCTGCGCAAACGCGATGGCACCTGTCCCGCTGATCAGCAAGACTCCCGGCTCCCCTTTCACTAGTCCTTTCAAAGTGGCGAACGCATCGTTTTCTATTAACAATTCGCGTACTGTCAACCCGCGATCTGCCAACATCCCTTCCAGCATGGAGCGGACTTCCTGCTCATCGTCCGGCGTATCGACTCCAGCGAGTGCAAATGCACCCACATCGATGAAGGAATTCGGACAATACGGCAGCAGAGCAGCAATGGCGTCGTCCATTACGGTGCGAAAGGCAGTCGCACCGATCGCATGATAATTCGTCCCTTCTGTCTCCAGGCTGAATAACTCGACTCCCTGTTCGCTGCGCAACGAAAGAGCGGTTTTCGAACCTCCTCCGTCAACCGCAAGCAATAGGCGGTTCATGAGCGAGCACCGCCTTCTCCTGCAGTCTCCAGAAGACCGAAATCAAAATCAGCAAATGATTCCATGAGCTGTCCTTTTTCGTGGAAGGACAGCGAACGCGTCACGTCATTTGGGATGATGAGACAGTGAATCCCTGCACTGATGGCAGCGATTGAACCGTTATACGAATCCTCCACTGCAATCGCTTCCTCAGCCTTCACACCGAGTCGTTCCAATGCGACGTGATAGATGGCGGGATCCGGTTTCACCGTTTCTACGTCTTCTGCGCTGACGATGATCGGGAAAAAGTCAATCAGTCCGTATTGTTTTAAGAACCCTTCTATCCAGCTGCGGCGCGAACTGCTGGCGACCGCCATAGCGACACCGCGTTCTTTCAAACGTCGAGCCGTCTCTAAAAAGCCTTCCCGCAGTGCGAGCTGTTCCCGTATCGTTTCAAAGCGGGAATTCAGCTGATCACGGAATACCGATCGGTCCAGCGGAACACCAAGCGACTTGTCGATGAAGTCAAATAGTGCACCATCCGTTGAGCCGACCACTTTTACGAATTCCTCCAGTGTCAGGTTGAAGCCGTGCTGTTCTTTCAAAATTTCTTGGTAGATATCAAACCAAGCGGACTCCGTGTCAATAATCGTTCCATCGAAGTCAAAAATTACTGCCTTTTTCACAACTGATCCCCATTTCCATTAACGTTCTAGTTATCTTGTCTTCATTATAGGGGGCAGGACTTATGGCGTCGACCTTTTCAATAGTGTTTTCTCCTATCAGAATACTCTGGCTCCGGTGTAACGAAGCTGATATACTTAGCCATTAAGAGTGATGACAGGAGGAACACATATGCATCTGACAAACTTGGCCACCGGGCTCCCGCAAGCCATCCGCACTGCAAAAGGGAAAGAACTGCTTACTGGGATCTGCAAGCAAGGTGTGACTGAAGCACAGCTGACTGAAAACGGCTTTCAGCACGATGACGTTGCAGACAAAAAACACCATGGCGGGCCAGACCGGGCAGTATGCGTCTACCCCGCGGAACATTACAGCCAGTGGAATGAGCAATTCAGCTGTGAACTGCCAGCCGCTGCTTTCGGGGAGAATCTCACGGTCTCAGGCATGACGGAGGCGGATGTCTGCATTGGGGATATATATCGAATCGGCGATGTGCGGATCCAAGTGACACAGGGCCGGATCCCATGCAGCACGATCGACCAGCGCCTCGGGTATCCTGTGATGAAAGCGATGATTGAAACGGGGCACACCGGATATTTGTGCCGTGTGCTGGAAGAAGGGCTTGTGAGGGAGGACTCCGTCATCTCACTGGAGCAGAGGGATCCGTCAGGCGTATCAGTGTTGGAAGCGAACACGATTTATTTCCATCAGCCGAGTGATATCGAAGGGATCCGGCAGGTGCTGGCTATCGACGCACTAGCCGATGAATGGCGCAGGAAATTCGAGAAGCTGCAGGAAAAGGCATCGGCGAATAGCTGACAAATTCCTATTCTCTGAAAACAACGGTTGCCAGAAAAGTGCCTCTGTTGTATACTCGAGTCACTTACATAACTGACCGTACGGGTGCTTGAGTGAATCAGGCTGAGATAGCAGACGAATCCGCTGCTGACCGCATCTGATCTGGGTAATGCCAGCGTAGAGAGCCGTGATCGAAGGATCATACTGGGGCCCGGGACCCCTCCCTCGACCGTCTGCGCTTTCAGACGGTCTTTTTTTGTGAGTTCTAACAAAAAAAGAGGAGTGGATTCTGTAAATGAAAAAATTAACGTTCACCGATTTGCTCATCACGATCATGGTCGGTGTGGTCTTCGGGATTCTCATGAAATTCTGGGATGATTTGTACACAGCCATCAAGCCCGTATTACCTGTTGCCCGCCAGCTGTTGTACGGCATGTGGTTCATGAATGGGGTGTTCGCCTTCCTGCTCATCCGCAAACCGGGTGTCGCTCTGATTGCAAGTATCGCAGGGGCCGGGCTGTCGGCATTCATCGGCCATGGGCTCGGTGTGCTCATCTATGGTGCAGCCCAGGGACTGGCGGCCGAATTGCTGTTTGCCGCATTCCGCTACCGGAAGTTCTCGATTCTGATTGCGGGACTGGCCGGTGTCGCGTCGTGCGCGGCAAGTTTCGGACTTGACCTGATTTACGGCTATGCCGACCTGGAGACATGGGCGCTCATTGTGAAATATGGTTTGCGGATGATCAGCGCGTTCCTCTTCACGGGTGTGTTTGCGGTCTTCATCATCCGTGCGCTGGAAGCGACAGGCGTCACTAATTCGATCCGTCCTGTGGCGAAGGAAGAATATTCGCTGCTGGATCGGTGAGTCAGATGGCGACTGGAATGGACAACTGCACGGATGCTGCTCTGTCCATCCGCAAGCTGAGACTGAAGTTTCCGGGAGAGGATTCCCTATTGTTCAAGGACCTCTCCTTCTCTGTGAAACGAGGAGAGAAAGTGCTGCTCCTCGGACCGAGCGGCTGCGGCAAGTCGACCTTGCTGCAGGTTGCGAGCGGCATCGTCCCGTGCTCGTTCGAACTGCCGATGAAGGCGGAAGAGCTCGACCTGACTGACTCCTGGGGGTTCGTCTTCCAGGATCCCGACACGCAGTTTTGCATGCCGTATGTCGACGAGGAACTCGCATTTGTACTCGAGAACCTGGCAGTCCCGCGGGAAGAGATGCATGAGCGGATCGAGACGGCACTTCGTCGGGTCGGGCTGGAATTGGCAGACACCCATACGCCGATCCTCGAACTCTCGCAAGGGATGAAGCAGCGGCTTGCCCTCGCGTCGGTGCTGCTCATGGAGCCGGACGTCCTGTTCCTCGACGAACCTTCCGCCCTGCTCGACCCGGAAGGCACCGAACAGATCTGGTCATCGATCCGAACGGCGGCGGCTGATAAGACAGTCATCATCGTGGAGCACAAGATCGAGCAGATCGCCGGCTGGATCGACCGCGTCGTGCTCTTTACAAATCAGGGACAAATCGTGGCGGACGGCCCACCGGACAGTGTGTTTCATGATCATAAGGAGGAACTCATCCGTTACGGCATTTGGTACCCTGGAGTGTGGGAAGACTACTTGCAGTCAGAACGCTACAGCCGCCTAATGAAGAGTCGTACAGCGACACAGGAGTCGCACTTCCTGGAAATGGAGTCATTCACGGGATGGCGTGGAAAACGGCCGGTTATCCAAGTGGAGAATGCGGTGGTTGGCTCCGGTGCCTGGATTGCCGTGCTAGGGGAAAATGGTTCGGGTAAAAGTTCTCTTTTGCTTTCCATAATCCAGCTGCTGAAAACAACTGGGAAATTGACGGTCGGCGGCAAGTTGGTCTTGCAGAAAAAGCGAGCTAAAACACTGCCGTCCGGGCTGTCGCTCGTCTTTCAGAATCCTGAACTGCAGTTCGTCGCGAATTCCCTGCTCGAGGAATTGACGATATCCATGCATACGCTCAATCCGGAAGAAGCAGCGTATCGGGCGCGCGACCTGCTGAAACGTTTCAGCTTGCCGGAAGACGGCACTCGGCACCCGTATCAGCTGTCAGTCGGTCAGAAACGCCGGCTGAGCGTTGCGACAGCGCTGACCGGGAATACAGAAGTGCTGCTGCTCGATGAACCAACTTTCGGTCAGGACGCGCGGAATACGTTCATCATGCTGGAGACGTTGGAAACGTTACGGCAAAACGGACTGACCATTATCATGGTGACACATGATTTGGAAATCGCTGATCATTTCGCGACCCACCGGTGGTATGTCGACGATGGCAAGCTAGTCTCCCCTGCGAAGACGGGAGGCGCTGCATATGCCAGCCTGGTTCACTCCTGAACGCACAACCTGGCTGTTTCGTGTCAATCCAGCCTTGAAATTTGTTGTGTTCGTTTCGCTGCTCTTCATCACGCTATTCAACCGGAACCTGCCGCTCGCAATCTGGTTCGCCGTCCTGTTCGCCATCTTGCTGTATGGTTTCAGCGGCTACCCGGTTAAAAAACTTATGCTGCTGTCAATTCCAATCTTACTGTCCTTCGCTTCATCGTTTGTCACAATGGCGATGTTCGGTAAAGGCGATACCGTCCTTTGGCAATGGGGGGTTATTAAAATCTCGGAGGAGAGCATCCATCACGGTCTGCTGCTCGGCACGAAGTCGCTGTCATTCGGCTTTACCGGCTTTGCGTTTCTGCTGACGGTTGAGCCGGTCCTGTTTTTTTACGCCATGATGCAGCAGTTCCGGCTGCCGTCCAAATATGCATACAGTTTCATTGCGGCAATCCGTCTGCTGCCGGTCATTGTGGAAGAGATCCAAGTGCGGGGCAACGCATTGAAAGTACGCGGTATTACGTTTTCGCGCGGTGTGAAAGGGATGGGCGAACGGATCCAGTCTTATACGGTTCCTCTCTTCGCACAAAGCATCCGGCGCGCCCAGCGAATCGCGATTGCCATGGAAGCGAAGCAATATCAGATGGGAGAAGCGCGCACGTACTTCTACCCAACGTCGTACAGCCGGATCGATGCCGTCTTCCTCGCCGTCATGTCGGTAAGTGTAACAGCTGTGTTCTGGATTAATTTTAGTATGTAGTTTCAAATGAAATCAGGGGCGTCCTCCGAGTGGGACACCCCTGATTTTTTTGCTTGAGCGGTTCCGACGTGGGCTTGAGCGTTCCACATATTCGCTTGAGCGCCCAACTTTCCGCTCTCTCCCTTACAGACCGGACGGCAGAATACCCGCCTCCACCGCTTCCCGGCGCAGTTCGTCGCGAAATTTCGGATGGGCGATAGCGATCAGTGCCTCGGCCCGTTCACGGAGCGACTTGCCGCGAAGCCGGGCTATCCCGTATTCCGTCACGATGCAGTCTACCTCGTTCTTCGATGTGGTGACGACCGATCCCGGCGCGAGTTGCAGTTTGATGCGCGATTGAGTGTCATTTTTCAGTGTGGAATATAAGCAGATGAACCCTTTCCCATTCCTCGCCAGCTGGACTCCACGTGCAAAGTCCGCCTGGCCGCCGGTCGAGGAATAATACCGGCCCCCTACCGTTTCAGATGCACACTGCCCGTACAAATCGACCTCCGTTGTCGCGTTGATCGACACGATGTTGTCTTCCTTCGAAATCGTATACGGATCGTTCACCGTGCTGACCGAGAGGAATTCAACACCCGGGTTATTGTCGAGGAACCGATAAAGACGCTCCGTTCCATACGCAAAAGTCGTTACGATTTTCCCTTTATGCGTTCTCTTATTTTGGCCTGTGACGGCACCTGACATAACGAGATCGACCACGCCATCTGTCAGCATCTCTGTGTGGATACCGAGGTCCCTATGATCCCGCAGCATGCTCATGACTGCATTCGGCACTGCGCCGATCCCGATTTGCAGCGTATCCCCATCGTTGATCTCCGAAGCGATGAAAGAGGCGATCTTCAAGTCTTTTTCATTTGGAACGGGGCATTTCTCTTCCGCCAGCGGGGCGTCATGCTCCACATACCCGGCAATCTGGCTGATGTGCACTTGGTTTTCACCGAACGTCCTCGGCATATGCCGGTTCACTTCCAGAATAAGGGGGACTTCCCCGATGAAATCCGACACGTAATCCGCCTGTGTACCGAGTGAGAAGTAACCGTGCTCGTCCAGCGGGGAAGCCACCGCCATGATGAGCGGCTTTGCTGTCGTCGCCGCCAGCAGCCGCGGCATCTCACTGAACACATTCGGCACGAGTTCCACATGGCCGGACTGGAACGCAGCCCGAGTCGCGCCGCTAAGGAAATACGATCTGTGCACCAGATGACCGGCCATTTCACCGCGGATATATGCCCTTTCCCGGAGTGCAAGCATTTGGTGGACCGTCACCCTGTCAAGTTCCGTGTAATTCAATTCCAGCAAGTCCAGCAGCAGATGAGGTTCTCCGTTGGCGATTGGAATGATAATATCCGTTCCAGGCTGGATTAGATGGATGAGCTCCTGCTCACTTAACTGTTTCGTCATGATGAACGACCCTCTCCATAATGAATGATGTCCCGATTATACCCCGGACCGAGCGGCCGCTCAATCATTTGTGATGTCATCTCACAAAGTGAAACAGCCCGCTCCCTTACCAGGAATGCGGACTGTTTCGTCTGTTATGTCTGTTGCGCAGCCAGTATCCAAGAAGAAGGACAGCGGTCAAGGACGCCAACAGGAGCGAACTTCTGAAATACGGAGGGTAATAAGATAGGTCGATCACATTTTTGCCGGGTTTGATCGGGATGCCGGTAAATGCATAATTCGCTTTGACGATGTCCACCGGTTTCCCGTTCACCCGCGCCTGCCATCCCTTCTCGAATGGGATTGGCATGACTGCATATGGGTCCGCATTCACATTATCAAGCTGACTGTGCACGCGCCCGCCGTTCCATGTCACCTCGGTCTCTGGCGCAGCCGCACTGCGCTGCTCGGCTTTTGCAAGCATCCTATAATCTTCGGTGTACAGCGCCAAATCCCGCAGCGTATACGTCCCTTGCGGCATACGGATCCGGATGACTTCTTCACTCGGAATCCGGATGGTCAGGTCATAGACACGGGTCCGATAAATCGAGTCGGTCCGTTTCCGGGTTGTCCGATAGTCATTGACCGTCAAAACAAAACCTTGGTCAGCCGATGAACGTTTCAAGTAAAACGCTACGTATGCATCTTCCTTCAGCAGGGACACATCGTTCAGTCGGAGATCAAGACCTCCTGTTTCTCCTGTGACGACCAACGTATCGCCGTCATACTCGGCATCCACCGCTTCGATTTCCGCTTGGCTCATCAAATTCGGTACTTCAGGCACCGGCTCGGACTTCCCGGAGGCATCCTCCACAATCACGCCATCCAGCATCGCATGTTCTCGCGCGATGGCCGGCGCGTCCTCAAGCGCTTTTTCCGTAAAAATCTTTGACGCAGTTCGTACAAACGGCAGACGGTGGCCACTTGCGTAAGCACGGTAGCCGTCCTGTTCCGCCACCTCCTGGAAATCATATGGTACAGGATTGCCGATCGCTCCCCTTACTGCATATACGCCGTTCAGCAGGCTGTACAAATTGGCCCGGCCGCCAAGCCCGGCATAGCGACTGACACTTTCCCTGCCCATGTCAATCGACAGATCCTCCCAATACGCATGAAGCAAATCTCGATTGAGCAAGCTCGAATACATACTCATCCCAAGGAAATCCTGCACAATCGGTGTGTTGTTGCGTGTGCCGATCATCCAGTCGAACCGGGCGAGCGGGTCGGGCTCGCTCTCAGCCAAATCATGGATCATCCTGCGAGGCGCCTCTGCATTGTACGCCTCACTTGTAAAGAATGACCGCGGGATCCCCTCTCCCTTCACTTGGTGAACGGCTGGGTTGTCAAGGGCCAGCTTCTCTTTTTGATAAAGGTTCACTGTAACGAGCGAAACTATAATGACCACACCATACAAGGCTATGTCCCAATGTTTGAACTGCGGAATTGCAGCGAGCAGGGCAAGCGCACAAGTGACAAATGCCATTACAATCAGACTGTCCGAATAGAGACTTGGCTTGCTGACAAGATCTAATGCCTGAAACACGTAATACAGCCCAATTGTCCCCGCGCCCGCCAACGCGATGTTCTTCACATGCAGTGATTTCCAATGCTGCAGGGCAAAGGCCGCGGCCCCTCCTGCCATCAGCATCAGCATATGCTCCCACCTGTATTGGGGCGCCGACAGACCGTTGAACAGACTGCCGACCGCAGGACTTTCGTGCAAGACGGCAAAAAACACTGTCAGCAGCGCAAACAGGCGGAATAAGCGGTTTTTGTACAGCGGGAACAGCAGTACCGCAAGAATGGCAATTGTCGGGAGGAGAACTATTCTTCCATCCGTAACGAGATTGTCGTGAAGCCGGAACAGCGGAATCTCCCCTTCATAGGGAGGCCGCAGATTATTCAGATAGCCGTAGACAGCCGGCAGGAAAAACGGTGCACTCAGCATGGCACCGGTAATTCCGCCGACAGTGAACTGCACTGTTTGTCGCAGCTTGTTCACTTCCTGCCCGGCAATCGGCACAAACCAACGGAACACTATGTAAATGAAAGCCAGCAGGAAATTGACGTAGGCAAAATAGAAATTATCTGCCATGGAGAGGGTCACCGCCAGTATGAATACAGCGGGCTTTCCAAGACGCATGATCCGTTCAGAACCGATCAGCAGCAGAGGCAAGAACAGCATCGCATCTGCAAAGAACTCCCAGTAGGTGACATGACGGAAGTAAAGGATACTGACACTATAGAGTGCGGCGCCAATGTAGGCGTACCAGCCGCGAAGACCGACCTGGCGGAAGAAGTAAACGGCCAGCAGCTGGATGAGTGTAAGCCGGACTATACTGACAAATACGGTCGCATCTGCCCAATAGGTCAACGAGGGGCTCACGGCTCCCGTCCATTCCAAACAGACCGTCACAGCGGCGGTCAGCAGAAATATGACGGATGTCGAGAAATAATACCCAAGTTGAGAAAAGGTCCCGCCCCCGAATCCAAACCGTTCCGAGTAGAAGTAGTTCCCATCACGCAGCGTCTCATATAAGAAGTGCTTGAAAGGAACCATTTGGGACATCCCGTCATTTGCTCCGATCAGATAACGGCCCTGCCCCCATTCCGAGAGCATGAAGAAATGAGCTGCCGTCGCGACCAGTACACTTAGGAAGGCCGTGATCAGCCAATTCCATTTCGTCATCATGCTGCCTTCAGCACCTTTCCTGTAACAACAAAGGTGACCGGAACCGTGACGATCAGCGCGGCAAGCGGCGCAACCGTGCTGTTCAGACCCAGGCCGTCGACGAGCAGGAAGAGCAGCACGGCAGTCACCACAATATTGACAAGCTGGGTGATCGGATACATGAGGAACTTCTTCCACGTCGGTTTCACCTTATACGTCACATAGCTATTCAGGAAAAACGAAATGACCATGCTTAAAATGACCGCACCGAAATGGGCGATCATGTAAGGGAGACCGAGCCCTTTCAGCCCGGCCAAGTAAAACAAATAATAGGTTGCTGTATTCACGACGCCGATCACGGCGAATGAAATGAATTCACGAGCTTCGAATTTTGGCATGAGACAGTGGCTTTCCTTTCACCTCGGCGCTTGTCCGCTGAATGAGATAATGCGGCCGCTTTTTCGTTTCATTGTAGATCCGTCCGACGTATTCCCCGATAATCCCAAGCGATAAAAGCTGGACGCCGCCGAGGAACAGGACTGCTGAAATGATCGTAAAGTAGCCGGGCACGTCGACTCCGTTGCGGATAATGCCGACGAGCGTCACAAGTATATAAGAAACCGCAAGGAACAAACTGAACAGACCTGCGTAAAAGCAGAGCCGAAGCGGTTTCGTGTTGAAAGAGACAACTCCGTCCACTGCGTAATTGACGAGCTGTTTGAACGACCACTTCGTCTCACCGTGCTGTCGGGTGACATTGTCGTAGCAGATCGTCTTCTGTTCAAGTCCGATCCACGAGTAAAGGCCTTTCGAAAACCGGTTGCCTTCGCTCAGCTGAAGCAGTGAATCGACCGCACGCCTGCTGAGCAGACGGAAATCACCTTCCCCGTCCCGCAGCTCCACGTCCACCGCTTTGTTGACACCCCAATAATACATGCGTGACAGCATCGACCGGAATTTCGCGTCACCTTTTCGGTTCCGTTTCGCAATTACCTGATCATACCCTTCTTCGTAACCGCGTATGAGCTTTGGAATCAGGTCAGGAGGATGCTGCAGATCCGCGTCCATTAAAATGACGGCATCCCCTTTGGCACTTTCAAGACCGGCCAGGATGGCTGCTTCTTTCCCGAAATTCCGCGTAAACGAAATGTACTCGACTTCCGGATACAGGAGCACTGCATCCCGGATTTCCTCCATGGTGCCATCACTGCTGCCGTCATCGACGAACAGCAGCTCATACCGCCGTTTGGAAAAAGCCATCGTTTGGCGGAGCGCCTTTATCATAGGATGAATATTTCCTTCTTCGTTGTAGGAAGGGATCACGAATGAAATCAGTATATCTTTCATTCCGCGCACCTGCTTTCTCAGTAATATGCCAAAGTGTCGTCTTATTTACATACCCCAAATTCACCATTCCACTCCTTTCTCAAAAAAAATATGGATTCGGATAGTTCCGTCATCTCCTGTGATTTTGATACAGCTTCCTGCAAGAAGGAACTAGGTGAATATTCCCTCCGTTCTGTCATTTCCACTGAAGGTTGTCACCCGACTGCATCGGGCGCATACTGAATACTGAACATTTCAAGACAGGAGCATACTCAATGACCTCACTAACTGAACGGATTGCGAAAGACCCTTGGGAAGCGTATTTGGACGTTGACACACACGGCCGCCAAGTACTCTCAAGTATCGAATTTACAACGACCTACCTTTGTAACATGCGCTGTGAGCATTGCGCCGTCGGCTACATGCTGCAGCCGCAAGATCCGGCTGCATTGCCCGTCGACCTGCTGATCCAGCGGCTTGAGGAAATTCCGCACTTGCGCACAATCAGCCTGACAGGCGGGGAACCGATGTTTTCCAAACGGTCCGTCGAACAAATCATCCTCCCGCTCCTGCAATATGCGCACGCACGCGGCATCAAAACCCAGCTCAATTCCAATCTGACCATGCCGCTTGACCGTTACAAAGCCATTGCACCCTATTTGGACGTGCTGCACATTTCCCACAATTGGGGCACTGTGGAAGACTTTGCGGAAGGCGGCTTCGCCAATATGGAACGTCAGCCGTCGTTTGAGCGCAAAGCCGCCCAATTTGAGCGGCTGATCGAAAACAGCCGGGCGCTTGCTGACCTCGGAGTGACCGTCTCTGCAGAAACGATGCTGAACCGGCGCACCCTCCCTCACCTGCAGACGATCCACGAACAATTCGTAAACGAGATGAAGTGCACCCGCCACGAAATTCATCCAATGTACCCTAGTGACTTCGCCTCCACTCTGGACGTTCTGTCCTTAGCCGAGACGCGGGAAGCCATCCAGCAGATATTGCAATTCCGGAACCCGGATACGTGGATGCTGTTCGGAACACTGCCCTTCTATTCGTGCAGCGCAGACCCGGCGGATCAGCAACTGCTCGCACAACTGAGAGCAAGCAGGAATGTTTCAGTCCGCAACGATCCGGACGGACGCTCCCGGCTGAACGTCAACATCTTCACTGGCGACGTCATTGTCACTGATTTCGGAGATGTACCACCGCTCGGTAATATACAGGATGGGCATTTGCCCGAAATGTATGAGGCGTGGCAGCAGCACCCTCTTTCAAAGTCCGTCAGCTGCCATTGCCCGGCTGTCCGCTGTCTCGGACCGAATCTCCTTGTCAAGAATGCTTATTACGAAGAGGCTGATTTCACAAACCGACAAGCAGTGCTGGTATAATTGGCACCATTACCTAACTACAGGAGGATGCACTATGACCTATGAGAAAGTTTTTTTCGCCAATGCATTTACAAGCCGTTCCAAAAGTGAAGTGGAAGTGCTGAAGGACTGCTTGTTCTGCGTCAACAGCGAAGGTATCATCGAACGGATTGTGCGTCCCGAAGATGGCGATTTTGACACCATCCTGAATGATTACGAAAACACGGATCGATTCACCAGCATCCCCGAAGGATCTTATCTCCTTCCCGGTTTTGTTGATCTTCACTGCCATGCGTCGCAGTGGGCGCAAGCTGGTACCGCCCTCGATATCCCGCTTCACGACTGGCTGAATACGTATACGTTTCCATCGGAGTCAAAGTTCAGCGATCTTGAATACGCTGATATGGTTTATACGGACGTTGTCAAAACACTTCTCGCAAACGGAACTACGACTGCTCTGTATTTCGCGACCGTCCATAAGGAAGCGAGCATCCGGCTGGCAGAAATCTGTGCAGAACGCGGGCAGCGCGGTCTCGTCGGGAAAGTCGTCATGGATCTTGAGACAGAATGCCCGCCGGATTACCGGGATGCCGATGCTCAGACTGCTTTACGGGATACCGAGGAATTCATCCTCAAAGTAAAGGAAGTCGGCAGTACGGCAAAACAGGGCGTCTACCCGGTGGTCACGCCGAGATTCATCCCTACATGTACGGATGAAGTGCTCGAAGGGCTAGGCGCACTTGCCGCTAAATACGATACCCATATCCAGTCTCATTGCAGCGAAAGCGATTGGGCGCACCAGCATGTAAAAGAACGGTTCGGCAAAAATGACGCAAAGGCGCTGAATGATTTCGGCCTCCTGCAGGACAAGTCCGTTCTGGCGCATTGCAATTTCCTTTCCGACTCGGATGCCGCATTGTTCGCGGAAACCGGGAGCGCCATCGCCCATTGTCCGGTGTCGAACGCTTATTTTGCGAACAGTGTTATTCCGATTGCCCGCTTCTCTGCCATGAACGTCGACATCGGCCTCGGATCCGACATTTCCGGCGGCTTCTCTCCGAGCCTATACGATAATGCGCGGCAGGCCGTTATGTCATCACGCATGCTCGAAGACGGCGTTAATCCACGACTCCCCGCCGAGACTCGCGGTACCGCAGGATCACGGGTCACAATTGCGGAATCATTTTACCTCGCCACTGCCGGCGGCGGAGAAAGCTTGAGCCTTCCAATCGGCAGGCTGGCAGAAGGATACGCTTGGGACGCCCAGTGTATCGATCCGTCCATTGAATCTGCGCGAATTCCACTGTTCGATGCCGACGAACCACTGCTCGATATTTTCCAGAAGATCATGTATTTGGCACGTCCGCAAAACATCCGCAGCGTGTGGGTGCAGGGTGAACTTGTCCATTCCCTCAGCTGAGCCGGGAACCTGTGTACAAAAATTACTTATTAGAAACAGTCTAACACTCTCAACAATTGGGCAGGCTTAAGCAGCAAGCAGACGTTGTGTTGTTTATCCTTCTTTTCCAGTGCCTGTAACGTTTGCGGGCACTTCTGCAGGTTTTGCTGTTTAACCGTATCCCTGAAGAGTGAGTTGTTAGGTAAAATGTCCAATTTGTTTCGATTGCCGAGATATTTCAATAAGAGATTGTTATACTTAACAACTGTAGATTTTAAGCCAGTGATAGATCGGGCAGCTCGTAACGGGGCAGGCGCCACAGCAGTAGAACTTTTCTTATACTATGCAAACCTTTTTTGTAACCGCGCCTGCAAACCGAATGATGGTTGCCCGCTGCACCACAATCTGCAAGTCCTATTACAAAGGAGGAATCGACGATGGCTGAAACGCAAGATCCGAAGAAACCCGGCAGTAACATGAGCCGGAGGAATTTCCTGAAAAACACCGGCCTGGTTGCCGGCGGATTGATCGGCGGAGGATTGTTCGGAGGTCTGATTACAAATCAGATGAAGAAACCTGCCGACAACGGCAAGAAACCGGCAGCCACTGCGAACCACGACATGGATGCCCGTACGTTCTTCAGTCGCACCGATGATTTCGAAACTCTTTCGGCCGCGACCGAGCGGCTGTATCCGGAAGATAAGAACGGTCCGGGCGCGATCGCTCTCAGTGTTCCGTACTTCATCGACCGCCAGCTGGCCGGGGATTGGGGATCGAACGCCCATGAATACATGAAAGGGCCATTCCCGCAAAACCAGGAAGCAGCGTATTATGAAGACCGCAACAGGGACCAGAACAAGCAAGGTCCAAACGCGGATGTCCAAACGCCGACTCCGACTCCGCGCTACCAGACCCGCATGAACCGCGGCGAGATTTTCCGTGAAGGTGTGAAATCCCTTCAGGATGAGGCAAGCACGCGGCACAAGAAGAAGTTCGCGGAGCTGGAGGGCGACCAGATGGATGCCATCCTCACAGATTTCGAAGAAGGCAAGATCCGCATGAACGGGATCGACTCAATCGCATTCTTCAACCTGCTGCTCAAGACGACTGTCGAAGGCGCTTATGCAGATCCTGTATACGGCGGTAACCGCGATATGGCAGGCTGGAAGATGAAAGAATACCCGGGTCCGCGCATGGGCTACCTCGGTCAGATCGAAGACGAAGAATTCGCTGTCATGAAACAGGAAAGCCTGCGCGATTACCAGGACATGTGGGGATAGGAGGAAGCTAAATGGCTAAGAAACTTGAAAAAGTCGACGTCGTCGTTGTCGGCAGCGGCTGGGCAGGCGGGATTGTCTCCGCTGAAGCAGCAAAAGCGGGCTATAAAGTCGTTACGCTCGAGCGGGGGAAACCCGTCGACCGTCAAGACTATATCGGGGTGAAAGATGAACTCCGATATACCGATCGTTACGAAATGATGCAGAACCTTGCTCCCGAGACGATCACGTCGCGAAACACATTGGATGAAGAAGCACTGCCAGTCCGTACCCGGAACGAAATGATGGCCGGAACCGACCTCGGCGGCGGCAGTGTCCACTGGGCGGGTGCTACGTACCGCTGGAGACCAATCGATTTCCAATTCCGCACCAAAACGGTGGAGCGCTATGGCGAAAAGAAAATTCCCGAAGGCATGATCAGCCGTGATTGGGGCATTACGTACGACGAAATGGATCCATATTACGACAAATGGGAAAAAACGGCCGGCATTTCAGGCGAAGAAGACCCGCTTGGAGAGAAACGTTCCAACCCGTGGCCGAACCCGCCGATGAAAGAATCCCCTGCCATCAAGCTGTTCAAGGAAACGACGAAGAAGATGGGCTACCACCCATACCAAGTCGCTTCCGCAAACCTATCGCAGTCCTACACGAACCCTGACGGCGAGACGATCGCACAGTGCATGTTCTGTTCGTTCTGCACGCAGTACGGCTGTGACTTCGGCGCGAAATCGGATCCGCTCGTCACCGTTATCCCGACTGCCGTCAAGACAGGCAACTGTGAAATCCGCACGCATTCCCTGGTCCGTCGTGTCTTGCACGAAAACGGCAAGGCGACCGGCGTCATGTACGTCGACTTGCGCACAGGCCTCGAATACATCCAGCCGGCGGACGTTGTCGTGCTCGGTGCATTCTCGTTCACGAACAACCGCCTGCTTCTGCTGTCGAAGATCGGAAAGCCTTACGACCCGGTTAAACGGACGGGTGTTATCGGCCGGAACTTCAACGGTCAGTTCAACATCACGTTCCTCGGTGCACGCGGATTCTTCGAAGACAAGAAGTTCAACCTGTTCATGGGAGCAGGCGCACTTGGCGGCGCACTCAGTGACTTTGCCGGTGATAACTTCGACCATTCCGATGTCGATTTCATCAACGGCGGCGGCATTGAAATCCGCCAGTACGGCCACGGCCCGATCGCGACAAATAAGGTACCGCGCGGGACGAAGCAATGGGGACCGGAGTTCAAGGACAAGTCCCTTCATTATACGAACCGCAGCCTCGTCGTCTGGTACACTCCGGCTGTCATGTCATGGTGGCACAACTATACGTCCCTCGACCCGACGTATACGGACGAGTTCGGCGATCCACTTCTCCGCATCACGAACAAGTACACCGATCACGACAAGGCAATGGCCAAGTTCGGAATCGAGAAGTGTACCGAGATCATGGAGAAGATGGGCGCGGATATCGTAGATCCAGACGAAGTTCCGGAAGAATTCGACCATATCTATGACGGCGGCCACTATGCCGGCGGAGTCAGCATGGGCGAAGACCCAGAAACATCTGCAGTCAACAACTACCTGCAACTGTGGGATATGGAGAACTTGTTCGTCGTCGGCGGATCGGCCTTCCCGCAATTCGGCGGTCACCACCCGACTGCAACGATCGGCGCACTCAGCTACCGTGCTTCAGAAGGCGTCATCAAATACTTGAAAGAACCAAAATTGCTCACGCAGCCGAAAAAAGCAGCTGCCAACGCATAATTCCACGCAAAAAGGCTGTCGGGAGTCATTCAATTGACTCCCGACAGCCTTTTTTGGTGTGGGCGCGGGTGGCGGGTGATCATGAAATCGGATTATCGCTCATAAAACGCGGGAACCGCTCATAAATCTGGATTTCCGCTCATAAAACACGGATAGCGCTCATAAATCTTGAGTTCCGCTCATAAAACACGGAAAACGCTCATAAATTCCGAGTTCCGCTCATAAAACTCGGAAAACGCTCATAAATCTCGAGTTCCGCTCATAAAACTCGCAAAACGCTCATAAATCTAGAGTTCCGCTCATAAAACACGTAAAACGCTCATAAACCCCGAGTTCCGCTCATAAAACGCGGGAACCGCTCATAAATCTGGATTTTCGCTCATAAAACACGGATAGCGCTCATAAATCTGGATTTTCGCTCATAAAACGCGGAAAACGCTCATAAAACCCGAGTTCCGCTCATAAAACACGTAAAACGCTCATAAACCCCGAGTTCCGCTCATAA
>DAMDKL010000004.1:139229-156693 GCA_032099885.1 Sporosarcina sp.
TAGCGCTCATAAATCTGGATTTTCGCTCATAAAACGCGGAAAACGCTCATAAAACACGTAAAACGCTCATAAACCCTGATTTCCGCTCATAACCCCACAGCCACCTCTGCTCCCCCGCGCGCTCAATCCTGCAGCTGGATGCTGTTTTCAATGGCGAGCAGGTTTTCGCGATGCTGTTTCATCTCGCCGCGGGTGATGTCCCCTCGTTCGAACGCCGCCTGGATGTAGGCCCGTTCGACTTGCAGAGCGTAGTCGACCCATTCGTGCAGATGGTGCGCCGCTTCTTTCGGCAGTCCAATGCCGCCCATGCGTTCATAATTCAGCAGGAACCCTTCCACCAATTCCGGTGAAAACTGACCGTCCTGCAAAGTTTTCAGCTTGTCCATTACATAATCGGACGTACTGTGCATGAGAATCAGGCGCTGTTCCCTACGATCTTTCGCAGCCAGCGGCTTCACCTTCAGCCCATGCAGGTAGCGGCGGGCGAGACGTGTATAGAAAAAGTTGGAACGGTACTGCTTTTCTTTCGTCAGCCGGTACAGCCGCATATTCAGCCTCCGCAGGATTGGGAAAGCAATCTGCAGCCGGACCCGGCCCTCCCTCACCAGCTCGGCGGTATGCTCCAGCTGCCATTCCAGGATCAGCCGGCGCAAGTGACGTTCACTTTTGTTTAATTCCAGTGTATTCGTCAGCGAAAAGAGACGATCGTTGTACATCTTGATGACTCGGCCGATCGACTGCCGGTTCTCTTTCGTCCGGTGCTTGCGCAGTTCATCTTTCACATGGCGCAGCATGCCGATTTCCCACGTATGATCATCTTCCAGTGTGGTCGTATCGAGTTTTGGCGCAAACAAATGCAGTGTAAAGTTGGCGAGCAGGAGCGTCAGAAGAATGACCCCTCCGGCGATGAACAACAGCAGGTCGCGTTCTTCAAACGGTGTGCCGTCGCTTAAAAACAGCGGCAGGGACAGAACACTGACCAAGGTGATCGTCCCCCGCACACCGGCAATCGTATACAGCAGTGTATCGGTCGCCCGCTGCTTGCTCAGGAAGACGGACGTGCTCTGGAAGTTATTGAACAGTCCGATCCAGACGAACCGGAGACCAAGCAGACCGGCCGTAACCGCCAGAATATAGCCGAAGAGTGTAACGATATGAGTGACACCGTCCCGCAGCACAGCCTCCACGATATTCGGCAGCTGTGTGCCGAGCAGCACGAACACAATCCCGTTCAGACTGAACGTGATGACTGCCCATGTACTGCGCGACAGCAGTTTCAGCTGTGCTTCTTCCGGGTTCAGCCGCCGGAATGTCAGGGAATGCACAATCCCTCCGCTGACGACAGCCAAAATCCCGTTCACGCCTACGTGTTCGGCAATGACGAAGATGAGGAACGGCAGCAGCACTTCCATGAGGATGAACGAAATGCTGTTTTCGATCCCGAGATTCCGGAGCCAGCGCATCAGGCCGATTTTCAGCAGCGTCAGGATCGCACCGAGCACGATCCCCCCCGTCGAGATGAGGAGGAAGCTCGTACCTGCGTTCAGCAGCGAAAACGTGCCTGTCAGCAATGCTGCGACCGCGAACTGGAAGGATACGAGGCCGGACGCATCGTTGATGAGCGATTCGCCTTCGAGCGTATGCATGATCTTGTTCGGCACGCGCACTTTTTCGGCGAGTGCCTGAACAGCGACGGCATCCGTCGGGGCCAATGCTGCAGCAAGGGCAAACGCCGCCGCTATTGGGATCTCCGGTACGAGCCAGTGGACGAACCAGCCAAGCAGGCCGACCGTCGCGAAGACGAGGCCGATCGACAGGGAGAGGATCGATTTCCGTTCCCCCCAGATTGCCTTCTTATCGACATTCACGCCGTCGTTGAACAAGATCGGGGCGATGAACAGCAGCAGGAACAGCTCCGGGCTCAGTTTCAAGGAATGGTCCGACAGCGGAATTGCCAGGATGATGCCCAGCGCCACTTGAATGAGCGGCACGGCGATGGACGGGAGAAAGCGGTTGAAGACGTTGGAGAGGAACACCGCGGTGAGCATGAGTAATATGACTTCAAAAATTTCCAAAGGTTCACCTTCTTCGCTATGTGGGATGTGGTGCAAGCGGATGGGGCACGACAGCCGACCGGACTTTTACCGTAGGTTGATTATATCGGAATCAGGGGGCTGACGACAGCAATCTACCCGGACATCTCGACATTGGCAAGCCTGTCCGCTCGCTATTTGCTCTTCTCACCTATAAACTGGAACTATCTGCAAAAGGAGGAGTGATGGCATGAAAGTGAATGAGGAAGCACGTGAAACGCTTTGGAACACCGTCGAAGGGATCAGTGATGAAGACTTGAACTGGAAACCGGCAGAGGATCGCTGGTCCATCCGGCAAGTGATGGAGCACATCCATCTCATGGAAGGCGCCGTCGCAAAGACGATCCAGACCGAAGTGAAGAAAGACGCCACAGCTCCGGCCGTCGACAAGCCGATCGAGCGGACAGTCGACCGGTCGATGAAAGTGGAAGCACCGGACTTTGTCACCCCTGGTGATTCGTTCCTGACAAAGGCTGAGCTGCGGGCGAAACTCGACGGCTCCCATCAGCTGCTGCGGCAGACGGAAGAGTCGATTCCAGCCGAGGAACTGGAAGTCCGCTCGTACCCTCACCCGGTGTTTGGTGAGATGAACCTGTCCCAGTGGATCCCGTTCGCTGGCTACCACGAACTCCGTCATATCGATCAGATCAAGGAAGTCATCACGGAACTGGAACAGCATTCGTGACAACTAAAAAAAGGCCGTCATCTCCGTGTGGGATGCCGGCCTTTTCGCGCTTCACTGCCGGAGCCAGATCAGGTTCTGGTCGTCGGCGAACGTTGCAATATTATAGAGGATGAGCACGTCGTCAATACCGTCCTCCTCGATCAGCTTCCTCATGTTGCGATGATCATAGCGCAGATCCACCATTTCGATCTGCCTGTAATGGTTCGCAAGGAACGGCACGAACGAATGGGCGTATGAGTCTTTGATGACCAACAGTTTACGGTCATTCGGAGCGGATGAACGAATTGTGACAGCACGGTGGTTGCCACCCAGGAACAGTGAATACTTATCGCGTTTGTCCAGGAACGTCCAGTCATAGAGGGAGTCCATGCCGGATCCGTCACCGTCGTAGTCGACGCGGTACGCCATCTCGAACGTCGGCAGGAACACCTCCAATGGTTCGGCGGATATCGATGGGTCGTTCGCCTTGGCGTCGAAGGTCCCTTTGAAGCCGTCCGACACGGTCCTGATTTCGAACCGGTCCTTGCCGTACGGCGTCAGTCCCATCGTCGCAGCGGCCGCCCGGTAGGCAGTATACGCCCCACGGACCGTCCAATGGTGGTCCGTCCGGAAGTAGATCTGCTCACTCTTGTCCGCCTGCAGCGCTGCCGCCGCGTCGATCCAGGTCATCCCATCCCCTGTGAGGGTTTCCGCTTTCCTTATGGCCTGCATTTCGTCGTCCGTCTGCGCGAATACCGGCAGCTTTTCCGGATACATACCGACCGAGGTCGGTGCGAGCAGGCCGTAGACACGGACATCCGCGGGCAGCCCCTCGGTGAACCGGGACAGGCTTTCGCTGTTCGCTTCAAGCTGCCCGCCGGACGGCCGGAACGGTTCCAGCAGATAGCCATCCTTGCCGTAGAACACACCGTTGTTATCCCGTTTCAGGGTCAATTTCTGGGCGGACGCTTTCACACCCGTCCAGAACCTTTTGGACACGAACTGGTCGCTCAAGTACGTCTCCATTTCTTTCGTATAGTCGCCTGAGACGATGCGCTCCCACGAAAGGACCGGGAGCTGCTGGAGCACACGGTTTTCATCCTCCGAGAAGATTTTGTCCTTCGAGAGGACAGTCAGCAGGCCGAACGTCACTAGAAAGCCGCAGAAAAGGATCACTGCAGCATAATCGGTTTTCCTCACCGGATTCCCCCTTCCTTTCGGCTGATCAGAACCGGAAATACAGAAACGGATTGAACGCGTCGTCGACCAGATAAGCGGTCGCAAGCATCAGAATCACTACAAGAAAGGCAGTCTGCACGACGAGCTGCACAGGCTCCTTCCCCAGCAGCCGGCTGCTTTCGGTCCGTCGTTTCCAAGTATAGGCACCAAGCGGTGTCGACAGCACAGCGGCGGCAGCAAGCAACAGACCATTCGTGTACGCATCGTACAGGAAGGCAGAATCCGCGAACGGCCGGCCGCTGAAGCCAAGCATGACGCGCGCGAACTGCCAGCCGTCGCGGATGTCCTCGAAGACGAACAACACCCAGCTGAACAGCACGGCGAGCAGCAGATAGAGGTGCTGCACAACTGCGGGAAGCCTCTCCAGGAAACGGAGCAGGCCGGCCCGCTCCGCTGCGATCAGCACGCCGAAATACAATCCCCAGAGGACGAAATTCCAGCTCGCGCCGTGCCATAAGCCCGTCAGCCCCCAAACGATGACAAGGTTGCGGTACAGCGCCCACTTGCCGCGCCGGCTCCCGCCTAGCGGAATATAGACATAATCGCGGAACCAGCCGCCGAGCGTCATATGCCAGCGCCGCCAAAATTCCGACGCGCTCCTAGCGATATAAGGGTAATTGAAGTTCTGCGGAAATTCGAAACCGAACATCCTGCCGAGACCGACCGCCATGTCGGAATAGCCGCTGAAGTCGAAGTAGATCTGCAGGGCGAATGCCGTAATGCCGAGCCAGGCGGACAGTACGCTCAGTTCATCGGCGCCTTGGCCCTGGATGGACGTCCACAGCTGTCCCGCCTGGTTCGCAATGAGCACTTTCTTGCCGAGCCCGATCGTGAACAGCCGGGCACCGTTCGCGAACTGGCTGACCGTCGTCTTCCGATGCATGAGTTCCCGCTCGATCTCCTCATAGCGGACGATCGGTCCTGCGATAAGCTGCGGAAACAGCGACACGTATAAGGCGAATGTGATGATGTTCCGCTGCGGTCGGACCTTCCCCCGATAGACGTCGATCGCGTACGACATCGTTTGGAACGTGTAGAATGATATTCCGATCGGGAGCGGCAGATCGAGCGGCTGGAAGTCCGTCCTGGCGGCAGCATTCACGGAGCCGACCAGGAAATCCGCATATTTGAAGAATGACAGCACTGCCAGATTGACGGTCAGTGACGCGATCAGCCCCGTCTTCGCAAGCGCCGGCCGGTGTTCGCGGTACCGTCCGATGTACCGCCCGATCCAATAATCCGCCACTGCTGAGAAGATCATCAGCGCGATGTAGACCGGCTCCCCCCACGCATAGAAGAACAGGCTGACGGCCAGAAGCACCGCGTTCTTCAGCGGCCGCGGACTTATGTAATAAATGATCAGGACAGCAGGCAGAAAGAAAAACAGGAATGTCAGACTGCTGAATACCATGCGCTCCCCCCTTTACGCAAAAAGGCGCACCGCGAGGCACGCCTTCCGCTCGAAGCTTATCCGGCTGTCAGTCCATTTGGTCATGGAAGACCTTCTCGATGCCGGCCGGATCGGTATACGTCACGTACAGCAGGAACTTCCCCTTCGTGACGATCTTGTTGGCCTTCACCTTGTCATACTGCTCCGGCAAATACTGTTCCCACGTCTGGGTCTGGGCAGCCAGTTCGTTTTCAAGGGAGGTTTTCAAGGCCGCGACGTTATCCTCCGACTTCGCTTCCAGCAAAATGATTTCATCCGAATTGACGTTCATGAGGGCGGCAATCACGGTGCCGTTCGCCAGTTTGTCCGGATCCAGTTTCATCTTCTCCGTCCAAATCGCGGCGGCTTGGTCGTCACCCGACGTATCCGTCAGATCGGCTTCCTGATAAAGCTGGCTCCAGTCCTCGACATCCTCCTCTTTCAGATCGTCCGCCAGTTTTTCCTTGACCGCCGTCAGGACGTCCTCGAATTTCGGCTCCTTCGGCTCGCTGCCTGCCCCGTTGTCCTGCTCCCCTTTTGATTCGGTACCGCATGCTGTGAGTAACAAGGACATCAGGAGAAGAGCCAGCGGTATAACCTTTTTCATAATTCCCACCTCTTACTTTCTGTTTTGCTTTCCTGAATGTAGTCGGTTGAGTGGCAGAAAAGTTTCACTGCTTTTCATAGAAGAACGTAAACCTGCTCAGTAAAGCTTATCCGATATGTTCGTGGAGATTTCAGATTGGAGTGCTTCCGACCTTTCCTCCTCCTGAAGCGCAAGCCCTGTGCAAATGAGGTCTATCAAAAACAATTGTGCCACTTTGGATACGAGGGATCCGCTGTCAAGCGGATTCTCTTTCGCCGCTCCAAGCAACACATGGTCAGCATACTGCGTCAGCGGGGATTTCAGATAGTTGGTGAGCACCACGATTGCAGCACCCTTTTCCTTCGCTATTTTAACCGAATCCACAATATCCTTCGTGCCTCCCGAAATGCTGATTGCAATGACGGTGCTTTGCTCATTCAAGGACGAAGCGAGCATTACCTGGAAATGCGGATCAATAATAGCAGTTGCCTGACGCCCAATCCGCAGCAGCCGGCTTTGCATATCCAGGCCTGCAATGCCTGACGCACCAACGCCGAAGATGACAATCTGCCGGCGGTCATTCAATGTCTTCAAAATACGTTGAAGTGTCTCTTCATCTGCAAGCTGTTCAGAATCCTGCACGGCTTGGATCATGTTTTTACTGATCCTCTCCTTATAAGTTCCCTGCTCGGCCATCGGAGAGCCGGTAGACATTTCCTGGGCATATGAGTATTTGAAGTCTTGTAATCCTTTATATCCGAGCTTCCTGAAAAAGCGCAGAACCGTTGCTTCGGCTGCTCCGCATGCTTCGCAAAGTTCGGTCAGGGATAAATAGATGACCTGGGTATCTGGCTGAGTTAAATAGTTGTAGATTTTATGTTCAGTTTTAGTGAAGCGGGACTTATACTGCTCCATCCTCAAAGTTGGTTTCATGCCTTCGAATTCGCTGACTGTCATTTTCATTCTCCTTCTTTCAGCAACCGCCTGGATACCTGTTTAAAAAGTGGCGCACTGCTCCAAGCAGGTTTGCATCATTCCCTTTCTCGGCAAGCAGGATCTGCAGCCCCTCCTTATGATTCGGCATCAGCTTGGAGTCAAGTGCAGGTCGGATCGCTTCTTTCAGGAATCGACCTTGCGCGGATATCCCTCCTCCGATGACGACCGCAGCCGGATTCAGCACTTGTATGAGGGACCCTAATCCCGTCGTCAAATCATCGATCCATTCCTCGAAGACGTCTGCCGCAGCCGCATCCCCCTGACGCACCTTGACGAAAAAGTCCGGCAAGCTCAAGGTCCCGAATTGCTGTTCGGCTTTGCGGACTAATGCCGCGCTCGAAGCGTATTGCTCGTAACAGCCGTTCTGCCCGCATGTGCAGAGCTTCCCTTTCGGATATAAAATCATATGGCCTAACTCCCCGCCTGACGATGTCGCGCCCCTGTACAGCTCCCCGTTCAGGAAGAGGGCGCCGCCGATACCCGTCCCGAGCGCTAGTGTCAGGAAATCGTCAATTCCCCGTGCCGCCCCCTGCCATTGTTCCCCGAGTGCGGTGCAGTTCACATCATTCTCCACTGCCACTGGCAGCTGAAGGGCAGAGCTCACAATTTTTTTGACTTCCATTCCTGTATACCCGGGGATGTTGTCCGTTGCAAATAAAATGGTTCCCTGTTCCGCATCGACTTGACCGGCCGTACTGATCGCTATCCCCTGTATATCTTCCTTCAATTGCATGTCTTTACATATACTCAGCACCGTGGATACGACATGATCCCCGCCGCTCATCGCCTCTGTCGGATAGGATAACAGCGTACGCAGCTCACCATGTTCTGTGGCAATGGCCGTCTTGATCGTTGTGCCGCCTATGTCAATCGCTCCGATATTCATGCGGATCGCCTCTCTCCTCTAACTATATCATTTGGAACGTAGAAGGACAGCGCCTGAAAAAGGCCCTGTCCTTTGCTGATTCACTTTTTCTGATCGTAATACGTAAGCTGTGCTTCGCTGTCTTCCGCATTACTCCGCTCTTTGAAGAGCATACTAAACAAATAGCCGAAGAACAGGGAAGACACGAGGTTGATGAGTGAGTACGCCCATAATGTTGTGTCCGTGAAATACGACACGTATATGGCAATGATCGACGTGACGATGAAACCAGCGACAGCCCCTTTTGTATTGGCCCGCTTGGTCAAGACGCCAAGTGTGAACGTCCCGCCGATGATTCCGAGTACAAGCCCCATCAGTGCATTGAACCATTCATAAGCTGAACTGATATTCGAATACGCAAGGATGATCGCAAAGACAATCGACACAACACCAACCAGCAAGCTGACTGTTTTCGCGATCTTCGTTCCTTTTTCATCAGACATGTCTGGCTTCAAGACCTTCTGGATATCCAACGTCCAACTGGTCGCCACGCTGTTCAGACCTGTCGACAAGGTGGACTGGCCCGCTGCGAACAACCCTGCAATCAGCAGCCCCGAAATACCAGCCGGCAGCTCACTGACGATGAAGTTTGCGAAAATCAGGTCGGAAGCCCCGTCAGGCATCCCGTTGCCCGCCTGCTTATAGAACACATAAAGCGACGTTCCGATGAAGAAAAACAGAGTGGCTGTCCCGAGTGAAAGGACCCCATTCAGGATGGTCATTTTGTTCATCTGTTTCAAATCCGTCGTCGTCAAGTACCGCTGCACCATGTCCTGGCTCGAGATATAGGAGAATAACGTCGATAATCCTGCACCAAGGAAGATGATGAATAAGCTGTCATTGAGGATATTCGGATCGAACAGAACCGCTTCGCTGAAGAATTTATTATCCTGCACACCCACTTTGAAGATTTCCGGCAGCCCGCCTTTGATGGAGAAGATCAACACGATCAGGGCGAAGATGCCGCCGCCGATCAACACGATCCCTTGGATGAAATCCGTCCAAAGAACAGACTTGATACCGCCGATGGATGAATAGATGGTTGCAATGACACCCATGAACAAGATGATGAGCACTGTATGGATACCCGTCACTGCAGACAGAGCGAGTGCCGGTAAATACATGATAATCGACATACGCCCCACTTGGTACAGGATGAACAGAGCACTGCCCATGATCCGCATCCCCTTGCCGAACCGCTTCTCCAAATACTCATACGCTGTGTCCAAGTTCAGATTCCGATACACAGGAAGGAAGAAGTAGATGGCCACCGGCACGGCGATGAACAAACCGAGCTGCCCTGCCCAAAGCTGCCAATTCCCGAGATAGGAATTCCCGGCTAACGATAAAAAGGAGATCGGCGATAACAGTGTCGCAAACAAACTGACCGATGTCACCCACCACGGTATACTTCCATCTCCTTTAAAGAATTCCTTCCCTTTCATCTCTTTTTTCGCTACTGCGATGCCGATATAGAGAATAAAAAGAAGATACGCGAACAATATTATGTAGTCGATTACAGCGAACTTTCCATACATTCCATTTCCCCCTGTCGAAAAACTATACGTAAGCGCTTTCTTATTTGGAAAAAGACTCCTTACGAAGTCTTTATCCTATCAATCGTTCATGAAATCGACTGCTAACTGCTGAGCCACTTTCACTTTTTCTGCTGAGAGCTGCTTCATCGGTTTTCGGCAGACACCAGCTTCTATACCTTGTGTTTTTAACATTTCTTTAATGGTCTGGTAGAGTCCGTTTGCAAGAATACCTGAAATAAGATCGTTCGTTTCTTTTTGAACTTTCCGTGCTTCACTGATCTTTCCTTGCTGGGCAAGCTCAAAGATAGTCCGGGCACGGTTTCCATTCACGTTGAATGTACTGCCGATAGCTCCATCCACATCCAACACAGCAGCTGATAAGAGCATTTCGTCGAAGCCTGAATAGATGAGTTTGTCAGGATAAGCATGCCGCAGTCTTTCCAATAGATAGAAATCAGGGGCCGTAAACTTGACGCCGATGATCTTTTCGTTTTCAAAGAGCTCCCCGAATTGGCTGAGTGACATATTCACCCCTGTAAGAGCCGGGATGGAGTAGATGATCATGGTATTGTCCACATTCTTCATGATCGTATTGTAGTAGTCTTTAATCTCTTCGAAATCGAACTTGTAGTAGAACGGGGTCACAGCAGACAGGGAATCATAGCCCAATTCCGTCGCATACTCCGCAAGTTCCACCGCTTCGTCGAGATTCAGGGCACCCACTTGGGCGATCAGTTTCACTTGGCTTCCGGCCTCGTCTTTTACGATTTCAAAAATGCGCTTCTTGTCCTCCGTGGAGATCAGGAAGTTCTCCCCTGTGCTGCCGTTGACATAGAGGCCATCCACTTTCGAGACATCGATGTTATGACGCACTAATTGCCGCAGCCCCTTTTCGTGGATAGTGCCATCTTCATTGAAAGCGCACATCAGCGCTGTAAAAATACCTTTCATGATCGTTTCCTCTCCTTTTCATCTATCAGTCTGTATTCTGGATCGCTGCTGCAAATGTTTGAGTGATGAGCATTGGTCTTGTGATCGCACTGCCTACGACGACTGCATGCGCCCCTGCTTCGATAGCCAGCCGTGCTTTTTCCGGCGTGCCGAAGTTCCCTTCCGCAATTACCGGTACATCCAATTCGCCGACGAGCTGTTTCACTAATTCCAGCGGCACCGCATTTTGTGAGTAGGGTGTGTACCCCGCTAAAGTTGGAGCAACAATGTCTGCTCCGGCGCTGGCGGCGGCGATTCCCTCCTCGATCGTTGAGACATCCGCCATGAATAACTGGCTCGGATATAACTCCTTGGCCGTGTGCAATACTTCTTTAAAAGTGACACCACCCGGCCGCAGCCGATTCGTGCCATCCAGCGCGATAATATCAGTGCCTTCCGAAGCAAGTGCAGAAATCTCTTCAAGAGTCGGTGTGATGTAGACTTCCTCACCAGGATAATCCTTCTTTATGATCCCGATGATCGGCAAATCCGTCTCCTGCTTGATCGCCCTGATGTCTTCCACGGTGTTCGCCCGGATTCCTGAAGCGCCCCCTAACTTTGCAGCAAGCGCCATTTTGCTCATGATGAACGAACTGTGCAGCGGCTCATCAGGAAGCGCCTGACAGGAAACAATCAGGGAATGGTGCAGCCGGTCGAAAAGATCTTGTCGTTCCATAAAAAAACTCCTCGTATAGTAGCGTAAAACCTATGGAGGCAAGCTAATAGATATTCGCTCACTTCTCATTTTCTGTATACTCGAACTATAACACCTATGATTGTTTACTGTCAATTTATTTTTAAAAATGATTGTTTTACTGTCAAAACGGGATGTTTACTAAATGACCTCCGCAGGTAAAGTAGTTTGTTCGTCTGCAAACTTTTAAATTTATTCCCTTAAAAGCCGTGTGACTTACTTTTAAGCAACTGTCCATTTATAATGGGGACAATTACTGAAAATAAAGACGTCATATAGTAATACAAGTCGTAATATCTGTACACAACTGTTGTCATTCAAATCAGCTTACCGAAGGAGTCGCTAGTCCATGCCCCTCAAATTTGACGATACGAATGCGCGGCCGTTCATCGGACATCGTGCGATTGACGCTTTCGCTGAACCGGTGGCAGCTGCGCATGCACGCCTGCATACCGTGCCTGATGACGATCAGGTGCTCGGCTGGGTCGACTGGCCGACCGATTATGACCGTTCAGAATTCCAGCATATACAAGCTGCTGCAGAACGTATCCGCCACCAATCGGACGCTCTGATCGTCGTCGGTATCGGCGGTTCCTATTTAGGAGCAAAGGCCGCCATTGAGGCGCTCGGCCATACGTTCCGCAATGCGGCCGCCGGTGAAACGGAAATCTATTTCGCCGGTCAGAATACGAGCGCCCGCTATCTGATCGACTTGCTGGATGTGCTTCGCGGCAAAGAAGTCTCGGTCAATGTCATCTCAAAGTCGGGGACGACGACGGAGCCCGCACTCGCTTTCCGGATTTTACGGGAGTTCATGGAGAAGAAGTATGGAGAAGACGAAGCGCGAAGAAGGATTTACGTCACAACAGATGCGGACACCGGCGCACTGCGGGCCCTTTCTGCTGAAAAAGGGTACGAGACGTTCATCATCCCGAAGAATATTGGCGGACGGTATTCGGTACTGACTCCGGTCGGATTGCTGCCGATGGCGGTGGCGGGTCTTGACATTGAAGCGGTGATGGCAGGCGCTATGAGGGCCTGTCTCCGCTACAAGACTCCGGAACTGTCAGCGAATCCATGCTACCGTTATGCGGTTTTGCGTAATCTGTTATATGCGGAAGGCAAATCCATCGAACTGCTGGCGGTGTACGACCCGGCACTCGAATACTTGGCGGAATGGTGGAAGCAGCTGTTCGGGGAGAGTGAGGGGAAAGAAGGCAAGGGCCTATTCCCGGTGTCTGTTACGTTCACTACCGATCTGCATGCGATCGGTCAGTACATCCAAGAAGGACCCGGGCTGTTCATCGAGACTGTCCTGCAAGTGACAAACCCTTCTGTCGATTGGACGATCGGCGAGGATCCCGACAACTTGGACGGCCTCAACTTCCTGTCGGGCCAGACGCTGAATGACGTGAACGAACAGGCCTCCCGCGGCGCGACGCTTGCCCACGTGGATGGCGGCGTGCCGAACATGCGGATCGAGATGGAAGAATTGGATGAATTCAACTTCGGTGAGCTGATCTACTTCTTTGAAAAAGCGTGTGCGATGAGTGGTCTGCTGCTCGGCGTCAACCCGTTCGACCAGCCCGGCGTGGAGGCGTACAAGCGGAACATGTTCGCGCTGCTTGGGAAAGAGGGGTTCGAGCAGGAGCGCGCCTATTTGCAGGAGCGCATCCAAGCGGCAAACCTGGATTAAACTGAAGGTACCTGAAACAGAAGGAAAAGAAGGTACCTGTGCGTCAAACAAATTCGACACTATTCAGAATAGTTTCGAAGTTGTATTGCGCACAGGTACCCCTTTTTTATGTTTTATGAGCGGTTTTCGCGGTTTATGAGCGGTTTTACCGATTTATGAGCGTTTTTCCTGTTTTATGAGCGGTTTTCCATTTTTATGAGCGATTCCTCGGATTTATGAGCGGTTTTACCGATTTATGAGCGTTTCCACGGATTTATGAGCGTTCTCACAGTTTTATGCCCCCCCCATCGCCGCTGCGGTTTTTGACGAGCCCGCTGTGCAAGTAGAACAGCCCTCCGTTGATCACTTCCACGGAGACGGAGACAGCATATTGCTCCTCGATCGCCTGCCGCTCCAATTCGTAGCTCTCCGGCACCTCTTCATCGTCCGCGTAGAAGTAATCGAGCACCCGAAGATCGCGTACCCGCCGTTGTGCAGCTTCGCCCATCCACGCGTGATCGTCTTCGCGGATGACGCGGTCGAGCAGATCCTCCAGCCGGCCAACGGCATTTTTCGGATGGATAATATACGGCAAATAATAGGTGTTCGCTGGAATCACCGCAGTCAGATCCAGCTCCCGCACGATCGGCTGGAATCCGTCGATGACCGCCCCGTTCATCAGGTTCATGCCGAGCGAATAGAGCGATTCCTTCGTCCGATCGCTCGCATAGGTCACTTTGCAGTTCATGCCGAGCCAAGGGGTCAGTGTCACTTGCGCGGTCTGCCCGGCAGCCGGTTTTTCGTACAGCTGCACGTAGGCCCCCTGCTCCTTTGTCACATCGAACAGCTGATGCAGACGCGGCGAACCGAAATGGATCCGCTCGCCAGGGATGTCTGACGAAAACAGCTTAGGATCTGTGATCATCGTAAGCTCGGCAGGACGCGGCTCCGCACCGATGCTTTCAATATAACTCCAGTAGTACGGCCGGTTCATGATCCGCTTGTCCATCACCGCGGTCAGCTGGACTGACAGCTGGCCGTCACGCTGACCGGTGACCTGGCATTCATTTTCCTCGAAAAAATGTCGGATGTACTGATGAATCCGCTGCTCATTCATGTGTATCCTCCTTCACGAAATCGATCTCTTGGAGTCTGTCAAAATGTCATCGAGTTCGCCGACTACTTGCTCGAACACTCCGAGTTTTTTCTCGAGCAGCTCGACCATCTGATCTTCCACCGTCTCTTGCACCGCCAAGTTGTAGATGTGTACGTCCTCCGTCTGACCGAGCCGGTGGACACGTCCGATGCGCTGTTCAAGTTTCATCGGGTTCCACGGCAGGTCATAATTGACGACATGATGGCAAAACTGCAGGTTGAGCCCTTCACTGCCGGATTCTGTGGCGATCAGCACTTGTGCTTTTTGCTGGAACAGCTGTTTCATCCACTCCCGTTTGTTCTTGTTGAACTTGCCGTTGAACAGCACACTCGTAATGCCCTGCTGATGAAAATACGCCTGCAAATAGACTTGGGTCGCCCGGTATTCCGTAAATACGATCACTTTGTCGTCTGCCTTCCGGATCAGTTCTGCCGTTTGTTTCGCTTTGGTATGAATCCCCGATTGCGTTAGTTTCAACAAAAGTTGTTCCATCTCATGCCGAATGTCCGGATCCCCCGTCTCCTTCGTAATCTTCTCAAGCGTCAGCACCGCAGCCAAAGGACTGCTGCACAACTCGCGCTGCAGGGTCAGACGTGTGAATGAATCTGACACGGGCAGGTTCGACACACGATCGTACACTTCCCGCTCGTCAGCCGAAAACGAGACCGGGAGGATCCGGACATGACGATCCGTCCAGGTGATGCCTGTGTCGTCCCGGCTGTTGCGCACCATCACCTGCTGGATAAGCTCCCTCAGAAACTCGTCTTCTTCGACATGGTGCTTGCTTGCCGAAAACACCCGCTGGAATGTCTCCAAGTTCCCGAGATGCCCTGGCTTCAGCAGAGAAATCAGGTTGAACAGCTCGAACACATCGTTCTGAATCGGGGTAGCTGTCAACAGCAGGCAAAACTTCTTTTTCATCTGCTGGACGAACTCGTAGTTTTTCGTCTTCGGGTTTTTCAGCTTGTGCGCCTCGTCAATGATCACCAAATCATATTCCTGCGCGCTGATCGCTTCTTTATGCGGACTCCGTTTCGCCATGTCTATGCTCGTAACAACAATTGGACAATGATCCAAGTTGTACTTTTTGTTATACGCCATCGCAGGTATATGGAATTTTGTGTTCAATTCAGCAAGCCACTGGTTCGTCAGCGAAGCCGGTGCCAAGATGAGCGCCTTCTTCACAACGCCGCGTATCAGGTATTCTTTCAAGATGAGGCCGGCTTCGATCGTCTTCCCGAGACCCACTTCATCCGCTAAAATCGCTTTGCCATTCATGCGCTCGATGACCGTCTCTGCCGCCTCCAATTGATGGGGGTAGGCTGTCAGATTGGGCAGATGCCGCGGACATTGGAGACCGTGAAACTCGGGGATCAATTTTGCCTGCTCTGCCTCGTAGCTCAGCTGATAGAGTGTCCAGTTATCCCACGGCCGGCGCTGCTCCAGCCGCTCGGCAAATCCTTCTTTCCATTCGGTCGACCGCCGGATCTCAATATCCATCGCCGCATCCCTCCTTTGCCCCCATTCTGCCCACATTTCAAGGAGATTAACACCCGGGACTCTGCGTTTGGATGAAGGCAGCGGAATACGCAAGCTTAGGGAGAAGTGATCAAGCAACGGGCAGAACCGCTCAAACCGCAGTATAAAACGATCAAGCGAAGTGCAGAAACGCTCAAGCCTTCCCTTTCTCCTTCCGACGAAAAAAGCGCATCGGCCGGTTCGCCGATACGCCTTGCATCCTGAATCACTTCTCGGGCAACGTTTGTTTCACCCGCTTCAGACTCGCGACGATAAGGAAACTCACGATGACGAGCAACAGCCATGAACTGATCTTGCCGAGATGCACAAGACTCCAGGAATCCGTCTGATCGGGATACTGCCAAGCGCCGAAAAACGTTGCAATGTTTTCCGCGACCCAGATGAAGAAGCCGATCAACGCAAACGACAGGACAATCGGCATCCGGTATGACGTGCTGCCCACGCTGTATCGGACGGACGCGCGCCGGAACACGACGAGGACCGCCGCGAACAGCCACCAGCGGATGTCGATCCAAAAGTGATGGACGAAGAAATTCAAGTAAATGGCCGCGGCAACTGTCACGACGAGTACGAACGGCGGCCAGTTCACCAGCCGGACGTCGAGCCGCCGCCACGCCTGGCACAAATAACTGGCGACGCTCGCGTACATGAAACCGCTGTAGAGCGGCACGCCGAACACCTTCGAGTATCCCTCTTCCGGGTACGACCACGAGCCCATGTTGACTTTGAAGATTTCCAACGCCAGCCCGATCAGGTGGAACAGCGTGATCACTTTGAGCTCGTCCTTCGTCTCGAGTCCCGAGCGCACCATCCACACTTGCATAGCGATGAACAGCAACAGCAGCCAATCGTAGCGCGGCATCAACGGCAGTGAGACCCACTGCGTCAGCGCAAGAGAACCGAAGATGACGACAGGAAAAATGCATGACATCGCCTGCTGCCAGCCGAACTGCACCAATTGTTTCATCGGACGGCCTGCCCGGCGGAGGATGAAAGGCTGCCGGGGAGCCGTCAATTGCTTGTTATTCACCAGTCCCGCCCTCTTCCCGGTATTCCAGAATGTCTCCCGGCTGACAGTCGAGCGCCTGGCAGATCCCTTCCAGCGTCGAGAATCGGATCGCTTTCGCTTTGCCGTTTTTCAAGATGGATAAATTCGCCATTGTGATGCCCACCTTCTCCGACAGCTCCGTCACACTCATCTTCCGTTTCGCGAGCATCACATCGATATTAATAATTATTGACATAGCATTCACCTCAGACCGTCAGTTCGTTTTCTTGTTGGATAGCGATGGCATTCTGCAGCAGTTTCTGCAGGACCGCCGCGAAGACGGCGACGACCAGGGAGCCGAAGACAATAGCAAGGCCGATGACCAGAAGTCCCGGCGCATCGTCAGCATCCGCCATTCGGTACAGCAGCGGCAGGAACAGTACATAACAAGCGCCGATCAGCACGGCGCACAGTTTGATCTTCTTCAAGACGGCCACGGACGCAACCGAAAATGCCGTCCCGCGATCAATGAATGACAACAGTTTCATCGTCTGCCATAGCGCCGCGAAGTAAATGAGTGCGGTGACATACAGCCCCGCCTGGAACGGATACTGCAAGACCGCCCATTCCGGAACGAGCTCTGCGTAAAATTCAGCGATCTTTGGAGCCAAAAAGATACAGAGCGCAAGAATCGGCAGCGCCATAAGCACGAGCGTTATTTTCAAAAAGAGCGTTTCACGTTTCAAACCGAACACCTCGTTTGCATGGATTGCTATTATCTTACCTAAGTATTTATCGATAATCAATAAATAAGTGACGTTTTGCAATAAATTAGTGGTGCTAGGTGGATGCCGTGGTATCCGAGCACGCCCAGGTGGATGAGCGCTCTATTATGGCCGCTAACCGCTCGTTTCCCACGTCTAACCGCTCCATTCACGGCGCTAACCGCTCG
>DAMDKL010000004.1:156793-233818 GCA_032099885.1 Sporosarcina sp.
CCGCTCGTTTCCCACGTCTAACCGCTCCATTCACGGCGCTAACCGCTCGTTTCCCTGACCTATCCGCTCCATTCCAGCTCCCGAACGCGATTTCCCTTTCACGCGCCGGTCCGGTATACTGGACTGACGGGGCGAATGTACGTTCCAATTTTACAACCAGAGAGGATTCATTCATCATGAAAGGCACTTCACACTTACTCATCGGCACGGCGGCCGGTGCCATCGCCGGATATGCAACACAGCCGGAGGTCAAGACAGCACTAATCGGGGCGGTTATCGGCGGCATTTCGGGCGTCGCTCCGGACCTCGATACGAACGGACTCGCCAGCAATCACATCACTCTCAGCAAAAAGGTGAGCAAATGGCTGATGGAGACGGCCGGCATCGTCATTTTGCTGACACTCGTCTACCAGACATTCACCCAAGGACTGAGCAAGGACATCTACCTGTATGGCGGCATCGGGCTTGTTCTGCTCATCATTTCCCGAATCATTACACAGCGGCGGATGCTCACGATCACCGGGATCCTTGTCATGCTCCTTGGATTCGTCCTCGGCGAATCCCTCGGCATCCTGCTCGCCGGCAGTTATATCATCATGGCGTCATTCCTGCCGCATCGCTCGTACACCCACTCCCTGCTTGGCGTTGCATTTTATGGATTCATCCTCCATTACTTATACGCCCAGTGGCCAATTGACGGCATGGCAGCCGCCGGAATCGCCGGCTACCTTAGTCATCTCGTTGCGGATATGAAACTGCTGCCGGTCAACCGACGCGGCGTCAAATGGTTCCTGCCTTTATGGAAACAAGAGTTTTGAGTTTGGTTGAGCAATAGTAATATGAATGGTAAACTATTCATAACAATTGCAAAAATACAGAGAGGAGGCAATTCATTGTGAAAAAAGAGGAAATGTTTTTGATCGATCAAAAAGAGGGGTATGGCGAGGAATTCAGCAGACTGATCTCCATGATGGCGTATGTACGCGCTACGACGATTGCGGAAGTACAGGGAATGTCCGCAGAGCAGCTGGACTTCCGTTTCAGTGACGACGCCAACTCAATCGGTATGCTGCTCGCACATATGGACTCGGTCGAGCGGTTTTATCAGATCGATACGTTTGAAAATCGAGAAGTCACTGAAGACGACGTCCACTACCTGAACCCTGGTTTAGAACTCGGGGACGCAGCCCGAGAGCAGATTCAGAGTCAGCCCGCTGAGCACTATTTACAAAAACTTGAGGAAAGCAGAAAGAAGACACTTGACACATTCAGTAAGCTGCCGGACGCCTGGCTGTTCGAACAATCGCCATTTTGGTACGACCAGCCGACCAACAACTATTTCAAATGGTTTCACGTGTTTGAGGATGAACTGAATCACCGCGGGCAGATTAGGCTAATTAAGAAAATGATGAAATCGCCTGTGAAGACTAAGGGATGAAGGTGAGTCTCGTGGAAACCTGCCTGCTCTGCCACCCGGAGCTTGATCCGGAACAGACTATTCTTCTAAGCAATGAACATTGCCTCTTTTTACAGCTAACTCATGCAAAAGATATGCAAGTCACCCTTGCAGGAGCCGGAATCATCGTCCCCAGGCAGCACAGGGAAACCGTATTCGATTTGACCTCTGACGAATGGAATGACACCTATGCCCTGCTTCATGAAGCCAAGCGGCACATCGATAAAATGTATCACCCGCAAGGTTACAACATTGGTTGGAACTGCGGTGAAACTGGCGGCCAGCATTTGCCCCATGCGCATCTCCATGTGCTGCCCCGCTCCGCAGATGAAGTCTATGCGGGCATAGGCATCCGGCATCTGTTTAAAAGCGATTCCAACGCCAGAGGAATCGCGAATCCTTCATCTACTCATTGAACTACCTGACAAAGTAACGGCTGCCCGCTCCCTGGTAGAACGCGGACAGCCGTTTTTCATTCATTCGGAAAGGTGTAACTCTTTCCCGGGTGCCCCGTCCAATGAGGTACATACTGAGCGACGGGAGAGGAGAGTGGATGGTGAAAAAAGTTCTGGCACTCCTGAGTGTGCTGGTTATCCTGCTGCTCTGCGGCTGTGCGGAAAAAGCAGTCTCAGGGAAATCGCCGCTTGGAGACAAACCGCCCCGCATGGATATCATGATCGGCGGAGAGCGGTACGAGACGAAGCTTGGGGCCTATTGCTGGAGTACCGATAGCGATGCATTGTGCGTGGACACGGCGGGCGCCCTCGATATGATGAAAGGCGAAGCGCCGATCGAAGTGCAGCCCGGAGAACCGCTGGAACTGGTGATGGATGAAATACCCGCTCCCGACGAGCAGCACCTCGTGCAGTCGCTCGATGCAGCGCGGCAAACCGACATACGGCTGAACGGTTCGGCGTTCACTGCGCCTGAGGAGACAGGAGTCTACTACTACGATTACTCGATATGGTGGCTTGAGAAGGAGAATCCCGAAGTTTCGCGCGGCGATGCCCATTATGCCTTTGTTATTGAGGTGAAATGAAGATCCAAAGAGAAACGGACCATCCCGCCATCGGATGGTCCGTTTCTGAATTCGTCACCCCGCCGAAACGTACGCGCGCATCGTCCGGTAATAGATCCAATACTGCCCCATTGATGCCAAGCAGATGATGACGATGATCCACGTTTTCGAGATAGGCACCAGGCAAAACACCGAGATCATGATCGGCAGTAGAATGTTAAAATAGGCGTAAACTTTCTTTGTCGCACGCTGGGTAAAAGTTTCAAACAGTTCATCGTCCTCCATGTATTCCTGCGGCGTGAATTTCGCCTTAGTGATCGGATGGTTCGGATACTCCCTGTTATGTCTCCCAACGCGCCGGGCAAACAGGATAATATAAGTAGCAAAGGCAACCAACAGAAAGATTGCAATGACACCCGTGACCGTGGTGAAATTCAACTCGACCTCCAGACCGCCGTCTGAAAACATGTTGAAGCTTCCAGCATAGCCGATCACTAGGACAAATCCAATCGCAATCGCAATTCCCGCCATTTGCCAAAGCGGATACGTCAGACGCATATCATCTTTCATGTTCCTCTTCTCCTTCCAGCCAAAAAATTTCATTGAGATCACAGCCAAGAGCTCGGGCGAGTTTCAGAGAAAGCGTGACAGACGGTGAAAATTCTCCTTTTTCGATGAACCCGATCGTCTGCCGTGTGACGCCGACTTGTTTCGCTAATTCTATTTGTGTCAGGCTGCAGCGGGCCCGCAGCTCTTTCAACCGGTTTTTCAGCATGGCGCCACCTCTTTCTTCTAATGTACACTATACTTAACATTATGTAAACAATACTTAACATTATTTCAATGATTTACTGAGCAACCGAGCGTGGCGTCCCCGACGTCAATGCAACATAAAACGGCCGGGCTGGATGAGATTCATCCGGCCCGGCCGTTTTATGTTGCAAAGTGAGGTCTGCTTGGAAAGGAAGCATGATTACGCGCTCTCGATAGCAATTTACGCGCGGGCCCGAGCTCACGCGCTCTCCCGGGGACATTACGCGCCGTCCCTCGACGTTTACGCGTCCTCGCGACGCATTTGCGCGCACTCGATAGCAGTTTATACGCGGGCTCGAGCTTACGCGCTCCCCCGGGACATTACGCGCCGTCCTTCGACATTTACGCGTCCTCACGACGCATTTGCGCGCGCTCGAAAGTAATTTACGCGCGGGCCCGAGCTTGCGTGCTCTCCCGGGGACATTACGCGCCGTCCTTCGACGTTTACGCGTCCTCACGACACGTTTGCGCGCGCTCGAAAGCAGTTTATGCGCGGGCTCGAGCTTACGCGCTCCCCCGGGACATTACGCGCCGTCCTTCGACGTTTACGCGTCCTCACGACGCATTTGCGCGCGCTCGAAAGTAATTTACGGTCGTTCCCGAGCTCACGCGCTCCCTCGGGGACATTACACGCCGTCCCTCGACGTTTACGCGTCCTCGCGACACGTTTGCGCGCGCTCGAAAGCAATTTACGCGCGGGCCCGAGTTTACGCGCTCTCTCGGGGACATTACGCGCCGTCCCTCGACGTTTACGCGTCCTCGCGACCCATTTGCGCGCGCTCAATAGCAGTTTACGCGCGGGCTCGAGCTTACGCGCTCTCCCGGGACATTACGCGCCGTCCCTCGACGTTTACGCGTCCTCGCGACCCATTTGCGCGCGCTCAATAGCAGTTTACGCGCGGGCCCGAGCTTACGCGCTCTCCCGAGGACGTTACGCGCCGTCCCTCGACGTTTGCGCGTCCTCGCGACCCATTTGCGCGCGCTCGATAGCAATTTACGCGCGGGCTCGAGCTTGCGTGCTCTCCCCGGGACATTACGCGCCGTCCCTCGACGTTTGCGCGCGCTCAGAAGTAATTTACGCGCGTTCAAGAGTTTACGCACCATCCCGGAGCCAATACGCATCTCTCCGTCGATCAGCTTACGGACTGTTTGCCGAATCTGCTCTTCACGATGCCGATCAGCGCCGGCAGCACGGAGATGAAGATTATTGCGAGCAGCACGGTCGAGAAGTTGTCTTTCACGACCGGGATGTTGCCGAACACGAAGCCGAGTGCCGTACAGATGCCGACCCAAAGTGCCGCGCCGATGACGTTATACATTAGGAAATAGCGGTAGTTCATCCGGCTCGCGCCTGCGACAAATGGCGCGAACGTCCGGATGAATGGCATGAAACGGGCGATGATGATCGTTTTGCCGCCATGCTTGTTGAAAAAGTGCTCGGCCGCGTCCATTTTCTCCTGATTCACGAAACGGCCGAGCCAACTGTTCGGCGGGATCGAAGTGCCGACTTTCCGGCCGATGTGGTAATTGACCGTGTCGCCGAGCACCGCTGCGACGAAGAACGTAACGACGAGCAGCCAAATATGAAACGCGCCGACTGCTGCGAACGCAGCACCTGCGAACAGCAGGGAATCGCCCGGCAGAAATGGAAAAATGACGACACCCGTCTCCACAAATACGATTAAAAATAGCACGAGATACGACCAGTTCCCAAACATTTGGATGATATCGACCAAATGCTCGTCAATATGCAAAATGAAACTGATCAACCCTTGAATGAGATTCATCGACCCACGTCTCCTCTAATATGAAAATTCACATGCTCTGGTGCAGCAAAACTGTTATTCTGACAGCATACCACGATGAGCCTAGCATAACTGCGCCAATGCCGGCACCTCTGTCTTTCACTCTCATTCTGCAGGCGGCCGGCTCTCAGGCCCGACGAATCCTGTGAAAAATTCCTGAAATGCCGGATTGTCGAGCTTTTTCGAGGACACAATGAGCTTGACTGCATTGTTGGCGGCATATGTCTCGAGCACTGTCAGGGCGCCGGACCTGATTTCTTCCTTGATGCGCCCCGTGCCCAGAATGCCGAGATACTCATGATGGAGCACGGCGTTCTTTATGCTTTCGTCACTGTTGCACTGGATGGTATTTGAAAAGTTCGTCCCTTTCTTCAGAATTTCGAACTTGATGAACGGCGCATTATGGTCGACGAGCACCGGATAATTTGCGACGTACTCTTCAGTCCGCGCTGGATCCCCCGCCACTGTGCTGGCCCCCACCAGTACGAGGTCATCATGGTCAATCACCCGGAAGGACAAATCCGCAGTCAGCGGCCTTCCCGCGATGATGGCGAAATCCGCTTCGTTCAGCACGACAGCTTTCAGGGAATCGTCACTGCTGTTGATGGCCTGTACATCCACCAGCACGTCCGGGTATTTCTTCTGGAACCGCCGGATGTACGGCAGGAAGAAGCGGTCGCAGTATTCATCCAGCCCGCACACACGGATCATCTGCCGCTCACCTTTCAGTTCATCCATCCCCCGCTGCAGGATGAACAACTCATTCAGGATGCTTTTCGTATGCTCATACAAATATTCTCCTGCTTTCGTCAGGCTCCGGCGATTGTCCACTTTCTCGAACAGCGGCTGCCCGAATTCCTCTTCCAGCAGCTGGAGGTGCTTGGTCATCGTCGGCTGTGAGTAATTAAGACGCATCGCCGCCCGAATAAGATTCTGTTCTTCCACAACAATTTGAAACGTTTGGAGGTGCCTGATTTCCATGAGATCTCGACCTTTCCCTATAATCCCTGTATCGTTTATCAGCACGGACGTCAATCCGTCCTTTGTTTCCGGTTGTCCGCTTTCATTATACCCTACCGGTATTCAGGTTCTTACTCTTCGATATTCCTATTTTGAATATCACTGCACAGAGAAATCTGTAAAATGAAAGCGTTGACAATAACTTTTCAGAAAACATTCAATTGGGGGTCTACTTTGTTGTTCGAGAGTCCGTAACCCGTATTGATCGCTATTGGATGGTTTGCTGTAAACCGTTTTAATTATACAACACGAGGGAGTGTTACACATGAGCATGGCCAACCAAGCGAAAGTAAATGAAAGCGCAGACAAGGCACCGAAGAAGAAAGGCGGCGGCATCAGTGCCTACGTGCTGATGTTTTTCATCATCGCCGCCATCACGGTGCTGACCTACATCGTACCGGCTGGAGAATACGCGCGGTATGAAGAAAACGGCCGGACGATGATCGACCCGGCAAAGTTCGAATATGTCGCAAAAACACCGGTTGGACTGCTCGAGATGTTCAACTCCTTCCACCAGGGGATGGTGAACGCTGCTCCGATCATCCTGTTCGTCCTGCTCATCGGCGGTGCGCTCGGTATTATGCAGGCGACCGGCTCCATTGACGCGCTCATCCGCTTCACGGCTCACAAATTCGGAGCCCGGAAAAAGCTGATCATCCCGGTGATGGTGCTCATCTTCTCCCTGCTCGGGACCTTGATCGGCTCGGCCGAAGACACACTCGTTTACATTACGATCGTCGTACCAATGGCGATTGCGTTAGGTTTCGATGCTATCACAGGCTTTGCAATCGTCGTGCTTGGCATGCTCGGCGCCGGGTTTACAGCCGGCATCACCAACCCGTTCACGATTGGGGTCGCCCAGTCTGTCGCCGAACTCCCGATGTACTCCGGTATCGGGCTGCGGATTGCGATCTATATCATCTTCTACATCCTGTCGGTCGCATTCATCCTGCGGCACGTCAATCGGATCGAGAAGAATCCTGAGCTTGCCGAATACGGACGGTTCAATCCGGATGAAGGCGTCAAGTTCGACTCGAATTACAAAATCAGCAAGCGCCATGCCATCTCCCTGTTCGTGTTCCTTGCGTGCTTCATCGCACTGATTTACGGTGTCATCAGCCTCGGCTGGTATATCGGGGAGATCGTCGGGATCTTCCTCCTTGGCGCCATCATCATGGGAATCATCGGCAGACTCTCCGGCAACGACATGACCGACGCCTTCATCAAAGGCTGTGCGGAAATGGTGCCGGGGGCGATGATCATCGGTGTCGCAAGTACGATTCTCGTCGTCCTGACAGCAGGCGGACTGCTCGATACGATCCTGCATGTCACGTCCGGCCTGCTGGACGACCTGCCGCCGAGCATCACGGCGGTCGGAATGGGCGTCGCGAACTTCTTCATCCACTTCATCGTACCGTCCGGCAGCGGCCACGCATCGCTCGTCATGCCGATCATGGCACCGCTTGCAGATCTGGTGGGTGTCACCCGGCAGACAGCCGCCTTTGCAACCGTCATGGGCGCGGGCGTGTCGAACCTGATCATCCCGACAGGCGGACTGCTTCTCGCTGCACTCGGAATGATGGGCATTCCTTACTCGAAATGGGTGAAATGGATTTTGCCGTATGTCCTGATCCAAGTCGTAATCGTCATCGTGTTCCTGATCATCGCCCAGGCGATCAACTACGGACCGTTCTAACATTCAACAGTACAACGAAGAGGCTGAATCCCCGCCAATCCAACAATCTTACACAGAGGTGAATGACGTGAATTATCGTGAAGCCGTATCAAAAGTCATCGAAGAGAAACGTGAAAAACTGATTTCCGTCAGTGACGAACTTTGGGGATATGCAGAAACCGGATTCGTCGAATTTCAGTCCGCGGAACTGCTTTGCCAAGCGCTTGAAGAAGAAGGATTCGAAGTGGAGAAAGGCGTTGCCGACATTGAAACTGCATTCGTCGGCAGTTTCGGCAGCGGCAGTCCGGTCATTGCCGTGCTCGGCGAGTTCGATGCGCTGTCCGGACTGAGCCAAGCCGGCGGGGAGACGAGTTACAATCCCCTACAGCCTGGCGGCAGCGGCCATGGCTGCGGGCATAACCTGCTCGGCACAGGCGCACTCGCGGCAGCCATCGCCATCCGCGACCATCTGAAGGAAAACAACCTCGAAGGAACCGTCCGGTATTACGGATGTCCGGGTGAGGAGATCGGCAGCGGCAAGACGTTCATGGTACGAGCCGGCCTGTTCGACGACGTGGACTTTGCCGTCTGTTGGCACCCTTGGTCACGCCATGCCGTTTGGTCCATGTCATCGCTCGCCTGCTACGAGGTATCGTTCCGTTTCAAAGGCAAGAGTGCACATGCAGCGGACAGCCCGCACCTCGGCAGAAGTGCACTTGACGCGGTCGAGCTCATGAACGTCGGCGTCAACTATTTGCGGGAACACGTCATTCCGGAAGCACGGATGCACTACGCCGTCACAAACACAGGAGGCGTGTCACCGAACGTCGTCCAGGATCGTGCGGACGTCCTGTACTTCATCAGGGCACCGCGGGTCGCGCAGGCGGAAGAGATCTACCAGCGTGTCTGCGACGTCGCCCGGGGAGCTGCCCTCATGACCGGCACGCAAGTCGAAATCGATTTCGCGTCCGCAGCCTCGGACATCCTGCCGAACAACACGCTCGAATCCGTCATGCACGACACGTTTAAAGCACTCGGCGTACCGGAATACGACGAACTTGATTACGAATTCGCGAAAGCGATCCGCGCCACGCTGGATGAAGCGGACAAACGGAAAGACGTCCAAGTGAACAAGGAACTCGCAGGCAAAGACCTGGCGGACGTCATCGATCCGTTCATCCCCTCGAACGGCGTCCTGCCCGGCACGAGCGATGTCGGCGATGTCAGCTGGGTCGTCCCGACAGTCCAGGCACTCGTCGGCTGCGAACCGATCGGAACCCCGCTGCACACGTGGCAGGTCGTCTCCACCGGCAAAACATCCGTCGGCCACAAAGGCATGCTCCACGCCGGCAAAGTCATGGCCGCCACAGCCATCGAAGTGCTCCATAACCCGGAACTGCTCGAAAAGGCAAAAGCGGAACTCATCGAACAGCGCAACGGCGAAGAGTACATCTGCCCGATCCCGCCGGAGATCAAGAAATACAAGTTGCAGACGGTGTAAATATAAAGAGGAAAGCCCAGTCTCCAATTTACGGAGGCCGGGCTTTTTTGCGTAGTTCATCAATAAACGGAGACACCGCATCGCGTGAGTGGTCTCCTCCCCAGTTGAATTCCTCTTCGGAAATTACAGATCCACTTACTGACGCGCGTGTAATGTACAAGACCGCGTCATATTCCTATTGCTGCTGATTTTCCGTTATGAACTTTTCCAGCCAGGTTAGATCAATCGGTCCGTTAGTGACTCGGTAATGACCGGAATCGGCAGCATAAACGAATTCATCCAATACGATGAAGTGATCAGACGATGAATGTCCCTGCTTGCTCACGAACAAGTCAGCGCCATCTGCATTGTGAACGCCCGCCGCTGCCGCATCGGAATCTTTTATCTGTTTCACTTTATAGGCTGCCAAAAAGTCCAGCAGCCGGTCAAACTGTTCACGTTCTTCACTATCCAGCGAAGAATTGTCATCCCGGCGGAGTTCCAGTGAAAAAGCTTCGAAATCAGATCGATCTTTCAAAATAACGTCAGCCATGTTTTTCCCCTCACGGTCGTGTGCCACCTTCCACAGGACAAGCAGCACAACCAGCACCGCCGCGAGCAGGCAGATGAACAATGTAAAGGTCGATAATTTCTTTCTTTTCATCACCATCCCCCTGACACTCTTTTATTCATTGCAAGGCAAGAATCCACTAGTTCCAGACCTTGTCCAACTGCGTGGAATAAAACTTAATTGCGCCTTTATAACTGACAATATCCGGATTAACCGACGTCTCCGCTACACACTTCAGCAACAGTTCCATCGCCTTGCCGTGCTCTTGCAGATTATATAACGTCATGGAATAGAATATTGGGAGCACCTGGTTCGCAGGAAACACTACCATCGCTCGTTCGTAAAATGGAACTGCTTTTGCTTCTTCCCCCAGTACATCGAAACTCCAAGCGCACTGATAGTTAACAACAGCATCCTCAGGGAAATCCCGTATCAGTCCTATGAATTGCTCGTTTGCCTTCTGGTGGTCTCCAGCTTCTCGTAAACGGATGGCTTCCTGTAGCCTTCGTTCCATTCTTCCACGTCTCCCGATTTTTCAAATTATGATGCAGCCTTTCCAGAGACTTACTCCACCGCCAGCATCCCTACATACTGAGCCTGACCCTTGTCGGCAGCCAGTTCCACTTCGACGACATAGTCACCGGCTTCTGCAGGTGCGGCAAACGACTGGTCCTTTTCATCGAAGGGTAAGGTGACTCGTTCGTTGTTATGCCAACTGTAAATTGCAATACCGTCCAGCTTGAAATCACCATGGTCCAATGTCAGCTGCACTCGCTGACCGGTTGTCAGGAACAGTTTGTTCTGCTTGTTCGCCAAGGCGAAAATATCATCCGTCTTCTTGTTATACTGCTCGTCATACAACCACTCAATATTCGCTTCTGCTAACTGCTCCTGCTGGGCAGCATCGTCCGGTTGGAGCGTGACAGCAGGCGGTGAAAAATCGTAGTCTTCCCCAATACAGCCTGACAGCGATAGCGCCAAAAGAATACCTAGTGATAATTTCATTATGGATTTCATAAAACACCTCATTTTCTATATGTTTAACAGATTCCGTTCTTACCGAGACGACGGAAACAAGTTAAAAAATCCAAGACCTTGTCTAACAAGCAATACGATGAAAAAAAGAATGATTGCTAACGAAAACCAAGCGATGAGATTTTTCTTGGTTCTCAGTATTTTATAAGCTATTGTGGCTAGGACGCACAGCAACGCCAACATCCCGAGAATCGTTCCGACCATAAGAATCAAAAACATGATTCTCCTCCTGACCCGTACACCTGAAAAGGGAACACTCCGATCCTCCGTCCGCTTGCAGGTTTCCCTTCTTATTCAAACTAGAGAATCAGATGGTGCCCTTCACCCGATATAAACATAAGTAAACCGATGATCGACAGGATGATTCCCACGTAAAAAGGAAAGGGGTTGTCTTCCTTCTCCTTATCGAACGTAAACAATGTGAGAATGCAAAAAAGTAACGACAGAACCGGGAGGAAACCGTATTTCGGTCCGAACACAAATGCAACTGCCCCGAGAACCATCCCGATGAGCCCATACGGATTCTGCGTCGTCACTCTGTCTGTATACGTTTTCTTTTCGTCAGTCACTGTTTCCTCTTTATCTCCCCAACTATCAATTTCTTTCAACTTGTTCAGGAAGGCAATCACTTTTCTGAATGTCTGCATACCACACACCTATTCTGGAGAAAATCCCTCTCATTCGCTACTCTGCTATGTCTCAGTGAATCGATCCACTGGGCTGTCATGGGAGTTGCACTTCTCTTGCCTTCTCCATCAGACCGTATCATCTGTCCGCTGCTTCATCACCTGGGCGACTTGGTGTGAATGGTCATCCGCTTCTTCCTCCAGCTTCTCGATAATCGCCTCGTAATCCCGCTCGTTGCGGTTCTGACTCAACTTATACGCCGCCTGCACGTCCGTCACGCGGATCGTGAAGCCGACAATCCCTTTCAGCTCTTTTTCGACCAGCTCGGGTGACAGCGTCTCCCACAACACCGGCGACTCCCGGTGCGCTTCGTATTTGTGCAGCAGTCCCGCCAAATCCCGCTTCAGCTCGTCCTCTGAAAGCAGCCGCGCCTTCCCGTAAACATGCACCGCCTGATAATTCCATGTCGGCACATTCTCCTGTTCATACCAGGAAGACGAGACATACGCGTGCGGACCTTGGAACAGGACCAACACGCTGTCAGCCGATTCCAGCGTCCGCCACTGACGGTTCCCATAAGCCAGATGGCCGGTGATGGACACCTCATCGCCCTCTCGGTGCACCTGCAACGGTACATGCGTCGCCACCGGCTTGCCCTCCACCGCTGTCACAACCGCGCCGAACGCATGCTGCTCGACGAATTTCCAAACTCCCTCTGTGTCATCCACGTTAAAATACTTCGGTATGTACATGTCCAATCCCCCTGACTGTTTCACCGTTCATCGTTAAGGTTGTAATGAAAAAATCATTTTTGAAACTCTGTGACATCCTCGACATAGAGGGCCACGTACCCGCAGGACGGACAGACAGCTGCCTGCAGCCTAGATGAAGCATTATTGAACATTCCGTTCCCCGTTTCGCTTACTTTGATGCCATAGAACCCGCCTTCCACCGTCACTTTGCAGTCCTCAATCATCTCTTCCTGGCACTGATGGCACATTCGTTTCATTCCCGTCACTCCCGTCTTTTCGATGTCATAGCCAAAGCGGGCAAGCAATATTGCTATCCGCTAATGGATAATCTCCAGCCCTCATTGTGATTACTGTATTTCGAAAGTGTTCACACTGATAAGAATGAAAAACAGAAGGTAAAGCAAAACCAGGAGAATTTGGAGTACTATACCGACAATGCTGCAAGTCAGCCCCGCCACTGCCAATCCCTTGCCGTTCTCATTCCTCATCGCAATTTCTCTAGTCGCTTTTCTTGAAAGTACAATGCCAATAATCCCGAGGATGAATCCCACAAACGGGATGAAGATTGACAGGATCCCCAGTACCAAAGAAACAATAGACTTACTGTTTATCTCTGTTTTCACATCCACTTTTCTTCCTCCCAGCTGCTTCAGAATCGACTAGATGAAACACAATTGTTACCTAGCAATCGCGCCAATTTATCCCGATTTGCCTTACTTAACCGCCCCTTCGTACCAAGCAATCGCTCTTTTTTCAATTGCCGCAACTAGCTGTTCCTTTCCTCTTATATATGCTTCCATGTTACTAGGAAAGCGTTGAGACAATTCTTTTTTCAAGTCGCCATACTCTTTTACTGCATCCGGGTGCGAGCGCAAATAGTTGCGAAAAACTAGATGACGATCGACTTCAGTATTGCCGATGTCAAAAAAATGGACATGGTGAGTTCGTTGGTCTCCGCCTTTTTGGAAATAGCGGCGTCCCGGAAGGCCATTTTCTCCTTTCGGTTCATACCCAATCGTAATCATTGCAGTATTCAAACGATCTACTTGATCAATGTCTTTAACGACAGGCATTATGTCAATGACAGGCTTTGCTGCTAAACCGACTACGGAGGTACTGCCAATATGATGAATCTCAATTAGGCTAGACCCAAAAATCCTGCGTAATTTACTTGCTTCTTCTTCATACATCAATGGCCAATCCTTGTTGTACGGCGTTACCTCAACTTTCCTCAAATCAAATTATCCTTTCTTTTCCCAACTGCCTTCCACAACAAAATGCTCAATTTGATAAAATGTCGTACTAAAAAATCGAAGTCCTACTAGTTGACCAGGCCTATTCATTATTTCTTTCTGATGCATGTAGTAACTTGCAAAGGTAGCCAATGATATATTCTCGTTGTGTCATTTCTTCAATATCACCATTTACCACAAGGTCATTCATTCCTTTATTGAGTATGTCCCATAAAGGTGTTCCTTCAAATTTTTCATATGGATGTGCCATATAACTCCCTCTCTCCTGCTGATCTGGCCCGTTCGTTGCACATTGTTTACGGTTCACTCATCCCCATGGCTAGTAATAAAAGAAAAGCTGCACCTAAAACAAGTCCGTTTGCTAGTAAGCCAATGATTGGAAGGATCAAACGTTTAGATGCCAGCCAAGATAGGATAGCCAATAAAATACCAATAACTGATAGGATGCTATAAATCAATACTACAAAATAAATATCAGTATTGGGTCCTCTTCTAACATAAAAAAAGATGGCACTCATTATGGCGGTAAGAATTGATAGACCGCCTAATAGAAATCCTACATTTCTTTTACTCAAATGAAAACCGCCTTCGCTCGACATATACTATTTGCTTAAAGCGTTGCTTTGGCCTTATTACGGAGTAGACGCTGATTCTTCTGAAATAAATGCGCCCGTTAACAGGATAGTGGTTAGAAACCGTTGATCTGCGTTGCAGCCGGACGCGTTCCGAAGGGCGGGCGGTGAACCACACTCCTCGCTTCGCTCGCTAGGTGTTTCACCTGTCAGAGCAAGGATGTGCTCCTTTTCGCTGCGCTTCACTCGCAAAAGCCGTTCTGCGTGACGGCTTTCGCTGATCCTCCCGGAGTCGCCGGCTTCCACTCCGATCAACTAAGAAATTGGTTCAAACATTATTCCTTAAACGCGCCCAATTGCTTAGGTGTTGCGAACTTTTTTCAGATTTACAAGATTCGCTATTACACCGATAAAGCCAGTAATAGCAAAAATATACGCCACTATTAAAGGTGTAGACGAAAGTGTCTCAGTTAATATTCTGTACGTACCAAAAACTAATAAAAGTAAACTAGCCAAAAAAGCTATAATTGTTTTATTCATTGCATGCACCCCATAAAATTTTATTAGGACATTGCGTCTACTAATTTACTTTAATACTTTACTCAATTTAATGGCCCGTTTGTTGAACTAGCGTAGCTCTTTTTCCAAGAACCACGTCCGCTTATTCGATTCCTCTTTCATAACTCCCATGGAATGTAAGCAACAGAATTCCCCTCCACCGAAAGCATATAGAATTTCTTTCATCCCGCCGATCAGTATTACAAATCCACCTGACAATCAAAATAAGTGATACTGAACAGTGATCGTTCCACTACCGGCAAACCGCCTTGGTCATAACAGGAGTTCGTCATGGCCTGGTTCTCCGTGGACGTGAAGTACATCTGGGCGATCACTAAAAATCCAACGACGAGCAGTATAGTTGAAATGGAAATGGCCGCGCCTTGCTTGAGCTTTAATTCTCTTGAATTCATTGTTTCAATTCTCCTTTTTCCCAGGTTTGAATAAAACGTGGATAGCATAGTCAATGATAAGTCCATAGAAAAACCAGAGGATGACGTGCACCAAAAAGCCGGGGAACAGCATTTGCAATCGGGTATGATCATAGAGAAGATTGCGATGATCTAGGGCTCCCACTATTTTTGCCAGCAGCGGATCGACGGCAAACACGATGTCTTTTGCGGGATTCATCCACAACTCGTTCACATAAAGCGTCAAGGCTAGTGCGGGCAACCAAAAAGAGAGTCGTCTAAACACTGTCATGGTTTATCCTCCCCCACTTGTTATGCAGCTCATTTTCAGAAAGAAATATGCTCTTTCCGCCAGCCATGCGAGCTGCTGAAATGTCCTGACATCATTCCCATAAGATTCCGATCTCATTAAACGAAATCTTGCTTTCACGGATGCCCTCTTCTTTATGCGCCCCAATGGCCGCTATCTCTTGGGGAGTCAGGACAATCAATTTGCCAGGAAGATCGATTTTCTGTTGGAACAACTTCTTCAATAAAGTCAGCTGGGCCTCTGTCAGTTCGTACTCTTCTCCACAGGCCAAAAATGCTTGTTCAGGAGACATGGACTGCAGTTCAAGCAGGTGTCCTCCTCTTTCCAACATCTCTTCAAATGAATGGCTTGAGCTGACTTGCCCGTTTTCGCCCCACAATACTGTTGTCACCGATGGGAGAACGGACCCTATATCCTCCACCAATAAGTATTGAAGAGTCTCCTGCTCCGCAAGTTCAATCACCGGCTCTGAAGCTTGAACAAAGTAACCGAGCGTATTCACAGCATCCGTTGAACATGCATCGTTTCTGAAACCCGCTGCGAAGACATCCCCAAAGAAGCTTATAGTGCCTCTGCTCCCTTGTGAGTCGTTCATGCTGTAGTTGAATCCGTCCCATGAGTTTGCGTAAGCAAGTTCAGGTGCATTGGCAACAAAGATGGCATGTGCAATGGAGACGAGCATACAGCCTTGCCACAGTTCGTGATGCGTCCAGCCTTTGGTTTTAATTTGATGTTTTTTCATATTTGCTCCTGTTCGATCATATTCCCTTTTCTTAATCTCACATAAAATGGTTTAAAAGGAGGACTAAGCGAGAAACTCAGCAGCTAACATGCTTTGCACGTAGCGTCAGATGATCTTTTCCTCTTTCTTCATTATCCATCTACCATTTTCATAGTTGCACATTCATCGAAACGGTTCTGATTTTAAAACCCATTTTTTCGTATAGTTGGATAGCATGGTTCTCTGCATATGCACTAAGACGGACTTCGGAGAAACCCGCTTGCCGGAAATGATCCAGGGCTTTGTTCATCAGTTTTTTGGAAATTCCATGGCCTCTCCATTCTTCCCCCACAAACAGTTCGTAGATGAATCCAAGCTGCTGATCCGTGAACTGGTCCTTGCTTTCTCCTACAAGGATCCAGCCCTGTATCGTGTCTTTTTCAATGGCGATGAAGTAATGGCTCCCTTTCTGGAGAAGCGGCAGGACTAGCTGCTTGATCTTCTCATCCGTCGTCTTCACTTCGCCCAACGTGCCGTCAAATACCGCTTGAGGCGAAAGGGTTAGCACCTTTTCCAATTCAGCCTCTGTCGGTTTTCTTATAATCATCTGTTTTTTATCCTTTCAGTACATTCTTTTCTATTTTTACACGTCGAACTAGTTTCATATGCTGCCATGTCCCGCTAGTATATATTTATACGCACTATGGCATGTATTTCTTTTTACTGTCGCCAATCCCACTGCTGCCTTATACGGTAAATGTCTGAATAAGACATATCTCTTCATCCACTACCTCTTTTCTTTCGATAATCTCTATATTGAATTCGGTATAAGCCTTTTTCCAAAATGCAACGGCCCTTTGATTTGCGGCCAATTGGATGATAAAGTAACGACCTGGTTTCTCATCGAATACTTTTTTAACGGCCTGCACGGCAAATCCTTTCCCTTTGTATGGGTTAAGGATGAAAATGTCGTTAATGCCAACATCATTTTGTTTCTTTAAAAACGGACGTTCCAGCAGCAATGTAAACCCTATGATTTGTTCGTGCCACATTATGAAATAGGGAGATAACCCATCCACTCTCCAAAAATCGTCCAAGTCCTCATAATGAAAAATCCCCTCTTCATTTATCTGCAGATTCTCCGTGTAGGCAGAAAGTTCGTGAAGATACAATGAATACAGGTTACGCAACATCACTTTATCTGTTTCCAAAACGTCTCTTAATTCAATAGTCAACTTCCATGACCTCTTCTCCTAGTTAACGAATCACTAGTAAGCAGTTAGTTAAAATGGACCTAATCATCAGGACTCTAATTCTCTCATCATCCTTCGTACATGGTCACGCATAAGAATGCAGCCCTGCAATAATTAAATTCACGAAGACTTGGTTGAAAATTATGAGACCGAAGCCGATGATCGACATCCACGCCGTTCGTTTTCCTTCCCATCCTTGCCCGACGCGTAAATGCAGCATGGCCGCGTAAAATAGGAAGGTGATCAGTGCCCAGACTTCTTTCGGGTCCCATCCCCAGAAACGGCTCCATGCATATTGGGCCCAAATCATCGCAAAGATCAGACCTCCCAGCGCAAACAGAGGAAAACCGATGACGACCGCCCGGTAAGAGATCTCATCCATTATTTGAGGATTCACTTTGACAGTCACGGGTTTTAATAAGGAGATCATATTTCGTTTTGTCAGCAACCGTATCAGTAGATATAGAACAGTACCTACGAGAAACGACCAAATAATAGTATTCAATTTTTGTGCGTCGATCGAAGCAGGTAGTTCCAGCATTCCATTATGCTGTTCAAGGGTTTTATATGTAGTAGCATCCACCACCTGAACCACTTCCGAATTTTTCGGAACCGTAATCGCTGGCAACTTGTATGTGGCAACTTCCACTTTGGATTCATGATTTTCAAACTGTAGTTTTTTGTCATAACTAAGCGCACTAGATGTACTTGTAATGGCTATGAAGCCGACGACGACCACTAAAAAATACAGAACAAGCTCTAAACAAAATGCATCTTTCCTCTTATGGTGGGGGTTAACGGTTTTTAACAAATAGATCAACCCCGACACGAAGGCGACCGATAAGACTGCGCTGGAAAACGCGACAGTGAGGACATGGATAGTTAACCAGTTGCTTTGCAAAGCCGGTATCAACGGCGTGATTTCTTTCGAAAACGCATTGGCATACCCTAAAATCACAAGGGCGACAGGAAGGGCGAAGAGACCCATCACGCTCTGACGATATAAATAATACATAATCAGGAAACTACCGACGAGCATGATGGCGAAGAACGTCATGAACTCATATAAATTGCTGACAGGCGCATGTCCGGCGACCATCCATCTCGTCACAAAATACACGAGCTGCAGGATAAACCCCACTGCCGTCACAACCACACCGATCATGGAAAACAGTTTCCCTTTCGATTTCACCGCGAGTCCGAAGGGAATGATGGCCACTAACAGGAGAAAAAAAGAAATATACAGCGCTGTACTGCTTAGATTAGTCAACGAACTTGAAGACATACGGACACTCCTACTCACAACGTTTTTTGATATCTCTCTATTCAGAAACACCAATTCGTTCCAGTATACCATCTTCAAATTCGTTAAAGGTTGGGAATTCCGACAATTATATGGCTTAGACTGGTCTTCGAGACCGCTTTGTCAGTACTCTTATAATCAACACACAATTCCTATCAATAGAACGAGAGCACCGTTAACAAATGTAAGCAAACCTAAATAGGCTCCTCCATATCTTGCGCCTTCTCCGGTTCCCCCTGATTCCCAATCATAATAATGGAGCAAGAGTCTTATACTCACCGAACTAATAATTGGGGTAAGTACCATCATAATGCGTCCCGAGATTATAACAAACAGTGATTTCCACTTTCTTTTCCAAACAATGAATACAATATTAAGGGCTATTATTGCAAAAATAAACAATACAAGCAATAAGTTCGTAAATGACTTCCCCACCTTTACGCAATCAAATTCATTCCTAATGTTCACTTAATTAGGCAATTTTTAGAGCAGGCAGACTGACTTGGTTTTTCAAGGGGAAAATATAGTTTCCGCACTACCTATCGCACAATTTCTTTGGTAATTTGTCTTCTTAAAATGAATGTGCCGAACAGCAGAAGCACGGGTATTCCCCCTAAAAAAGACAAGGGTGAAGTCATACCTGTGAAATACAGAGAAACAGGCAAACTGGCAATCGCAGATACTAGCATCGCTTGCCACGAACGTTTCAAGATAGCGAAGGAGAGCGAAAAAAATGTGACGACTATGGAAACAGCCATCATGATCGGCAGCAGAATACCCAACTCGCTCACTTCCTTTCTTCGTTTTCAGTTTCCATTCACGATAGACGCATCACAAACTTCACGCCCGTCGACTTCTTTCCGATAGGATCGGTGTATTCGGTGAACGTCAAATCGATGCCCGCCAAGTCGTCTGGCAGCGGCGGCGTGACGATATAGGTCGTGTGGGAGTATCCGGTCGATCCACTTCCGCTGTCCATCCGGCAATCATAGGAGTCATCGATGGTCAGCTCGAATGTGTTGGGCTCGTACTCGTGCGGGGAATCCTGGGTGCCGTCCCAATCGGCATTGAGGTTCACGACGCTTGCATTGTCGTACTGCCGGACAAACGTGACGGAGTACAAGCGGTCGCCCCTCTCCACGGATTGCAAAACAGGCAGGTGCTTCCTGAAGCCAGCCGGCTCCACGCGGGGCCTGAAGTACTCCTCCATTTGCAGCGTGCTGAACAAGGCGCTGACCAATTCTTCATGCAGTCCGTGCTTCTGCGCTAAATCGGTAATCACGTGTTCAGACGGGAATACCGCATTATCAGCCGGGAGTTCCAGCCGTCTCTTCACTACTGCACAGATTTCGTCGTCAATTAGTGATAGGTGCTCTTCAAACTTATGCTTTTCACGTTTCAATGGGTTTTCCTCCATCGTTCCTCCTCCTCAATAATAAATTCGGCGCCATTTATGCAGTGGCTTACTGGTAGTTATCCCCATACTTCGAATCCTCAAAGATTTCCCGGGGATCTTTGGATGTCCACTCTTCCACGGACATGTCAGGGTGTTTCTCCAAGTAGGAACGGATGATTTTATATCCTTCGCTGTAGCCGTAGGCAACCGGGAGATCATTGGTGCCGCCTTGGACGATTTCTTCGATATCCTGATAATCGAAACTCCCAAACTTCGGTTCAACTATCTTCCAATGTTCTTTGCTATAGTTTTCATACACGATAAGCTGCGGAATAAACAGTTCAGGATACACAAGGCTTTCAAACATTACGGCCTGACCTTCCAATGTTAAGTGGTCAAATCCAGTGAGAAGAGCCTCCTCTTTCAAATGCTTGCCGAGCCAAACAGTATGGTGATATTCATGCGCCATCCCAGCTTTGTAATCGTGATCATATTTCTTATAGAACACTAGTATTTCCTCGGACCCAAAAGCTGCCATTTCAGAAGGGAACTCTCCATTTTCCGGAAAGATGCAGACTTTTGTCTGTTGATCGGATGGCAGCAGATTCGATGACTTCACGAGGGATTCCTCGAACACTTCGTTCAACTGCTCCGTATTCATCCGCTCGATTAGATTCTTGTACATTTCATACTCGCTTTTCGGCGGTGTCCACTCCAAAGCGGTCGTGTAATCCATGTTTGCCAGTTCCGCGTTCTTGAAGCACGCCTCGTATACAGGCTGAAGGACTTCCTGATCGTACAATTCATACGGAGAGACTTTCGGATTCTCGCTCACTGCAGTGAAAAAATTATCATACAGCAAATATGCATGGACAATTGTAAATTCCTGACCATTTTCCGGGTTATCAAATGAGTAGGAGATGCTTGGCTGAAGAGGCTCTTGCTCAGCCTTTGCAGGACTTGATTCCGGCTGCTGGCAGGCGGCCAATAGGAGGAGGACAAGGAGACCGACGATCTTTACTGCTGCTTTTATGGACGTTCTCTCCCTTCACTCCACATTCAAACACAACCGGACTGTTTTCAGAATATGCCCGTCGAAATCGTCATCGTATTCCTTCACTCGGCAGAAGCCTTTCGCTTCATAGAAACGCATTCCTGTCGTGTTGTCTTTTTCCACGTTGACGTAGATGTCACGGACGCCTTCCAGCTCGGTGAGGCCTTTTTGCAACAAGGCAGTGCCGATTCCGTCCCTCTGCCAGTCGGGAAGGAGATAGATCGCATTCAGCTCCGACTGCCCGTTTTCGTTCACTGGCGAGAAATCGGCGAATCCCACGACCGTCCCGCCCGCTTCCGCAACGAAGATGACAGAGTGAGCCAACCGCTTTTGCATCATTTCTTCACTGTAGGCCACTTTCACGAAGTTATCCTGGATGTGCAGCGGGATGATTCCTTCGTAGGTGGCATGCCAGCTGATCTTTGCCACTTCCTGTACAGCTGGTTTATCTTGTTTTTCCATCGGACGGATGGTGTAGTCCATTTCCTCGCCCCCTCCTGTTTCTCCATTTTCCATAACATCATCTGAGCAGATTGTAGTTCAGTATGACGATAAGTGACATGGTCAGAACAGCCAGTTCGGTTATCGTGACAAGTGCCTGTCTCGAGACTGCCGAGTATGTCCGCTCGATATACGCTTTGATCAGCATCCGGGTTGCGGTGTAGAGAAAGACAGCTATGATGAAGGCATAGGACTGTGGGAAATACGCCACATTCACGACAAGCACCGCGAACAGGACGACCCAAGCGTAATTTTTCACCTGCTGATCCACCTCGTCAAATCGCTGCTTCACATAGTTTTGCGTGCGGCTCCCCTCTGGTTCACTCGTAATGCCAAATGCCTTGCGGACGATGGCTTTCGCCGTCCACATGACGATGGCAATCACGAGGAAAACCACAATATACCTTACTAGGATTCCAATCACTTCGGCACCTACTTCCGCCTGTCCGTTTCCTCGTTTCGTCAATACCGGAATCTCCAGTTAGGCAGATTAGTTCACAATGATCACCGGGTAGGATGCCGACTCGCCATTGATCCGGATGTCCATTTTTTCATGCTCGGGACCTGTGGTCAGCTTATAGATGGTCCTTTTACTCTCACTGCTGGCGGCAGGCGATTCTTCCAGCTGGACTATCGCCATATCATCCTTCGTTTGCAGAGCGGTTTTCACATCTGCATCCGACTGGAAAATGATGTAGTAGAATCCGCCGCTATTATTCACGACTTGCAATTGCTCTTCAGGATCGATCGCTTTTTCCACCTTATCTGGAAGATGTTTCACCTCAACCAGGCTTGCTTCTTTCTGTGCACAGGCGGATAAGAGCGCCACAAGCATCACAAGTGAAAACAGATATTTCCGCATCCCATCGACCCCCTTTTTCGTTTCATAATTCAGAAAACCAAATTCAGACTCCTCTCCGGTTTAGCTGTCACTATCTTATTCCACTTCGCGCACGCCGCTTCCATCTCCGGCTGACCAACAACGCCAAGACGACAGATAATACGAGTTTTAAGGCAACATGATCGGTCAAGGCACTGACGAACGCGCCGCTTACTTTCTTGAAGACGGTCGCTTCCGATACCCAATCGATCACCTGTCCGACACCTGCCATAGCCGGGATGCTCATGAGCAGATAAGCGGCGGTGAAGAGCGCAAGGAGAAGAGCTGGAGATGCGCCGGAAACTTGCGGGTCCTCTCTGTTCATGCGATCCCTCATTTCGGTTTCTTCCCGTTTGTATAGTCAATCGGTTTCCAAGCCCAGCCCACAAACGCATTCACCGCAAAAATTGCGGCGGCCAGTACGAGATTCTCCACCCAACGGATCTCCGGATGGAAAAGCCTTCTCACCAGGGTCAGAAGCAGGAAAAAGACGGCGTACTCCATCAGCCTCCCTGTCACACTGGGCGGCTTTTCCCTGAAGAATAGCCTCCTCCAGTTACGGAGCATCAGGGGTCTTCCCGGTCTCTTCATCAGCCATCCGTTCAACCTGGTTCACGCCGCAAAACAGTGCAGCCATGTAGATCGAAATTCCGAGGAACAGACCCGCCGCCAATAGAAGACTGCCCGTAATCAGGAAGCTGTGGATATATGTCTTCGTCACCACCGTGAAGCCACTCATATCCTCTATATGACCTTGATTTGAAAGCCAAGCTTCACCTAAGTACGTGCCGAACACCGGGCTGCAAAACATGAGCACAAGTCCGCCCCCTGCCAACAGCGCAGCCAACGTCGACACGACCCGAACTTGCTCCTTCTCCAGCTTTTTCATCCTTCTCTCCCCCTCACCATAACGGTTCGTCTTTGTCGCTCAGTCTGATCGTCATCAGCAGAAACGGCACAGCGATTAGGCTAAGCCAACCTAAGGTGAACCACCTCTGCGTCTCTGCGGACAAGTATTGCCGCCGCCCGCAATGCGGACAGTCCTTCCCCTTCTTTGAAAACCCTAACGCGGCTATGTCCTTCGCTTTCCACCTTTGCTGACAACTCGTACAGCGCGGCATATAATCTCCTCCAATCCAGTCTGATTAGTAAGCAGTTCTGCGAGCCGTCATAACAGTTACATAAGAAGAGGGGCAATCACCAGCATCAGCAGCGAAATTGATAGCAGGACGTTACTGGTTCTCCTCTTGAGTTTCACGTTCTTATCACCTTTAAAGAACCCAGCGAACTGAAACTTTAATGTTCAATAAAAATTGCTAGTGTCCCCCATACCTTTTCTTGCTCAGAAGTGTATATTTCATACGTTCCATCTATCATTTCTTTCATTGTCCAGTCTTCACAATCGAAATTCTTAAAGGGAATATCTGTGTACATGGCTTCAAAATTATCATACTTCCTTAGATTACTTACCTGTACTATAAGACGTTCATCTTGCTGGGGAATTTTAATAAATTCTATTGAGTCCCCTACTCTGATACTCCTTCTCTTTTCATCATTCAAGCGGACTTCTACTATCTTTTTTCCTTCTTTAATGGCTTGAAAGTATTTGCCATACAACCCCATCTGGTGTATCACTTAACAACACCTCATAACTTCTGGACTATGCCTAGTTTAGACTTCTTTCATTCTCCGCAAATTGGCCCGTTTGCAGAAGGGACGCGAATCACTTTCTCGCAATAGCGCCCTTTAGACGCACAAAGCAGAAATACAGGTACTGAGATAATCTGGCATAGAGTCTTCTTTGATACTTGCTATGTCCTTAAAAGTTACATCCGTCTTTAGTAGAGATTGAACAACCTCCCATCCAACGAAATAGACTTCTCGTTCATGATTCGTTGTTCCATTTCCGAATGTGAATTTAGTTACTATTTCTGATGAAGATTCATTTAGAAACGGAGCGATGCCTGTAAATATTTCTGATTTATTTTTCTTACAGGATTGCAACCATCCCTTCTTATGTTCAATGTATGATTCATCTGGTTCTCCAGGAATTACGAATTTACTTACCTGAGTAGCTAATCCTTCTTGTAAGATAGTGGATGCTATAGTTCGTTCCCATTCACCAGTCAGAAGTGCAGTTTGAGAATGAACGATATGTGTAAGTTCATGAACAAGATAAATATCAGAATCACCATTTTCAATTGGCAGGCATAGTGCTAATCTTTCTTTATTCAAAGGAGCAACGAAAGGGTTATTTTCAAACCCTCCAACAAAATAAATTACTACGAAGTTAATGGGTTGGTCGCATCCTAGTAAGGCCTTAACTTTTGAAAGATATGCTTGTACTTTCTCTTCATCCGGAGCCCATTCTTCAATAACTGAAAGATTTTGTGCATATTTATCCCAAGCCTCATTTAATAGCTTTTTTGCCAGCTTCTGTCCATCCTCGCCCGGCGGAACCGCGGCAAAGTTATACAGCTCTTTCCACATCATCCATCTCTCATCTTCCTCAATCTCATCCTTGTATGCCAGTTTAAAGAAGTTTAAGAACTTAGGTACTAAATCCCTTACTTCTATATTATCCAAAAACCATCCCCCCATTTTCAACAAACGATTAACTTTTTTAGCCTTCATTATCCGAGTAATCAATAACGACCTTTTTACAACTCTCACAAAGATAAGCGTCAACATAATTGATAGAAAAACGATTTTGCTTTGATAGAACAACAGATTCCTTGTTACGACTAGGCTCAACACTCAATTTTGAAACTTCCGGAACCCAAGCAAGCCTAGTACTACTTTGTATATAACCTTTTCTCATTTCTTCACTACAAATCGAACATTTATTAATGAAGTTCTCAGTCATAATAACCCTCCCGACAGAACATTTAAAAATTGTTGGTGGGATTTCAGGAAACTAAATATCCGTTACTTGTGCACGCTATGCTGGCATCACGTACGTTGGCAATTGTAAATCAAATACTTAATTATCCAAGTCGTTGTCAAGCCAGGATTCCTTCTTATCCACTTCACTAGTTGTTTTTTTGCGTGATTGACCTATGACAGAACTATTAATACCATCTTTCACAGCTTTAAAAATTACAAGATACAGGATGAATAGCCCTGCCATCCAAAGAACAATCATTCCAATAATTTGACTCGCCATTATTTATCGCTCCAATTCCCGCACAATAATTCGGCCGATCTGTAGAACGGATGCACACCGCTTTCCCGCCCGTTAACTGTACAATTGACGTTTCAAAGCTCGCTTTTTTATTAAATTCAAGATTAGCAAGGCAATGAAATAGCCGAGAAAGAAACCAACGTTATACAAAAAAATATCAGATAAGTCAAATGCCCCTACTTTGAATTGTGCTTGTAAATACTCAAACAAAAAAGCAACTACCTCAAAAGCAATTAATCTTGTTGCAAAGGTCTTCAATAAATTTGTGTGGGCTAACAAAAAGTACATTGGCATAAAGATAATGAGATTAATAACCATAACAATTAATGATCCTGTATCCCCTTTTATGTCAGATAAAAATCCAACTGGGTTCCAAACATATCCGCCAGTTTCACCAAAGTTTTGTTGATCCGGTCTTAATAATCCTAATATCAAAACGATTATATATAATCCTAGTAGCAAATATCGGTCTTGCCTTGTATCTTGGCTAAATATAACTTTTAGTAAAGTATAAACTGATAAAACAATGATAAGAACCGCTAATATATTTTTTTCGATATTCTCCATGTTGGCAAAAAATCTTGGTAAAATATCCATGAAGAAGCCTACATATAGCAAAATTCCAACAATAGCACTTATCACAAATAAAAGAATATTAACTGTCCATTTTGATTTCAAAAACGGCTCTAATTTAATTTTCCCGAAAATCATAAACACCCCAATCATTATAACGCCAGCCAACTATTTGGCCCTTTAGCTTAACAGGATAAAACTGTTGATTTCCGTTCCAGAAGGACGCGTTCCAGAGAGCATGGCTTGAGCCGCTTCCTTCGTTACGCTCCGTCCAGGGTCTCAAGGCACACGCCGATCCTTCCAGAGTCGTTGTTCTATTCTGCACTCCAATCAACTTAGTTTAGTATGCAAGAATAGCGCCCGATTCTGTAGGATTTCATCTGTTGCTATCGATCAATTTCTTCAACAACTCTTTAATTTCTTCATTTTGCGTTGCACTTCTTCTAAGCTGAGAGTCGATTGACCATAGGAAAACTATGATTATAGAAAAACCTATTAAAAAGCCCACTACAATATCCCCCTCTTGTCTTTTAGCAATTAAATGGCCCGATTGCAGAACGGACGCAAATCGCTTTCCGGCAATCGCGCCCGTTAGCTGAACAAAGTATATGTAGTACAACTCCAGTGCTTTGAATCGGTTTTTCTTTTACCTTTCCATCCCATGTTCTGTAATTCTTTGGCTATCAATCGATTTATAAAACCATGCCCAACAAAAGCTACTGACTTATGTTTTTGAACATATTCAACTAATTCTTCGGCTGCTTTGTTAGCTCTTTGCTTTGCACTTCTCAAAGACTCACACCCGTTAGAGTAACCAGTAAACCACAAACATCTCAAAATTACCGCCCAAAAACTTGGTTTTAATTTTAAGCCCCATAAATTTTTTGAAGGGACGGGTAATTCAGTTTCGCGAAACAGGGAAGAAGAAATCCCTTTTAAATTTGGATTTAGTAATTTTGCTGAATCGATCGACCTTTTTAAATCACTGGTAATTACAATGTTAGCTGTTGATGCTTTTTCTAGAGTGTCTAATGGGTAAGACTTTTCCTCAAAAACCTCGCCATCATCGTATTTCCGAATCCAATCATTAAAATCATTGCAAGCCATTTTACTATTGTCTATATGTTTGGATTTACCATGCCTGACTAATGAAATTTCCACAATAAATTCCCCTTGTTATAAGAGCGTTGTTCAATTAAATGGCCAATTTAATGGTATAACAATGCTGTAATCGGGCCCTATTCTAGAACAGTTGCTACCTTCCCTGTTGTTCAAACCATTCCAATGCCCGTTGTTCCATTTCGCTCACGAAAGTTTTTTTTGCTTTACTATAATAAGCCGTATCATCATATTTTTGAGCCAATTCTTCTTTTAAACGTTTGTATCGTTCAACTTCAACGGGATGGGTTCTTAAATAATCTCGAAAAACTAAATGCCGTTCAATTTGAGGATTATCATACTGGTAAACATGGATATGGTGGGTTCTGTTCTCCCCACCTTTCCGGAATAATCGTCGATCTTGTATGCTCCATTCCCCAGCAACATCGTATCCAAGTAAGCTCATTTGGTCATTGAATGTATCAATTTTAGCGATGTCTTTGACGAGACACATCATGTCAATAACAGGCTTTGCATTCATGCCAAAGACAGAGGTACTCCCAAAATGTTCAAACCTGATTATTTCATCACCAAAAATTCCACTCAAAAACCGAGCCTCCTCCACAAACATTCTATCCCAACTTTCATCATACTCCGAAAGCCTTACTTTCAATTATATCCCCGCCCTCTAAAGCATTACATATATCCATCACCCACAATTTAGCCTTTAATGATTTAACTATGCTGAAAATCGTGCCCGATTGGCAAAGAAAAAGCCCATACTAACGAAAGCTTACTACATCATGAGGGATTTTCTCATTCTCAATCCAGTTTTCTACTAATTCATTGAAATACTTTGGATTATGGAGAGGTATACCATGGCCTACATTCGGTATTACAATCGCCGAGCATCTTCCATTGCTTTCAAGAATATCTGTCAGAGACTTTTTAATAATTGAGTTCTCCTTTTCTCCAATCAACACTAAAATTTCACTATGCGTTGTCGCAAATCCCTTTGGTATAGTAAACGACATATTTTCAAACATCACATTGAAGAACGTTTCCCTTGTGATGGCTTTCGTTTCTTGATAATAATTGTTGAAATGTTTGTCATTTAAGTACATATATTTGGCTTGGACTCGCGAGAACACTTTGTTCCTGGCTAATGGAAGCATCCAAGCTGCTATTTTTGCACTGGCTTTTGGTAGTGGAAATGGCTTTGTTGACGCACTTATAATGATAGCTTTATTAATAAGAGTATTATGCTCACTCAACATTGAAATCAGGACTTGAGCTCCTAATGAAAAGCCTATTACGATCACCTGGTGACCAGCCTTGTGCTCTTCAATAAGTGTTGCAATTTGTTCAGCGGAATCTCTTATAGAAAAATAATTGCCGTCTTCACTTTCCCCATGTCCCGGCAGATCAGGAACCAGGCATCTATAATTAGTGAAATACTCTACCTGTTCATCCCACATCCAACCGCTTACACCGCCGCCATGTAAGAAAACCAGTAGCGGTTTATCCATATCACCATGCAGATCATATCTAATCGTCAATATCCATCCTCCCTTCATTGGAAGAAAAAGCACGATAATCGAACGTGCTATCTTTTTCTATTCATTCGCAAGACTGTTGTGGATGCCACTAACATCAACATCCCTCAGCCCTTCCTACCTTTTGAAGCGTTTGCCTGTATTCATGAAAATAACTATGAATGCCACAATGAATAGGAAGAGGATCAGGCCCATGTAGAGCAGCCATTGGATGTCATACGCGACACTAAACAACCATAACAGCATACTGAAGGCCAAGGCGAACATCATTTTCCCCATGAATTTACAGAGGGTGATCTCATTATATTTCTCTTTCTCCTCGGCAGGCATGGTGTTGAAGCCAGCGATGAGGAACGAGCCTCTGCCGGTCATCATCACCCCGCCTATGGCCAGGAATGCGACAATCATCGCGGCCAAAATAATCCTGTGTATCGCATCCAATCGTTATGGTCATGGTTCTCATCTTCCACCTATAGGAAGACAATGCTATTCCGACTCAGAAGAATTCGTGACGTCCCCTGCTTGAAGTCCCAGTTCACATGCCCGTTTGGCGTGACCTCCCTTACAATCTTAGGTCGTCATCAGGCAAGGAATAAGCTAACACCATGTACATAAGTAAACTGACAGGTACTATGATGAAGAGGATCCGCACGGCCAGTGAAGGGATACCGGTGTATTCCGCAATGCCGCCGCAGACGCCCGCGATCGCTTTGTCACTTGTACTCTTTTTCAATGGATCGGTCATTTCTCCTCACTCCTTCGTTTCATGAATTGGGTGATTCGATAAGTCCACTTGTTATTCTTTTCCGATGTTAGGAACTGACTGTCATGGTCTCCGCATTCATCGTCTCTGACTGCTTCTCCTGCGCCTAAAAAAGAGGAAGCTGGCGATGGCGAGCACGAATCCTATGCCTGCCACAGCTAACGTCGGATTATCGAATATGAAAAAATAGGAGTCTTTCAATTCGTACAGGGGAACCCTCTCCTTTTAGGAATTCTTTCTCTGCTTGTGGAAGTATACGATCAGGATCAGGATCAGTACCAGTATCTCCACCGCAAGCAGCCACCAAATGATAGGCTGTATTTGACCTAATGGGGTTCCGCCTATTCCCCCATTCGACAGCCTCTGCATCCATACGTATTCTCCCCACATCGCGACCGCGATGAATTGGGTGATAATGGCTACGACAATCCAAATGGACTTTAGCATGGTATCCTCCTCGAGTACATTGGCTAATCAGCAAACAATTATTTAAGCTTCTTCTTACTAGTTCTCCTGAGAAGAAAATAAATAATAGCAATTGAAAACATCATTACAAAAGTTCCCAGCCAGGTTACATCATCATTAGTCCAGTACTTTACTAACATGACACCCAGATAAGCTGCAATAAATAATGGAACGTATATTACCAGGCTTCCAAGCAAAGTCGCCCCTTTATTTTCTTGCACCAAGTTGAACACCTTCCGTAACCTTTATATTATCGAAACTGATGCTCATTCTGCTTGAAGAAGTCATAATATGTCCGGACATTCTCCAGTTCCGTCCATTTCCTGACCTCGACTGGATGTTCGTCGAGGCTGTAGAGTTTGGCGTGCCGCATGGAGAGCAGGAAGGGGGAATGGGTGGAGATGATGAACTGGCATCCGAAGAACCGGGCGGAGTCCTCGATGAACTGCAGCAGTTCGATCTGGCGTTTCGGGGACAGGCTGTTTTCCGGTTCATCCAGCAGGTAGAGGCCGTGTTCGCCGATCTTTTCCGTGAAGTACAGGAAGGCGCTTTCCCCATTGGAGTACTCCCGGACATTGTCCATCAGCTTGCCGCGCACGAAGCGGGATTGCGAGTTGCTTCTGGCTTCGTTGACCTTTTTCAGCTGGTCGTAATCCGCCATCGACCTCATTTGGAATTGGGAGTACTTAGCCTCCAGGTAGTCGTCAAACAGCGTCTCCCGTTTCTGGTCGATCCCTTCGTTCAGGTTTCGGATGTTCAGCATGTAGTCGAACACGTCGTCACTCGTGATGATGCGGCTCGTTTCCGGGATGTCCGAAGTCGTCTCCATGCTGCACAGTTCCACGTAGTCCGGGTAGAAGTTGGATTTGTTGTAGACCGAATCACGGAGGATGCCCGTTTTCTCTGCGATGACATTCAGAACTGTTGACTTGCCGGAGCCGTTCCCGCCGTACAGGATCGTAATCGGCTCAAAATCGAGCTGGCTCATGCCGTTGCGGGCCAGTACGTTAAATGGGTAGAACGAGTCGTAGCACGTTCTTTTGATTTCCATGAAAAAATCGTGTTCCTGATCTTCGTTTGGGAAAGTGAATGATCGTAAGTAATTCATGTGCTCCTCCTTGATCGCCAATTTGCGGCTTGAGTATCGGTTACTGAGACACTTCCTTTGCCTTCGTGTGCATGTCTTCCTGTGCGTATTTCCTTAGGAGATCCGTATGGATGTGGCAATATTCGTCCGGACATTTCGCGAGCCGGTCCTGATGTTCCTCCGCACTTTTTACATAGTTGGTGAGGGGGCGCACTTCCACGGCAATCCGGCCGGCATCATCCCGCTCCTGGATGAACGCCCGTGCCTCTTCCAAATGCGCGGGCTTCACGCTGTAGAATCCTGTCCTGTATTTCTCACCAACATCCTGCCCCTGCCGGTTGACGCTATACGGATCAATGATCTCAAACAAATAGGACATCAGATCGCGGACAGAGACGACAGCCGGATCGAACTCCGTTTTCACACACTCCGCGTAGCCGTCATACTCGCCTTCGAGCGTTTGACTCGTGCCGTTCGCTCTCCCGGCCTCTGTCTTCAGCACGCCGGGCAGCGTTTTGACGAAAGCCTGGACGCCCCACAGGCAGCCGCCTGCCAGATAAACCATTTCCATGTAAGTGCTCCTTTCCATAGATAATTTCCGATTCAAGTTCAACTGTCCGGTGTTTAAGTTTTATTCAATTTACCGAACAGGAAAGGCCCGAGAAAAATGATTCCGGCGCTTACGCCCAAGGCAACAGAGAAGGCCGTCAGAAGATTCAGTTCCTTTTTGAAAAGGAGGTTAACCATTAAATTTATTACAAAAAAGATGATAAAATAGACAATGAATTTACCGGTCCGCTGTTTCATATTATCACTCCTTCAATTTCAGTTGTTCCGTTACAGCGTACAGTTTGACAGCTACATGGTACCTGACTGCCAATACTTATCCAACACCTTCAGAAACATACTCACAGCAAATAGAGTCAGTGCAATTCGGGTCGTCACATAGAAGAATCGTTCCGTCCCCGTGAGTCGCCGGGTCTTCTTCATCTTTTTAAAATGCAGGTAGAAGTAGATACCACAGACAAGCAAGGTCAGACCCGACAATTGATACACGATTTCGATCAGTTCCAACGGATTGCACCTCCTTTACGAAATCCATCCTTTTGCCGTTCAGTTTTGATTCAGATGGCGGAGCTGCTCGATGGGCAGTCCTTCGTACGTTGAAGATGTATGGCTTTCCACTAACTGGTGAAGGGCTTGCTCGGTATCACCTGTGTAGAACGTTGTAACGACTTCACAATGAGCGAGCGCTACGTGGTCTGTCAGCTGCTTCGCAAATTGGTCAAGCGATTCGATATGCGATTCCTGTACAGGTCGATTGGAATAGATGCTTACAGTCAGCAAGTTATCCCTCAATTCATCGGATTCGACAGACATACCAGCAGGCAACCGTAAATCCGCCGCCTCGGCAGGCCGATTCTCATCAGTAAGAATCACTCTGTAATCGGTTGACTCGCAGCGGACATCCCATACTTCTGCATCTGTGAACCTCAGGACCCTGGTGAAATACTCAATCATGACGCCCTCCTGTTAGGATATGAATTGCCACTTGCTGAATGAGACACCTCTGTCGGACAGACCATGTGCAGCAGGTTGCTTTCTAATTCTGCAATTTCATGAAACGAGGGTCTTTCTTCTCTTGAAGACGGAGAGAAGTATTCCGGACAGCAATGCTGTCCCTGCGAACGTGAGGACGAAAATCGCTGGTGAGACCGTAAACCCGAATTCGGTTTCACGTTGGAGGACTTGAGCTGTTCCCCTCGCCTGATTGAAATCCGGCTGATAGCTCAACGTTTTTACAAACCCCGTTCCAATGGTGATAGCGAAATAGGCAACATGGATGAGGGCCGAAGCCATGATTGCTTGGCTTGTCGTTTTCATTGGGATCCCTTCTTTCCGAATGGAGTACTATCCTTCTCTCTCCTCATACGTTCCTAATTCCTTTAAGTTTCCTTTTTCTTCATTTGGAAATATGGACATCAGGCAGAACCACAGGATGATGACGGCCAGCCCAATAAGCCGAACCCAAAGCGCCCCATCGCCGACTAGAATGGAATAACCAAGATAGACGGCGGCGAGGATCCAGAATACGAAAATCCATGCTCTTCGTTTCATATGCTTTCCACCTTTTTTCATGTAGACGTTCCCTCTTCAAAATCACTCTCTCGGCATTTCCCGCACGTTCTTCAACGTGATGTCCGACAACCGGAGTTCTTCCTTTTTCTCACTGAAAGAGCTGTCACTGAGAGGGCCCGTGACATAATCATTGCTCAGCTGGATGATCCAGTACGCGTGATTTTTCTCGCCTTTCATCTGCTTGGCGAGGATATAGTCATCGTTCCACCCGACTTCAGTCACCTTTGCCGGAACCGCCGCCTCCCTCCATATATCCGTTCCTGTTTTCGGCGCGATGATCACTCGGTCGGCAGATGTGCGGAGGATCGAGTACTCCCCCGGTAAATCGATATCATAATCCGCTGCCCCGGCACATCCTGTCAGTCCGATGAGGATTGACAGGCAAGAAGGTAAAATCAGCATTTTTCTGCCCGATGTCATCATGATCTCATTCCTCCGTTTCAAGCAATACATCTCCCAGTGTCTCCATTGCAACATCCGTCATAGTGACCGCCATCACTCCTCCAAGACCGGTTTCAATGGTCATACAACCTGCTGCTGTGTGAATACGACAGCCGTCAAATGATCGCCGTCACTGGTATGGAAGCCATATCCGGTGACCTTTTGAACGACAGCGTCCTCGAGAAACACGGCCGAACCGGCAATGACCGGCTGCTCGAATTCGGGTACTGTCCGGTAGTGCGGGATATCTGCGACTGCTGTATTTGTGTCGATCAGCAGCACATTATCGCCATCTTCCGTCTCCATCCACGACAACTGCCAATGAATCGAGCTGCCTTCATCTTCAATGGAGCAGAAATGAAGGACAGGATCGCCCATTCGAATGATCCAACTGTCTTACGAGGCATTCATCGAGAGGTAAGCCGCCAAAAGGCTCCGCAGCTCCCAGCCCAATACTCTAGAAAAATCCGGGTTCCCCATTTCTCCCTCTCTCCTCTCTGCGTCGTCTATTCATGGCCGAACAGGTTTTTCAGGATCTGTGCGTTCTCCGGGTTCAGCTTCCCATAGTTTTCGTCCTCATCGCTACTGATCAATGTGGCCGAGTCGTCCTCTTCGAACCAAATGCGGTATTCGACGAGCAATCCCGGCATGTTTTTATCCTTTTCATAGAAGAACGTCGCCGCTGTGTCCTCGGTTCTTGCCATCTCCATTTCAGTTTTCGGCTGCCATTCCGTGTTGCCAAGGGCGCTCTGCGCAGCTTCCAAGTCTACTTTTTCTATCAAAATCATTCCCTGATTTTTGCTGCCGTCTTCGTAAACCTGCTGGACGTTGATGCGCACAAGCTTCCCTTTTTCCTGCTCTGCTGACTGTCCGGAACAGGCGGTGAGCAGGATGCCGAGCAGGAACAGCAGCCACACGTAACCGATTGCTTTCATTTCATCTCACCTCTTACTCGTGCTTTTCCCTTAACTCGCGGAGTGAATCAGCTCCGAAAATTCTTCATATTTTTTAACGCTGTTTGTTTCAAGCAAGTGCGGGGAAGCGTCGGCAGGCGGGGGAAACTCCCCTAAAGCACGTTTATTCTTTATCAATTCTTGCATCCCTCCATCGAGGGCGTGTGCAAATTGTTCCATGCTGAAATTATAGGAAGTGATGAATTGTCCTTTATCTGATCTTTTATCTTTTCGGATCAGCAGACGTTCATCCTCTCTTCTGAAACTATAATCAATCGCCATTCCAAAACCATCCATTTCAAGTTCAACAGACTTTCCTTTCCATAGACGGGCGACTTTGAAAAATAGAATGGGCACGGAGAAAAAATCGATGGCCATCTCGAAGTGGATTTCCTGCCCTTCACCTGATAGTTCAATATCGATATCCTCCGACTCTTCGTTGGTATGGAAAATGCATCTATAACTCTGCTCCATGCATGCTTCCTCGCCTTCTATTCTTAGTTGCTGATCATTGCATTGTACGAGGTAGATTGGACGATAAAAGCGTTTCTTTACTGCCCGGCCTTGTGTGTTGCAGAGGCGTACGTCTAAAAGAGCATTCCTTAGTGAATGTCTGTTAATGAAGTTCTCCGGCGCGGGCACTAGCTGTACTCTCTAGTGACCCGAACAGCGCAATATCCCCCTGCACAGTCAATAAAGTCCGTCTCTTTCGACAAACAGCACGCACCCCGTTCAATATCATTCCTCCAGAAACGCTCCGATCATCTCTTTCATTGATTCGGTTCCGTGTGCTTCGTTGCCGATGATGTTTTCATCGAATGTGTAGATTGTGTGGTACGACGAGCCGTCTTTCAGATGGAAGTAGAGGATGACACGGTTGTTCCGTTTGTAGGGGGCTGTCTCTTCGACTTCCCTTTCATAGGGCAGGGCCAAGTAATCGTCGAGAAACGCGGTCGTCTGTTCCGCGTCCAGTTCACCGAGGGGGGAGTCGTCCTCGTCGCTACGGATGCTGATGCCGGTCACTTTCCCCTGGATATCGGCAAGATCGCCGAGCGTTTCCGCTTTCGGATTGTCCGTCACTTGGAAGACCCGCCCGTCCGCGATCACCCGGAACTCTGGTTTATAGCCTTCCACTGCGAGTACTTCTGTTCCGACCGGCACGTAGGACGCCTCGCCGTTTTTCAGCTTATGGTTGGAACAGGCATGGCCGTCGAGTGTGTACGTCACTTTGCCGAGACGTTCCCCGGTTTCCGGGAGCGGCTCGCCTTCTCTTTGAGTGAAATCACCCTGATACTTGATATCGTCCACCATCAGGACATCCGCCCAGTCGATGATCCCATCCGGACAGCCGCGGATCCCGTCCCAGAGAACACAACCTGTACAGATGAAAGCAAATGACAGCACTGCTGCCAACAATTGTATCCTCTTCACACCGCCACTCCCCGTCCTATGGATTCCGCTTTCCGATCAGCTGAACAGATATGCAAGCGCCGCGATGCCGCAGCTGAGGAAGAAGACGCCGAGGAAGACTTCGCCGTAGTAGGTTTTCGGGCCGTTGTCTTCCGCTTTGTTTTTGCGCCAGGCGATGAAAAGACCGATGAGTGTTCCGATGGCACCGAATCGAAGGACAGCGATGACGTAGTCGTATACCGGCAAGTAGGTGATGATGGTGAAGTCCCCTTCATATGTTGTTGCGGTGTAGTTGGCCAGCAGTATGCCGAGCGCAAGCGAAATGACCAGACCGTACAGTGCTCCATTTCTCAGTCGTTTGTTCATGATATCCCCTTCTCCTTTCAGATGATTTGTGAGGATAGATGCCCCTCGGTTCATCGAATTCTCTGTATCTTCATCATACACGACTTGGAAAATAGTAGATATGGGTTTCCAACTTTTTTCCGCTGGATGGGTGATCATTTTCCATAGGCGCCCCATCCCATGATGCAACCGCTCGTTTCCTCCTTCTATCCGCTCCATTCCACCGTCCATCCGTTCGTTCGTCCATCCGTTCGTTTCCATCGCCTAACCGCTCCATTCCCGCGGAAATCGACCTGTTTCACAGCCATTCCAGCTCGCGCCAAGTGCTCTTCCACCAATCCAGACCAAGATTGAATGGTGGACTGCGCTGCGCTCCGTCTTTTCTGTCAGGGCCTCGGACGTCCCGGTGCCTGGTACTTAAAAACGTACAAAAAACCACCGGCTCAGGTTTCAGCAGGTGGTCTCAATTGGTTATCAAGTTAGTCTTCAGCGTCTGTCGGTGCGTAGTCTTCGTTGAACCAGAGCTGTTCTTGGTCATTGACGTCGCCGTTGTAGTTGATGAGGATTTCTTCGCCTTTGGCAATCGCTTTGTGGGCGTAGAAGTCGAAGGTCTGGTTTTTGAAGTTGATTTCATAATCGGCGTTCGGTGTGTAGGAATGGTTGAACAGCATGCCGTAGCCGAGCAGGATGGCAGAGTGGTTCACGCCATATTCGAATGCGTAGTCGCCGAGAAGAGTCTGTTCGATGTGGCTGTGCTGATCGTTCGGGTACGCGATGACCGGCGCTTCGTGCAGCAGCTGGCCTTTTTCGATGTCGCATGTAGCAAACACGCCGCGGTTGTATTCGCCGTCGCTCAGTTCGGAAGTGTGCACTTCTATCATTTATTCGCCTTCTTATGTTTGGATTTGATACTTCAGTATACCACATCCGGAAACCGTCCCGCTGTCTTCCCGCTCCCCCGTCCTAAGTGGGCGGGTATCCCTTGTCTTATTCGTCTTCTCCATAGTAATCGAACAGATACTCGAGATCCGCGTAAATTTGGAAACCGTTTTGCCAGTACTCTTTCAGCCACTGCACCAGTTCCACCATTTCTTTACTATGCTGAGAGACCTTTTCATCAAGATCCCGTGCCTCGTTAAGTTTTTGTAAGCACCAGCCAGGTTCCGGCAATGCTTCGAACCATGCCCGCTCTTCATCGTCCATTTGGTCGGAATAGTACATATCGACTTCCACCGGCAGCATTTTCGGCCAATCGTTTCCGAGCCCCGTGTCGTAAAGCAAATCTCTCAGTTCCAGCATGAGCGGAAACGGAAAGCCTTCTTCATCTGCATCCGGCAATGTTGGAAAATTAAGCAAATACTGCGGGGTGACGGGGCCGGTTTTCGTCAGCTTTTGGAAGAAGGTCGGCTTGGGTGTCACATCTTCGAATGTATAATTTCGAATGGCATACAACAGCACTTCGCTGTCGAGCTGTTTCTGTTTGTAGTCCGGCAGCTGTTCTGCCTTCATGGCGACGTACTGTTCCAGTTCTTGTTGCTCAGACAGCGTCAGCCGGCTCCGCAGTTCTTTCTGCCGAAGACGGGGCAGCTCCATTGCCAGTCGCCGTTCTGTCTCAAAATCCATTTTTCAGTCCCCCACTTCTGTAGACGAATAGCCGCCAGACGGATCCAGCGGCCATTTGTATGTTTATTATTGGTTTTCTTCCGGTATTTCACAGCTTCCATCCGCACACATGCTGCCCGCTCCGCTCTCTGTCGCTAGGTCTTCAAACGGCATGACTGGTTCTTCTTCGAGCACTATCTCCAGCGCCTGGAGGAATGCTTCCTTTGGCTGCGCACCGGAGATGGCGTATTTGCGGTTGAAGACGAAGAACGGGACGCCCTGGACACCGAACTGTTTCGCTTCTTCGATATCCGTGCGCACATCTCCTGCAAAAGCGTTCGGATCATTTGCGACCGCTTCTGCTTCTGCTTTCGGCAGGCCGGCTTCGATGGCGAGCTCTGTCAGGACCGCTGTGCTGCCTACATCTTTAGATTCCGTAAAGTTCGCATACAGCAGTTTTTCTGCAAGCACATCATCCTTGCCAAGCGTCTTTGCGTATTTCGTCATCCGATGCGCGTCAAACGTATTGGTCGGTTTCATCGTATCAAACCGGAAATCAAGGCCGACTTCCGCGGCTTGAGCGGCAATCGACTGCGTCATCTGTTTCGCCTGTGCTGCGCTGCCGAATTTCTTTCCCATACTTTCATAGAAATCCTGCCCATGATACTTCTCTGCGTCCGGGTCAAGCTGGTAACTTTTAAATTCAATTTCCACTCGGTCTTTTCCTCTGAACTCATTCAAAGCACTCTCCAGCTTGCGCTTTCCGATGTAACAGAATGGGCAGACAAAGTCGGACCAGATTTCAATTTTCATAAGTTTTTCACCCTCCAGATATGTTTTCGCTGCTTCCACTATAGCATGGTGTGTGACGGAATCGTATTGTTCCGCCTGCCCTTGTTTAGATATTTCAGTTGACAGATAGCGAGCAAGCATTTACATTGAATTGAGAATGATTATCATTGATAACTACAAAGGAGCTAAAATGAGATCATTCTGCTTTACAAATGCTGTACAAGCAATCATCCGGAACTTCCGGTACTACAATCGAGAAAAGGCAGGGATTACACATGAAGACGACGAAAAAACTCAGCTTGACGGCATTGTTGCTGTCCATCCTCGTGATGGCACTGCTGGCAGGCTGTTCAGGAAACAAGTCAACTGACGGAGACGACAGCGAACCGAAGAAGTCGGAAGCTGCAAAAGATACCGGTGATAACACGCAATACCCGATCACGATCAAGCACGCTTTCGGCGAGACGGTCATCGACAGCAAGCCGGAGCGCGTGGCGACGGTCCAATGGGCGAACCATGACGTCGTCCTCGCACTCGGCGTTGTGCCTGTCGGCTTCTCGGCAGCCAACTACGGCGTTCAGGATGACAGCGGCATGCTGCCGTGGACTGCGGAAAAATTGAAAGAGCTCGGTGTCACTGACCCGAACATCTACCAAGATACGGACGGACTCGATTTTGAAGCGATCTCGGACTCGCAGCCGGACGTCATCTTGGCAGCCTATTCCGGAATCACGCAGGAAGACTACGACACGCTGAGCGAAATCGCTCCTGTCATCGCCTATCCGGACAAGCCATGGGCAACGACGTGGCGTGAGCAAGTGCAGTTGAACGCGAAAGGCATGGGCATGGAAACAGAAGGCGAACAGCTCATCAAGGATACTGAAGCAAAAATCCAAGAAGCAGCCGATCAGTATCCCCAGCTGAAAGGGAAAACAGTGGCGTGGGTAAACTTCTCTGCTCAAGATATGTCGAAAATGCACTTGTATACACCTGCTGATCCGCGTGGTGCCTTCCTGAAGGAGCTCGGCATGGAGTATCCCGAAAAGGTGACGGATGCGATCACGGATCCCGCAAGCTATTCGTTCGAATTCAGTGCCGAGAATGCAGACTTGCTGAATGATGCGGATATCATCGTCGGTTATGGCGGTAACGACTTGTACGATGCGGTGAAAGCGGATCCGCTGCTCGGTAAGATCCCGGCGATTGAACGCGGTTCGGTCGTCTTCATCGGAGACAATACACCGCTTGCAGCAGCCGGAAATCCGAATCCGCTGTCGATCGGCTATACGGTCGATGACTATGTGAAGCTGTTGGCTGATGCGGCGGATAAGGTCAATGACTGATCCGGCCCTCGCCGGACGGAGAACGATCCGATTCCACTTTCCGAAGCACTTCTGGCTTGTGCTGGTCGGAGGGATCATTTTGCTGGCGCTCTGTGTCGGGGCTTCCCTCGCTTTCGGTTCGCGAGCTGTCGGGCTGCAGGAAATCATGGACGGACTGTTCCGTCCGGAGAGTCATACGTATGGGGCTGATGTCGTGCGGAAGCGGATCTCGCGTACGGTGTTCAGTCTATGCTGCGGTGCTGCGCTCGGCGTTTCGGGCGCACTTATGCAGTCTGTCACCCGCAATCCGATTGCCGATCCGAGCATTCTCGGTGTCAACACCGGTGCGTCCCTGTTCGTCGTCGGCGGAATCGCCTTTCTGCACATCTCCACGGCAGCCGAGTATATCTGGCTCGCCTTGGCAGGAGCGGCACTGACAGCTGTCTTCGTCTTCGGTATTGGATCGCTTGGCAGAAGCGGTGCTACCCCCATCAAACTTGTCTTGGCAGGAGCCGCCACCAGCGCGGCCCTGTCTTCACTTGTTTTAGCGATCCTGATCCCGCGTTCCTATGTTATGGATCAGTTCCGTTTTTGGCAGGTTGGCAGTGTGGGTGCAGGAAACTGGTCCTCCATCTCGACATTCGCCCCGTTTCTGCTGATTGGGCTGTTTCTGGCAATCCTGTCCGGACCGGCGCTCAATGCGCTGGCCCTCGGGGATGACGTCGCCAAAGGGCTCGGCGTGCGGACAGGCGTGATCCGGGTGATCTCCGCACTCGGCGCCGTCCTATTATGCGGCGCAGCGACAGCGCTGGCCGGACCGATCGGCTTCATCGGCCTGCTCGCGACCCACGTCATGCGCCTGCTGCTCGGACCGGATCTCCGTTTCGTCATCCCGATGTCGGCGCTCGCGGGCGCACTCATTTTAACAGCCGCGGACGTGGCCGGGCGGCTGCTCGGCAGTCCCGGCGAACTGGAAGTCGGAGTCGTAACAGCATTCATCGGGGCTCCCCTTCTGATCCTATTAGCGATGAAATCGAAAGTGCGGTCATTATGAGAATGGAAACGATAAAACTCATCAAAACCGGAAGAAAAAAACGGCAATTCCGCGGGTACGCGGCCACGTGGAGTCTTACGCTGCTGGCAGTCATCCTGTGCGGTGCCATGCTCATGCTCGGCAATACGATCTATCCTGTGCAGGACGTCATCCGTGTGCTCACGGGCGGCCATGTACCCGGTGCTTCGTTCGCCGTGTCGACCATCCGGCTGCCGCGAATGCTTGCCGGTCTGTTCGCCGGCTTCGCATTCGGCCTTGCCGGCAACACGTTCCAGACGATGCTGCGCAATCCGCTCGCGAATCCGAATGTGCTCGGCATCACGACGGGGTCCAGTGCGGCGGCTGTGTTCTGCATCATCGTCCTGCATACGAGTGGCGCGATTGTATCGGTCGTCTCCGTAGCCGCCGGTCTTGCGACAGTGCTTCTCATCTATGTCCTGTCGAGAGGCGGAACATTTTCGATTGGGCGTCTCATCTTGGTCGGTATAGGCATCCAGGCGATGCTCGACGCGCTCATTTCCTATCTCTTGCTGATTGGTGCTGAGCAGGATCTCCCGGCTGCGTTCCGCTGGCTGACCGGAAGCCTGAATGGGTCGAAGATGGATCAGCTGCCGCCACTTCTGCTGGCAGTCTTGCTGCTGACGCCTGTCGTCCTGCTGCTCGGCAAGCAGCTCGGGATATTGGAACTGGGCGAGCAGACAGCCGCCTCGCTCGGCGTGCGCACCGATCTCACGCGCATCCTGCTCATTGCCAGTTCCGTCATCATGCTGTCCATCGCCACAGCGGCGACAGGTCCGATTGCGTTCGTCGCGTTCCTCGCAGGACCGATCGCCAAGCGGCTCGTCGGTGCCGGCTTCCCGTCCGTCATCGCGGCCGGCCTGGTCGGCGCGAATCTGGTGCTGGCCGCGGATCTGATCGGACAATTCGCCTTCACCGCCCGGTATCCCGCAGGGGTCATCACCGGTATCCTCGGCGCTCCGTATCTGATCTTCCTGCTGATCCGCATGAATAGAAAGGGGGAACTCTGATGGAACAGACCCACCGGTTCCAGACCGATCAGCTGCAAGCCGGCTACGATCACAAAACGATCCTCCAGGGAATCAGCCTGGAGATCCCGAGCAACAAAATCAGCGTCATCATCGGCGCAAATGCGTGCGGAAAATCGACACTTCTCAAAACGATGGCACGGCTCCTCAAGCCTTCCGCCGGAAATGTCCTGCTGGACGGAGGTCCGATCAGTAAACTGCCATCCAAGCAGCTCGCTCGGGTACTCGGCATGCTGCCGCAGTCGCCGATCGTCCCGGAAGGCATCACTGTCGCCGATCTCGTCGGCCGCGGCCGTTTCCCGCACCAGTCCCTCCTCAGCGGCTGGACGGCGCAAGATTACGAGGCTGTCGCAGAAGCGATGGAAACGATGAACATTACGGAACTCGCAAACCGCCATATCGACGAACTGTCCGGCGGGCAGCGGCAGCGTGTCTGGATTGCCATGGCGCTCGCCCAGCAGACCGACATTCTGTTCCTCGACGAACCGACGACGTTCCTGGATATTACGTATCAAGTGGAAATCCTGGACTTGCTGACCGATCTGAACCGGAAGTACGGGACGACAATCGTCATGGTCCTCCACGACATCAATCTGTCTGCACGGTATGCGGATTATATTTTCGCGTTGCGCAATGGCGAACTGATCTGCGAAGGGCCTCCTGAACAGGTCATTACGGAAGACACCATGCTGCAGATCTTCAATATGGACTGTTTAGTGATCGAGGATCCGGTTTCCGGTTCGCCGTTCACAATTCCGAAAGGCCGCCACCATATCCGTACAACCGACTAGCCGGGCACAGTTTGTAACGGCTCTTGGCTAGGGTCCTGTTTTCGCCTGCATCACCTCTATACAGCAATCCTGTATGCTCCCATCATAACTTTGATGAAAATTCCATCAATTAATGGTATAGTTAACCATAGGATACATTAGAAGAGCGAAAGAGGGAGTGATGGAATGATGAATGTATTGATCGCCATCCTGGCTGCTGGAGCTGCACTCTTCGGCTTCAACCTGCTGATGGGCTATCGGAAAGGCAACATTACGCTGGACCTCGATCAGCGGCATCAGAACTTGCGCAAACAGGCGGAAGATGTGACAAAAGAGCTTGAGAAGCAAGGACGGGAGGCTTCCTACAAAGGGAACGGATTCTACGTCATCGACGGCATCGATTATGCAGTCCGGCCCCAGAATGTGTCCATGGGCGGCGCAGCACTTCAGCGTACCGTGCTCATCCCCGTCAGCAAATTGAAAAAGCGTCCGTGAGCTGATCGTGAAGCTCCGGCGCTTTTTTCATAGGTCGTTCTGTTCCCGCTGCATCATCCGTTTGTTTTCTTCCAGAATCTTTTCGAAGTAGGAGGGCTCCTTTGGCTCATTAGGTTCAGCAGGTTCAGCTGGCACTGGTTCCACGGAAACGGCGGGCTGCAGAGGAACGGATTGCTGTCCCTCTGACTGTGGCACGGCCGGTCCGGTATTCTCAACGGAGTTACTCGGGTCAGTCTCCGATACCGCTTCTTGTCCGCTTGACACAGATGGCACACTTTCCTCTGTCGCGTGAACATCCTGCCCTTCCATACGGACCCGTTTCATATGGGTCGGGTACGTATCATTCAGCAGTTCATCCATATAATTCATCCATCTTTGGATGCTCCCTCTCATTTCCTTATATTCCGCAGATTCTCTCGTCAGGCTTGCAGTAGTTTCGTCATGGAAATTCACCTGGTGGAAAGGAGTCACTTTGTCGTCCACCTGTATGATGAGTGCTGACCGGTGCACACGTTCCGAATCCGTTTTCTGATCGCTCGGTTTCAGTGTATTCACACCTCCCGACTCGATGTACCGTTCGATCGGCAAAGTGCTGAATGCCGCAGTGATGGCGTCGGTTTCCCCATTCTCTACGAGGGCTGCTGCCTCCACGTCCTCGCAGTCATATTCATGCAGCCGGTAGGACATCCCGTAAAAGGGCTTGGTGACAGGCTGCCCGAAGTCATCATGGGCCGTCCATATGTAAAGGCGCTTCTCCCGGAAATCGATTGCAATTCGCGTCAGCAGATCACTGGAAGCGACAGAGGGCATTCTTTTGAAATCTGTCCCCGGCTTCTCATACGAAAATAGTCGTTCCCGCTGCTTTCTCTTACGGCGCTCCTCGATTTTCATGGCAATCGTGAATAAAAGAATATCCGCGCCAGCCACCATCCCTGCCGGAATCAGCGCATAGATACCGGCATAGGAAAAGTTTAGGATGAAGACTGCGATGGCTGCCAGCGGGAGCAGACAGCCTGAGCATCCGACTGCTGTTGTAAATTTATTGGATATCATTCTCACCTCTTATTCGGATTCTGTCTGCTGGTAATTATTCCTGTGCGTGAGTTCCCTGCATGCTGGACAGAAGTGCCTTTGCATCTGCATTTAAATAAGTCAGCGTTTCGTCTCGATGCATGAGGACCACGTGGTCTTTGACGAGCATCTTGAACGACCGGATATTGAAGTGGGACGCGTGATCATTGACTGCCTGTATGATTTTAATCTCCCGTTGGGTCAGGCGTTTCCCGTCTGAGTGCGTGACGAAGTCCAACAGTTCCAGGGCATTGGGCTGCAGCCGATGCTTATGTGTTTTCAAGATTTCTAGATTGTCCTCTATATACTTTCGCGCCGTCACAAAGTCCAGCTCATCGACACAGGCGTTGACAGCCCGCACGAGGTCATTCGGGTTCATCCGACCGGCTCCTTCCCTATCCATTCTCTTTCCAATATACCACGTTTCCCCTCGCCTGGAAGACCGATTCCGATAAGTCCAAGTTCCTGATTTGCTAGAATAGCCGAGGTGTTTTGCGGGTATGGGTAAATTAGGCATAGTAGTACGGGTTCAGGAAAGGAGAGGGTTATGCTACAACATCAGCTGCAGATCGACCAATTGCGTAACACCGTTACGATCGGTGCTGCTTTTTTAATGGGGTTCATCGATACCTATACAGTGACGGAGTTCCATAATGTGTTCGCAAGCGCTCAGATCGGAAACATGGTGACGTTCGGCGTCATGCTTGCAAGCGGGAGGGCAGCAAATGCATTCCTCAATGCCCTGTCACTCTTTGGGTATTTCCTTGGAACACTCTATGGCGACCGTCTGCTCAATGAATTAAAATTGACGGGATACCGACGACTGCGTGTGTTCCTGTCTATCCAAGCCGCCGTCCTCCTCTATCTCGCTTGTTTCCAGCACATCCTTCTCCTGCCGGTTATGGTTTTCATATTGGCTGCCCTATCTGGTCAGACGCTCACTACATATCAGACATTCGCCGCTACCCCGGTGAATGTCGCTCTCATGACGGGCAACGTCCAAACCGTCATGAACAACTTGTACCGGGCGCTGTTCAGGCGAGATCGGAAAGCCGCGGATGACATGCTTCACGTACTGAGCGTTCTCGTGTTTTTCATGATGGGCGCAGGCATCAGCATCCTATTTGTCCAATGGAATCCCTCCTCCATTCTCTGGGTCTCCTTTACACTCACCGCCCTATTTCTGTTCCGGCTATGCGGCACAGATCGGGGATGAGTCGCAAAAAAGCCCTTTTTCTATGCATAGGCGACATAGAAAAAGGGCGTATGGCGGAACCGTTGTCGTCAGACCGTCTGCTTCACAACGGTTTGGGCTACATTGCCGCCTTCCTTCAAATATTTCAGCATGCCTTCCGCCGCACGGTAGGCAAAGGCCCCGATTGTTACAGTCGGATTATAGTTGCTGTTGTGCGGGAAAGAAGAACCACCGACTACGAACAGGTTTTCCATCTCCCACATCTGTGAATAGGTGTTGACTGCGGACGTAGCAGGATCTGCGCCCATGATCGCCCCTCCGAAAAAGTGGTCGGTGAAGAACTTATGATCGAAGACGATATCATCTTTCACGACATCTACTGTCATCTGGTCCGCACCCATTTCTTTCATGATCTCTTCACAGCGCGCCACGCCGGCTTTCGCACGATTGATATCCTGCTTGTCATACGTCACCGTTACGCGCAGCAGCGGATTGCCGAGCGCGTCTTTGTAGGTCGGATCAAGATCCATATATGTGTACCGGTTCGGCAGGAATCCACTCTGTGCGGTGATGAACAGATTACGGTTGAAGTACTTAAGCGACTGTTTCTTGAATTCCTTCCCCCATTTCGGTGTCCCTTCCGGCACTTCGTTGTGGGAGATCGGCCTTGTGCCGAGCTGGCTGTAATGGACTTCGTAACCATGCAGGAAGTCAAGATCGGTATGATCCTCGTTATCTCCGCTGAAGTCATCGATGGATGCCCCGAGTCCGCCGGTTCCCATGAAGTTATTGAACTTCTTGTCTTCAAAGAAGCCGCGGGCACCAATATAGGTCGATAGATTATTGAAGTGACCCGTGAAATTCTTGCCGATGATCCCCTGGCCTGTGTTCGGATCATATGGCTGACCGATTTTCGATGTCAGCAGCAATTGGGTGTTGGTGAAGACGAATCCTGCGAGCACGACAATATCTGCTGGCTGTTCGTATTCCTGGCCGGTCATGGTGTCAGTGTACACGAGACCAGTCGCCTTCTTGCCGTCATGGCTGACCCGGTTGACGTGTGCTTCGTTGCGGATCTCCAGGTTGCCCGTCTTCTGAGCGGTTGCAAGCACCGTGCCGATCGGATCTGCTTTCGCTCCGAAGTCGCAGCCGTATTCTTCACAGAACGCGCAGTAGACACATCCATTGATCGTTTCGCCGTCCGGGTTCGTATAGGTCTGCGACGCATTGGCGGAAGGGATGCGATACGGATGATAGCCGAGTTTTTTTGTGGCTTCGCTGAACAGCCGGATGGTCGGTGTGTCTTTCATCGGCGGATTCGGATACTTGTCCGAACGAGGCGGCCCGAGCGGGTTCTCCTCACCAGATATGGCAGCGGTTTTCTCGTATTTGTCGTAATACGGCTCAAGCTCATCATATGTAATACCCCAGTCCTGCATCGTCGAGTTTTTCGGGATTTTGTCCTTGCCGTACCGCTCGACTGTTTTGCTGTAAATCTCGAAGTCGTACGGCAGCCAGCGGAAAGCCATGCCATTCCAGTGGTTTCCTGCACCACCTGTATGATTTCCAAGGCGGGCATTCGAGTTGTTGCGGACAGGGATCGCTTCCTTGTCCATCGAATTCCGGGACGTGATCGTGCTCTTGTTCAAGTCCTGCATGAGGTCATACCGTTTGGAATAACGCAGTTCGTCTTTCGTACCGACGAAGTCTTCGTGTTTTTTGTCGGAACCTCTTTCCAGGATGACGACTTTGTGCCCCGCTTTTGTCAGTTCCGCGGCCGCAATGCCGCCGACCCATCCTGAACCGACGATCACCGCATCTACTTTGTCCAGTTTCTTTACCATTTTTCATCCTCCTCCCGGTTCCTGATCAATGTCCCTGGTAATCCCGGAGACTGACGGGTTCCAGCTTTTTAAATTCGTCTTGTTCGATATAGCCTGCATAGGAAGCTTGTGCTCCCGGGAATTCTTTCATCTTCCAGCCTTCCATATTGTAGTTTCCGCCGTAAAGAGGATCCGAGTAGGCGCCCTCGAGCGTCGAGTTGATAAGCAGGTTGAAGAATTCGGAGGCTTTGACCCCTTTCATCGGGATCTTGTTCTCTTCGAAGTCTTTCATGATTTCGATCTGCTGGTCCTCTTCCGCTTCGTCGAACGGTTTGCTGAACCGTTTTTGGCTTTCGTCGTCCATTTTGCGCAGGCCGAGCAGGAACAGGTGCCCGCGGTCGAGGATCGACTGTTCTCCGGCAGGGCCTGCCTGCTGATCGGACTTATCGAGATCGACTGCGTACGGGCTGTGGCGGTAATCTCTCCCGTTAATGCCCCATCTTCCTGCCAGCTGCTGATCGATGTAATACGGTACGCCCAGCTTGATGGCTCCCGGTCCATTTTCGTCTTCGGGGAAAATCCGCTCCGTAGCGGCGCTGAGAACGTTGAAGTCGTGATGTCGCGTGAAAAATTGACGGGCCTGTTCATCTTTCCGGTCGTTGTCCTTCTTACTGACGACTTTCTTCTCTTCCTTTTTGTCGAAGCTGTTGGTGATCAGGCCGCCGAACAGGCCGCCCCCGACCAACCCTCCTGCAAGCAGGCCTGAATTCTTGAGGAATTTACGCCGGCTCATATCTTGCTGGTGTTGGGCTGCTTCCTTGCTAGTACGCGGTGGTTGTTTGTCGGACATGCTGGTTCCTCCTTCAAAAAGTGTCCTGAATGAACAAATGGTATAGTATTTAGAATCGTTCAGCCATCTCCATTAACTTTAGCATACAATATATCTGTTATGTCGAAAAATGTCGTTTATTTGTCGCTTTTTAACTGATTTCATTCAAAAGTCTCTTTCTTTTGGTACAATTTTTATAGTGGTGGAATCCTTTGGAAGCCAGGTGGGTAGAACGAAGAATTTTCCCAAGAAAGGAGAAAGGAATGGAACAAGACCGTATTCATGCTGCACGTATTACAACGTTCCTGACAATTAGTGCTGCTTTCTTGATGGGGTTCATCGACGCGTATACATTCACGGAACTGAAACACGTATTCGTCAGCGCACAGACCGGCAATATGGTGACATTCGGCGTAAAGCTGGTGACCGGCGCTCCGGTTGAGGGGTTTCCGAACATGATGTCGCTTCTCGGATTCATGGGCGGTGCCTTTTCAGGGGAAGTATTGCTGGCGCGCTATCAGGAAAGAGGGCTCCGGAAATACCGTATTTTTCTTTATGTACAGGCTGTGCTTTTGCTATTATTGGCGCTCACACAGCCATATCTCAGTTTGTCAGTTACTGTCTTCGTACTCGGCTGGTTATCCGGCTATGCGCTGACGACATTCCGCAAGATCGGAAACACTTCGGTCAATAACGGCATCATGACCGGCAACGCACGTAACATGATGGGCAGCCTATATAAATTGCTGTTTGAAAAAGATGAACAGGCAAAGACCGAACTTCTGCATTTAGGTACAGGGATCGTCACTTTCGTTGCGGGTGTGGGTGCCGGCGCGTTCGTCACGTCCATTGAACCTTCTGCTGTTTTATGGTCGGCGTTCGTTGTCGTCCTGCTGTCGATTTCTGTACTTTTCATCTATCGGTGGCATTGACTGCAAAACAGGAGCGGCGACTTACCGCTCCTCTCGTTCAGCCACTGGAAATGCGAGTTTTTCGTTGAGCCATGCGTAGATTGGTCCGAGCCCGTTCATGATGACAACTGCCATATATGCCGCCCAGACATTGTGTTTGACCGGCCCCCATCCCCCGTAGTACGTCGCGAAAAAGCTGGCAAATCCGAAAAACATACCCGGGACGTAAATCGACCATTTCGTCCGGCCGAGCAGCATCATGCTGCCGTTGAAGACGAAAATCGTAAGCATTTCTCCGGCGATCGGCCAATGCCCCGGCAGCATCGGCCCGAGCCAATCGTCTTTCACCAGGACGATCAGGAGAGCAGTGAACGAGCCGATCGGCATGGCTGCCCACATTTTTTTAATTACTTCTTTCTTGGGTCCCCCCGATGCAACAGTGCCCGCCCAGCCGATGAACAATGCCCACGGCGGCAGATTGATCGGCGGCAGTGCAAGCAGCACGCTCGTTGCGGCCAAGGCAGATGATACGATCTCCAGCGGAATCCGGTTCCTCATGACATCCCTCCCTTTCGATTCAGCTCGGTTTCCCCATCATGTCCCTATCCGAACGGAACGGACACCCTCTACTTGCTGCAGGAGGCCGACCACCCGGTTCTCTCCGCCTTTTCGTTGGGGACGAAGCTGCATTTGCACCGTACATCCTTCTTCCTTCTCTTTGTTCACACGGACACGGTAGTCTTTTATACCAATATGGGCAGCGGATAATTGCTCGATTGCCAGGCGGATTGCATGGTGGGTATCCGCTTTGATGATCACTTTCAACTCCAATGGGATCACCGGTCGAAATATCATTTTTAAGAATTCGAGCCCGATAATGACAAGCAGACCGGCGAAGACCGCGATTTCGTACATACCCGCACCTGCCGAAAGTCCGATGCCGGCAGTCGCCCATATGCCAGCCGCCGTCGTAAGACCGCGGATCGATGTTCGCTGAACTAGAATCATTCCGGCACCGAGGAATCCAATACCGCTCGGAATAGCCGCCGCAACCCGGCTCGGATCGAGCTTGACATCGCCGCCGAGCACGTCTTGAAACGCATATTTGGAAACGATCATGAACACCGCACTGCCTACAGCTACCAGGAAATGCGTGCGCAGACCCGCTTCTTTGAATCGTTTCTCCCGTTCCAGACCGATGAGCGCACCGAGCGCACCCGCAAGCAGGAGCCGGACCATGTATTCGTACTCCTCCATGCCGTTCCCCTCTTTTCTGTCTGTCCGTACAATTCAACCGTCGATTGTTTTCCCTTTCTCACCTGCCGTTAAACAGGATTCTGAGCTTTTTTTCGACATGCCGGCGAAAATCGGTTGGATGGTTTCAAATGCCCGCTTCATGGTACCATAAGGAGAGATCCGTGAATTCCAAGAATCATTCAACGCCTTGCCAAAAAAAATGAGTCTATTGAGGAGTGAGTGGAATGAATGCACAGCAATTCGACAAAGTGAAGAACGGCAAAGGGTTCATCGCAGCACTCGACCAAAGCGGCGGGAGCACCCCGAAGGCATTGGCGGCTTACGGTGTGAGAGAAGACCAGTATTCCGGCGATGACGAAATGTTCAACCTGGTGCATGATATGCGTACACGCATCATCACCTCCCCGGCCTTCAATTCTGACCGTATTATCGGAGCGATCCTGTTTGAACAGACGATGGATCGTGAAATCGAAGGGATGTATACCGGAGACTACCTTGCGGAGAAGAAGGGGATTGTGCCGTTCCTGAAAATCGACAAAGGGCTGGAGGAAGAGAAGAACGGCGTCCAGCTCATGAAGCCGATTACGGATCTTGACGAAACGCTGAAGCGTGCGAACGAGCGCCATATTTTCGGTACGAAGATGCGCTCGGTCATCAAGGAACCGAACGAACAGGGCATCAAAGACGTCGCCGATCAGCAATTCGAAGTCGGCAGGCAGATCATTGCAGCAGGTCTCGTTCCGATCATTGAACCGGAAGTCGACATTAACAGCACCAGCAAACCGGCTTGTGAAACCTTGCTGAAAGACGAGATCCTCAACCATCTCGAACAGCTGAACGAGAACGAAAATGTCATGCTGAAGGTGACGATCCCGACGGAGGCGAACTTGTACCGCGAGCTGATCGAACACCCCCGTGTCGTCCGTGTCGTTGCGCTGTCCGGCGGCTATCCGACCGATGTCGCCAACGAGAAACTGAAAGAAAATGACGGCCTGATCGCAAGTTTCTCCCGGGCACTGAGCCAGGAGCTGAACGCGGACCAGTCCGAAGAAGAGTTCAACAATACGCTTGAAGGTGCAGTAAAGTCGATTTACGAAGCTTCCATCTGATGCAACTACATGAAAAAGGGCTGTCCCGCCATGTCTTCTTCGACTTGGCGGGACAGCCCTTTTCTTCGCTTCTCAAAAATCATGGGTCCAACAGGAAAACAATAAAAACATGTACATTTACTTTCAAACTATTCGTATCTTTCTTTCGCATCTAATGGTACAATTGGAAAAACATGAAAGCCGGAAAATACCGTCTCTGCTGCCTTGACATTCGCGTACCTGCCAGACCATTACAGAAGGGGTGATCGCTTTGAATCCACAATTACAGACATTGCTGAAGAGCGGGAAGAATCGGCATGTGCTCTATTCGTACACTTCCGAAGCCCATTACATCCAACAGGCTGTCAACTATGTACTGGACGGTATGGCAAACAACGAATACGTTCTCGTCATCGATAACGAACGGCTGTATCCCCGAATTGAAAAAGAAGTTCAGAAACAAGTGAGCAAAGAAGATTTTGCGCTGCTCCATTTCGTGAAAAACTTCGATTTCTATCTTTCTTCAGGCAGCTACCATCCGCCTTCCATCATCGCCTATTTCAACAAAATCATCGAACAGTTAGCACTCCACGAGAATCCGTTCCGGTCCTGGGCCCATGTGGAATGGGCGACGCTGAAAGAGCCTCTGGAGATCGTCCGGGAGCTGGAAGAGCATATCGACTGGGCGGTCAGTTCACTTCGGTTCTCCCTGATCTGTGCCTACCGGCTGAACCGGATGCCCTCTCACTTGTCGGCACTTCTCGAGGAGACCCATCCTTATTTGTTAACAGATGAAACGTTCCAGTCCTCTTCTGCATATCTGCCAAAGATTCCAGTCGATATAGAATCCTGATTAAAAAACACCTTCCTGCAGTGTGCCAAGGAAGGTGTTTCGCTTATTTAGGCCGGTCAACCGTTACCGGGCAGTTGTTACAGCAAGCTGGCGGATGCCATTCTCCAGCCGCTCGTCCACTTCTTTGGCATCTTCGATATGATCGAGAATCAGATTATGGACATCGGAAAATAGGTTTTTCGCATCAGACAGTTCCTGTCTCACTTCGGCCGACAATTTCTTCTGCTGCTCGATCATTGCCTGGATCGATCCGATATCCCCCTGACTCGTTTCGATAGTGTTCAGGATCCGCTCGATTTTTTCAGCGGTCGTCATGCTGATCTGTACGCCGCGTTCCACGAGTTCCGCACTGACCCGTGTCGACTCGAGCGCATGACTGATTTCATCACGAAGTGAGGACGTGAGTGTCTGGATGCTGGCAGTGCTTTTGCCTGTGCTTTCCGCTAAATTGCGGACTTCTTGGGCGACGACGGCGAATCCTTTGCCGGATTCCCCCGCGCGGGCCGCTTCGATGGAGGCATTCAGCGCCAGCAGATTGGTCTGAGCGGCTATTCCGTCAATCACACCGACAATTGACTGGATTTCGTCAGAGCGCGCACTGAGTGTCGTCATATTCTGCTCGGACGCCTGTATTTGCGTCCCGAGTTCTTTCATGACCTCTGCCGCTTCATTCACTTGCTGCGTGCCTTCGGATGCCTCCCTGACCATCAGGCGCGATTGTTCCTCCAGAGAATGTCCTTTAACATACAGTTCTTCCGATTTGCTGGCCGTCTGTTCACTGAGACCGCTGATGTTTTCAAAACGCTCCTCGATTTTCCCGACAGCATCCCCTAAGTATCCATGCTGTCCGTTCACTTTGTCATGCTGCATAACAGCTGCCGCCAGTTCTTCTTGCAATTCAAGAAGCTGCGCCCGGCCTTGCTCTTCTTTGCTCGCAAAGCTTTCCTTCAATGCGGTCAGTTCTTCCTGCCCAGACAACTCCGTTTGAATACGTTCTTTCCTCCCGAACATTCCCATTCCCCCAATTACTCATTATAGAAACAATTGTATCATATCCACCTCAAAATACTTATGTCTTTTCTACTAACAAATACGAAATAGGTACAATTTTCGTAAATTTTTTTTAAAAACTGAACAGGTAAACAATGCATCGAAGTAGCCGAATAGTACTGAAGGAATACATTTACATATGAAGGAAAGAGGTGGAACACGTTGTTTAATTCCATTAAAACAAAAATGATCCTTATTGTAACAGTGGTGTTTCTGCTTAGTATTTTGGCGATGACAACCGTCACGTTCCTGAAAGTGAAAGAGGAAACGGAAACGAATCTCATCGACCAAAGTGAAACACTCGTACGAGAAACTAGCAGGCACGTTGAAAACTACTTGCAGTCCTATGAAAAAGGACTCAGCCAGCTATCGGTCTCCCCCGTTCTTACAAACTATCAAGACGGCAGCGGGATGCCCGCTGACGTACAATCCCAATTTTCCGCGTTTTTGTCCATCCACCCGGACGGCGCCCTGCTGTATCTTGCTTTACCGACAAAAGAAATGTACACGGAGCCGGCCGCAGACCTGGCAGATGACTATGATCCAACCAGTTTCGAATGGTACAAAGAGGCCTCCTCCAATCCGGACCGGGTCTATTGGTCCGAGCCGCACATGGATCGTTTCTCCGGCGAATACGAAATCAGCCTCATGAAAGCTGTTGTAAACAACGGCAAGCTTGTCGGAATCATCGGTCTTGACATCCGGATGGACAAATTGGCCGCTGTCGTCGGAGAAAACAAGCTGAGCTTCAAAGGGGCACCCGCTCTCTTCGATTCAGCCGGTGCCGCCATGGTCCATCCAACGGACGTCGGCCAGAATTTGATGGACCGTGGGTATGTCGACTCCATGTACAAGGCAGGTAATGACAGCGGCATGATCCGATACAAGGAGAAAGGACGTTCGAAGGTGAATGTCTATGCGACCGTTCCAGGGTTCAATTGGAAAATCGCAGCACTCTACAATTCGGATACTATTAACGAAACAGCGAACAATCTGCGGTGGATGATGATTCTCACTGCCTTGGTCACACTACTTGCCTTCGTCGTCGTCTTATACGTCGTCATCCACCGGACCCTCCAGCCGTTAACCGGTCTGAAGGAGCTTATGGCAAAAGTGGCCGAGGGCGATTTGACGGTCCGCTCCACGAGTAAGTCCAAAGACGAAATCGGGGAACTTGGCTCATACTTCAATGACATGGTGGAAAACACGGATGCTATTATCCATGCAGTCAACCAGTCCGTGAACGATGTCAAGCAGAGCTCTGAAACACTTAGCGTAACCTCCGTAGAAACCAGTACAGCCGGCAACGAAGTGAGCCACGCTGTCAGTGAGATTGCGTCAGGGGCATCGAAATCGGCTGAAGATGCCGAAGCGGTTTCCGACCAAGTCCATGCGCTCGGCCAGCAGATCAATGACATTACTGACAAAGCAACCGCGATGGCAGGGGCTGCCACTGAAGCCGGGAAACTGAACAGCAGCAGCCAACTCCACATGCAGCAGCTCAAAGTGTCATTCAGCAGCTGGGAAAACGACATGCTGACGATGGCAGGGGCGGTCACTACCCTGCAGGAAAAAGTGGCGGCGATCGGCGGGGTCATGGAGACGATTACGGATATATCATCCCAGACGAATTTGCTTGCCTTGAACGCAAGTATTGAAGCTGCACGCGCAGGGGAGCAAGGCAAAGGGTTTGCCGTCGTGGCAGAAGAGGTCCGGAAGCTAGCCGAGCAATCCGCCCACGCGACAGACGAAGTGAAACAGACAATCCTCGAACTGCAGGAAGGCGCAGGCGTCGTAACGGAGCAGATGACCGAAACACGTAATAACTTCCAGGAAAAGGGTTCTGTTGTCAGCGATACCGAATCAACATTCCAAATGATTTCCTCCATGATGAGTGACATGAAACGCTCGATTGAGGACATTTACGAAGAAATCCTCGTCATCTCAGGACATAAGGATGAAGTTGCTGATCGCATCCAGACGATGGCCGCCACTTCACAGGAAACCGCTGCCGCTTGCGAAGAAGTGAGTGCTTCCTCTGATGAACAACAAAGGGCCATGCAATCCGTTGCTGATGCAGCAGAACGTCTGGCAGGGCTGAGCGATGAACTTAGTACTGCCATCAGCCGATTCACTGTCTGACTTCCACAAGCTACGACATAACCCTGAATACGCAAAAAACACCGGGTCCTATTGCAGGGCCCGGTGTTTTGCTATCGGCGAACGAGTATTATGCAGCTTAAGAAGCAGGGTTGACTTCGAGCTCGACGTTGATTTTGATGTCTTTTCCGACGAGGACACCGCCTGTTTCAAGCGCTGTGTTCCAAGTGAGGCCGAATTCTTCGCGGTTGATCTTCGATTTCGCTTCGAAACCGTACACTTCCACGCCCCATGGGTTTTTGCCTTTTCCGCCGTATTCCACATCGAATGTGACAGGCTTAGTGACACCTTTAATCGTCATATCTCCGGTCACACTGTAATCATCCCCGTCCTTTTCGATGGAAGTGGACTGGAAGGTGATTTCCGGATAGTTCTCCACATCGAAGAAGTCTGCAGATTTCAAGTGGCCATCACGGTCTTCTGAGCTAGTGTCAATGCTCGCTGTGTCGAATTTGAAGAAGATCGACGCTGCTGTCAAATCTTCCAAAGCCGGTGCTTCCACAGTCGCTGTGTACGATTTGAACTGGCCTTTCACTTTCGATACCATCATATGCTTCACTTCGAAGCCTACTGCTGAGTGTGCTGTGTCTACTGTCCATTGTGTCATGATTGGTTCCCCCAATTAATTTAAATTTAGTTGTCTTGCTCGTTATCACTATTGCTAATCTGTTCATACCAGGCTTTTGCAGCTTCCACTTCCTGCATTGTCAGCTGGTGGCCGGTATCCACCCAGCGGACGGTTGTCGAAGCGCCTGCCTCCTCAAGCCGCTGCTGCAGTTCTTCGGCTTCCCGCGCCGGGCAGATCGGATCGTTCGTCCCTGCAGCGATCCAGACGGGAACGCCGGTCAGGTCCGGCAGGGTTACATTGCGCAGCGGTACCATCGGATGATGCAGAATGGCACCTTTCAGCACGTCTGCATAGTGGAACAGCAGGCTGGCCGCAATGTTTGCGCCGTTCGAATAGCCGACCGCCATCACATTGCTTGCGTCAAACTGGTACGTTTTCGCCGCTTCACTGATGAAATCCCGGAGCTCCTCCGTTCGGAACGCCAAGTCTTTTTCGTCGAAAACACCTTCGGCAAGTCGTTTGAAAAACCGGGGCATGCCATTCTCCAGCACATTGCCGCGGACACTCAGAACAGATGCCTCAGGGTCGATGATTTCGGCAAGCCCCAGCAGATCCCGCTCAGTGCCGCCGGTTCCATGCAGCAGAAGCAGCACCGGCTTACCGGGGTCGGTTCCTTGTTTGAAAATATGGTTCACGGCAGAGCCCCCTCTCACAAATATTCTTTTTCGATGTTCCTCGTACTGCGCACCGTGTCGATCGGGCGGACGATGGCTTCGATCTGCTCCCGCTTGCTTTCCAAAAATGGCGGGAGCGAAAGGTTTTCGCCGAGTGTTTCGTATGGTTCGTCTCTCATGAATCCCGGGCCGTCCGTCGCCCATTCGAATAATATGCCGTGTGCTACACGGGCATAGAGCGATTCGAAGAAGAACCGGTCGACGTAACCCGATGAGTTCAGACCGAATGACTGAAGACGGTCAATCCATACGTTCAGCGCATTCGTATCTTCTACCCGGAACGCCGCATGGTGAACGGTGCCGAATCCTTGTCGGCCGCTCGGCAGCGACGTGTTGTGCTCGACGATCAGCTGCGCGCCATTGCCGCCTTCCCCAACTTCAAACAGGTGAAGCGGGCCGTCTTCAGCAACTTTTCTGAACTCCATGACGGTTTCCAGCATTTCCTGAAACTCCGGGAACCGGGAAATCCGGATGTGTAGCGGCCCCAAGCCAGTAATCGCGAACTCGTCAGGTACCGGGCCGTTCTTCCAAGGGTTCCCCGATGCGATACCTGTATTCTGCTCATCTGAAACGAGCATGTACTGTTGGTCGTCGAAGTCAGTGAACGAGATGGTTTTCCTGCCGAACACGTCTTCGATGCCCCCATGGCTCACTCCATAGTTGTCAAAACGTTTCACCCAATACTCGAGCGCCGCATCGGTCGGTACGCGGAACCCTGTCTTGTAGATTTCATTTGTCCCGTGAGTCCCTTGTGGAATACCCGGGAAATCGAAGAACGTCATATCCGTGCCCGCTGAGCCGGAGTCATCCGCGAAAAACAGATGATACGTGCGGATATCGTCCTGATTCACCGTTTTCTTGACGAGACGCATGCCGAGCGTATAAGTGAAAAACTCGTAGTTCTTCTCGGCACTGCTCGTAATTGCTGTTACATGGTGGATGCCTTTCAGTCCATTCATGCAATCACTCCTTCCGATTAGTTACCTTGAATTCAAGGTATATATGCAAAAAAATAATAGATGCGATTGGCCTTTTGTTGTTCATTCAAAATAATTATCTTGAATTCAAAGTAATTGTACCATGCCAAATTATGCAGGTCAATCCTTTTGTCCCCGTCCTGCATTATTTAGTTTTCATACTGTTTGGGGAGGGTAGGATGTAAGGAAGGTCATTTGACCAATCTGCTTCTTATGCTCTCTATCCACTCTTCTACCCTAAACGAGGTGTCGATACTCCAATGGTCAATCCACAGGCAACTGAACGTTCGGGAACGTTCGACTTCAAAAAGAATATTCCGCTGCTCGCCGTGCTGCTGGCCGGCGCTTTCATCACCATCCTGAATCAGACGCTGCTGGCGACGGCTCTTCCGCCGATCATGCGGGATCTCCAAGTATCGGAAAGTACGGTCCAGTGGCTGCAGTCCGCTTTTATGCTCGTCAACGGGATCATGATTCCGATCACAGCATTCCTGATCGCGAAATTCACGACACGGCGCCTGTTCCTTTCTGCGCTCGGTATCTTTGCCGCAGGTACAGTTGTGGCCGCACTGTCGCCGACATTTACGATTCTGCTGATCGGCCGCGTCCTGCAAGGTGCCGGCGCTGGAATCATGATGCCGCTTCTGCAGACGATCATGTTCCTGCTGTTTCCGCGGGAGCAGCGCGGGAAGGCAATGGGGATGTTCGGCCTTGTGATCGCCTTCGCTCCTGCTATCGGACCGAGCCTGTCAGGGTATCTCGTCGATAATCATCCCTGGCGCAGCGTCTTCTATGTCGTCCTGCCGATCGTCCTAGTGGTGATTGCGGCAGCCTGGTTCCTGCTGAAGAACGTCACGGAACAGACCGATCCGCGTGTCGATTACTTATCAATTGTACTGTCGTCGTTCGGTTTCGGAGGACTGCTGTACGGGTTCAGTGTGGCAGGCAATGTCGGCTGGCTTTCACCGAACGTACTCATTTCGCTGACGCTCGGCGCTGTGACGCTTCTGCTGTTCATCAGCCGGCAGCTGAAGCTGGAAGAGCCGATACTCGAATTCCGCGTCTTCCAATACGGCGTCTTCTCGCTTGCGACCATTCTCGGCATGATCGTTTTCGCTTCGATGATCGGCTCCACAGTCATCCTGCCGCTGTTCATGCAGAACCTGCTCGGCTTTAATGCATTGCACTCCGGACTGATGCTGCTTCCCGGTGCCATTGTGACCGGAATCATGAACCCGGTGACCGGTACACTTTTCGATAAATTCGGGGCAAAGTGGCTGTTGCGCACCGGGTTCGCTATTTTGACCGCGACGACATTCCTGTTCGGCTATTTGACCCAGGATACGACATTCACGTATCTGGCTATACTGAACGCCGTCCGGATGTTCGGGATTTCCATGGTCATGATGCCATCGACAACGCTCGGGCTGAACCAGCTGCCAAACGAGCTGATCCCGCACGGCACTGCCATGAACAATACATTCCGTCAGATTGCGGGCGCTGTCGGGACGGCGGTTCTCGTGACGATTACAATCACGGCGGCGAGCGGCTCTTCCGTGGCCGGACAGATTCACGGCGTCAATGTCGCTTTTCTCGTCGCGGCCGGTGTGGCGGCTGTTGGGCTGCTGCTGTCGTTTTTCATCCGCGATGCGAAACGGCAGCCGGCTGAAGGGTAAAAAATTTCCTGCCTTTGTTATCGGGCAGGAGATTTTTTCAGTTTGTATTTGAGCGGTTCGGTGCGGTGCTTGAGCGGTATGACGTGAGGCTTGAGCGGTTCGTGCCTTTGCTTGAGCGTTCCGCCGTTTGCTGGAGCGGTTCGTGACTTCTGGCCTTTTACCTGCTCATTGTATTATCTGCATGGGTGACCCGGTTGCGGCCTGTGTTTTTTGACGCATAGAGCGCACGGTCTGCGTCTTCCTGCAGGGAAAGTTCTGTGCTGCCCGTACTTCCCGTTGCTGCTCCGATGCTGACCGTGATAGCAGCGGGCGCCCAGTCGGCCTGTTCCACAAGCCGGCGGATCCGTTCAGCTCTTGCAATTGCTGCGGATTCTCCCGTACTCGGCAGCACGAGGGCGAATTCCTCGCCTCCGTATCGGGCTGCCATATAAGCTGGCCCCGCTTCTTCCGCAAGCAGTCGGCCCATTTCCTGCAGGACATGGTCGCCGACAAGGTGGCCGAACGTGTCATTGATGTGCTTGAAGTTATCGATATCGATCAGCAATAGGGAGACCGGCTGCATGTTGGTCTCCGAGTGCCGGACTGCTTCTGTCAGGTGTTCGTGGAAACTGCGGCGGTTTCGGAGACCCGTCAGTCCGTCGGTTTCCGCCAGCCGCCGCAGCTTTTCATTCACTTCCAGCAATTCCTGCTGCTTGGTCTCCAGTTGCTTTTGCAGGCATTCCAGTTCGCCGATCTTTTTTTTCTTCTTCCGGTTCCTTTCATCCGTTTCCTGCTTCACTGTCAGCAGTGCCTTTTCATATTCATAGCGCTCTTTCATCGGGAAACAGATGCAGTCGGTAATCATACTGCCGCCGCGGACCTGGCGGCTGGCATTCAGGAGCACAGGGATCTCCGTACCGGATTTCGACAAGAGTGCCAGGTACATCGCCTCCACCTTGTCCTGCATCCGAATCATCGGAACGAAATAGAGCTGATGGAACGCAATGCTCTCGCGCTTCATGAGGAGGCTGACGGGCTGGCCCTTCAGCTCTTCCACTGTATAGCCGAGCAGCCCGCACAGTGTTTTATTCAGTTCCGTGATCCGCCCATCGTCTGAAAGTGCCAGAAAACCGCATGGCGCGTGGTCAAGCCGTTCATCCATCTATCATACCTTCTTTTTCCAAGTAGTTAGAAATGAGTCGGATCGTCTCTTCCGGGTGACTCATATGCGGGCTGTGACCGGTCGCCGTCATCTTCGTGAAAGTGCTGCCGGCAATCCCTGCGTGCACATATGCACCCGCAGATTCAGGTGCGATGGCGTCCTCCGAACATTGCAGGATGAGGGACGGCACCGTTACGTGCTGCAGCTGACTCCGGTAATCCGCGAAAAATGCAGCTCTCGCAAACTCCTTAGCGACCAACGGGTCCGTGGAGCAGAAGCTCTCCTCCAGCTCCACCGCCAGCGCCGGCCGATCGGGATTCTGCATGACTGCCTGTGACAAGTATTTCGCCCAGCCGATATAATTCATATCCATCATGGCGATCAGCGCTTCCAGTTCTTCTTCTTCGAAGCCGCCGGTATAATCAGGCGGGTCATTGACGTAACAGGAAGACGGTCCGAGCAGGATCAGGCGTTCGAATCGCAGCGGGTCCATGATCGATGCCAGCATGCCGATCATGCCGCCCACCGAATGCCCGATGAAGATCACCTTCTCTTCGCCGAGCGCTTTGATGAGATCCAGGATATCGCGAGCGTACCCGTCGAGCGTCCTGTATTTGTCAGAGGAATATGCCTGGTAATCCGACTTTCCCGATCCGACATAATCGAACAGGACAATACGGAATTGTTTCGCGAATGCGGGCGCCACCAGCCGCCACATCGTCTGATCACAGCCGAAGCCCGGCGCGAACAGGATGGTCTTCGGTCCTGTACCGGATATACGGACAGCGTGCCGATTCAGGGTAGTTTGGTTCATTTTACTGTCTCCCTCTCTTTACTGGACATCCAAGAGCAGTCTTTCGGGCATCTTTTCCTCCATGCATATATAGGGCAATGTTACTAATCTCATTATAGTAGAACATAGACCGACAATCAATACAGGCCGTTCCCCTTACATGCCGTTCCTGAGTCAATTTCAGGAGTATATGTACATCCGAGGACATTTCCCGCTCTGGCCGGTTTATTGATAAAACTGCTGGAAACATGGTATAAATAGAAAGGCATCAGGAACATTCTGCTTTTAATTTTTGAGGATGGCAGGCAACTGCAGATCCGGTACATTGAGAGGGTTAGAACATGACAAACAATTTCTGGCGTGATCTGCCGCGCCCGTTCTTTATATTAGCACCGATGGAGGATGTGACGGATGTCGTCTTCCGTCACGTCGTCAGTGAAGCAGCACGTCCGGATGTCTTCTTCACCGAATTCACGAACACTGAAAGCTACGGCCATCCGGAAGGGATCTACAGCGTCCGCGGCCGGCTCACATTTACGGAAGACGAACAGCCGATGGTGGCACACATCTGGGGTGACAAACCCGAATTTTTCCGTTTGATGAGCGTCGGTATGGCAGAACTCGGCTTCAAAGGGGTCGATCTCAACATGGGCTGTCCTGTGCCGAACGTCGCGGCGAAAGGCAAAGGCAGCGGGCTCATTAATCATCCCGACACCGCCGCCGCCATTATCGAAGCTGCTAAAGCCGGCGGGCTGCCGGTGAGCGTCAAGACACGTCTCGGTTATACGGAGATAGATGAATGGCGCGGATGGCTGACCCATATTCTGAAGCAGGACATCGCCAACTTGTCGATCCACCTGCGCACCCGTAAAGAAATGAGTGCCGTCGACGCCCACTGGGAACTCATCCCGGAGATTAAGAAACTGCGCGACGAAATTGCGCCGGATACGCTGTTGACGATCAATGGGGACATCCCCGATCGTAAGACAGGAATGGAACTTGCCGAAAAATATGGTATCGACGGCGTCATGATCGGCCGCGGGATCTTCAAGAATCCATTCGCTTTCGAAGAAGAACCGAGAGAGCACACGAGCGAAGAACTGCTTGGCCTAATGCGGCTGCACCTCGACCTGTTTGATAAATACTCGACCGAACTCGAGCCGCGCCCCTTCAAACCGCTCCGCCGCTTTTTCAAAATCTACGTCAAAGGCTTCCGCGGTGCGGGAGAATTACGGAACCAGCTGATGAGCACGGAAACGACGGATGAAGTGCGTGCTCTGCTGGACAGTTTTACATTTGAAGACTAATGGTCATCACACTACGCCGGCTGTCCTTATCGGACGGACGGCGTATTTTTGTGCAATTTCACCGTTTACATTTTTATAATATTTATCGCTATCCATTTTCCAAACTTCTCATATACACCAACTGGTTTGCCTATCGCAATAGTCGTTAACTTCTATTTTAATCAATAAAGTTGAAAATTATAAATAAATGTTTTAATGGCTAACTAATTTATTTTGTGGTATAGTGTGTTGGTTAATCTAGTCGTGGGCAACATAACTTCAAGAAGGGTGTGAAGATAGAATTATGGCAAAAAGTAAGATGCACTATGCGTGGTGGATTCTTGTAGGTCTCTGTCTGATGGTCGGTCTTGGCAAGGGCGCACTTAACAATACTGCAGGTTTGTTTATCAGTCCGGTTGCAAAGGATTTAGGCGTCGGTATTGGTAACTTAACACTGTACCTGAGTATCTCATCGATTGTAACGTTGTTCTTCCTGCCAATCGGCGGTAAGTTAATGGCCAAGTATAACATCAAAGGATTACTGATCGTCGCTATCCTATTGCAGGCTGGTTCATTTGCCGCATTTGGTTTAATGAGTTCCATCTGGGGCTGGTATATTCTCGCGGTTCCTTTGGCAATCGGCGGAGTTTTCGTCACTGTCATCGCAGGACCAGTGCTAATCAACTCATGGTTCAAGAAGAGCAATGGACTGGCGCTTGGTATCATGGGTGCAGCTACCGGGGGAATCGGGGCAATTACACAACCGGTCGTCGGTAATCTCATTGCCAACAAAGGATGGAGCCAGTCGTACATTCTCGTGGGAATTGCGGTATTGGTCATTGTCATTCCGGTCATTCTTCTGCTGATTAAGAAGTCACCAAAAGAAAAAGGCTTACTGCCATACGGGGCTTCCTCTTCAACAGAGACGGGGGCATCTGCTGAAAACGAAAGTGAAAAAGGGATCTCCATTGCAGTTGCACGCAAATCTGGCGCTTTCTATTCGCTGGCCTTGTTCTTCTTCCTGATCACTGCAATCGGAAGCTTCACGATCCACATCCCGACATTCCTTGCGAATAAAGGATATTCTGTGGAATTCTCAGGAAGCGTCATGGGGCTATACATGATCGGCGTCTTGTTTGGTTCCCTGATTTTAGGGATTCTGAGCGATAAAATCGGAACAAAAAACACTTCGTTGATCGCTATGATCTTAGGTGGTTCTGCTATCCTCATGCTGTTGTTCTTTGCAGGCGTTTCTGGAATTGTCATGTTTGCAGCGGTCCTTCTCGGCTTCATGGTAGCTTCGATTGGTACACTGGCTCCAGCATTGACAGCTTCCCTATTCGGCAGCAAAGACTATAGCCAGATCTATTCGCTGGCTTCACTCGGGTTAGCAGTCGCTTCAATCATTGCTCTCCCGGCATATGGCTACATCTATGACTTTACAGGAACATATACGATCGTCCTGTGGATCATTGTAGGTATGTTCATCATCAACATCTTAGCCGTCCTGTTCGCCTTCGCGAGCAAAAAGAAATTGGTCGACCAAGGTCACTGGAACTGATACCTGTCAGCTTCCATTCGGTCAACATATGTACAACTAGTACGGTAGAAGCTGCCGGGCACCTTGTGTTTCACTTGGTGCCCGGCAGTTTTTTCGTTTTGGGGGCTATCAGCTTTTTTTCATGAGGTGCTCGCCATTTTCATCCAATTCTCCGGTAAATGAAAACCCGAGTTGTTCATAGAGCCTGATTGCATTCACGTTATCCGGATAGACACTCAAATAGATCGGCCGCTGCCCATATCGGTCCTGCACATAGGTCATCAGCAGGATCATAAACCTTTTCCCATAGCCTTTCCCCTGATACCGGACATCGATCAGCAGACGATCGATCCACAGACGTCCTGCCTTCCCCTCTTCTTCAAACAATCCATACATGGCAAAGCCGACGAGCGTTTCTCCCGCGTAGAGACCGACTGGCCGGAACTGTTCCCATGTCACGGAGTCCTCCAAACACTGATACGGCGTCTCAATGAAATTCTTTTGAGAATCGGCCACTTGCAGTTGCAGGATCTCCCTATAATTACTTGCTGTTACGTCATGAATGAATAAATCCATGACTTTCAACCCTTTCTGCTGCACGGCGCCTAGTAACTGCGCTTGCGTGCGATCACACTTGTTTAACGGGCAACTATAGCGGAAAGTTTCGGGGTTTGCCGGATTGTCACAATGTTGATTGTTGGGAGTGAGCGAGTTGGTGGCTGAAATGAGCGGATAGCCGGCGGAAACGAGCGGTTAGCCGCTGGAATTGAGCGGTTAGACAGCTGGAACGAGCGGGTAGCCGCTGGAATCGAGCGGTTAGCCAGCTGAAACGAGCGGGTAGCCGCTGGAATTGAGCGGTTAGCCAGCGGAAACGAGCGGGTAGCCGCTGGAATTGAGCGGTTAGACAGCTAAAACGAGCGGGTAGCGGCAGGAATTGAGCGGATAGCCAGCTAAAACGAGCGGGTAGCCGCTGGAATTGAGCGGTTGACCGCCGGAAACGAGCGGGTTGCCGAAGAAATCGAGCGGGTAACCGATGGAAACGAGCGTGCCTACTCTTTCTATGCATCTATCAGAACAGATAGCGGGCCACTTGTTCGCCTTCGATGATCAATCCCTCCTCTTCACGGAAACCAATGGATTCGTACAAGCGCTTGGCAACATGATTTTCCGGTTCATAGGACAGGGAAATGCCATGCTGCCCCTCCGCTTTTCGCTTTTCTATATCATCGATCACGAGCTGTACGGCTTGGCGGCCATATCCTTTTCCTTGCTGTTTTTCATCGATCATTATCCGATAGATCCAGAACTCTCCATCCTCTTCGTCGATTCCGTAAAGCGTGAAGCCAACCATCGTTTCATCATGAAAAATTCCTTGTGCCAGGAAATTATCGAGGAAGTTCAGCTGCGCCAGTGATACAGCGTTGGACGCGACAAACTGTTTTTGATCGTCCCGCACTTTCAGTGATATCGCGTCAATCCAGTTGTATTTTGTAATAGGTGCCAAGTGTAACATGTCATCTCTCCTGTCATCAAACGGTGTATGGTTAATCCTGAAATGCGGTAGTCCCCGTGCTCGTTCATTAGTAAATTCGGCGCGGTTGGTTGATATCCTTCTGCCAAGCTATGGTTTGTTCTGCTGCTGGAATTGAGCGGGCTGCTGTTGGAATTGAGCGGGTTGGTCGGGAAAATGAGCGGTTATTCGTCGGAATTGAGCGCATAGCCGTGGGTAACGATCGGATAGACGGCCGTATTGATCGCATAGCTGCGGGAATTGAGCGGGTAACCGTCGGAAACGAGCGGATAAACGGCATAAATGATCGGATAGCCGCCACTCGTCGTTGCATACAGTCGAGGTACACCCACATCTGAACATACAAAAACGCCAGCCCTCATGTAAGAGGACTGGCGCTTTGCAGGGGGGATAGGCTTACATCATGCCGCCCATTCCACCCATTCCGCCCATGTCAGGCATGCCGCTGCCTGCTGGTTCTGGAATGTTTGCAACGACTGCTTCCGTTGAAAGGAACATTGCTGCAACGGAGGCTGCGTTCTGCAAGGCAGAGCGTGTCACCTTCGTTGGATCGACGATACCAGCTTGGATCATGTTGACCCATTCGCCGTTGGCAGCGTTGAAGCCGATGCCGACTTCTTCGCGTTTGAGGCGGTCGACGACGATCGAGCCTTCGAGGCCAGCATTCGTTGCGATTTGGCGCACTGGTTCTTCCAGAGCGCGGAGGACGATCTTAATGCCGGTTGCGACATCGCCTTCTGTGTTCTCAAGAAGTGCTTCTACTTTGTTGTAGACGTTGATGAGCGCTGTACCGCCGCCAGAGACGATGCCTTCTTCCACTGCTGCACGTGTGGAGTTGAGGGCGTCTTCGATGCGGAGTTTGCGTTCTTTCAATTCTGTTTCAGTTGCTGCTCCGACTTTGATGACCGCTACGCCGCCAGCGAGTTTCGCAAGGCGCTCCTGCAGTTTCTCTTTGTCGAATTCAGACGTTGTTTCTTCGAGTTGTGAACGGATTTGGCCGACGCGCGCTTGGATGTTGTCCGCTTCGCCTGCCCCTTCCACGATAGTCGTGTTGTCTTTTGTGACAACGACTTTCGAAGCCCGTCCAAGCTGAGAAATGTCTGCAGACTTCAGGTCGAGCCCCAGGTCTTCTGTGATCACTTCTCCGCCTGTCAGGATGGCAATGTCTTCGAGCATCGCTTTCCGGCGGTCGCCGAATCCTGGTGCTTTGACAGCGACAGCGTTGAATGTACCGCGAATTTTGTTCACGACGAGGGTTGCGAGTGCTTCGCCTTCTACGTCTTCTGCGATCATGAGCAATGGCTTGCCTTGCTGGACAACTTGCTCAAGTACCGGCAGGATTTCTTGGATGTTGGCAATCTTTTTGTCAGTGATCAGGATGTATGGGTTGTCGAGAACCGCTTCCATCTTGTCTGTGTCTGTTGCCATGTAAGCAGATGCATAGCCGCGGTCGAACTGCATTCCTTCGACGACATCGAGCTCTGTTGTGAAGCCTTTCGATTCTTCGAGTGTGATGACGCCGTCATTGCCGACGCGCTCCATCGCTTCTGCAATCAGGTTGCCGACTTCTTCATCGCCTGAAGAAATAGCGGCTACTTGTGCAATTTCCTGCTTGCTTTCGATTTCATCGGAAATGCCTTTTAGTTCTGTTACTGCTGTTGCCACCGCGCTTTCAATCCCTTTGCGGATGCCGACAGGGTTTGCGCCAGCTGTGACGTTTTTCAGTCCTTCACGGATCATCGCCTGCGCGAGGACTGTTGCAGTTGTCGTTCCGTCCCCTGCAATTTCGTTCGTCTTCGATGCCACTTCAGACACGAGTTGTGCTCCCATGTTTTCAAATGCGTCTTCGAGTTCAATCTCTTTGGCAATCGTTACGCCGTCATTCGTGATGAGAGGTGATCCAAAACTCTTTTGAAGAACAACGTTGCGTCCTTTCGGTCCGAGTGTCACTTTCACTGCGTCCGCCAGTGTGTCTACGCCGCGAAGCATTGCACTGCGCGCGTCTTCGTTGAATTTAATCTCTTTCGCCATCGTCCATCCGTCCTTCCTGTTGTCGTTTCTTTTTTCGCTTTTCTATTAAACAGTCATCAGATTTAGAGTTTTGCCAGAATGTCGCTTTCACGTAAGATCAAGTATTCCTGGCCTTCATATTTCACTTCAGTGCCTGCATACTTTGAGAAGATGATGCGGTCGCCTTCGCTGACTTCCAGCTCCACGCGCTGTCCATTGTCGAGAACGCGTCCTGTACCGACTGCAATGACTTTTCCTTCTTGAGGCTTTTCTTTTGCGGAATCCGGCAATACAATGCCGCTTGACGTTTTCTCTTCCACTTCGATTAGTTCAATTACAATACGATCACCTAATGGTTTCAACAACTGAAACACCCTCCTCTTACGGCTTGTTTTCTTTTTAGCACTCACTTAACAGGAGTGCTAACACATTTCCTATCATAAAACCTTTCAGACAGAATTGCAAGTAAAACACTTCACTCGTTTCCCTTTGCGCTTCCACTGTAAAACCGCTACACTAATCAGGACAAAGCCGGAAAGGGACGATACGTTTGAAACAGAAAAAGAGCAGGCAATGGATCCTGTACATTACCATTCTTCTCTTATATATTGCGATGCAATTCGGCAGCCTGCCGATATCAAAAGGAATGATCACCATTTTTGCGAATAATGGGATGGGCGATCGGGAAGCACGTTTCAGCGGGGTTGCATGGGGGCTGTTCATCTCCAATATTCTCGCCATCCTTGCGTTCTTCCTAGTCATCCGGTCGGACAAAAACTTCTGGCAGGTGTTCAAAGGAAAGAAGGCGCCTGTCTGGCAGGCTGTCCTCTGGGGCATCCTCGGATTCTTCCTCGCGCTCGGCGGACAGATGATCGCCGGAATCATCGAGAAGGCAATCGGCATCGAGAACGGCTCTGATAACACCGCCCGTCTGACGGAAGTCTCCGCCATTGCGCCGATCATGATCGTCTGCATTGTGCTGTTCGCTCCGATCCTTGAGGAGATCGTCTTCCGCCGGGTCGTCTTTGGCGGTATTTACACGAAGACGAATTTCTGGATCGCGGCTCTTGCCAGCGCGCTCATCTTTGCGGCGGTGCACAATGAACTCGAGCATATCCTTATCTATCTCATGCCGGGCCTTGTGTTCTCCTATATCTATTACCGGACAAAACGCATATGGACGCCGATGATCTCGCATCTGCTCATGAACGGGTTCGTCATGGTCGTGACGCTGAACAAAGATAAGATCCTCGAGCTGCAAAATCTCAAGAACGGCGTCATCCATCTGCTCGGCATGATCGGATGACGGAAATTGATCCATCAAAAAAGACTTGCAGAGCCGTCAGCCGGTTCTGCAAGTCTTTATCAATTCTCTTCTTTTTTCCGTGTATTCACTGCGTCAATCTGGCGTTGCTGTTCGGCTTTCGCTTCCGCGAACAGCCGGGCCCGCTCCGCCTCTTCCTCCACTTCGATCCGCAGCTTTTCCGCCTTCAGGAACTTCCTGTAGCCGATCCGCGCGATGATAATGCTGATCTCATAGAGCAGGAACAGCGGCACCGTCACGAACAGATGCGACACGATGTCCGGCGGGGTGATGAACGCCGCGATCACGAACAGGATGAAGTAGGCGATCTTCCGGAACTTGGCCAGCACACTCGGATTCAAGAAGCCGAGACGGGACAGGAACAGCAGCACGACCGGCAGCTGGAAGACGAAGCCGAACGGCAGCAGAATCTGGAATAGGAACGAAAAGTATTGGTTGATGCCGATTGTCTGGGTGATACCGAGATCCTGTGACAGCGTGAACATGAATTTCACGACATACGGCAGCAGGACGAAATACGAAAACGAGATTCCAGCCAAAAACAGCATGAACGCAAACGGGATATAGCTCAGCGTCACCCGCCGCTCCGTCTCCAGCAATCCTGGTGAGACGAAAGCCCAAAACTGATACATGATGATCGGCAGGATAATAATGATGCCGATGAACACGACCACTTTCAAGTAGATCGCGATCGGATCAATCACGTTGAAAGCGTTCAGAGACAGGTCGGCAGCCGGTCCGTTTGTCTTGAGGAACTTGATGAGCGGCTTTGCTAACAGGAAACCGCCGATGACTGCAATTGCAAAGAAAACGACGATCGTGATCAGTCGTTTTCGGATTTCTTCTATATGCTCAATGATGGTGAGATTGCGTTCTTCCATTGGACAGACATCCTAACTTAAAGCTCTTTCTTGTCTTCCACTTTCTTCACGTCAGCTTTGTCGTCATCTTCGACAAGGCCTTTCGTGGCGTTTTTGAACTCGCGAAGTGAAGAACCGAACGCTTTACCGATTTCAGGCAGCTTTTTCGGTCCGAAAATGAGAAGGGCAATTACAGCGATCATTAGTAAACTTCCGATACCTGGTGACATTTCGGACACCTCCTTCTGAATACATCTATTCTACACCAAACGACACCCATTGACTATCCTGACCGCATTATAAATGTGAATCTTTTACGTCATTTTTTATGAAGTAAATAAGGGATTGGAGTTCGACGGACAGGTCGATCGTATGCACCCGGATCGATTCCGGTACGGACAGCCGGACGGATGTGAAGTTCAAGATCCCCTTCACTCCCATTTGGGCAAGCCGATCGGTCAGCTTTTGCGCTACGCGGGACGGCACGGTCAGGATGACAAGATCGATGCCGAGATCGGCCAGTCTCTCCTCCAGCTGATCCGGCGGGTAGACAGGGATATCCGCCATGATCTTCCCTTCCGGCGGTGCTTTCGGATCGAAAGCGACAGCGATGCGGGTATTGTGGTTCTTGTGGAAATTGTATTTTAAGAATGCATGCCCGAGACTGCCGACGCCGATGAGTGCGACATCCGTCTCTTCATCCTGATCTAGTGTTTTCCTGAAAAAACTGACTAGGTAGTCGACATCATAGCCATAGCCTTTCCGACCGAGTGCACCGAAATGCGAAAAGTCCCGGCGTATGGTGGCCGCATCGATCTTCATCGCCTCGCTGAGCTCGCTTGAAGAGACACGTTTCTTCCCGCTGTTCGCGAAATTTTGAAGAAACCGATAGTACAGAGGCAGACGCTTGGACGTTGCCTGGGGGATTTTAACCGTTTCTTCAGCCATCGTAAACCTCCTGCTGCTGTTTCGAATCGCTTCTATCGTACAGGAGAAGCGCCTCATTGTAAAGCCGATGATTGCGCCTGTCACGTCGTTCCAGTAAACTGAAGGAGAATGGAAATTGAGGTGACACGATGATAATCCTGCAAGTGAACGGGGTAACGAAGTCGTTTTCAGGTACAGATATTATGCAAAACGTAAAATTGGAAGTCCAGCATCGTGACCGGGTGGCGCTTGTCGGTCGGAACGGTGCCGGAAAGTCGACGCTGCTGAAGATCATCGCAGGGGAAATACCGGCGGATTCCGGGGACATCATTATTCCGAAAGGTGTCCGGATCGGTTACCTGGAGCAGCACAGCGGCATCCGGTCCGAGCTGTCGATCTGGGATGAAATGATGACGGTGTTTGAACCGCTCCAAGCGATGGAACGGCGTCTGCGTGCGCTCGAAGCCCGTATGGCGGACCCGGATATTTACGAGGATGCTGAAGCTGCAGCCCGTGTGATGGGTGAATATGACGCGCTGCAGATTGAGTTCAAGGATCTCGGAGGCTATCAGTACGAATCAGATATGCGTTCCATATTGCATGGCATGCGCTTCTACCCAGACGATTACAGCAAACCGGTCAGCCTGCTGTCGGGTGGGCAGAAGACCCGACTGGCCCTTGCGAAGATGCTGCTGAGCAAACCGGACCTGCTGATCTTGGATGAACCGACGAACCATTTGGATATCGAAACGCTCGGCTGGCTTGAGACCTACTTGAAATCGTATGAAGGCGCCCTGCTGATCGTTTCGCATGACCGCTACTTCCTCGATCAGGTTGTGACGCTCGTCTACGAAGTTTCGCACCGCAAAGTGACGCGGTATACCGGCAACTACAGCGCCTATCTCGATGAGAAGGCGAAGAACTATGAAAAGGACCGCAAACAGTTCGAAAAGGAAACGAGTGAGAAAGCGAAGCTCGAGGAATTCATCCAGAAAAATATCGCTCGCGCGTCCACGAGCAAGATGGCGAAGAGCCGCCGCAAGCAGCTCGAACGGACGACATGGATGGAAGCCCCGGACGGCGGGGAAAAGTCGGCGAACTTCTCCTTCACAATCGACCGGCCGAGCGGCAATGACGTACTCGCCGTGCGGGATGCCTCCGTCGGGTATGACGGCAAGGCCGTTTCTGAACATATCGACATGCGCGTCTATAAGCAGGACCGGATCGCCATACTCGGCCCGAACGGCGTCGGCAAGTCGACGCTGCTGAAGACGATTGTCGGGCGGCAGGAGCTGATTGCGGGGGACATTGCGTATGGCACGAACGTCCAGTTCGGCTATTACGATCAGAATCAGGCGACGCTCGTCGGGACGGGGACCGTTCTCCAGGAAATCTGGGATGACTGGCCGCTCATGAACGAAAAGGATATCCGGACACTGCTCGGCCGTTTCCTGTTTTCAGGGGATGATGTGAGCAAGCCGGTCCAGTCCTTATCGGGAGGCGAGAAAGCCCGGCTGTCGCTCGCGAAGCTGATGCTCGAGAAGTCGAACACACTCATCCTGGACGAGCCGACGAACCACTTGGATCTCGACAGCAAGGAAGTGCTCGAGAATGCCCTCGATGACTTTCCCGGAACAATCCTGTTCGTCTCGCACGATCGGTATTTCATCAACCGGATCGCGACGAAAGTGTTCGACTTAAGTGAAACGGGTGCCGTAGAGTATCTCGGGGATTACGACTATTTCGTTGAGAAGAAGACGGAGCAGGAGGAACTGCTTGCAGAGTCCATCGGCAGCCTTCAGCCGGAAACCGCTGTGAAGCCTCAGTCGCAGGAATTCGACAAAGAACGCCAGAAACAGGAACGCCGGCTGAAACGCGCGAGCGAGCAGGCAGAAGTAAAAATGAGCGAGCTCGATAAACAGATTGCAGGATTGCAGCAGCAGCTGGAGAATCCTGCCCATGCAGATGATCACGTCAAGCTCATGGAGATCCAGGCGTCGATCGATGCGCTGCAGGAAGAGCATGATCAGCATGCCGAAACGTGGCTCGATTTGCAGGAACAGCTGGAAACGGTGTAAACATGGAAGCAGCGGATCAGTCCGCTGCTTTTTTCTGTCCGCTGATTCGGTTAATAGTGAAGGAGACTGCACTATCCGTGTTAATAAGACATTTGTCCGTGCTATTTCGACATTCCCGGGTAACCATTGTCCACAATCTTTTCCACACGTACGAAGTTGTTTTCATCGCTACATACAAAGTTATCCACGTTATCAACATTCATTATCTGTTTTATGCACATAGTTATCCAAGCGAGCAAGTGAATTTATCAACTATTACTGGACTTATGAACAACTTGTCCACACTTTGTGCATAAGTACGGATGTTCTCTATTGACAAATTCAAAAAGGCAGGTACAAAAAAACATGAAATCCGTCTGAAAATGACGAATTCCATGTTGGTTCACTCATTCCATGAAGTTAACTGCATTCCTGGTCGGCCGTTCATGGCCAAATCGCTGCGGACGCCGCTCTTATACATCTGAGTGCCTGCGGCTGCAATCATTGCAGCATTGTCTGTGCATAACTGGACAGGCGGGACGGCGAACGGGATCTGCAGTTCGTTGAATGCCTTTTCCAGCGACGCACGTAATCCTTTGTTTGCGGCCACGCCGCCTGCTGCGATTACCTGCTTTACGCCGTATGCCTGGGCTGCCCGCACAGCCTTCGTTGTGATCACTTCGATGACGCTCTGCTGGAAACCTGCGGCAACTGCACCCGGATCCAACTGTTCGCCGCGCTGCTCTAAATTATGCTTGTAATTGATCACCGCGGATTTCAAGCCGCTGAAGCTGAAGTCATACGAGTCGGGCTCCAGCCAGGCACGCGGGAACTCAACGGCTGTCTCACTGGCAAGCGCCAGCTTGTCGACGTGCGGTCCTCCCGGATAAGGCAGACCAAGCACCCGGGCTACTTTATCATACGCTTCCCCTGCCGCGTCATCTCTTGTTTCACCGATCAGCTCGAAGGAACCGTGCCCTCTCATGATGACCATTTCGGTGTGCCCTCCCGAGACGATCAGTGCCAGCAGTGGGAATTCCATTGGCTGGATGAGCTGATTCGCATAGATATGGCCGGCGATGTGATGGACACCGACCAGCGGCAGCCCGTTGGCAAAGGCGAATGCTTTTGCGGCATTGACGCCGATGAGCAGGGCACCCACAAGGCCCGGACCTTCCGTCACTGCCACGGCATCCAGGTCGGCCGGCTTCAGGCCGGCCTCCGTTAGGGCCTGTTCGATAACAACCGTAATCTCTTCCACATGATGCCGGGAAGCAATCTCAGGTACGACACCGCCGAACCGTTTCTGACTTTCAATCTGGGAAGCGACGACGTTCGAAATGATGTCCGTGCCATTTTTCACGATGGACGCTGCCGTCTCATCACAACTCGTTTCAATTCCTAACACATAACTATCTGTTTTCATGTCAATTCCACCCACATGACGAGCGCATCTTCATGGTCGTCCGTATAATAGTTTTTCCGGATGCCGCCCGGTTGGAAACCGAGCTTCGTATACAAATTCTTGGCTGCTTCGTTGCTCACACGCACTTCCAGTGACATCGCCCGCACTCCTTGGTTCCGGCAGAGACTCAGTGCCTGACGCATGAGCGCTTCGCCGATACCATGTCCTTGATACTGTTTTCGGACAGCCACATTCGTTATATGACATTCATCTAAGACCACCCACATGCCGACATGACCGATCACTGTGCCCTCATATTCCGCTACAATGTAGGTAGCATAGTCATTTCCCGACAATTCATGCTCGAACACTTCCGCTGTCCACGGTGTTGGGAACACCTCTGTTTCAGTCGCGACGACGGCTTCTATATCCTGAGACACCATCTGTCGGTAAAGGATCCCCTCAATCATGACGGGTCTCCTGCTGCTGAAGCCAATTCGCTTCGGCTTCCGGTATCCGGCGATAGGCAGGTACGAAATCATGGACATCCGTGACTGGCAGCCGCTGTTCAGCGAGCAGGATGAGCTGTGATGCGCGCGGCAGCTGCTGCGGAAACGGCGCAAAGACTGCCTGCTCCCCGAGCGATTCACGGATAGCCGTTTTATGCAAATCCACGTCAGTGCCAATGAACAAGACAGGCTGATGGATGAAGGAAATGTCGGAAAGCAGCTCCTCAAGCGATCCGTGCCGGTCCTCCCAAATACGGTGCAGCCGCTCTCCCTTAGACTTATACAGCCCGCAATAGACGTTTCCGCGCCGCGCATCGAACAACGGACAGATCACACCTTCGAAAGGAACTGCATTCGCGGCGAGCACTTCGAGGCTTGAGACCCCGACAAGCGGAATGTCCAGCGTCCATGCTAGCGTTTTTGCCAAAGTGACGCCGATACGAACACCAGTATACGAACCAGGACCCTCTGCCACCGCAATGGCATCCAGGTCAGACGGCCGTAAGTTAGCCGACGCCAGCAGCTGTTCCACGGCGGGCATCGCCTGTATGGAGTGGGTCTTCTTCATGGCGGATGTCTGTTCGATGAGAATCGTTCCGTCTTCCACCAGCGCCGCACTGAATGGGGCATTGGATGTATCTATCCCTAACCAGATCATTTCGTGATCGCCTCACAAATCGTTATAAAATGCGTACCATGCGGTTCCAGTACCAACAGCCGAGACGTCTCTCCCGTGCGCTCGATCCGGATGTCCAGCCGTTCGTCCGGCAATTCGTCCGCGATAAACTGCGCCCACTCTACAAGAGAGATGGCGTCCCCATAGAACAGCTCATCCCACCCAAGATCCTCTTCGCTGCCTTCCAGCCGATACACATCCAGATGGTTGAGCGGTACGTTTCCTGCATATTGTTTCAAAATAGTAAATGTCGGACTGTTTACGGTGCCCGTGACGCCGAGCGCCCGGGCCAGAGCTTGAGTGAATGTCGTCTTTCCAGCACCCAGATCGCCCTCCAAGGTGATGACGTCCGGCGGGGCCAGGTAGGCAGCCAGCTGTTCCGCAATAGTTTGGGTTTCTGCAGCCGTAGCTGTATTAATTGTAAAATTCATAACGCATCCGTTCCTTTTCTGTTGATAATACCAGTGTACCGGAAAGTACCCGCGGCTGCACCCAGCAGTCACGGAAATCATGAAAAAACCGATCCGGGCATTCCCGAATCGGCTTGAAAGTTTAATTAAATGGCGGTCCCGACCGGGATCGAACCGGCGATCTCCTGCGTGACAGGCAGGCATGTTAACCGCTACACCACGGGACCAAATAATAGTATGTACTTTAGCGTCAACCCGTCTTACGCATGATGCATAAAAACAATTGTCTCTGCTGCTCATAGTCCAGCTGCAGCAGCCAGTCTCTCGGTCATAAGCCGTCTCGCCGATGCGATAAAGAACACCGCTTCGTCAATCCGTCTTATGTCTGCCGAGCCTGTTCGGCTGCTTCCGCTATTTATGATTGCCTGGCAACGTCCTACTCTCACAGGGGGAAGCCCCCTACTACCATCGGCGCTGAAGAACTTAACTTCCGTGTTCGGTATGGGAACGGGTGTGACCTCTTCGCCATCATTACCAGACAGATGAGCTTGTTCGCTCAAAACTGGATAAAACCAACATTGATTGTCATCAAGACCGCCTTACGGCGCTTCGCTCGTACTCTCAGCGTAATCCAGCTCCAACGCCTAGCTGCTCGAGGTCATAAGTCATCTCGTCTGTGTGGCAAAGAGCGCCACTCCGACGAGCCGTCTTATGCTTGTCGCAGCTAAGCAGGCGTTTCCGCTTTATAGGTTAAGTCCTCGATCGATTAGTATCTGTCAGCTCCACGTGTCGCCACGCTTCCACAC
>DAMDKL010000005.1:0-49774 GCA_032099885.1 Sporosarcina sp.
ACACAAAAGGGTTGGAAATCATAACGATTTCCAACCCTTTTGTCTACAGTCTGAGGAGCCTGTCATATAGGCTCCCGTTCGGTCAGTGAATAATATCTATCTTTTTTTCTCGCCTTATCAAATACGTCAAGAGGAAAAGACTTAGCAAGAGCATGGCACTATACAAACTCGGAACAAGCCATTTTGGTACACTGATTTCTATCATATTGGGCAATAATCGTCGGTTACCGAAAATGAGGAACCCGGCCACGAATGGAATCTGGACGCCGATCAGAGTAACCAAATTGGGCACGAGGTTGGAGACAGTCATGGACAACGTGACAAACATGAAACTGATCACGTAGATAGCAGCTGTACACAGCAAGATGAACTGGAAGAACGTTGGATCATACCAGGAATCCTGGGCAAAGAATGTATTGACATGAACATTGAAGAATATGGACGGTTCGTTCAATGAATACAGAGCGAAATAGACGGCAAGCAGTCCTGTAATGATCAGAAATGCAGCTATATAGCCGGCTGCAAGTTTAACCCTGAACAGCTGGCGGCCTTTTTTCGCTGCATATTGTAATGGCACGATGCCGCCTGATCGATCCTTCAGAATGGAGGGTGAAATGACGAGCACTACGCTAAACAGTATGGCTACGGCCACATTCAGGATGTAATGCTTGAAGTTCCGTATGGCGTCGTCTGGGTAGACCCCGTATGTTCCTTCGGAGATTAACTCCTCATAGCGTAACCTTTGTGCGTATGTCACATTGTCAGGGATTGTTTTACGATAGGCATAATTATCAATAATCCAATCATACTCTTGCAATTCCCAGAAAAGTTCAGAGTCACTGTCAAAAAAAAGTGTATCATGGAGCGCATTTGCCTCTGAGTCCGGGTTCTCCCTATCATACTCGATCGCTTTGTCATACTCGGCCCTCCCTGCCGCCACGAAATCTTCCCTGTTCTGCAGATACCGATTGGCCTCCTCCACTTTCCGCTTGTACGCTTCTTTGAAGTCTTTAAACTCCTCATTGTCCATGGAAGCTCCATACTTTTCGACCATCTCTACCCCTAACTCATAGGAGTATTTCTCACTTCCATTTGGAAAATATTCAATATAGAACTCGATTAGTAAAAAATATAGCAGGCAGTTGATACCCACAAGGAGCAGCATAGTTTTCCATGTAAATATCTTTTTCACTTCATTCCATAAAATTCTCAACAAAGCACCTCCTTTATAAATCTGTTCTCAGAAAACGATGATATGACAAATAACAAACTGCCACTGTAAGGATTGTCCAGGCACTGATCGTCAGCCATTCAAAGTTTTCGAAGAAGATCAATCCACTGCTTCCCATGAACGAAGAGGAGATAGCCATCACGAGTGTCGGCAATGTATACGCCGTGATGAACAACAGGATTGACGACTTTGGCATAAAACTCGGGAGTAGCCACAGCAAAATGAAAAACGTGGCTATTACGAAGAAGGCAATGTAGCTGTTTTTCACAAAGACCGCCACTGCGAACGTCAGACCGGAAAACAACAGTTGGGTGATGAAGACAAGCAACAGTGTACCTATTAGAAACTGCCCAATCGACAAGTGCCACCAGGAGACGTACGGGAAGTTGAATTCCCAGTTGAACGCACTGCTGACAGATGTATTCCAGACGTGCGAATAGTCGAATACCGTAAAGTAAACGCTCAGCGTGATTCCGAACAGGATAACGAAAAGGGCGGTGGAAATGATCAGCGACGCGAGCAGTTTGTCTCTTTTCAACCTTCTGCCCCGAGTTGAATGATAGGCGACAAGATGCGTTTTGTGTTCAAATTCGAAAGTTGTGATGAGGCCTGTCGAAAGGACGACGAGGAGCAACGATTCAATGATCAGGTTGAGGAATACCTTTTTATAAAGGAAATCATGCATGAAATACTGTTTTCCAGGGAAAAACCATTGTTTGTGCTCGCCGGCCTCCACCATTTCATCAAATCGGACATTAAACTTCTCCGCTTCTCTCCGGTAGAGGTCTGCCGCTTTTCCGCTGAGACCGTACATGGCAACATCTTTTTCCGTAAGAGCCACCAAATCAATCGATGCATAGTCTTCATCAATCGACTTGGCCCTTTCTAGGTACAAGGTCTTAACAAGCAGCTGGCTGACAGCTGGATCCTTGAGATAATTCTGCTTTTCCTCGAACGGCAGACCGTCCAAGAAGGCATGAATACTGTCAATATCCTGTCCTGCGCTTGCAGACAGTTTAGCCAGATCATCCTGTATGTCCTGTTCGAAATCGTCAAGAGAACTGGCGGTTATGTCCAGACCGTACTGATCAATAATCCCGTTTATCGTGTACAATTCCTCTTTGTGGGCTGACGAACCTAAAATGATAAATAGGTTATATGCAATGAAAACAATGAGCAAGCCGATGAGTACCGGTGAAGCGATCGCTTTTCTGCATTCATGGGCGAAAATCCGCATTAGGAATCCCCCACGATCTCATCCCGGTATTCATAGAGGAATACATCTTCCAGCTGAGGAGGGACGGCTATCCAGTCCACGGACGCACTCTCTTTGGAGATAAAACGGACAGTCATGTTGTCATACTCCTGCTTTTCGGAAAGCAGGAAGTGGGTTTGTCGAAACTCATCCAGTTGGCTGAACTCAATTGTCGTTTCATACACCTGACCCATCAGCAGTCCGCAAATGTGCTGAACAGAATCTTTATACAAGAGACGTTTGTTTTTAATCATGATGATTTCATTTGCAATCGACTCAATATCCGATACGATGTGCGTCGAAATGATGACAAGCCTGTCCCGGGCAAGATCTGTCAGCAAATTCCTGAAACGTGAGCGCTCTTTCGGGTCAAGACCCGCTGTCGGCTCGTCAAGAATCAGAATCTTCGGGTCGTTGAGCAGTGCCTGCGCGATGCCGACACGCTGGATCATGCCCCCAGAGAATTTTTTCATCTTCTTATTCACGACGTCGGCCAGTGCGACTTTCTCTAGAAGTTCGTTGATTTTCGGCATCGCTTCCTTCTTCTTCATTCCTTTCAATGCAGCTAGGTACAACAAATACTGTTTTGGCGAATAATTTTTGTAATAGCCGAATTGCTGGGGCAGGAACCCGAGGAGTTCTCGATATTTTTCGTCCATGTCGAGAATGTCTTTCCCTTCATACAAGATTTCCCCGCTGCTCGGCGTGATCAATGTCGCCAACATCTTAATGAGCGTTGTTTTCCCTGCCCCATTTGGTGCAAGGAGTCCGTACAGTCCTGTTCCGAATTCAAGGTTGATCCCCCGCAGTGCGGTGAAATCTCCATAATTCTTGCTCACTTCGTTCACAACTAACATGTCAGAATACTCCTTCCGGCTGTTTAAACTTTATAAGTTTGTTTAAGTAATTCATATAACAGATTAAGAAACCTATCAGACAAGCTGCATAGACAACTAGCGGCAAATTCACTAGCAATTCATTGTAAAGTTCCTCATTGACTAACCGGGTCAGAATGTTCCCAGCCAACCAAAATGCAATGGCAGCCATGACAATTCCCTTCGTCCGTCTGGCTTGCAGCGCAAATGTGAGGAGGAAGGAAAACAGGAAAAGGGACGTGCCAGACAGCAGCACAGCGTGTCCAAAATGCAATTGTTCGTAACGATTGACAATAACGGCAATCAGAACGGTATTCACGACCATTGTCATGACACTGAAAGCAAGCATCCGAATTGCTATCACTTGATAGGCATTGAATTTACATGCCATCTCGACGTCGTACATGTCAGTTTGCGTTTTAACCGTATACGAGAAAATGGAGAACGCGAGGAACAGAACCGGCGAAAGCAGAAAGATGGCTGCATATAGATTCTCCACATTCGAGCGAAGAGGTGTAAGGTGGAACAGACTGTACAAGCCGGCGACAACCCCAAATAAGATTAGGAAAAGTTCCAGCCGATCCTTGAACAAGTGACGCCAGCCGACCTGCTGTACGATCGATCGCATGGCAGACGCCATGGTCTCCTTTCTCACCAATCCTTGTAAGACTATGAAACTGACGCTCTTGTCAATTTCATGTTCATCCGGCATCGGAATTCTAAATTTTTCTTCTCTCATTTGTGACAGCCTCCATTTCTTTGCGCAGCCATTTCAGCGCCGTGTAATACCGTGTCTTCACCGTCGACAAGGGCATCTCTTCCATCTCAGCAATTTCTTGCAGTTTATAGTCACCAAATAATTTAAGGCGCAGTACTTGCTGTACCTGTGCAGGCAGCTGGCTTGCCAGGTTGTTCACCAGTTCAAATTGCTCTTTGTATTCCAGGTCAAGCTCCATATCATAGTGGTCCCTAATATCTTCCAAGTATCCTGCCATCTCTCGTGTTTGCTGAGCATAACGAAATTGTTTCGAACGAAAATGATCGACAAGACGGTTTGAAGCAACCCTATACAGCCATGTCCGGAAAGATGCCTTTTTTGGGTCGTACGAATGGATTGATTGGAGGACGGATATGAACAACTCCTGTGTTAGATCCATAGATTGCTCTAGGTCCAGTGTCTGTTTATAATGGAACCTATAGAGTTCTTTGTAATACTTTGTAACAAGTGTGTTTGCGGCAGACTCGCTATTTTTCTTTCTGATCTGTTTAATTAGCTGGATATCTGTATTCAAATAGTCATCACATGCTTTCTGCTAAACTCGCCTATACCTATATTCGGATTTCTCCTCCAAAAAGTTTTGGAAATCCCGCTTTCTTTTTTGGGAAGTCATGTTTTGTATGCTGGACTTATAAGAAACAACTTAAGAAGGCAAATCTAACGATATCACAATGTAGAAATTTGTTTATCGCCATTTCCTGAGTACCGGACTAATGGATATGTATAGGGATCGCTCCATCTTCATGAAAAGCAAAAACTGCCCTTCCGGCTGCTAGGCTGCAGCTGGAAGGGCAGTTTTTTGACGTATTCGATTACGCTCGGACGCTTGCGCGAAGTTCTTTGGCAACTTTCTTCGTCAGGTCGACGACGCGGGCGGAATAGCCCCATTCGTTATCATACCAAGCGAGCACTTTCACTTTGCGGTCTCCGATGACCATTGTCGACAGGCCGTCGATGATCGCAGAGTCCGTAGTATTGTTGAAGTCGATCGACACGAGGGGTTCTGTCGTGAACCCGAGGATGCCGTTCAGTTTCCCTTCAGACGCTTTTTTGAATGCTTCATTCACTTGCTCCGCTGTAACGTCTTTTTTCAGGTCGACGACGAGGTCGACGAGCGAGACGTTCGGTGTCGGAACGCGGAGCGCCATGCCGTGGATTTTCCCTTCCAGTTCAGGCAGGACGAGGGACAGCGCTTTTGCTGCTCCGGTCGATGTCGGAATGATCGACTGGCCGCAAGAGCGTGCGCGGCGCAAGTCTTTGTGCGGGTTATCCAAGTTTTTCTGGTCGTTCGTGTACGCATGGACGGTCGTCATGAGACCGTTTTCGATACCGAATTCGTCATTTAGTACTTTGACAACAGGTGCCAGGCAGTTCGTTGTACAGCTGGCGTTCGAAATGACATCATGCTTCGTAATGTCCAGCTTTTCGTCGTTTACGCCGATAACAATCGTAATGTCTTCATTCTTGCCGGGAGCCGACAAAATGACTTTCTTTGCGCCCGCGTCCAAGTGGAGGGCTGCTTTGTCACGAGCATTGAAGACACCTGTCGCTTCAATGACAATGTCGACACCAAGTTTATCCCAAGGTAGTTTGGAAGGATCCCGTTCTGCAACAAGTTCAACACGCTTGCCGTTCACGATCAATGCATTGTCCGCAATTTCCACTTCTCCGTCGAACGTGCCGTGAGTTGTGTCATACTTTATCAAATGTGCTAACGTTTCTGGCGGGTACAGCGCATTGATCGCGATCGCGGTTACTTCATCTTCTGCAATCAGCTGGCGGAATACCATACGGCCGATGCGGCCAAATCCATTAATCGCTACTGATGTTGTCATGAGAATGTCCTCCCGTATGTATGATGTTATACTGTTTACTCAAATATCCGTAATTAGTATAACACATTTTTCATGCATGGGAATACTTTGTGCAGTAGTGAACAATGTTCGATTTTTCTGAATGGTCAGCGGACGTGCCAGGCGGCGAGGACGGCATCCACTTGCGCTTTGGTTTCATCTAAGGTGCCGTTGTTATAGATGACAGCGTCGGCTCCTGCTTCCTTTTCCGCCACAGGCAGCTGTGAGGAAATACGGGCTTCGGCCTCTTCCCTCGTAAATTTGTTGCGTGCCATGAGCCGCTCCAGCTGGACGCCGGGCGACACCGAAACGACGAGTATCTTTTCCGCGTAACTATGCAGCTTGTTTTCGAACAGGAGCGGAATATCGAGGACGACTGTTTCCGCACCCGCTTCGAGAAGCGCGTCTTTTTGGGCGGTCAGCTCTTGCCGGATAGCTGGATGGATGATCGCGTTCAGCTCCAGACGCTTGTCCTTGTCGCTGAAGACGAGTCTGCCGACGTATTCCCGGTCCATGGAGCCGTCACTGCGGAGGGACTCCGGTCCGAACGTCCGCTCGATTTGCCGGAGCACCGGGCTTCCCGGTTCGACGACGAGGCGCGCAATTTCGTCTGCATCGACGACCGGGAGGCCTCTGTCTTTCAACATGCGGGCGACGGTGCTTTTGCCGCTCGCAATACTTCCTGTCAGGCCGATGATCATTGTTTCCTGCCTCCTCATTTCAGTGCTGGCACTTTTTACAATAGGTCGACGTCCGTCCTGCAATCTGAACGGAAACAGTTTCTGCACCGCATGCCGGACACACTTTCCGGCCGTACATCCGGAGACGGTCCTGCATCGTGCCGGCCTCCCCGTTGATGTTGCGGTAGTCGGAGATCGAACTGCCGCCGGCGCGGATGCTTTCCTGCAACACGTCGACGATCTCTTTGAACAGCTGCCGCTTCCGGGCTTCGCTCACTCTGCCTGCGGCCCGCTTTGGATGGATGCGCGTGCGGAACAGTGCTTCGGTCGCGTAAATATTGCCGCAGCCCGAGATAACCCGGCCGTCCATGATGACTTCCTTGATCGGCTTTTTCGAATACGCCGCCGATCCTGCTTTCTCCAGGAAATAGTCTTCCGCCTTTTCGTCGAACGGTTCGAGGGCCATCTGGCCGAGCGGCGGGTAGTCCTCCGCGCAGCCGAGAAGCCGGAGCTCCCCGAATCGGCGGATATCGGAATAGACGAGCAGCCCGCCGTCTTCCATCTCGAATACCGCATGGATATGATTGCGGAATTTCTGTTCGTGGATGTCATTTGTGCTGTTTACAGCGAACCAGGCGCCAGTCATGCCGAGGTGGCTGACGAGCAGCAGGCAGTTCTCCTCTTTGACGAGATGGATGTAAATATACTTGCTGCGGCGCTCGACCCGGTCGATTCTACAGCCCTCGAGCTGATGGACGAACTCCTCGACGGGCAGCCCTTTTACGATCGCTTCTTTTCCTGCATCTTTTGATTGGATCACCGTGTCAGAAATGGCGACACGGCGGATCGCCCGGCCGCTCGCCGCAGGTGCGAGCGCTCGGACGACGCCTTCGACTTCCGGCAGTTCAGGCATAGCTTCCACCTCACTTTGTTTCGTACCAGCTCGCTCCGTAGGCGGAATCGACTTTCAGCGGAACGTCGAGCTCCAGCGCGTGTTCCATGACGTCCGGAACGAGTTCTTTCAGTTTTTCCAATTCGCTTTCTGGTGCTTCGAAGATGAGCTCATCATGCACTTGCAGCAGCATGCGTGCCTCCAGGCCTTCTTCCGTTATCCGGCTGTCCATGTCGATCATCGCTTTCTTGATGATGTCTGCGGCGGTACCCTGGATCGGCGTGTTCATCGCCGTACGTTCAGCAAAGCCCCGCAAGTTGAAGTTCGAACTGTTGATATCCGGGAGATAGCGCCGGCGATTCATCATCGTTGTCACGTATCCTTGTTTTTTCGCTTCCGCTATGCTGTCATCCATGTACTGCCGGACTCCTGGGAAGCTCGCCAGGTAGGTTTCGATGAACTCGGCGGCTTCTTTGCGCGGTATGTCCAGGCTTTGGGAAAGGCCATAGTCACTGATTCCGTAGACGATGCCGAAGTTGACCGCTTTCGCGGCACGCCGCATATTTGCCGTCACACCATCCTTGCCGACACCGAATACTTGCATCGCTGTTTTCGTATGGATGTCCTCCCCTGCCCGAAACGCTTCGATGAGCTTTTCGTCTTGTGAAATATGTGCGAGCACCCGCAGTTCAATCTGCGAATAATCGGCGGCGAACATGATCCAGCCCGGTTCGGATGGAACAAAGGCAGCCCGGATCTTCCGTCCTTCTTCCAGGCGAATTGGGATGTTTTGTAAATTGGGATTGATGGAGCTGAGGCGGCCGGTCTGGGTCAGTGCCTGCTGGAACCGTGTATGGATTTTGCCGTCTTCATGGATCTCCTTCGACAGGCCGTCGATATACGTCGACTTCAATTTGCCGAGCTGACGATACATAAGGATATGCTCGATGATCTCATGTTCAGGCGCCAGTTTTTCCAGCACATCTGCCGCTGTCGAGTAGCCCGTTTTCGTTTTCTTGATGGGCGTCAGGCCGATCTTTTCGAACAGGATGACCCCGAGTTGTTTCGGTGAATTGATGTTGAACGGCTGACCGGCCAATTCATAGATTGTCTTCTCGAGCTGGTCAAGTCGGCCGGTCAGTTCGCTGCCAATTTTCTGCAGCGTGCCGAGATCCGCTTTCACACCGGTCGATTCCATTTTACCGAGTATCTTGGCGAGCGGCAGTTCGAGGTCGTGATACAGGTCGTACTGGCCGTTTTCCGCTAGTTTATTGGAAACAGTCTCTCGGAGATTCCAGACAGCTGTCGCTTTCTTGCCGGCATGCTGTGCGAGTCGTTCGTCGTCCGGCCGCGATTTCTTCGCCCCTTTGCCGTAGACCGCTTCGTCCTTGTCGATCTGCGTCCAGCCGACGGATGCCGCCGCTTCGGACACATCATCGAATGACAGGGACGGGTTGACGATATAGGCGGCGAGCGTCAGATCGAAATCGATGCCTGCGACCGGGATACCGAGACGGGCAAGCGCAGCAAACAGTGCTTTCGCGTCCGTTGTGTACTTCTGTTTGTCCGGGGCGGCAAGCCACTGCTTCAGCACTGCGCTTTCCTGGAGGACGTCAAGCGGGACATAGCTGACACGCTCCCCGTCCGTGAGCGCCAGACCGAACAGATCTGTGGTGAAATAGTTATTATCCATCATTTCCAAGTGGACTGCCATTTTGTCGGCCAGATCCGCCACCGAGACCTTCTGAAGCGTTTCAACCTCGATTGCCCGCGCAGGTTCCTCGGCTTCCGCCGGTTCTCCCATCTTGTCGAGCAGGGAAGTGAATTTCAGCTCCTTGAATACTGCTTTTACCTGTTCTTCATCTGCCCCTTCATAAGCGAGTTCATCGAGACCGATCGCAATCGGCGCCTGGACGTCGATCGTCGCGAGCTGTTTGCTCATGAATGCCTGGGCTTCATTCTCTGTCAGGTTTTCCTTCAGTTTTTTGCCGCTCACTTCGTCCAGCGACTGATAGACGTTTTCGACAGAGCCGAATTGTTTCAGCAGTTTCAGAGCCGTCTTCTCGCCGACTCCCGGGACACCCGGAATATTATCGGATGCATCGCCCATGAGCCCTTTCATGTCGATGATCTGCAGCGGCTCAATGCCGTACTTCTCTTCGACATGGGCGGGCGTATACGCTTCCATGTCGGTGATCCCTTTCCGGGTGATGCAGACTGTCACGGAATCCGTCGCAAGCTGCGTCAAATCTTTATCCCCCGATATGACGACCGTCTCCGCAGCCTGTTCGCCGGCAGACCGGCTCAACGTCCCGATGATGTCATCAGCTTCGTAATTATCAAGTTCGTACTGCGCGATGTTAAACGCTTCGAGCAGCTTGCGCAAGTACGGAAACTGCTCGGACAGCTCGGGCGGTGTTTTCTGCCGGCCGCCTTTGTATTCACTGAACGTACTGTGCCGGAATGTCGTCTTCCCAGCATCCCAGGCGACCAGAATATGGGTCGGCTGCTCTTCCTTCAGGATATTCTGCAGCATCATGGTGAATCCATAGACGGCATTCGTATGGATTCCATTGTCGTTGGTCAGTAAAGGCAAAGCGAAAAACGCACGATACGCCAGGCTGTTGCCGTCCAGCAAAACAATTTTCTTATTTGTCACGTCACTCGTCCACTCCTTCGTCAAAAAAACGTCGTCTCCCCTCATCTTACCATGCGGGCAGGATGAAAAGAAAACGACGGAGTTCTTCTATTTTGCCGCGCTGCCGGACTGGCGGACAGGCAGCTGGATGGAAAACACGGAACCGCGGCCGACCTTGCTCTCCACATGGATATCGCCTTCGTGGGCCTCGACCAGGTGCTTGACGATGGCCAGGCCGAGACCCGTTCCGCCCGAGTCCCTGCTTCGTGCGAGGTCCGCTCTGTAAAACCGTTCGAACAGCCGCGGAATCTTTTCCGCTTCAATGCCAATGCCTTCGTCCGCAACGGAAAGGATCAGACTGTCCGCATCGAATCGGGCTGAAATCCGGACAGTCGTCCCGGTCTTTGAATAGGCAATCGCATTGGCCAGCAAATTGACGAGGACCTGCATAAGGCGACGGCCGTCCGCTTCAATGACGGCTTCTGGCGGTGCCTCGACCGACAGGATCATCTCTTTTTCTTCAAGCCGTTTTGACACGAGTTTTTCAGCTTCACGGATGATACTGACGACATCGACTCGTTCGATATCGAGAGTGAAGCTGTGCTGTTCGATCCCGGAAAGCTCCAGCAGATCGCTTACGAGCGAGTGCAGCCTCGCACTCTCCTTCTCGATGATCCGGACGAATTCCCTGGCAATGTCCGGCTGCTCGAGCGCGCCGTCCAGCAGTGTCTCTGCAAAGCCTTTGATGGAGGTGACGGGGGTCCTCAGCTCATGCGACACGTTCGCCACGAAATCTTTTCGAATTTCTTCCAGCCGGATGATCTTTGAAATGTCATGGAAGACGACAATGATGCCGAGCCAGTTGCCGTGCCTGCCAATCACAGGGGCTCCGTATACATTCAGATCGACCGGCATCCCATTCTTATTCAGCCTGATTGGCCGTTCATGCACTTGTTCGGATAAAAAAACATTTTCGATCAGCTGCTCGGCTTCCGGCGGCAGACCGATTTCCTTATATGACTTGCCGACCGAATCGGAAGACGACGTATGGAATGTCTGTGCGAATACCCCGTTCATGAGATTGACGGTCCCTCCTCTGCCGAGCATGAGGAGGCTGCTGCCAATACTCTCGATAAGTGTTTTCAGCCGTTCCTTTTCCATCGAACGTACAACTTGTGCCTCTTGTCCCGCTTGCGCAATCTTGTTGATGGAACTGGCGAGATTGCCGAGGTCGCTGAATTCACTGACTGTGGCCCGCGCTTTGAAATCCCCCCCTGCAAGTTTTCCGGCAACCAGCGTAAGCTCATCGACCGGCTTCGTGAAGTGGTAGAGGATCCGCGAGACGATGAACAGGCTGACGAGCAGGAACAGAAGGAGGACGACGGTAATATAAAGAAGATAATGGCGTTCAATGGATGGATCGGCAGCCGTCGTATAAATATTGAAAAACTGGCTTAAAACGACCCACAGGACAAGTGTAAAACCGATCAGCATAATGGACGCCGTCAGCAGGATACGTGAAGTATGCCCTTCCGTCCTCATAGGATTTCCTCAAATTTGTAGCCGACGCCGCGGAGAGTTTTGATCGACTTCGGTTTTTTCGTATCATCCTCGATTTTCTCTCTGAGTCGGCTGATATGGACATCTACGATTCGTGTGTCTCCATTAAAGTCATAGTTCCATACTTCCTGCAGGAGGGTATCGCGGGAGACGGCGCGATTTTTGTTTTTCATGAGATAGACGAGGAGTTCGAACTCCTTCGGTGTGAAGTCGAGCGGCTCGCCGTTGCGCTCTGTTACATACCTTCCGGGGTGGATCGTAATTCCATTCAGTGTGATGGCACCGTCTTGCTGGCTGCGGCCGGGCGTACGGCGGAGCACCGCTTTCACACGGGCGGTGAGTTCGCGGGGGCTGAACGGTTTGGTCATATAATCATCCGCACCCATCTCGAGCCCGAGCACTTTGTCCTGCTCGTCCGAACGGGCGGTGAGCATGATGATCGGTATATCGATCTGCTGGCTTCGCAGATTACGGCAGACGTCCGTGCCGTCCATACCGGGCAGCATGATGTCAAGGAGGATGAGGTCAGGAAACTGTTCAGCGGCCAGATCGAGTGCCTTCCTGCCGTCCATCGCGGTCAGTGCCCTGTAGCCCGCCTGTTCCAAGTTATAGCGGATGAGCGTTGAAATGGAAGGATCATCTTCAACAATCAATATCGTCTGAGTGTTCTGTTCAGCTGGCATTTCCATCTCAGAAGTTATCCAGTGTTTGTGATGTGAGCTGGCGGCTCTTCATTGCAGGCGGAGCGATGAGCACACTGCCGCGGACTACCACTGCCCCTGCTTCATTCTGTGCATCCACGGTTATGAGGACACGGTTCTCTTCCGTCTCGATCTGTGTGATTTCCAAGGTGATATCAACGGTTTCGTAATGGTGGACAGGGACAGGGAACTCCAGATTTTGTGCAAGGATATAAGTTCCCGGGCCGGGAAGGTATTTTGAGATCGCAGACGTGATAATACCGGTCAGCATGAGGGTTGGGACAATCGGCCGTTCGACTTCCGTCTGCGCGGCGAAATCATGCTGGATGTAGATTGGATTGGGATCATTCGTCAGACCGAGATACAGGAGCAGGTCACGGTCTTCGATTTTTTCGGTCAGTTTCAGTTTTTCCCCGATTTTAATGTCGCTGACGGCTCTGCCGACTCGTCTCTTTTTACCAAGTATCAAAAAAAGTCCCCCTTAGTAGGTTCATAGCAATCCAGGTTATTAGCAGTCCATGTACTCCATAGTCTAGTTAAAGTTTATCATATTGCGAAAAAAAATCGAGCAGCATCCCTCTTCGCTGCCCGATTTTTTCAATTACTCTGCCAACACGGTCATAACTTTCCTGACCGACTCAGCTGACTGCTTCAGTGCCTGTGTCTCTTCTTCCGTCAACTTGAGCTCGATCACTTTTTCAATACCGCCGGCTCCGAGGATGACCGGCACGCCAAGGTAGATTCCATCCATTCCGAATTCGCCTTCCAAATACGCGATGGCCGGGATGATGCGTTTCTGGTCCTTCAAGACCGCTTCCGCCATTTCGACGAGGGCAGCAGCCGGTGCATAGTACGCCGAACCATTGCCGAGCAGATTAACGATTTCAGCGCCGCCTTTGCGGGTGCGCTCAACAATTTCGCCAATCCTTTCCTGTGTCAGCAACGATTCAAGCGGAACACCGCCTGCCGCCGAATATCGCACAAGAGGAACCATATCATCGCCATGACCGCCGAGTACGAAACCGGTGACGTCCTTTACGGAGACGCCGAGTTCTTGCGCAACGAATGTTCGGAACCGTGCTGTATCGAGAACTCCGGATTGCCCAATGACCCGTTCTTTCGGAAAGCCTGACTCCTTGAACACCGTATATGTCATCGCGTCCACCGGATTGGTGAGGACGAGGATTGTCGCCTCTGGAGAGTGCTTGACGATTTCCTTCGTGACCGACTTCATGATTTTTTGATTTGTCTGAACGAGATCGTCGCGGCTCATACCGGGTTTCCGTGCGATGCCCGCGGTGATGATGACAAGATCGGAATCTTTCGTCTCCCCATAATCCGATGTTCCGATAATATCGGCATCATATCCTTGTACTGGGCCTGCCTCCAGCATATCGAGCGCTTTTCCTTTGACCGGGTTTTCCATCGCGGGAATGTCGACGAGCACGACATCCGCCAGCTCTTTCTGGGCAATTAGGAACGCTGTTGTCGCCCCTGTGAATCCTGAGCCGATCACTGCAACTTTCTTCCGCTTCAACGCCATGATGGATGACTCCCTTTCCCTGCTGGATTTACTGGTTCAGTATATAGACAAAAAGCAGAGGCTGCCGTGGGAGCTTCTGCTTTTTGTCTGTTATATATGGAGTACCTTTTGAATCCGTCCTGCAAACTTACAGGTTTTTGATAAGCTCGTCTGCGAACTCGGAAGTCTTCACTTCTGTCGCACCGTCCATAAGGCGGGCAAAATCATACGTGACCACTTTCGAAGCGATCGTCTTCTCGATCGACTTCGTGATCATTTCAGCCGCTTCGTTCCAGCCGAGGTGTTCCAGCATCATGACGCCGGAAAGCAGGAGTGAAGAAGGATTCACTTTGTCGAGACCTGCGTATTTCGGAGCTGTGCCGTGTGTCGCTTCGAAGATCGCGTGGCCCGTATCATAGTTGATGTTCGCTCCAGGTGCAATTCCGATACCGCCGACTTGTGCAGCAAGTGCATCAGAAATGTAGTCGCCGTTCAGGTTCATCGTCGCAACGACGTCAAACTCTTTCGGACGTGTCAGGATCTGCTGAAGGAAGATATCCGCGATGGAATCCTTCACGATGATCTTGCCTGCAGCTTCTGCATCGGATTGTGCTTTGTTCGCTGCATCCGCGCCTTTTTCGTCCTTGATGCGGTCGTATTCGTTCCAAGTGAACACTTTGTCGCCGAACTCCTGTTCAGCCACTTCATATCCCCAGTTTTTGAATGCGCCTTCCGTGAACTTCATGATGTTGCCTTTGTGCACGAGGGTCACCGATTTGCGTCCTTCTTTGATGGCGTAGTTCAGCGCACCGCGGACGAGACGCTTCGTACCTTCTTCGGAGACCGGCTTGATGCCGATACCTGAAGTTTCAGGGAAGCGGATGTTCTTCGCGCCCATTTCGTTCTGGAGGAACTCGATGACTTTCTTCACTTCCGGTGTGCCTTCCTTGTACTCGATTCCTGCATAGATATCTTCCGTATTTTCGCGGAAGATGACCATATCGCAGTCTTCCGGATGCTTCACAGGCGATGGAACTCCTTCGAAGTAACGGACCGGACGCAGGCACGTATAGAGATCCAGTTCCTGACGGAGGGCAACGTTCAGGGAACGGAAGCCGCCTCCGATTGGAGTTGTCAATGGCCCTTTAATAGCGATCAAGTATTCTTCGATCGTATCCAGTGTTTCCTGAGGAAGCCATTCGCCGGTTTCGTTGAATGCTTTCTCCCCTGCCAGAACCTCTTTCCACTCAATCTTGCGCTTGCCGCCGAATGCTTTGTCCACTGCACTTTCAAGGACACGGGAAGCCGCATGCCAGATGTCGGGGCCAGTTCCGTCACCGATGATGTACGGGATTACTGCGTGGTCTGGTACGTTGAGAACACCGTCTGTTACTGTAATTTTTCCTTCGTTAGCCATTACAATTCCTCCTTGGGTCATAAGTAGAGGGCCGGTATGGAAGTATACCGCCCCGATCGATTCCGTTTCGTTCGCTTATCGCTCTTCGATTGGCACGTATTTCTGCATGCCCGGTCCGACATACTCCGCACGCGGACGGATCAGACGATTGTTTTCGTACTGTTCCAGGATGTGTGCGATCCAGCCAGAAATACGGGATACTGCAAAAATCGGTGTGAAGAGATCATGGTCAATCCCAAGTGAATGATATACCGACGCCGAGTAAAAATCAACATTCGGCGGCAGGTTCTTCTCCCCTGTCACGATCTCTGCAATTTTTTCGGACATCCGGAAGTATTTCCCTTCGCCGCGGAGTTCCGTCAGTTTTTCACTCATTTCGCGCAGATGTTTTGCACGCGGGTCGCCTTTGCGGTATACCCGGTGGCCGAAGCCCATGATTTTTTCTTTGTTGTCCAGCTTATCGTGGATGTACTTGTCCACATTTTCCTCGCTGCCGATTTCCATGAGCATTTTCATAACTTGCTCGTTTGCCCCGCCATGCAGAGGTCCTTTGAGCGCGCCGATAGCGGCAGTTACGCCCGAATACATGTCCGAAAGAGTCGCGACACAGACACGTGCAGTGAACGTGGAAGCATTCAATTCGTGATCAGCGTGAAGGACGAGCGCTTTGTCGAACGCTTCGATTTCGACTTCTTCGGGTTTTTCGCCTTTCAGCATGTACAGGAAGTTTGCCGCGAAGCCGAGTGATGTATCCGGAGCGACCGGCTCAAGTCCTTTTCGGATGCGTGCGAAGGCCGTAACGACAGTGGCGATTTTTGCCTGAAGCTTGATGGCTTTCAGGTAGTTCGCTTCCTTGGACATATCTTCGGCTTCGTCGTCATATAACCCTAACATGGAGATTGCTGTGCGCAATGCTGCCATCGGATGCACTTTTTGGATAGGATACGTTTTAAAGTGAGCGAGAACTTGTTCAGGCACGGACATGTTGTCCGCCAATTGCTGTTTCAATTCAGCGAGCTCATCTTCTTTCGGCAGGCGCAGGTGCCAGAGAAGATAGACAACCTCTTCGAAACTCGCATTGTTCGCCAGATCGTCGATGTCATACCCGACATATGTAAGGGTATCATCGATGATGGAGCTGATCGAGGACTGTGTCGCCACGATTCCTTCTAAACCTTTAGTAGATGTCATGAAACTCTCTCCTTCAGTCAGCAGCCGCTGCATCCTCGGTTTTACCATCCGCCGGTTGGGAACTACGGCTGTTCTGATTATATTGGTTCCGCCTAAAACGCTTACATCTGTCATTATAGTAAACTTTGTCGGTTTTGTGAATGATAATGCACACAATTCACTGGAAATCTATGCACTGGGAGTGGTAGATGATGCAGAAATGGAGTATTTCCACGGTATTTTCGCAATACGTCGTACCGTTCCTGCCTGTTCTGGCTGCAGGCATTTTCCTATTTGCTGTACCGCCTGCTGGGATTGCGATCATTTTAGCGTATTTTGCAGCGCCGCTGATGAGGCTGTTCCATGATGGGTTCAGAATTCCGAGGACGCTTTCGACTCTGCTTTCGATGGGGGTGATGATCGGGGCGATTGCCGGGCTGTCGTTCATGGTGACGCAGAGTCTGATGGACACGCTGACTGCGGCCGAGCGGCACCTCGAGCCGATGACAGGAAGTCAGGACTGGTCCGGAGTAGCGATCTCATTCTTACGGGATCATGTACTCACTGCCGGCTATGCGCTCGTCGAGCATGCAGTCTCTTTTTCAGCGCTGCTGTTCCAGCAAGTGTTCACGATTTTCATCTTCCTGGTTGCGTTTTTCTTCGCGCTTCGGGAAACAGGAAAAGACCGGTTCTGGTTCCTCGTCTACTTTCCGAAATCGATGCGCAGCCAAGCCCATCGTCTGTTCAAGAAAGCAGGGGAACTGGCCGGCCAGTTCTTTTCCATCGAGGTCAGGCTGTTCTGTCTGACCTTCCTGCTGCTGGCGATCGGTTTTTTCGCCCTGTCCTTCTCTTCGCCGGTCGGGACGGCATTTTTCATCGCGCTCTCTGACAGTCTTCCTTTCCTCGGGATCGGATTGTTTCTGTTTCCGATGATTCTGTTCTATTTCTATACAGGCGATCTGCTGTACGGATCTGCTCTTCTTCTGCTGTACTGCTTAGCGTTGCTGAGCCGCCAGTTCGGCGAGTCATACTTATGGGCATCCGCTTTCAGGGTGCAGCCTGTCCACGCCTTCCTGATTACCGCCAGCTCCTTTTACCTGTTCGGCCTTCCCGGAATTCTGCTGACCCCGTTCCTCATGCACATTGCCATGAAAGTGAAGGGCCACCCGAGATTCACCGGACGATGAGGGTCCCGTTTTTCATCTTCTTATAGATCTGCCGGATGATGAGCGGGCGGATCCACTTGCGCGGCCAGCTGAACAGCAGCAGCAGCCCAGTGATGTCGGTGATGAACCCCGGCATGAGCAGAAGAATGCCTCCGAGGAAGATCAGAAGTCCGTCTATAATTGCGGGACCGGGGGCATCTCCCATAGCGAGACGCTGTCGGAATTCGGTGATCGCCCTGAACCCTTGCCGCTTTGCCAGATAGGCACCGCCGATCCCGGTGATGAGGATGATGGCGATTGTCGGCACGATCCCCAGATGGCTCCCTGCCGCCAGCAGCAATGCGAGTTCACTTGCAGGAACTGCAATGAACAGAAGTACTAACCATTTCATGAGCTTGTCTCCTCTTTTGCGAAAAACCGCTGTCCCTGCATGAAGGGAAGCGGTTTTTCTGATTATAGGACCTTTGCATGCCCTTTATAGATGACGCCAGTTTCGGCATCCATCGTAATTTCTTTGTCGTGCTTTATGATGCTGGTTGCATTTTGGACACCGACGATGACCGGTATACCGAGATTCAGACCGACGATAGCCCCATGGCTCGTCAGACCGCCTTCTTCGGTGATCAGGCCGGCACATTTCTCCAGCACAGGCAGCATATCACGATCAGTGGAGTTCGTCACGAGGATCGCTCCTTTAAGATCGTTCGCTTCCGCTTCTGCTGCTGTCCTGGCTACGATCGCACGTCCATAAGCAACGTCCTTGCCGATCCCCTGGCCTTTCGCCAGCATGTCGCCGATGACATGGATCTTCATGAGGTTTGTCGTACCTGCTTCGCCGACCGGGACGCCTGCCGTGATGATGACGACATCGCCGTGTGTGACGTACTTGTGCTTCACGCTCTGCTCGACCGATTCGTCGAGGATTGAGTCGATCGAGGTGACCCGGCTGCCGACGATGGGAAATGCACCCCAGACGAGTGTCAGGCGGCGTGCCGTTGCTTCAGACGCCGTCACGGAGATGATCGGGCATCCAGGACGATACTTGGAGATCATCCGCGCCGTGGTGCCGCTTTCCGTCGGTGCAATCACCGCATTGACTTTCAGGTTGATGGCCGTGTAAGCAGCTGCCTGACCGATGGCGTCCGTCATATTGCCATGCTTTTCGCGCCGGCGTGTCGTGATGAATGAACGGTAGTCGAATGATTCCTCGATTTTTCGTGCGATGCGGTCCATCGTTTCAACTGATTCCACTGGATACAGGCCTGCCGCTGTTTCTCCGGAAAGCATGATCGCATCAGATCCATCAAAAATAGCGTTCGCTACGTCACTTGCTTCAGCACGTGTTGGCCGCGGATTGCGCTGCATCGAATCGAGCATCTGAGTCGCCGTGATGACCGGTTTCCCAGCTTGGTTGCATTTTTCGATAAGCTGTTTCTGGATGACCGGCACTTCTTCGGGCGGGATTTCGACACCGAGGTCACCGCGCGCCACCATCAGGCCGTCGGATACTTTTATAATCGCGTCGATATTGTCGACACCTTCCTGGTTCTCGATCTTCGGAATAATATGGATGGATGAGCCGCCGCTGTTTTCCAGCAGTTCACGGATTTCAAGGACATCTTCAGGCCGTCTGACAAACGACGCAGCGAGGAAGTCCAGCCCGTGTTCAATCCCGAACAGAATGTCCTGCTTATCCTTCTCTGTGATGCCCGGCAGCTGAACGGAAACTCCCGGGACGTTGACGCCTTTTTTGTTCTTCAGCTCACCGGAGTTAACGACCACGGTATGGATTAGGCCGTTTGCGGTATCTTTTCCCGTCACCCGCAGCATGATCAGACCGTCGTCGAGCAGAATGGTGTCATCCTTGTCCACATCGTCGATGAGCCGGTCATACGAGATTGAGAACCGCTCATTCGTCCCGACTACTTCCTTCATCGAGACATCGATTAAATCTCCGGTTTGCAGCTCAATGCGTCCATTTTCCATTGTATGTGTACGGATTTCAGGGCCTTTCGTATCTAGCAGGATGCCGATTGTTTTCTTCTTGGCTTCCGCTGCATTACGGATTGCCTTGATCCGGTTCAGATGTTCCTCATGATCGCCATGTGAAAAATTCAGCCGTGCGACGTTCATGCCCGCGTCGATCAGCTGCTCCAGCTTTTCAGGTGACTCACTGGCGGGTCCGATTGTACAGACGATTTTCGTTTTTCTCATTGTGCATGACCACTTCCTTTTCAATTGATAACGTTAAATCGATAGTTCTTTCGACAGCGTGTACATGTCCTTGTCAAAGTCACTGAATCCATTGTCCGTCTTTTCAAAGACGGTTTCGAGCGCATATTCGATCACTTGGTGGTTTTTCATACCGATCGCAGCCTTCTCGTTCCCCCGCAGCAGAGATTCGACGGCGCGTGCGCCGAACTGGCTCGCTAGCACCCGGTCTCTCGCTGATGGGGAGCCGCCGCGCTGAATATGGCCGAGCACAGAAAGCCTTGTGTCGACTTGCTCTTCAGTGATCAGCTTTTCAGCCAGCTCTGCTGCGGACATGACTCCTTCTGCGACGATGATGATACTGTGCTTCTTACCGCGCTCTGTCCCGCGTCGCAGCCGATCCAGGATCCTCGGCATATCATAGTTCTCTTCGGGAATCAGGATAGTTTCCGCGCCCCCCGCAAGTCCTGCCCAAAGTGCCAGGTCCCCTGCATCTCTGCCCATCACTTCGATGATGAAGGTCCGTTCGTGGGACGTCGCGGTATCCCGTATTTTGTCAATGGCGTCAATGACCGTATTGAGGGCTGTGTCGAAGCCGATTGTGAAATCAGTGCCATTGATGTCGTTGTCAATAGTGGCGGGCACACAGGCGACGGGCATTCCGAGTCTGCTGAGTTCAAGTGCTCCCCTGAATGACCCATCCCCTCCGATGACGACGACACCTTCCACTGCATGCCGTCGCAGCTGTGCCATCGCCTGTTCGCGTCCTTCCGCCGTCAGAAACTGCGGACAGCGGGCTGAGCGGAGCATCGTCCCGCCGCGCTGGATGATATCCCCGACCGAGCCGAGCTGCAGCAGTTCGATCTTACCGTCGATGAGTCCCTGGTAGCCGTTGAATACACCTGCCACTTCCAGTCCTTCGTAAATCGACTTCCGGACGACTGCACGCAACGCTGCGTTCATGCCGGGGGCATCACCGCCGCTCGTCAGTACTGCAATCTTTTTCATAAGACCCGCTCCCTCCCATATGATTCGCCAAACTATGTCACTGTTCTGTGAATACCCCGATTTTCCGGAATTTATCATACCGATCCTGCACAAGGGCATCCTTACTCAGACTCTTCAGTTCGTCGAGGCCGGTCTTCAGCGCACTGCGCATTGCCTCCGCCTGCTGTTTCGGATCACGGTGGGCACCACCGAGCACCTCCGGAATGATCGTATCGATTATGTCCATCTTCAGCAGATCCGGTGCGGTTATTTTCATCGCTTCGGCGGCGTCTTTTGCGTACGCAGCGTCTTTCCAGAGGATCGAAGCCGCGCCTTCCGGTGAAATGACCGAGTATGTCGAGTGTTCGAGCATATAGATCCGGTTCGCCACACCGAGTGCAAGGGCGCCTCCGCTGCCGCCTTCGCCGATGACGATTGAAATCACCGGGACTGTCAGGCCTGCCATTTCCACGAGGTTGCGGGCGATGGCCTCGCTCTGTCCGCGTTCTTCAGCAGCACGCCCAGGGTATGCTCCTTTCGTATCAATGAAGCAGACGACCGGACGTCCGAATTTTTCGGCCTGTTTCATAAGCCGGAGTGCTTTCCGGTACCCTTCCGGATGCGGCATGCCGAATGTGCGCTTCACATTCTCCTTCGTATCTTTACCGCGCTGGTGGCCGATGATCGTCAGCGGTTCGCCGTCGAACAGCCCGATTCCGCCGACAATCGCAGCGTCGTCACCGAAAAGGCGGTCGCCGTGCAGCTCGATGAAATCTTCGAACAGGGCGCCGATGTAATCGTATGTCGTCGGCCGTTCCGGATGGCGTGCCACTTGTACGCGCTCCCACGTTTCCATGTTGCCGTATATTTCGTTTTCCAGGTTTTCAAGCCGGCTGTTCAAGTTGCGGATCTCATCGGAGAGGTCCACTTCGTTCGTTTCCGTGAATTCCTTCAGTTCCTGGATCTTCTCACGCAGTTTGATGATCGGTTCTTCGAATGACATCGTCTTTTTCATTGTGCTGCTCCCCCCTTCGTATGCAGCCGGACTATCCGGGTAAGCATATCTCGAAGATCGACCCTGTGGACCACCGCATCGAGCTGGCCATGATCCAGCTGGAACTCAGCCGTCTGGAAATCATCAGGAAGCTTTTCGCGGACAGTCTGTTCAATGACACGCCGTCCTGCAAACCCGATCATTGCTTTCGGTTCAGCGAGGTTGATATCGCCGACGGATGCGAAGCTTGCGGAAACGCCGCCCGTTGTCGGGTACGTCATGACAGATACATACAGCAGCCCCTTTTCTGAATGGCGGTTCAGGGCCACGCTCGTTTTAGCCATCTGCATGAGCGACAGACCCCCTTCCTGCATGCGGGCGCCTCCGCTGGCAGAGAAGATAATCATCGGTACGCCAAGCTCCGTCGCTTTTTCTACGGCTCTCGTAATCTTCTCACCGACGACGGACCCCATCGAGCCCATTCGGAAATGGGAATCCATGACCGCAATGGCGATTTCGCAGCCGCCGATCTTGCCTGTGCCGGTCAGGACTGCGTCGTTCAGGCCGGTCTTCTCAACGTCTTTTTTCACTTTCGCAATATATGCCGGGAACTCGAGCGGGTTTCCTGTGACAAGATGGTCATCCAGCGATTTGAAAGTCCCCTCGTCCAGCAGGATGTCAATCCGTTCATGGGCGGTCATTTTGAAGTGAAAATCGCATTTCGGGCAAACTTTCAGCAGTTTCCCCAACTCTTTCGTCGGAATTACATGTTTACATTCCGGACATTTTGTCATAATCCCTTCTGGCACATCGTTCTTGGATTTCGCGTTTGGCATGATCGCCTGCTGTTTCTTCGTATTTGTAAAAAGATCCCTTAGCATTCTTGTTCGCCCCTTCTTTCTGCATTTACAAGGTCCAGCCAGTCATCGTAATGACCGATGGCCGTCACGCTGCTGCCGTCCATCAGTCCGCCCAGCATCCGTGTGACGCAGGCCTGCTCCCCGGCAGTGATTTCGTACTGTGTCGGAACGCGGCTGTATTGTTTCAGTAAAAACCAGATTTTCAGGGAAAGCCGGTTGCCGGCAGCGACGAGCAGCTCTTTCAGCACGTCTTCCCGGATGACCGGCTCCCCCATTTCCAACTTCCGGATGAATCCCTGCCAAACCGGCAGTCCGCGCAGTTCCGCGTCGGCCGACACACAATCGATCGCCGCTGTTTCATGGATCCGCCGTGTCGCATCCACATGTTGCAGTGATTGCGGATGCTGCATGATGAAAGCGGACAGGATCTCAACGAGCTGATGTTTTTTATAATCCGCAAGGAACGTGCCTTCTCCCCGCCGCGTTTCGATCAGGCCGAGCAGTTCCAGGCTGCGTAACGCTTCCCGTACTGTCGATCTGCCGACTTGCAGGCGTTCTGCGAGCACCCGCTCGGAAGGCAGCTTATCTCCGATGACGGCGCCCTCTTCTTTAATGATCGTGCGCAAGTCATGCACGATATCCAAAAAACGCTTCGATGACGGACGTGAATTTTCCATTGCCGGACTCCTTTTGCATTCTCTGCTTAAGTGGTCAGACCACTTCCCTGTATAAGCATACAAAAAAGGGGGTGCTCCGTAAAGTGATTTCTGCAGATCAGTTCCCCTCGTGCTGCTCACCGGGGATGTATAGTTCGTCTGCCAAAAGCTGAGGCCTGCCGTTCCTCAGTTCAGTCTTCCCTCTGCAGACGATCATCGCTTTTCCGTCCAGGGCATGGCTGGATGATGCATACACTTTCGGGAAAAGGGTGACGGACAGGCTGCCTGTTTCATCTTGTATTTCGAGGAACGCCATCGCTTCCCCTTTTTTCGTACGGATTCGTTTACATTCTGCAAGCAGTCCCGCCACCGTGATGTGTGAACCGGGAGCTGTTTCCGCGGCCTGGCTGAGCGGCACTGCAGCTTCCTCGAGGGATTTACGGAATGCACCTGCCGGATGTTCGGACAGGTAGAAGCCGAGGATGTCCTTTTCATAGTCCAGACGCTGCATCTCAGGCATTGTCCCGGCCGGACTGTATTTCGGACTCGCCATGCTGCCCTTCATACCGGCAAACAGGTCTTCCCCGTCACTCGGTCGGACGAACAGAGCATGCTTCTTAGCTGCCTCGATCGATGCGAGCAGCACTTCGCGGGGCTGTCCGAACTCGTCGAGCGCGCCGGATTTGACGAGCGGCGGAACGGTTTTGTCATTGAATTGTTCTGCACCCGCTGCGACAGCCAAATCGAATAGCGTTTTCAGCGGCAGTTTCTCGTCCGCCGCTTCCCGTACCGATTTGTAAAACGAATACGGCACGCCTTTGACTGCGTTCACGCCGAGCCGCACTGCTCCAGCCTCGGTTGTGGCGGACCACTTGCTCTTCGTGATGGAAGGTCCGAGCAGCGGGATGCCTTTCGACTTCATCTCCCCGATGTATTCCATCATCTTCTCGGGCGAGCCGGCAAGTATACTAAGGCACGCTGCGTAAAATTGGGCAGGAAAATTCGCCTTGAAGTAAGCGAGCTGGTAGGAGATGAGGGAATAGGCGACCGCGTGGCTTTTCGGAAATCCATAATCCGCAAACTTGACGATCAGCTCATAGATTCTTGTGGCAGCACGTTCCGGGAAACCATTCTTCACCGCGCCTGTCGTAAAGTGAGCCTGCTCCTCTTCCAGGATGTCCCGTTTCTTCTTGCTGATGGCGCGCCGGAGAAGGTCGGCTTCCCCCATCGTGAAACCGGCAATCTGCACGGCGATCTGCATGATCTGTTCCTGATAGACAATGATGCCATATGTTTCCTTTAAAATCGGCTCAAGGGCCGGATGCGTGTACTGGACAGGCTCCAGACCTTTTTTGCGCCGGCTGTAGAGTGGGATGAATTCCATAGGCCCCGGGCGGTACAGTGCGTTGACCGCGTAAATATCCCCGAACGAATCCGGTTCAACTTCGCGAAGCGCCCTCCGCATACCCGGGGACTCAAACTGGAACACACCGAGCATGTCTCCCTGCCGGAACAATTCAAACGTCCGGTCGTCTCCGAGCGGCAGTTTGTCCAGCAGGACCGTCCGTCCGGTGTCGCGGCGCACATGCCTGCGTATCCGCTCAAGCAGAGTGAGGTTGCGCAGTCCGAGAAAGTCCATTTTCAGGAGACCGGCTTCTTCCGCGTCATTCATCGCCCATTGGGTCAGGTAGACGGAATCCCCGCCGCTCTGCAAGGGAACCGTTTCGACAAGCGGTGTCGGTGACAGGATGACGCCGGCAGCATGGGTCGATGCGTTCCGCGGCAGCCCTTCGAGCGCAAGGGACGCCCGGAGCCATTTCTCCCTGACCTCATCGTCTGCAATCCACTTCTGGAGGGCAGGTGACTGGTTGATCCGTTCGCTCAGCGTGCCGCCGTGTGTCGCGGCAAGGTTTTTGGAGATGAATGACAACTCCTCATTGGAGAAGCCGAACACCCGGGCCGTATTGCGGGCGACAGATTTCGCTGACAGCGTGCCGAATGTGATGATCTGAGCGACATGAGCCCTCCCGTACTTCCGGGCGACATATTCTACTACTTCGAGACGGCGGGTATCTGCAAAATCCACATCAATATCAGGCATTGTCACCCGGCTCTTGTTCAGGAACCGTTCAAAGATGAGACCGTATTTCAGCGGGTCGACCGCCGTGATGCCGAGGGAGAAAGCGACGAGCGAACCAGCGGACGAGCCGCGTCCCGGTCCGACTTCGATCTCATGGTCCTTGGCATACGAGATGAAGTCCTCGACGATAAGGAAATAATCCGCATACCCCATCGACGTAATGACGTCCAGCTCGTAACGGAGCCGTTCTTCGTATTTGCCGGTCAGCGTCCCGATCAGGTTTTGCAGACCTGCCCTGCAGCGCCGCTCCAGCAGCGCTGCAGGTGTGTCCCCGTCGTGAACCGGGAAACTGGGCATCAGAAGCCGTTTTTCAGGCAGCTGCACCGTACAGGACAGCAGAAGATCCACCGTCCGCTGCAGCCACTCCTCTTTACCGGCGAACCATGCCGCAAGTTCCTTTTCATCCGGCACATAGCTGTTTTCAAACATATTCACCTGACGGGCCGGATCGTTCAGTTTGTACCCTTCCCGGATCGCCTGTGCCGTTTCATAACTGAAGGCGTCGCCAGGATCGATGTATCTCGCTTCGCTGCATGCGATGATCGGCAGGCCTGCTGCTCCTGCCGCCTCTTCGATCTGCTTTTCCTCCTCATGCACAGCGCCGGCCGGACGCGCGATACCGATGAAGAGGTTGTTGCTGCCGCAGCGATCCATGAAGCGGCGGATGTCCTCTGCCGAACGCAGGCCGTCCCATGTCGGTGAGGTGAGCGGCAGAACGATTGCACAGTTTTCCGTATACGGCCTGAGCCATTTTTCAGGCAGTGTGCCGGACTCCCGTGTCGCGGCGGCACTGCTCGCCTTCAGGAGCTGCCGGAAACCTTCATCATTTTTTGCATATATGTAACAGAGCGGAGTCCCACCGGTTTCCGTTTCGATACGCAGGGACAGGCCGATCACCGGGTGGATTCCGTATTTCATCATAATTTTCCAGAACGAACGGACCCCGGACAGCGAAGAATTGACGATTGCAGCAGAAACAGCCCCTCTTCGCTGAAGAAGAGGAGCAAGCCGGTCCAGTTTGATAATGCCATTCAGGAAATCAGCGCCAGTGATCAGCTGCGGGTAAACAAGCGTCATGGTCTGCCCCTCCCCCTCATTTGTGTAACGCGCACATCGCTTTCAGCTTGCCGATAACCTCGTCGGCTTCTTCCCACGAGTGGACGGAAGCGCCTGCTGCAAGCGGATGTCCCCCGCCTCCATATTCAGCCGCCAGTTCATTGATGACCACTTTTTTAGATCGAAGCCGGACCCTGATCTGATCAGGCTCCTCCACGAAGATGAGCCACGCACAAATGCCTTTCACATCACCAAGCGAACTGACCAGGGAAGAAGTCTCCTCCGGCCTCACTCCGAACTGCTGCAGAATATCCTGTGTAAGCTTGATATAGGCAGCACCGTTGTCATCCATCCGGAAGTTCTGATAGACGTATCCCTGCAGGTTCAGCATGCTGCGTTCCACTTCGTACATCCCAGCGAAAATCTGCTGGCGGTCGAAGTCATGTTTGATAAGTTCGCTTGCGACTTCGAAAGTTGTACCGGTCGCACTTGGGTACATGAACCGGCCCGTATCCCCGACGATGCCGGCGAACAGCAGACGTGCCGCTTCATCAGGCATCGTCCAGCCTTTGTAATCCCGGCCCTCCCTATACAGGCCGAAGATCATTTCCGAGCAGGAGCTCGCCTCGGTGTCGACCCACAGGAAGTCGCCATACGGATCAACGTTCGGATGATGATCAATCTTGACGAGGAATTCGCCTTTTGTATATTCTTGGCCATCGATTCGGTCGGTATTCGCCGTGTCAGTGACGATGACGAGCGCACCGCTGTACATGTCGCCGGTTACGACGTCCTGCGATGCGAGGAAGGCGAGCTGCCCATCATCACTTCCTGCAGCATAGACGGTTTTGTCGGGATAGTTCCCTTGTATCAGTTTCTTGAGGCCGACTTGTGAACCGAAAGCGTCAGGATCCGGACGCACATGCCGGTGAATGATAATTGTGGAATATCGTTCAATTGTGTCGATGATTTGTCTTTTCATGGTCCGTTTCCCCCGTTATTCGAATAATTGCGTTCGCATTTGTGTAAAGAAGCCGCTACAATAGAAGACGTGTACTATTTTTCTGGAGGGCTGTACTATGCAGACACTGAATTTCATACTCGTGTTCCTCATCATTGCCTCGGCAGTGTTCTACTTTTACTTCAAGACACGGCAGTTCCGGACGAGCCACGTATTTCCGATCCGCAAAAAGATGTTCGCTTCGAAAGCCGGAATGTTCCTCGGCTTCATGCTCGTCGTGTTCGGCGTCAACCAGCTGATGCTGTTCGACGGAGCGCTCACTTACGCAGTCGTCGCTGTCTTCATCATCCTCGGCGGGTATGTCTCCATTTTCAACTGGAGAGCGATGAATCACTACAACCAATTTGTCGATGAAGAGACCGAATTGAATACACGCTGATGCCGCGGCATCAGCGTTTTTTGTTGTTCAGCGTTCCAGCAGCTGATATGTAACGAGTGCTTTGCCGATCATTTCGCCTTCCGCAAAAATGGTAATGTCCATTTTAACAACACGGCGGCTCATATGGAGAATAGCCGGCGTCACTTGCACTGTACTGCCGAGTTGCACGTGCTTCATGAAGTAGATCGTGATGTTTTCCGGCACACTTTCGCCGCGTTTGACGAGTTTGATGGCCCGGTTTCCCGTTTCAGCGAGCAATGTCGTCAGTGCGCCGTACGAGAGCGTGCCGAACTGGTTCGTGAGCTGCGGGATGACGTCAAAAGCGATGTCCGGTTTGGTTTCATCCTCCGCGTGCATCTGGCTCTTGACGATGTCATCGATCGTCTGCCCGTGCTGCGGCTGGCGCTGGGCCATCTGGAACGCTTTCAATACGTCCTGACGGCTGAGGACGCCGTCGAGGATGCCCGCTTCCGTCACGACAGGCAGCAGGTCGATCCCTTCCCAAACCATGCTGTGGCCGGCCGACGCGACACTCATCTTGCGGGTTGCCGTAATGGGCGAGGCCGTCATGACTTTGCCGATTGGCTCCGAGTCGTGCTTGCCGACGATGTCTTTCGACGTCACCATCCCGACGACCCTGCCATTCCGCTCGATGACCGGAAATGCCGAATGGGACGTCTTGCGGCTCATTTCGTTGAACTGTCCAACCGTATCTTGGATGGACAGTGCGATTGTGTTCTCAAGAGAATGCTGGATATCCTCGACGAGCAGGATGTCTTTTTCGATCATCTGGTCGGAGATCGCACGGTCGAGCATCGTTGCGACAGTGAACGAATCGTAACTCGTCGAGATGATCGGCAGGCCGAGAGAATCGGCAAGCGCCTTGACTTCATCGGCCGTATCAAAACCGCCGGTGACAAGGACAGCAGCGCCTGCACTAAGCGCGAGACGGTGCGCCTTCTGCCGGTTGCCGACGATCAGGAGGCTGCCAGGCTCGATATAACGCCGGATGTCATCCACCTGCATGGCGCCAATCAGGAATTTGGTCAGTGTCTTGTGGAGACCGCCCATTCCTCCGAGTACGCTCCCATCCACAATATTGACAACTTCTGCGTACGTCAGCCGCTCAATATTCTCCTTCTTCTTCTTCTCGATCCGGATGGTGCCCACACGCTCAATTGTGTTGACGAGCTTGTTGTTTTCGGCTTCTTTGATAGCCCGGTAGGCAGTGCCTTCACTGACCGCCAGTGCCCTGGCGATCTGCCGGACTGAAATTTTTTCACCGACGGGCAGTTCTTCGATATGGCGCAGAATCTGCTCATGTTTTGTCGACATGTCGTTCACCTTTTCCTTCTGGTTGCCTTAGAGTCTCAGTTTACCATAATTTCACGAAAAAAACCGGCAGCCTGAGAATTCCCACAGGCTGCACGGCTCAGTTACAAGGTGATTGTTTCCCCCGGTGCCATCACTTTCGCTTCCGTACTTTTTACTAAGCTGCGGAATGTCTCGGGATTCTGTGTGATCGCCGGGAAAGTATTGAAATGCACAGGCACCGCGAGCTTCGGCTTCAGCAGTTCCACCGCATATGCCGCGTCGTCCGGTCCCATAGTGAAATTATCCCCGATCGGCAGGAACGCCACGTCGATCTCGTTCCGCCTGCCGATCAGTTCCATATCGCCGAACAGCGACGTATCGCCGGCATGGTAGATTGTCCTGTCTTCCGCCGAAAACAGGATTCCCGCAGGCATCCCGGTGTAAATGATTTGCTCATCCTCTGTCGTATAGGACGAACTGTGGAATGCTTTCGTGTACTTCACCGTCCCGAAGTCAAAACGGTGGGCTCCTCCGATGTTCATGCCGTGCGTCTTGAGTCCCTGCCAGCCGAGCCAGACGGCCAGCTCGTTCGGAGCGACGACGAGCGCACCGCTCGCTTTCGCGATGTCGATCGTATCCCCGACGTGGTCGTTATGACCGTGTGTCAGCAGAATGACGTCAGGCTTCTGATCCGCTGCTTTCAGATCCGTCAATTCATTTCCAGTGATAAACGGATCGATAAGGATTTCAAATCCCTTTGTCTTCACTTTGACGATCGAATGTCCATGATATGAAATTTCCAATGGTTCCGACACCTCCATTAAGTCTTCTTTCCTCATAGACAAATTCGCGAAACCTGCCGCAACTCCTCTTTTTTGGTATGATGAAAGATGTACAGAGGAGGAATTCACTTGAACAGACTTGAAACGATCCAGCAATTTCTAACAGATCACAAGACGGACGCAGCACTCGTTACAACACCTGACAACATCTTCTATTTGTCTGGTTTCAGCAGCGATCCTCACGAACGCCTGCTTGGTGTGATGATCTTCAGGGACGCCGAGCCGTTCATCATCTGCCCGCTGATGGAAGTGCCTGATGTGAAAGCGGCCGGCTGGGCTTATGAAGCGGTCGGTTATGAAGACACAGACGATGCCTGGGAATTCGTGAAAGAAGCGGCCGGACGACGGATGGAGAGCATCCAGTCGATCGCTCTCGAGAAATCCCATCTGACGGTCGAACGCCTCGAACGGCTGGAGACTTTGTTTGTAGGGGCATCCGTTTCCCGGCTGGATGAGCAATTGAATGCGATGCGAAGCAGGAAAGATGCGGAGGAGCTTGAACTTCTGCGTGAAGCGGCATCCCTTGCCGACTATGCGATCGAAGTGGCGTGCAATCATATTGAGGAAGGCATGACCGAGCTCGAACTGCAGACGGCGATCGAACTGGCGCTGAAGAAGAAAGGCGTCCAGAAGATGTCATTCGATACGACGGTCCTGACCGGTACGAAAACAGCTTCCCCGCACGGTACACCGGGTGACCGCAAGATCGTCCAAGGCGACTTCGTACTGCTCGATCTCGGTGTCGTCCATAAGGGCTACTGCTCGGATATTACGCGTACACTTGCATTTGGCGAGCCGTCCGATGCACAGAAAGATATCTATGAAGCGGTCCGCCGTGCGAACCAAGCGGCGATTGATCTTGTGAAACCGGGTGTGAAAGCGAGCGCGCTGGACAAGGCTGCCCGCGATGTGATCGCAGAAGCTGGATACGGCGAGTATTTCACACACCGTCTCGGTCACGGCCTCGGAATTTCTGTCCATGAATTCCCGTCGATCCATGGAGCGAACGACTTCCAGCTGGATGAAGGCATGGTATTTACGATCGAACCCGGTATCTACGACTCGTCGATCACCGGCGTGCGGATCGAAGATGATGTCGTTGTAACTGCAAACGGCGTTGAGGTAATGACAAAGTTTCCTAAAGAATTGACGATCATCCGATAATCTGTTCAGCCCCCTTTTAAAGGGGGTTTTTTTGTTGAGAGGGTCGGTGGCAGGTAGGTGGAATTGAGCGGTTCGCCGCCTGAATCGAGCGGTTAGCCGCCAGTATCGAGCGGTTAGCCGCCAGTATTGAGCGGGTAGCCGCAAGTATCGAGCGGGTAGCCGCCTGTATCGAGCGGGTAGCCGCAAGTATCGAGCGGGTAGCCGCAAGTATCGAGCGGGTAGCCGCCGGTATCGAGCGGTTAGCCACAGGAATCGAGCGGGTAGCCGCCAGTATTGAGCGGTTAGCTGCCGGAATTGAGCGGGTAGCCGCCAGTATCGAGCGGTTAGCCACAGGAATCGAGCGGGTAGCCGCCAGTAGCGAGCGGGTAGCCGCAAGAATCAAGCGGGTAGCCGCAAGAATTGAGCGGGTAGCCGCCTGTATCGAGCGGTTAGACGCCAGTATTGAGCGGGTAGCCGCAAGAATTGAGCGGGTAGCCACCAGTATCGAGCGGTTAGCCGCCTGTATCGAGCGGGTAGCCGCCTGTATCGAGCGGGTAGCCGCCTGTATCGAGCGGTTAGCCACAGGTATCGAGCGGGTAGCCGCCTGTATCGAGCGGTTAGCCACAGGTATCGAGCGGTTAGCCGCCTGTATCGAGCGGTTAGCCGCAAGAATTGAGCGGTTAGCCGCAAGTATCGAGCGGGTAGCCGCCAGTATTGAGCGGTTAGCCGCCAGTATTGAGCGGTTAGCCGCAAGTATCGAGCGGTTAGCCGCCTGTATCGAGCGGTTAGCTGCTAAAATCGAGCGGGCAGCCGCCCGCAACCAAATAAAAAAAGCCCTTCCGTCATTCCAGGAAGAGCCTTCTGCAATTATCCGAGCAGTGAATCGACTGAAACGTATTCCAGTGACTGTGCTTCTGCTACCGCTTTGTACGTAACGTGGCCATCGATCGTGTTGAGACCTTTACGCAATACTTCGTTGTCGAGGCATGCCTGCTTGTACCCTTTGTTTGCGATCTGCAATGCATACGGTACTGTGACGTTTGTAAGAGCCATCGTCGATGTGCGCGGCACAGCACCCGGCATATTGGCAACTGCATAATGGACGACGCCATGCTTAACATAAGTCGGGTCATCGTGAGTTGTTACACGGTCAGTCGTTGCGAAGATGCCACCTTGGTCGATTGCGATATCGACGAGTACGGAACCCGGAGACATCGATTTCACCATCTCCTCGCTCACAAGTTTCGGTGCTCGGGCGCCCGGAATTAGAACGCAGCCGATAACGAGATCCGCGTCCTTCACGGAGTTCGCGATGTTGAACGGATTCGACACGAGTGTCTGGACGTCCTTGCCGAAGATCTCATCGAGCTGGCGGAGTCGTTCCACCGACAGGTCGAGGATGGTGACGCGCGCGCCCATGCCGATTGCAATACGGGCAGCGTTCGTGCCGGCCTGTCCGCCGCCGATGATCGTCACGTTTCCGCGATCGACGCCCGGTACGCCCGACAGCAGGATCCCCTTGCCGCCTTCCATCTTCTCCAAGTACTGCGCACCGATCTGGGTTGCCATCCGGCCGGCCACTTCACTCATCGGAGCCAGCAGCGGCAGGAGTCCGCTCGGCAGCTGGACAGTCTCGTAAGCGATAGACGTCACTTTGTTCTCGACAAGTGCTTTTGTCAATTCCTCTTCGTGCGCTAAGTGCAGGTACGTGAACAGGATGAGTCCTTCGCGCAGGTAGCCGTATTCGGATGCAATCGGCTCCTTCACTTTCATTACCATCTCCGCCCCCCAGGCTTCTGCAGCGGAATCGACGATCGTCGCGCCGACTTCGCGGTAGTCTTCATCCGTGAAGCTTGAGCCGAGGCCCGCGCCGGTTTCGATCAGCACTTCGTGTCCGGCAGTCTTCAGATTGAAAACTCCCGCTGGTGTCATTGCGACACGGTTTTCGTTATTCTTGACCTCTTTAGGTACTCCAATACGCATAGTTAGTTCCCCCTTAATGATAGAGTCCGGCTGTTCAGTATGTACCGTTCAGACGTTTTCTCAACAAGTGTAGCAGATCAGCATGATATTTGCCGAATAATTTCAACCGCGGACGGATGATTCAACATTCCGTCTATTGGCAGTTCAGCAGGAATTCTGCCGAATACTGGCGTATACTAGTAGCAGAACGATAAATTCAAAATGTAGGAGAGTGATCACGATGTCATTAGTGTATAACCAAATCATCGTAGCCGTCGACGGATCGAAAGAATCGGAGTGGGCGTTCAAGAAAGCGGTCGCCATCGCGAAGCGGAACGATGCGAACCTCAATCTCGTCAATATTATCGACACTCGTTCGTACTCAGCCGTCGAAGCGTACGACCGTTCCATCGCAGAACGTGCACAGTCGTATGCGGTCGATCTGCTGGAAGGCTACAAGGAACATGCGGTTGAATCCGGTCTGACACACGTCAATGTCATCGTCGAATACGGATCTCCGAAAACGATGATTCCCCGTGAAATCCCGAAAAAGATCGAAGCGGATCTCATCATCTGCGGCGCAACCGGTTTGAATCCTGTCGAACGTTTCCTAATCGGCAGTGTCTCGGAAAATATCGTCCGCGCGGCGAAATGCGATGTCCTTGTCGTCCGGACTCCGGAAAGTGAAGAAAAGTAATTCAAAACTCCAAAAAAGCTGGCTGCATTCCGGATACTTCCGGTGTGCAGCCAGCTTTCTTTATTCCTATCACTCCGCGGCCCACTGTTCCATGTTCGCGAAGAAGGAGACCATCGCCTGTTTGTCTGTCATATCCGGCACTGCGGCCAGCAGGACGTCAGGAACAGGCACCTTGTCACCGGAAGGTTTCTGCAGAATGAGAATGCTCTTCGATTGCGCAGCATTTTTGAAAAGCGTTCCCGGCAGCTGCAGCACTGCCCGGATGACTGTGTGCTTCTTCAAATATGTGTGCAGATTCCCCGACTGGGCCGATTCGAATAATTCCGATGGCACGATAAAGATCCCGTAGGCGCCAGGCTTCAGATGCTGCATCGTCTGTTCGATGAACAAATGGTGCGAATAGGCATGTCCTTCAGCAGGCATCATTTCAAAATTCAGGGCATTCTCATCATCAGGATAATAGCCTACGGGCAGATCACATACTGCCAGATCTGCCGGATCCACGAGCAGCGGACGGAGAGCATCCTGTACGTAGATTCGCACCTCCTGTTCAAGCAGGTCCGCCGAAACCGCCATCAGACGGGCCAGCACATCATCTATTTCAACAGCTGCCGCAGCCGACGGACGTCCCAGATGGTTCATGACCGTAAACAGCAGGTTTCCCGTCCCTGCTGCGAGATCTGCGACTTGCACACCCTCTTTTTCATGCACGAGCAAAGCCGCAATCCTGGCAATCAGCATACCGATGGCATCAGGCGTCATCTGATGATTCGGCTGGACGTTCTGCCGCATCCCTTTTAAAATCGCAAGCTGCAGGCCGCGGCGGATTTCCTCCTTCGAGACGGTTCCGTGCAAGTCAGGTGCTGTCCTGCCTTGCGCCCAATCGCGGCAGACGATAATGAGCTGTTCCAAGTAGAGCTGGTCTCCATTTTCGGCAGCCGTGTCTAAAAATTCGAAAATTTGTTCTGTATTGCTTCTCATTGTCATCCCTCTTCCTGGTTGGTGCAAATATGCTGCAGGCCAGCAGCCGCTCTTTAGAAAAACCCATCCGGCTGTCGGATGGGTTCTGCTAGAGCAATGCCGGCCTTCCGTTACGCTTTCAGTCTGTTGACGGCGTCCAGCGCTTCCATGTAATCCGGGTGGTCGGTCACTTCGCTGACATACTCCGAGTACACGATTGTGCCGTTCTGGTCGATAACAAAAATCGCCCGGGCCAGCAGCCTCAATTCTTCGATCACGACTCCGTACGCCATACCGAACGACAAGTCCCTGTGATCGGAAAGAATCTGCATATTGCCGATTTCCTCAGCTGACCGGTATCGCGCCTGTGCGAAGGGAAGGTCGGCCGAAATAGTCGTCACTTCCACCTCTTCACCAAGTTTCCCCGCTTCTGCGTTGAACCGCTGTGTCTGTTTGGAACAGACACCTGTGTCGACAGACGGCACGACACTGATCATGCGGATCTTGCCGTCCGTCACGTCGAACTTGACCGGCAGCAAATCATTTCCGATCACTGTGAAACCCGCTGCTTTGTCACCGGCCTTCAGCTGGTTTCCAAGCAGAGTGACCGGCTTATTTTGAAATGTTACGGTTGTCATAGTGATCCCGCTCCTTCCGTTGTGCATCCATTTTACTAAATGGACTGTCCTTCTTGCAACTGATGGTGCCCGGCGGGTGACGGCCGGACACTTTCCGGGATTGCTTCGTACAGACGCTCGTGGATCACTTCCGTATCGGCAAACAGATCATGCAGCGCTTCGTTCCGCGGCATGAACACGACGAGCAGGTAAGGAAGGACAAGGGTTTTCGATATATAGCGGCCGATCACCTCACGGAAAAACAGATTGCTCCAGCCGAGAGGACCTCCCGTTTTCCGGACAACGCGGATTCCGCAGATCATCTTTCCGGCTGTCTGACCGAAAAACTTTGTCATCAGCAGGAAGTACGCGAGGAAAATGACGAGCACCACTGCTTTGTACGGGCTGTACAGCAAAAAGAAAGGATCCGTGATCGGCCAGTCAACTATACGGAATACTGGTTTGACGAGCAGACCGCTGATGGCTCCGATGACGATCAGGTCAATGGCATAGGCCCAGAAGCGGATCCAGAAGCCGGCCGGTTTGTTCCGGTAACCTGTCTCCTGTACAGCGGGAGCTGCCGCCGGGCCGCCGGTCATTTCCGCAGGCGGCTGTCCGCCCATGAAGGTCGGTTCCATTTCATCAGACATACTGCTTCCTCCTTTCGTTATCGCTCACCATACAAATACATCATTCGAGGTGCCTGGTATTCCGTCAGCATCTTCTCGATCAATTCTGTTTCCGCATTCCGTTTCACGAGACCGGACAACTTCATGCCAAATAGTGAGGTCAGGCTGTCCGTGGACGCATACTCAAAGATTGTCGGATTTCTCAGATCCAGGTCGGCCTTCAGCGCCTCAACGACGTCTGGCAGCTTGCCGAAATCATCAGCAAGTCCTGCTTCAATCGCCTGCCTGCCGTTCATGATCCTGCCGTCCGCCACCTTTTTGACAGCATCCGTCGTCATACCCCGGCCATCCGCGACGATGCCAACGAACCGCTCATACGAGTCATTGATCATTGACTGCAGCATGTCGCGCTCGGTCTGCGTCATTTCCCGGTTAGGACTCATGATATCCTTGTACGGCCCGGTTTTTATCGTGTTGAAATCGATGCCGAGCTTATCGGCAAGTTCTGCATAATTCAAGCTTTCCATGATGACCCCGATCGAACCGGTAATTGTTTCAGGATGGACAAAAATCTTCTCGGCCGGCGCCGAAATGTAATAGCCGCCTGAAGCCGCCATGGACCCCATTGAGACGTAGATTGGAATATCACGCGCTTCTTGGATGGCCGTCAACTCATCGTAGATATCAGAAGATTCCATGACACCCCCGCCCGGCGAGTCGACGTGAAGAACGATCCCTTTCACCGACTCGTCCTCGTAGATATCTGCCAGCTGGCTCATGAAGAGCTGATGATTGTACCCGGGTGCTGCGAATGGGGATGCCGGACCTGTGTCCTGGATGACCCCGCTGACGTTGAGAACTGCAATCCGTTCGGTTGAATTACCGCTTTCCAGTACGTTTTCTTCATACATCGGGCCGTTCAGTGCAAAATTTTCTTCGAACATCGAACTAAAATCTCGGGTGAACAGATAGGATAGCGAGTTGACGCCGATTGAGACGATGACGAGTGCTGCGGCGCAAACTAACGCGATCCATCGTTTTGCTGTCATTGTAATTCCTCCTCTATTTCTCCACTCTTATACGTATGATTCCCGCAGATGTTTCATCAAATAAACAATCAATGCGAATGCTGCTGTTCCTTTAGCCTGTTCGCAATTCGTCTGTTTTTCAAGTATCTGAAAACTTGCGGTATCGTGAACAGGAGCAACGCCGCCCAGATGAACGCAAAGCTGACCCATTCGAATGTCCCGAATTGTTCGCCGTATAACGACACACCGATGATCAGCATAAGTGTCGGTGCAATGTACTGCAGAAATCCCGAGACATACAGAGGAATGGCGACCACCCCTTTTGAAAAGAAGATCAGCGGCAGCGCCGTAGCGATTCCAGTTAGGATGAGCAGCACGACTGTCAGCGCATCGGTACGGAACAGAACGGCGTCCCCCGTACGGAACAGCCACGCATAGGCGATCAGCGCGAGCGGCACCGTGAAAGCTGTTTCAATGGCGAGCCCCCGGGCTGCGTCAAGCCGGATGTGCTTTTTGATGAGACCGTAGAGTGCAAACGAGATTGCCAGGACGAAGGCCACCCACGGGAAGACACCATAATGGACTGTCAGCACGGTCACTCCAATAGCTGCAAGGACAAAGGCTCCCTGCTGGCAGCGGTCGAGCGACTCTTTTAAGAACAGGATTCCAAGCAGGACCGAAACGAGCGGGTTCATGTAATACCCGAGGCTCGCCTGGACGATGAAGTCATGGTTCACTGCCCATATGTATGTCCCCCAGTTCGCGGTGACGAGCATGGAAGCTGCACAGAGACTCCAGAACTGGCGCTTGCTTGCCCATAATTCTTTAATGTCGGCGATCAGTTTCTTTCCTTGGCCGGCGATCAGCAGGACAGCCACGGTCAGAACGAATGCCCAGATGATCCGGTTCAGCAGAATTTCACTGCTGCCGACATGGTGAAGGCTCTTCCAGTAAATCGGCATGAATCCCCAGAGTAAATAGGCTGTAAATACCCAAAAAGCGCCCTGTTGCGGTGATTGCATCGTATTCCCCCTTGGTTCCGAGCATTTAGCGGCTCGAAATATCCCTCAATTATACGGGGAGACTTCACTGGCGTAAAGCGTTTCCGCAAGAAAAGGGCTGAGATCCGTATCTCAGCCCTTTTCCGATTAGTCCATTTCCATTTTACGCAGTTGGACCCGCATAATTTTTCCGGATGCCGTTTTTGGCAGCTCTTCGACAAATTCGATCTTGCGGGGGTATTTGTATGGTGCCGTCGTATCTTTCACATGTTCCTGCAATTCAGCAATAAGGCTTTCTTTGTCAGTTCCTTCCGGATCGCGGAGGACGACAAATGCCTTCACGACCGCTCCGCGCACTTCGTCGGGAGACGCCACAACTGCGCACTCGCGGACTGCCGGGTGCTTCGTCAGTGCATCTTCGACTTCGAACGGTCCGATCGTGTAACCGGAGCTGATGATGATGTCATCTCCGCGGCCCTCGAACCAAAAATACCCGTCATTATCCCTTTTCGCACGGTCCCCTGTAATGTAATAGTCCCCTCTGAACTGCATTGCAGTCCGTTCGGGATCCTGCAAGTATTCTTTAAAGAGGGCCGGCGTCGAGATATGTACGGCGATGTCACCGACTTCACCAGCAGCCGCGATCTCTCCTTCATCGTTAATGATTTCAACTCTGTTGCCGGGCGTCGGTTTGCCCATCGAACCTGGGCGCGCTTCCATTCCGAGCATTGTACCGACGAGCAGCGTGTTCTCCGTCTGACCATATCCGTCACGGACCTGGAGAGAGAAGACGTCCTCGAACCGGTCGATCACTTCTTTGTTCAGCGGTTCTCCCGCCGACACGGCGCTTCGAAGTGACGACAGATCATAGTCCTGCAAGTTGTCAGCTTTCGCCATAAAGCGGTATTCCGTCGGCGTGCAGCAGAGGACGTTCACCTCATACGTTCCGATCATCGTCAAATAGGTCTCCACGTCGAACTTTCCGTTATAGACAAGGCCCGTCGCCCCGCTGCCGAGGACTGCGAGGAACGGGGTCCAAATCCATTTTTGCCAGCCGGGTGCCGCAGTCGCCCATACCGTGTCGCCTTCCTTAATGCCGAGCCAGTTCTCACCAGTCGTCCGCAGGTGAGCGTACCCCCAGCCGTGTGTGTGCACGACTCCTTTCGGCTTGCCGGTCGTGCCGGACGTATACGACAGGAATGCCATGTCTGCCGCTTTCGTCCCGGCTGTTACATGGCCAGACGGTGCGGATGCCATCTCGTCGGTGAGTGAAATAGCGCCTTCAGATGCCTTCCCGATGACGAACAGTTTGATGTCTTCGATGCCGGAGACGTCCGCGAGCTGTTCTGTGAAGGCTTCGTAGGCGATGATCGCTTTCGCACCGCTGTGGGCGAGCCGATATTCGATATCCGAAGCTCTAAGCATTTCTGAAGAAGGGATGACGGCGATCCCGGCCTTCAGAGCGCCGATGTAGGCTGTATAAGCTTCGATCAGCCGCGGCACCATGACGAGGACGATATCTCCTTTATGAAGACCGTGTGCTTCGTAAACGGAGGCAGCCCGTCCTGCGTCTTCCATAAGGCGGTCATATGTATATTCCTTTTTATTCCCCTGTGCGTCCACATAGATGAGTGCCTTCCGACCTGATCCGTCCGCATACCTTTCAATTTCTGAGGTGACATTATACAGTTCCGGCGCAATCAGTTCTTCTCGATTCATCTGGATTCCCCCTTTTTACAATGTAATCAGTATACAGGTAAAATTTCGTCAATTCAAAAAGAAAATCTTATGTATGCAAAGTGCTGCTTGCGGAAAACTAAAAAAACTGCCCCTCAGAATCGAGGGACAGTCCGGTTTCCGGATGATTATTGGAAGCCTTTCATTTGTTCTTGAGCTTGACGTACCAATCGCTTAGTGATTTCTCCGCCGACGGATCCGTTGGCACGCGATGAAGCGTCTCCTCCAAGCTGAACACCAAATTCCTGAGCAATTTCATACTTCATCTGGTCGAGTGCTTGCTGTACACCTGGTACGAGAAGCTGGTTCGAGTTACCGCTGTTTGAGTTTGACATGTCGTTCTCACCTCCTTGTGCATATAGAATGGTCCGTTACGGAGAATTCATGCACAAAGGAAATGTGGTAATTTTTACATGACTCGTTACAGCAGATTGCTGAAAGCCGTCCCGGACTCATCTTCATGTGAACATGCGATGATCTGGCGGTTCTTCACGGCTTCCTCTATCATTGGCCCGAAGTCGATGAAGCTCTCGTAATACTCGATCTTATCCAGCCGCGGCTTTGTCTTCGGACTCGCAGGGGTGAAGATTGTACAGCAGTCTTCGTAAGGCTGAATTGACGTTTCGTATGTGCCGATTTTTTTGGCGATATCGATGATCTCCAGTTTGTCCGTCGCGATAAGCGGACGGAGAATCGGGGTTGCCGTCACTGCGTTAATGGCCGTGAAGCTCTCGAGTGTCTGACTTGCTACTTGGCCGAGACTCTCACCGGTGATGATTGCAAGCGCGCCGATTTCTGCCCGGACCTGATCGGCGATACGCAGCATGAGCCGTCGGGTCGATGTAATCGACACATTTTCCGGTACTTGTTTGACGATCGCCTGCTGGATATCGGTGAACGGAATAATATGCAGATTGACCGTACCGCCAAATGTGCTCAGTTTCTTAGCCAATTCGATGACTTTTTCCTGCGCCTTTTCACTTGTGAACGGCGGGCTTGCGAAGTGGATCGCTTCAATTGTCACGCCGCGTTTCATCATTAAATAGCCGGCTGCCGGGCTGTCGATTCCTCCCGACAGCATGAGCAGCGAGCGGCCGTTCGAGCCGACAGGCATTCCGCCGGCACCTTTATAGCTGCGGGATGACAGGAAGGCGCCGTCTTCGCGGATGTCGATATGGAGGAGGATGTCCGGCTTCCGTACATTCACGGTCAGCTCGGGATATGCCCGGAGCACCGTCCCTCCGATTTCTTTTTGGAGTTCCCCCGTGACGAGCGGGAACGTCTTATCCGTCCGCTTCACTTCGACTTTGAATGTTCTGCCTGCTGTTTCTTCTTCGTCGAGGACGGACACTGCCGTCGACCGGATTGCGTCTACGGTTGATTCGCATTTTGCGATCGGACTGAATGACTGGATTCCGGCAACGTCTTTCAGCAGCGGGATGGCCAGTTCGAGTTCTTCCGGGGATGCGTAGACAAACATCCGATCTCGCTCCGCCTGCAATTTGACAGTTGTCAGGCCGTCAAGAGCCCTCCGTATATTCTGGTTCAGTTTTTGGATGAATAGTTTCCGGTTCCTGCCTTTCAGCGACATTTCACCGTATCGGATGAGAAGCTCATTCCATATCATGCTGTTTCAGCCCTTTCTTCGTCATCTGTAAAAATTGCCTCGTCACATCTAAAGTACGTTCTGCATCCTGTACTGTGTTCTGCTCTCCGAAACTGATCCGGACGGCACCTTTCCTGAAAGTGTCCGGGAGCTTCAGCGCTTCGATAACATGGCTGATCCGACCCGATTTCGAGGAGCATGCGCTCGAGGTGGAGATGATGAGGCCCTGTTCCTGGAAGTAATTCACCGCCACTTCCCCTGTCACTCCCTGGAATGCCATCGCGAATATATGAGGCGCGCCCTCCCTTGCTGACAGGATCTTCAGTCTTTTCTCTTCCGCCAGCCCATCGTGCAGCACGCGCGTCATGCGGCTGAAAGCAGAAGAGTCGGGATCGGCCAACGCAAGACGGAACGCCTTCGCGAATGCCGCTGCGCCTGCAACATTTACGGTGCCGTTTCGCAAGCCGTCTTCCTGTCCGCCGCCGAACGAAATGGGATCCGGCAATGTAAATCGTTTTGTGATCAGACAGCCTGTCCCTTTCAAGCCGCGGATCTTATGGCCGGAAACGGTCACCGCATCCGCATGGTCAGGAAACGGAAGTGCCAGTTTGCCGACGCTCTGGACACAATCCGAATGGATGACCGCCCTCGACTTGCTCCTTATGATGCGAGCACATTCTTCCAGCGGCATGACAGCACCGATTTCGTTATTGACATGCATGATGCTCACTAATATCGTGTCCGAACGAAGTGTCCGGGCAAGTTCATCAGTATCGATCACGCCGTGTTCGTCCACGGAGAGCCAATCGACCTCGAATCCTTCCGTTTCCAAGAACTCGAATGCTTTTCGGACCGAATCATGTTCCGCCACAGTTGTAATGAGATGGTTCCCCCTATTTCGGTATTTCTTTGCAAACCCGATGACCGCCAAGTTATTCGCTTCCGTCCCTCCTGATGTGAAGACCACTTCGGCCATCTCATCGCCGGCCAGGCGTGCAACCTGGGTTCGTGCACTTTCCAGCAGCTGACCTGCCCGGTTCCCTTCCTTGTGCAGGGAAGCAGGATTTGCAAAATACATACGGCTCGCTTCCGTATAGGTGCGGAGTACTTCGTCAGCAGGCATCGTTGTCGCACTGTTATCTAGGTAGATCATGTTGTGTACTTCCTTTCAATTGAGCAAACGTGCACAAAGCCACCTGCACACTAGTGCGGGTGGCTTTTACGTAACCGTTTAGCGTACTCGTTCCTGTATGAGATCCTGGATCCGTTTCATCGCTCCTGGTTCAACATCCTCAACGGCTGTTGCCGCCTCTTCGAGTGCTTTTGCATAGCGGAACTGACGGAAAGCCATTTCTGCTTCCAGCAGGCGAGCGTGCATCGCAGGATGGGCAGCCCGATACCGGTTGCCATACTGGATAATCTGTTCAGTCAGCTGCGCGTTTTCCAGCATTTCGCTGATTTTGCCGACAGTCTCGTTCACTTCTTTTTCGGCATTTGTAATGTAATCCTCAACGAGCGCCATGTTCAGAGGCACTTCCTCAAGTCCGTTCTGGACGATGAACAGCTGCTCATCCGCTTCCTCGAGACGTACTTCAATATCTTCAGGAATACCCGGAAGGTTCGCTTTCTGCAGTCTGCGTTCCACGTGCTGAAGCGTGCGTGCGAGCTCTTCCAGCCGGTGTCTCACGGATAGTTCATCAGTGCGCAGGTTTTTCATACGCCCTTTGAAATCCGCAGTCTCCGCTTCGACCCGTTCGACGACCTCGTTCACAGCCCGGATGTGTTCCGCCAAAACGGAGAATGAGGTCTGTCCCTGTTCTCCCTGGCTCGTCATAAGTCCAAACCGGTCGGCCGCCGCCTGCAGATCGCCCATGAACTGTTTCGGAATGGAGGATTCCTTCTCATCCAGACGATAGCTCTGCTGGACGAAGAGAGCTTCGTCAGCAACTTCCTTTGCGAGTCTCTGCACGTCATACAGCCTGCGCGCTGTTTCCTCGTATGTTTTTTCGACGAATTGGCGCTCCCGCACTTCGTCTTCCAGTGCTATGTAGAATCCATCGATTGTTTCATCGATTTCCTTCAGCCGCTGCTGGACAGATTCCACTTCCAGATGCTCGATCTGTTCAAGCATACGGTCGATCTCATCTTCAATTGAAGCAAGTTCCGATTTCAAGTTCAGGTCAGCAAGGTAATACCCGTCTTCTTCCATTTCACTGACACCATTCCGCAATTCCCGGAGAGTGGCAGGCAATTTCGTCTGCAGTTCACTCAGGAGACCTGGAATCGCTTCGATCAGCGGGAACAATTCATCCGCTTTCGCCGCAACAGCGATGACGTTCTCCCTCGCCTGCAAGTAGTTCCCGTTTTCCGTCAGTTCGTCGTACTCTTCAAAAGCGGGCTGGAAATATTCCAGCTCCTTCTCGAGCGGCGGCACAGCCCGTCCGTAAGCGTGCTGATGTGCCAATACCGCTTTTCTCGCTTCCCGGTACTCTTCTTTCAGTGTATCCATTTCTGTCCGGTTCTTTTCTTCACTGCCTATCAGTTCGTTCAGTTCGTGAAGGATCGCGTCCTTCCGTTTATCGCACACTGTGAGCTGTTGTTCGATATCTTTCTCGATCGCCCCTGCTTTTTTGAATCGGAACCGATCCACCATTTCTTCTGTATCGAATAACAGCGAATCGATTTTAGGGACGAGCACGTCAACGACTTCTGTCCACTCGCTGCGCCAACGTTCGAATTTCTCTTCCGTTTCGCCAGTCATATTCAGCTGTTTCACTTTAGTCATTTCTTCAAATATCGGTTCATGCTGGATGTGCAGTTTCTCATGCTCCAGTTTGCTGATCACTTGGATATGCTTCCGTCTCAGCAGAAACACGGCAACTGCCAGCACAATTACTATGATGATTGGAATGATGAAGTAGTTCACCATCGTCCATCCCCCTATTCCGCAACCACTCTACAGATGATAATACCTTATATAGTAACATGTTTAAAGAAATTTCGTGTTGAATAAGGGCGAATCTTTGGCGGAAATTTGTTTACTTGTCGAAATGGGGCCGGAAATTGTATGATGCATGTATCAATTGTATGGTCTGTAACGGCCTATAAGGATTGGAGAGATGGAAATGTACATGGGGATCGAGTATTCCAAAGAGCCTGCTGAAGCATATGGCCAATTGACGGATCAGCTGCGGCTCCTGCTGGACGGGGAGCCGAACCGGATCGCGAACTTGAGCAATGCGTCTGCGCTGCTCAGCAATTTCCTGGACCGCACGAATTGGACGGGCTTCTATCTCATGGAAGACGGAGAGCTTGTGCTCGGTCCTTTCCAAGGACTGCCGGCCTGTATCCGTATTGCACTCGGCAGGGGTGTCTGCGGGACAGCTGCTGAAAAGCGTGAGACGATTGTTGTTGAGGATGTCAACGCATTTCCGGGACATATCGCATGCGATGCAGCATCACAATCCGAGATCGTCGTTCCGCTCGTGAAGGACGGCAAGCTTCTCGGTGTGCTCGACATCGACAGCCCGGAAATCGGTCGGTTCTCCGATCAGGACCGTCTCGGCATTGAACAATTTGCGGATGTGCTGGTCAGTTTTTTATAAGCAGTCAGCTTTGCATCGGAAAAAGCGGCACCGCCAGTCAAAGGACTGACGGTGCCGTTTTTTTCAGGATGTCATTCCACTAGCGTCTGTTCGGCACGAGCGGCTGCTTCGAATGCCTGCGTCAAGTCCGCAATAAGATCCCCTGCATGCTCAAGACCTGCTGAAAGGCGGAGCAGCCCTTCGCTGATGCCCATGCGCAGGCGTTCTTCTTCAGGAACTCCTGAATGTGTCATCGTCGCCGGGTGCTGGATGAGCGTTTCGGCGTCGCCGAGACTGACTGCGATCTTGATGAGCTTCAGCTCGTTCATGAGCCGCTGGGCGGCATGCTGTCCGCCTCTTACGGTGAACGAGACGAGTCCGCCCCCTCCGCTCATCTGCCGCCTCGCAATATGGGCCTGCGGATTGTCATCGTCGAATGGATAGAAGATGCGCTCGACCAAAGGCTGATTTTTAAGGAAAGCGGTGAGAGCCTCCGCATTTTCGGTATGCCGCTTCATCCGGACGGGCAGCGTCTTCAGTCCGCGGATGAGCAGCCATGCATCGAACGGCGAAATGATGCCTCCATAATCTTTCTGCACCGTTGCACGGATCTGCTGGACATCCTCCGCATTCCTGCCTGTCAGCAGTCCGGCAATGACATCGCCATGACCGTTAATGTATTTTGTCGCACTGTGCAGGACATAATCCGCACCGAAGTCGATCGGGTTCTGCAAATAAGGAGAAGCGAATGTATTATCGACGACGATTTTCAGCTGATGGCGTTCCGCTACAGCTGCAGCTGCCGACAGATCGACAAGCTCCATCGTCGGGTTGACAGGTGATTCGATGTACAGGCATACAGTTTCCGGTGTCACTGCCGCTTCGATCTCTTCTTCTGTCCCCATAGACGTCAGCGAATGGCGGATTCCGTACTTCTCTTCAAGGATTCTCAGCAGACCGAACGTGCAGCCGTAGATACCACGGGAGCAGACAACGTGATCGCCTGTCTTCGTCAGATGTGTCAGGATTGCGCTTACTGCAGCCATCCCGGAGCCGAATGCGAGTGTGCCGGCTCCCTTTTCAAGTGCGGTCATCCGCTCTTCGAGCACCCGGACTGTCGGATTGCCGAGGCGCGAATAGATGCCGCCTTCTTCCTCACCCGCAAAACGGCGGGCGCCCTGTTCTGCAGTAGCGAATTCGTAGGTCGAAGTCTGGTACAGCGGAACAGCCAAGCTGTCATGGTGCCCGCTGCTATCGTAGCCTGTATGGACCGCAACCGTATCTTTATGGATATTTTCTGTCATCCTCATCTGCCGCCTTTCCTAATTGAACTAACCGCTTCCTTTCATTTTATGCTGAACAGTTTGATAATTCAATGAAAAAAGATACCTGCCTTACGGGGCAAGTATCGATTCACTGATCACCATTCTGTTTTTCCCGCCTGCTTTCGCTTTGTAGAGAGCGTCGTCCGTTATCTGGAAAAGCTGCTGGTAGGTCTCACGGCTGGCGGACGGTTCCCACATACTGACCCCCACCGAGATCGTGACAGATGGATCGGTCGCAGCAGGCATCTCGGACAGCAGCCGCTGTGCCAATTCCTTCCCGCGCTCCAGTCCCGCTCCCGGCAGAAAGACCGCGAACTCCTCACCGCCCCATCGGCCGGCAACGTCCTGCCCTCCGGCCACAGCCTGAAGAACACGGGACACCTGGATGAGGACCTGGTCGCCGACTGCGTGTCCGTACTGGTCATTGATCTGCTTGAAATCGTCCACGTCCATTAGGATGAATGCGCCGCCGATGCCTTCGCTGAACGACCGAGACATGTGACGATCCAAATAACCGCGCGCAAACAAGCCTGTCAGCTGGTCCTTGTTGGCCAGTTCCTGCAGCTTATCCCGCAATATCAAATTGGACAGCGCAAGTGATGAATGGGAAATAATCGCTTTCACAAGCTTGAAGTCATCAAACGAAAAATAGTACTTATCAGTATGCAGCAGCAGTGTATATCCGGCCAGTGCGTCCGATATGGTGATAGGCGCGATGATCATAGACCGGTAGGGGGAAAATCCGTCGATCTCTTCAGGGGCCAAGTCTGCAGCGAACACGGCATCCTGTTCTTTGCGCAGCCTGCTTTCCGCGTATTCCATATATCGTTCACCAGCTTCTGTCAGGAAGTAGTCCGTCGTCGTGTCGAGCAGGATCGGGTTCCGCTGTTTATCGAAATAAACGAAGGCGATTTCTTCCGGTTGGAATGCCGCTTTCAGACGTTCCGCGAGATAGGTTTTCATCTCCAGAAACGTGAGACGGCCTGTCAGCTTCTTTGAGACTTCGTTGACGAGCTGGAGATCGCGAATCAGGCGATGCGACTGGCTGTACAGACTCGAATTCTCGATGGCATGTCCCGCGCTCTCGCAAATGCTGCGGACAAATCCCTGCTGGGCAGCAGAAAATGATGCATCGCCCGGCGCTGTGATCTGCAGCACTCCATATGTCCCCTGCATTCCTTTGACAGGTGCTGTCAGCCAGGCAGCCCCGAGTTTCTTGTCCCGGCTGATCCGCAGCTCTCCGGAGAGGAATGCGTCGACTGTTGCATGCTGTTCATCCGCATAGTCGAAGAGACGGTACCGGGACGAATTGGAATGCTCTTCATGTGAAACGATAAGTTCCACGTCAAAAGGCGACAAGTTCGAGGTGACTGTATCCACCAGCTGGTCATAGATGACGTGCATCTGCATCGTCGAATTAAACTGTTTGGTCGCCTGAAGAAGGTCCAGATAATTGCCGGCCTGTTTCTCTGACGCCCTGCCTTCCATAATGATGTCAACCATCTCACCCAACAGCTGCTGGAATTCTTTGAATCGGGAAGACATCGAAAATGCATCCCATGCAGCAGTCGACTTGACCAGTATCATAGCAACGGGTTCCCGTTTCGAGTTGCGGAGCATGAGCGTATCGTCCGCAAAGTCACCCGTCTCTTCGCAAGTTGCAGAATCCGCTTGGAATACAGGGGCCGCCAGCACATCGATTTCCGTTACACGCTTAGCAGCTTTCCCTTCTTCGCAGGCTGATCCTGAATGGAACTGGTTATCGGTATATAGGAAAAATTCGAATTTAGCTATATCGAAGTACTTCCTGAACAATGTCTCCAGTCCACGAATGCCGTCCGTATGCCGAAGATCTCTCAAAACGTCTATCAGCAAATCCAGCAAGTCACCTTTCAGCGAACTGAACAGCTGCTCATTTGTCTGCATGCACTCACCCTCTGTATCATTAAACCACTGTTATTTTTCTACTTTCAGTTTATACTATCTCCGCTTCGAACACAACTTTATAACTAGTACAAATTAATCATCCGAGACAAATGAATTCGGAGAGGCGGAAGTCTTTCCTAGCCAGCACTTGACGCAGTGTATGTTCATTGGTATGATAGTCGTTGTGTAAAATAATTGCAGCAGTTGTGTGTTCGTTGTGATTCAGTCTGTTCCTCTTGTGAGGTGCATCGTGTAACCCCTTGGCTGCAGAGGCGAAGGTGCATGAAAACAGAATGGTGCAGCGATTGAACGCATCTGGTCTTATTTTACAACAAAAATAAAACCAACAGAGGAGGAGTCATTCATGGCTCGTTATACAGGTCCATCTTGGAAACAATCACGCCGTCTCGGAATTTCCCTGACAGGCACAGGTAAAGAAATCGAAAAGCGCCCTTACGCTCCGGGTCAGCACGGTCCGAACCAGCGTAAAAAGCTTTCTGAATACGGAATGCAGCAACAAGAAAAGCAAAAACTCCGTTTCATGTACGGTGTCAATGAGCGCCAGTTCCGCACATTGTTCAACAAAGCCGGTAAAATGCAAGGTATCCACGGTGCAAACTTCATGATCCTTCTTGAAACTCGCCTGGACAACCTCGTGTACCGCATGGGTCTTGCACGCACACGCCGTGCAGCTCGTCAGCTCGTCAATCACGGTCACGTTCTCGTGGACGGTAAGCGCGTCGACATCCCTTCTTACAGCGTAAAACCAGGTCAAGAGATCTCGCTCCGCGAGAAATCTCAAAACCTTGATGTGATCAACGAATCCATCGAAATCAACAACTACGTTCCAGAATTCGTATCGTTCAACGCTGACACTAAAGTCGGTACGTTCGTACGCCTTCCAGAGCGCAGCGAATTGTCTGCAGAGATCAACGAAGCACTTATCGTTGAATTCTACTCACGGTAATAAGCTGAACCATCCCTTCCGAAGTGTCCGGGAGGGATTTTTTTGTGTTTCATCAGCAGTCTGCCGGGAATTTTTTTCGATACGGGCTGTTCAGCGCTTCTTAATTGACCGTTCAGCATGGATTTCGCACGGCGCGGGCAGTTAAGCGCCGCTTATTTGACCGGTCAGCATGGATTTCGCATGACACGGGCAGTTAAGCACCTCTTATTTGACCGTTCAGCATGGATTTCGCACGGCGTGGGCAGTTAAGCGCCGCTTATTTGACCGTTCAGCATGGATTTCGCACGGCGTGGGCAGTTAAGCGCACCTTATTTGACCGCTCAGCATGGATTTCGCACGGCGCGGGCAGTTAAGCGCCGCTTATTTGACCGTTCAGCATGGATTTCGCACGGCG
>DAMDKL010000005.1:49874-193178 GCA_032099885.1 Sporosarcina sp.
CGGCGTGGGCAGTTAAGCGCCGCTTATTTGACCGTTCAGCATGGATTTCGCACGGTGCGGGCAGTTAAGCGCACCTTATTTGACCGTTCAGCATGGATTTCGCGCAGCGCAGGCAGTTAAGCACCTCTTATTTGACCGTTCAGCATGCATTTCGCATGATGCGGGCAGTTAAGCTTCTCTTATTTGACCGCCCAGCACAATATTCACCTCTCACGGGCAGTTAAAACCCCGATTTCTCCACTTTTACTGGCCATATCAAGTATTGATCCCTGACATAAAGAAAACACGCCGGAGGAATGGTTCCCTGGCGTGCTTCCGCAAATTATTTAAATGAAATCATTGTATACTTCTTTTTTCCGCGCCGCACAATCGCGAACGCATCTTCGAGCCGGTCGTCAGCGCCGACTGTATATTCCGTCTCGGTCACTTTGTCACCATTTACAGAAATAGCACCGTTCGTGACATCTTCACGTGCTTGTCGTTTCGACGGAGATACACCTGCTGCGACGAGCAGTTCGACGATGTTGTGATCCTCTTTCGCCACTTCGAACGTCGGTACGTCTTTGAACGCATCTTTCATCTCAGCCGCTGTCAGTTTCTTTAAGTCGCCGCTGAACAGGGCCGCTGTGATACGGACTGCCTGGTCGAGTGCGTCCTGGCCGTGGATCAGGCGTGTCATCTCTTCCGCAAGCATTTTCTGCGCTTTCCGCAGATGCGGCTCATCCGCAACGGACTGCTCGAGCGCTTCGATCTCCAGCCGGTCCAGGAACGTGAAGATCTTCAAGTAATGGATAACATCCGCATCCGCTGCGTTTACCCAGAACTGGTAAAACTCATACGGAGACGTTTTCGCTGCGTCGAGCCAGACGGCACCGCCTGCAGTCTTGCCGAACTTCGTGCCGTCCGACTTCGTCACGAGCGGAATCGTGATACCGAATGCTTTCGCTTCTTCGTCATGTGTCTTGCGGATGATTTCGAGTCCTGTCGTGATGTTACCCCACTGGTCGGATCCGCCGATCTGCACGCGGCAGCCGTAATGGTCGTACAAATGGTTGAAGTCCATGCCTTGGATGAGCATGTACGTAAACTCCGTGAAGGAAAGGCCGGTTTCGAGACGGGATGCAACGTTCTCCTTACCAAGCATGTAGTTGATGTTCAGCAATTTACCGTAGTCGCGCAGGAATGCGATCGCGCTCATCGGACCCATCCAGTCTTTGTTGTTCACGAGGCGTGCCCCGTTTTCATCCGTGAAATCGAACAGCCGCTCAAGCTGGACCTTCAGGCCCTGTACATTCCGGTCGACTTGTTCTTCCGTCTGCAGCTGGCGCTCGTCCGCCCGGAACGATGGATCCCCGATCATCCCGGTCGCTCCCCCGATGAGCAGGATCGGACGGTGGCCGTGCAGCTGGAATCGGCGCAGCGTCAATAATGGCACGATATGGCCGATATGCATGCTGTCCGCCGTCGGATCGACACCGCAATAGAGTGAAATTTTCTCTTCATCTAATAGCTTGCGCATTCCTTCTTCATCGGTCTGCTGGTACAGCAGACCTCTCCATTGTAAATCCTCGATCAAATTTTCAGTCATGTTCGTCTTCCTCCTTTTTTCGTTACAAACACAAAAAAGCCCCCGCCGATCGGTCAACGATCATGCAGGGACGCCATTTGCAGATTTCGGCGCGGTACCACCCAGCTTGAGACAATTTCCGTGTCTCCGCTCATTCAGCAATAACGCCGCTGGCCGCGCAACACTCCAAAGCTGTAATTCGACAACAGGGTACCGAGCAGCTCCCACCGAACGCTGCCTCTCTGGACGGATTGCCTGTTCCTACTCCGGCTTTTTCTTCGTGAAGAGTAACTTACCTCATATTGTAGTCGAAAATGGAAATTTGTCAAACTAATTCAGTCAACTGCTGTTACAATATGCTATAATAAATGAGATTTTTAGGAGGGAACGAATTGACCAAACATGACAAAAAACGTGTTGACGAATTAGAACATAAATTCGAAACGATGAAGAAAACCAAATGGGCAAAAAACACCCGGATCGCATCAGGCGTCGTCTGGAATCTGTTCTTGCTTTTCTTAGTAATCGGTTTGACATTGACAGTGTTCGGCGCATCGGTCGGGGCGGGCTACTTTGCTTCCCTCGTGTCGAAAGAGCCGCTCCGTTCGAAAGACGAGATGCGGAGCGAAATCTTCAGCTATGAAGAGACGTCCGAAATCTACACAAACGGGAAGTATCTCAGGAAAGTACGCTCCGACATCGACCGGAAAGAAGTCAAGCTGGATGACGTCTCCCCGTATGTCATCAACGCCGTCTACGCGACGGAAGATGAATACTTCAACACGCATAATGGGATCGTGCCGAAAGCCGTGTTCCGGGGACTGTTCCAGGATGTCACGAATTCGGACAGCCAGACCGGCGGCTCGACACTGACCCAGCAGCTCATCAAAAACCAGATCCTGACAAATGAAATCTCGTATGAGAGAAAAGCGAAGGAACTGCTGCTCGCCATGCGGCTTGAGCATTTCATGACGAAAGACGAAATCCTTGAAGCGTATTTGAACATCATTCCGTATGGCCGTAATGCAAATGGCGGTAACGTAGCTGGAATCGAAGCGGCCGCTGAAGGAATCTTCAACAAAAAGGCGAAGGAATTGAACCTGGCGCAGGCCGCGTACATCGCCGGCATCCCGCAGGCGCCGTTCGCCTACACGCCGTTCTACAACGGTAAAAAAGGGCTGAAAGACGAGAACGGACTGAAACCCGGCGTCAACCGCATGAAAACCGTTCTGTTCCGGATGAAAGAGACCAATTACATCACAGAAAAAGAATACAACGAAGCGATCGCTTATGATATTACGAAAGACTTCCGGTCACCTGCACCTCCAGCAAAAAGCCGTGATGAATACCTGACCGATGAAATCCAGCGCAGTACAATTACGATTCTTTCCGATATTATCGCAGAAAAGGATGGCATCGACGCCGATCGTCTGCAAGAAGATAAAAAATTGAAAGAGAAGTACCGGATACTTGCCGAACGCTCCATGCGTAATGATGGTTTCCGGATTTATTCCACAGTCGATATGCAATTGTATAATGCATTGAATGATGTGGCTGAGAACTATACACAATACGGTTATACGTACGCCCAGACCGTGACAGATAAGAGTACTGGTGCAAAAACGAACGAGAAATTGCCGGCCCAAGTCGGCGCCACGCTGCTGGATAACAAAACAGGAAAAGTACTCGCTTTTGTCGGCGGGCGTGACCACGAACTGGAAGCTACCAACCACTCCTCTCAGAGTCAGCGGCAACCCGGTTCCACCATTAAACCGCTCCTTGTCTACGCACCTGCCATCGAATACGGTATCATTGGTGCTGGCAGCCCTGTCGTGGATGTAAAGTTTTCTGTCGGTTCATGGAATCCTGTGAACTTCCTGGCCAACCAGGAGCTTGGTATCGTTCCGGCCCGTCAAGCGCTCGCTACATCACAAAACTTGGCAACGATCCGCCTCTACAAGCAGATCGTTGACCGCCGACCGGCAGAACTGCTCAACAAAATGGGCTATACCAATATGACAGCTGATGACTATGAAAACTTGTCCGCTGCAGTCGGCGGTTTGAGACATGGTGCAACCGTACAGGAAAACACCGGTGCGTTTTCAACACTGGCGAATGGCGGAAAGCACGTTGAACCGTATATCATCGACAAAATCGTGGATCGCTCCGGCAAGGTCGTATACCAGCATAAAGTCGAACCTGTCCAAGTATTCAGCGAACAGACCGCCTACATTATCACCGATATGCTGCGTGACGTTCCTACGTCCGGAACCGCACAAAATATGAAACGGCAGCTGAACTTCGGCATGGACATTGCCGCTAAAACAGGAACTACCGATTCTTACAGTGATGCTTGGCTTGTCGGTTATAATCCGAACATCTCACTCGGACTTTGGATCGGCTATAAATACCAAACGCTTTCATTGCAGAGCCAACCAAATCTTAAGTACGGCACGACGAACACCCGTACTACCACCTTGTATGCCCAAATGATGAATGCCATCAACCAGGCACGCCCGGCAACTGTCGGAAAAGAAGCGCGGTTTCAGCAGCCGAAAGGCGTCGTGACGCGGTCGTTCTGCGGCATCTCGGGACTTGCGCCTTCGGCAGCATGTTCATCGGCAGGACTTGTACGTTCCGACTTGTTCAATGCGAACGTAATGCTTCCGAATAAGGCGGATGACAGTATCATTTCGTCTTCTTCTGTATCCGTGAAGGGCACGCGGTATGCGGCCCTTCCGTCTACGCCGCGTGAATTCATCACAGCCGGGGGGACAGGCGTCAACGCGGAATTCATCAAGCGTATGCTCGGACCGCTCGGCGGCGATGCTTCGAAACTGTTCCCGGCCAACTCGGCGTTTACCTCCCGTGTTGTTTCGGGAGCCGTGTTCCCGGCTGACGGCGTTGCACCTGCCGGCGTATCGGCTTCCCAAAACGGATCCGTCCTGACGTGGACTGCCTCCCCGTCCAATGACGTCATCGGCTATTACGTCTACAACGGCGGAACCCGCGTCGGCACGATCATTGACGGGCAGTCGCTGTCCTTCCCGATGGGCGCCGGCACATACACAGTGCGCGCTGTCGACATTACCGGCCTGACTTCAGGACCATCAAATGCCGTCTCGGGTGGAGCAGCTGCTCCTCAGACTGAGCAGCCATCCGCGACCCCGCCGAGCGGAGGAGACGACAGCGGCGATTCGGCCACTCCGGCACCTCCATCTTCTGGTGGCGATGCAGACAAGAAACCGAACCCGCCGTCAGACGGCTCCGGTGACGGTAAGCCAAAGCCGCCTGCAAACAACAATGGCGGCGGAAATGGTAACAATGGCAATACAGGCAACAATGGCAATACGAATGGTGACAACAAACCGAAACCGCCTGTCCAGGGCGGAGAAGGCGACAAAAAGCCGAATCCGCCGGCAAGCGGCGATAAAGATAAGGACAAGGAAGGCGGCAACTGATCAGCCCGCCTCCACTTCCTTTCCACACACAAAAAATGGACACACCCATCGCCGGGTGTGTCCATTTTTTGTGTTGTTCAGTCTTCCATTGTCGACAGGTCGCCTGTCGGCAGATCGAGCTCCCATGCTTTCAACACACGGCGCATGATCTTCCCGCTGCGGGTCTTCGGCAATTTGTCCTTGAACTCGATTTCACGCGGAGCGGCATGTCCGGCTAATTCCTTTTTCACGAACTGCCGGATGTCCTCCTTCAATTCATCGGACGGTTCATAACCGTCCTGCAGGGCGATGAATGCTTTGATGATCTCGCCGCGCACAGGATCCGGCTTGCCGATAACACCTGCCTCGACGATCGCCGGGTGTTCGAGCAGTTTGCTTTCGATCTCGAACGGGCCGACCCGTTCCCCGCTCGTCATGATGACGTCGTCAACACGTCCCTGGAAGAAGAAATAGCCATCTTCGTCCATGTATGCGGAATCTCCGGACACATACCATTCATCATTCAGGAAATACGAGTCGTATTTCTCCGGGTTGTTCCAGATCGCACGCATCATCGCTGGCCAGCCTTTGCGGAGAGCGAGATTGCCCATCCGGTTCGGCGGCAGGACTTTGCCCTGGTCGTCGACGATTGCCGCTTCGATTCCCGGAACCGGTTTCCCCATCGAACCGGGTTTCAGCGGCATCGAGCCGAAATTGCAGATCATCTGGGCGCCTGTCTCTGTCATCCACCATGTATCGTGGATACGCATATGGAACGTCTCCATTCCCCAGCGCACAACTTCCGGATTCAACGGTTCGCCGACGGACAGGATGTGACGCAGAGACGACAGGTCGTGACCTTCCATTGCGGCAGCTCCCGCTCCCATCAGCATACGGAATGCCGTCGGCGCACTGTACCAGACCGTCACACCGAATTCTTCGATCGCCCCGTACCAGCTGTCCGTCGAAAACCGCCCGCCGACGATCAAGTTCGTTGCACCGGCGAGAAACGGTCCGAATATGCCGTAAGCGGTCCCTGTTACCCACCCCGGATCGGCAGTGCACCAGAATACATCCGTCTCCCGCAGATCGAGCACCCATTTGGCCGTCTGTATTTGCTGCACCATCGCATTCTGGACATGGAGCACGCCCTTCGGCTTGCCTGTCGAACCGGATGTGTAATGCAGAAGTGTCGGCGACTCGCGGTCCAGCCACTCGATGTCAAACTGCTTGGATGCTTTCTTGAAATGCTTATTGAAATCAATCACTTTTCCTTCTTCTGTCACGCCGTCCCCCACGACAAAGACAGTTTCCAAATGCGGAAGACGATCGACCGGGATACGGTCCACCAGCTCAGGAGTCGTGACGATCGCTTTAGCGTCACTATCGTCAAGGCGGTCGTATACTGCTCCCTCCATGAACGCCTCGAACAGCGGCCCAACAATTGCACCGATCTTCAGCGCACCGAGGAGCGCGAAGTACAATTCAGGAGACCGCGGCATGAAAATGAAGATCCGGTCCCCTTTCTCCAGCGTTGAACAGTTCTTGAATACGTTGGCTGCCTGGTTGGAATACTTCTTCATGTCGCCGTATGTGTAAGTCTCACGGCGCTCGCCATCCTTATAATACAGAGCCACTTTGTTTTTACGGAACGAATCGGCATGCCTGTCAATTGCTTCGTAGGCAATGTTCACTTTTCCGGTTTCATACCAGCTGAATTCTTTTTCGGCTTCTTTCCAGTCAAAATTTTTAACGAGCTCATCATAATCTTTCATCTGGTAATCCGTGTCTTGTGCTTGAATTACTTTAGAAACCATAACAGTACCCCCTTAAATATGTACTAACAACTTTTATTCTACATGAACTGGCTCTAAATTAGCAAACAAATAATAGTTTTCGGACTGTTCTTTGTTTTGTCGGAAAATCTGGCGAACTGCCTTTCAATTTCATGTATACTAGACTCAGGATGGACAAACACCACAAGGCGGTGAATTGGTTGAAGCATAGAAAAACCTATAATGCGTTGGAGCTGAAACACAAAAACGGACACCTGATCATCGAAGGGCCGATCCGGACGGAAGACCTGGAAAGCTATTCGTTTCACGAGGGACTGGTGGCATTCCGGCCGCCGGAACAGCAGCACGCGGCGCTGATCGGCATTTCGAAATTGCCCGAGGGCCGAATCATCGTTGCACGGGATCAGGACCAGATTGTCGGCTATGTGACGTATCTGCATCCCGACCCGCTGGAGCGATGGTCCGAGGGTAATATGGAAAACCTAATTGAGCTTGGCGCCATCGAAGTGATTTCAAAATACCGCGGCGGCGGCGTGGGAAAGGCACTGCTCGAGGTCTCGATGATGGATGACGCAATGGAGGATTATATCGTCATCACGACAGAGTATTACTGGCATTGGGACTTGAAAGGGACAAAACTGAACGTCTGGGAATACCGCAAAGTGATGGAAAAGATGATGCAGAACGGCGGTCTGGAATATTATGCGACGGATGATCCGGAAATTTGTTCGCATCCGGCCAACTGCCTGATGGCCAGAATCGGCAGCCGAATCACGCAGGAAGACGTACATCGGTTCGACAGCCTCCGTTTCAAAAACCGATTTTTGTATTGAAGAAAGAAGGGACCTTATGTTAATCGAAGAAATTATGAAGACGGATGTTATCACGCTGACTCCGTCCCATACAGTCAAAGATGCGGCCGATCTCATGAGGGAGCGCCATATCCGGCATCTGCCGATCATCGAGGATGATGCACGGCTCGTCGGCATCATCACGGACCGTGATCTGAAGGAGATCCTTCCGTACGGCATGCAGATCCCCTCTCCTGACAGGAAAGCGGTCTACGACATGCCGCTTGCCGAATGTATGATCAAGAAACCGATCACCGGCCACCCGATGGACTTTGTGGAAGAATCAGCGCTCATCTTCTACCATAATCAGATTGGATGCCTGCCGATCGTCTCGAATGATGAACTCGTCGGCATCATTACGGAAACCGATCTTCTGTACAAGTATATCGAACTGACCGGCGCCCACCAGCCAGGCTCACAAATCGAAGTGCGGGTGCCGAATGTGCCTGGCATCCTGTACGAAGTCTCAAAGGTGTTCCACGACTTCCAGACGAACGTCCAGAGTGTCCTCGTCTACCCGGATAAGGAAAACGATGCCAACAAGATCCTCGTCATACGAATCAAGACGATGAATCCGATTGCCATCATTGAAGGGTTGAAGACAAGCGGGTTCGATGTCCTATGGCCGAACTTCCCAGGGACGGGATTATGATGAAAGATGCAGTGTTCGTCTTTTCCGAAGATCAGCTCGGCTATTCGTTCTCGGATTCCCATCCCTTCAATCAAAAACGGATCGTACTCACCCTGGATCTGCTGAAAGAAATGCATGCGATCGAGGACAGTGATATTGTCATGCCGCGCATGGCTACCGATGAACAACTGCTGCTCGTCCATGAGCCGAAATTCATCGACATGGTGAAGAAAGCGGGCCGCGGGGAGGTCGGATCTGAGATAGGCGCCGTCTATGGCATCGGCACGGAAGATACACCGATATTTCCGAATATGCACGAAGCGAGCGCCATGCTCGTCGGCGGCACCCTGACAGCGGCGGATGAAGTCATGCAGGGGCGTTCCCGGTATGCCCTCAACTTGGGGGGCGGCCTCCACCATGGATTCCAAGGGAAAGCATCCGGTTTCTGTGTCTACAACGACAGTTCTGTCGCCATCCGCTATTTGCAGAAGAAATACGGTGCCCGAGTTCTGTACGTCGACACGGATGCGCATCACGGGGATGGCGTGCAGTGGACATTCTATGACGATCCCGATGTCTGTACGCTCTCCATCCACGAAACCGGGCGCTATCTGTTCCCGGGCACCGGCCATGTGACGGAACGCGGCAACGGCAAAGGGTACGGGACTTCATTCAATTTCCCGGTAGATGCATTCACAGAGGATGAGTCGTTTCTCCAAATCTATGAAACCGCTTTCCGGGAGATTGCAGAATGGTTCAAGCCGGACGTCATCCTGACACAGAACGGAGCCGACGCGCACTATTTTGATCCTCTCACCCATTTGTACGGTACGATGGAAATCTACAAGCAGATACCGAGAATCGCCCGGGAGATCGCAGAGGAATTTTGCGACGGCAGATGGATCGCAGTCGGAGGAGGCGGCTATGACATTTGGCGCGTCGTACCGCGTGCCTGGTCGCACATCTGGTTTGCGATGAAGCAGCTGCCTGCACCCGCAGGAGCGCTCCCGGAAGAGTGGCTCGCCCGCTGGCAAGGAGAGTCTCCGGTGCCGTTCATTCCGACGTGGGAAGATCCTGAACCCCTCTATCCGGAAATTCCCCGAAAACCGGAAATTGAGGAAAAGAACGCGCAAGTGATGGCGCGGTCGCTGCAGTACATACGGAATGAGCAGCAGGCCCGCTGAGCTCTTCCGGACGCTTTCAGGCTAACAAAAAGCAGGACGGGATTTGTCTCCCGCCCTGCTTTTTTCACGTTTATCCGTTTTTACGGATCGAGTCACGCTGTTCCACCTGGTACGGCAGGATCACCTGCTTATGCTCGACTTCCTCACCGTTCATCAGCTTTGTCAACAGCCGCATGGACACCGCACCTAGATCATACAGCGGCACACGGACAGCTGTCAGCTGCGGGCGCACGGCCCTTGCAAGTATAGAGTGCTGGAAGCAGATCAGTTCCATGTCCTCGGGTACGGACAACCCAGAATCACGGACGCCGTTCATGACACCGACAGCAATGTCATCATTGCCTGCAAAGATCGCTGTTGGCGGTTCCGGCAGCCGTTTCAGCCGGTTCCAAGATTCGTATGCATCATCATACGTATTGTCCGTCTCTATGATATACTCCTCGGATACTTCCAGACCGGCCTCTTCCATCGCTTCTTCGTAGCCTGTTTTCTTCGAAAGCAGATTGATGTCCCGGCTGAACGGTCCCGACAGGAATGCAATCCGCTTATGTCCGTTTGCGATCAATTCCCGAACGGCATCATAGGCTGCTGCTTTGTTCTCGATATTGACAGTCGGAAATTCCTGCTCGGAGTCAAGCGTCCCTGCAAGCACGATTGGCACATTCGCAGATTTCATCTCTTTCCGGACTTCTTCCGAAATGGAATCACTCATGAAAATCAGGCCGTCCACCTGTTTGCCGAGATGGTCTTCAATCAGTTCCATCTCGCGAAGTGCGCGTTTGTCCGAGTTGGACAGGATGATATTATACTCGTACATCGTTGCGACGTCGGCTATCCCTCTGGACAACTCTGCATAGTAGCTCTTCGAGATGTCAGGGACAATAACCCCGACGGTCGTCGTCTTTCTGCTGGCGAGGCCGCGCGCGACAGCATTAGGCCGGTAGCCGAGCCGTTCAATGCAAGCGGTTACCTTCTTCCGCGTTGCCGGTTTCACGTTCGGGTTGCCGTTGACCACCCGTGATACAGTCGCCATGGAAACGTTCGCTTCCCGTGCGACATCGTATATTGTTACCGCCATACTGACCTCCCCTTCTCCGTCTGGTTCTACTTTCTAACCTATTATACCAAAATGCCGGAGCTATGAAAGCTCCGGCAATATATTAAACGATTTGGTGGGTGTTCATGAAGCGCTGCATCTCGTTATAGAACTCGTCGAACTGCCCAAGATCCATCTGCTGGGCCGCATCGGAGAGCGCGACAGCCGGATCCGGATGCACTTCCGCCATGACACCGTCCGCTCCGACAGCAATCGCTGCCTTCGCCGTTGGGATTAGAAGATCACGGCGTCCTGTGGAATGGGTGACATCGACGAATACCGGCAAGTGGGTCTCTTGTTTCAGGATCGGCACTGCTGAGATGTCCAGCGTGTTGCGTGTCGCTTTTTCGTATGTACGAATGCCGCGTTCGCAGAGCATGATCTGGCTGTTCCCTTTAGAGATAATATATTCCGCAGCATTGATGAACTCATCAATCGTCGCTGCGAGGCCGCGTTTCAGCAGGACAGGTTTATTCGTTTTGCCGGCTTCTTTCAGCAATTCGAAGTTCTGCATGTTCCGTGCGCCAATCTGGATGACGTCGATATAGTCGAGTGCCTCTTCCAGATGGGCCGGCGTAATGATTTCCGTCACAATGGACAGACCGGTTTCATCAGATACGCGTTTTAGGATTTTCAAGCCTTCAAGACCGAGTCCCTGGAAGTCATAAGGGGATGTCCGAGGTTTGTACGCTCCGCCCCGCATCATCGTCAGCCCTTTTGCCTGGATGGACTTCGCGACAGCGAGCACCTGCTCGTATGATTCGACCGCACATGGACCGAAGACGAATGTCGGTGTACCGTTTCCGATCTTCTCCCCGTTCACATCGACAATCGTATCTTCCGCTTTCCGTTTCCGGGAAACGAGGAGGGCATTCCGCTGCTCGTCCTCTTGAATTTCAAGAGCGGACATGAAGATGCCTTTGAAGATCTGTTCAAGCACGCCGTTAGGGAGCGGGCCGTTGTTCGCCTGCTTTAGGGAATCGAGCATTTCACGCTCACGCACAGGATCATAACGGTTTACACCTTGTTTTTCTTTCACTTTGCCGATTTCCTGGACAACAGCAGTCCGTTCGTTGATGAGATCCAGGATTTTCGTATTCAGCTCCGTCACTTGCGAGCGAAGTCCTTCCAGTTCGTTCTGGCGCATCTGTCATTCTCCTCCCCATTCACTCCATCCCCTTTTCGCAAAGGGCAATGTGTGATACATTTTTAATAATAGACCTAGTATAATGAACCTCTGTTGAAAAGTCACGCTATTTCGCAAAGTTGTCGTATTTAATATATCGGAAGAAACAGGAGGTACATACGTGGCACCTATTTTTGCACTCGATATCGGAACACGTTCCGTTGTCGGCATACTATTGGAAGAAACACCGGCAGGACATCATGTAATCGATCTGGAAGTCATCGAGCATAAGGAACGCTCAATGATCGACGGCCAGATCCATAACATCCTGAGCGTCGCATCCGTCATCGAAGAGATGAAGGAACTGCTCGAGACCCGGCACGGACGGCTTGAGAAAGTGAGCGTTGCAGCTGCCGGGAGGGCACTGAAAACAGCGGTCGGAGCCTTATCCGCGGACATTTCCGAGCATGCACTGATCAATATTGAAGACATTAACCGGCTGGAGCTCGGAGCTGTCCAGAAAGCACAGCAAGAACTGCTGTTATCCGATGCGGTCACCGCGGACAACCAATACTACTGTGTCGGCTACTCGGTCCTCCATTACTTGCTCGACGGCGAACCGATCGGCAGCCTGATCGACCAGACCGGACGCACGGCAAGCGCTGAAGTCATCGCAACGTTCCTTCCGCGTGTAGTCGTCGAGTCGCTGCTTGCCGCGCTCAAACGGGCCGATTTGGAGATGGACGCCCTGACACTCGAACCGATCGCGGCGATCAACGTCCTGATCCCCCAATCGATGCGCCGGCTCAACGTGGCGCTCGTGGACATCGGCGCAGGCACGTCCGACATTGCCATCACGAGCCAGAATACCGTGACCGCTTTCGGCATGGTGCCCATTGCAGGCGATGAAATAACCGAAACATTCAGCTCGCACTACCTGCTGGACTTCCCGGAAGCGGAAGCCGCCAAACGGCTCCTTACAGAAGGGGAAACTATCACCTTCCAGGATATCCTCGGATTCGATCAGGAATTGCCGTGCAGCGAAGTCATCGATGTCCTGTCCCCTTCGGTCGAACGGCTGGCCGCTGCCATTGCGGATGAGATCAGGCGGCTCAATAATGAGCAATCCCCGCAGGCGGTCATGCTAACCGGCGGCGGCAGCCTGACACCAGGCCTTGCAGTAAAACTGAGCGCAGCCCTCGAACTGCCGGCACAGCGGGTTGCCGTACGGGGACTGGAAGCACTGAGCAATGTGACCTTTGCCGAGAAAATCTCGGCTTCCCCGGCGTTTGTGACACCGATCGGCATCGCAATCGCCGCTCAGCGGGCACCTATCCATTATATGACGGTTACGGTCGGGGATAAACTGATCCGGCTTTTCGAGCTGAAAGAGATGACAGTCGGGGATGCACTCCTTGCTGCGGGCGTGAAAGCGCGGCAGCTGTACGGCAAACCTGGTCTCGCCCTCCGCTTCACGCTGAACGGACAGGAGATCACCTTGCCCGGAACGCATGGAACTTCAGCAGTCATCTATAAGAATGGCAGGGAGGCGGGCACAAAAGACCTCATTAACAATGGGGATATCATCCGTCTGGACAAAGGGGAAGATGGCCACATGGCTGCTGCGACAATTGGGGAAGCCGCCGGTCTCGATGCTGCTTCTTTCCAGGTCTTTGTTAACGGGATGCCTGTGAGTCTGAGCACGGCAGTATCAGTGAACGGCGAGCCGGCAAGCCTGGACAGCGAGATCAGCGATCGGGATGAAATCGAAATCCGCCAGCAGACGACAGTACGGGATGCCCTCCATGCTGCAGGCGTATTTCCGGTGTCCAGTTCCGTGCAGTCGATCCAGCTAAATGGGAAGCGGGTCCCCTTCAAGCTGGCATCTCCTGAACTCAAACGGAACGGTCTTTCTGTCTCCCTGTCGGCCCCGGTACAGGACGGCGATCGCATCGAGTATCAGGCCGGATCGCGACCTGCAATCGCTGATATTGCAGCAGAGCTCGGTGTCCGCCTGACGGAACAAATGACGGTGACATTCAACGGAGAGACAGTGACGATCACGAAGCCCCGGTTCACAATGACGTTAAACAACAAGCCGGCTGACCTGTCGACAGCGGTTGCGGAGGATGATCAGCTGAATGTCTCCCCAGCCGATACGCAGCCGATCCGGTTCAGCGACGTCTTTGCGTTCATCGACTATCAGCTGCCGGCTGGAACGGCTTCTTCCTATCGGCTGCTGCGCAACGGCGAGCCGATCCAATTCACGGATGAACTGTTCGGCGGCGATCGTCTTGAAATTGTCTTGACCTGATGAAGCTATGGACCAAAAAGCCATCCAGCGCAGTGTATGCGCTGGATGGCTTTTGTTCAGCTGTTTTTCGGTTTTTCGTCAGACAGCAGGTTCTGGTTCATGATTTTGTTCTTTCCGATGTTGTCGGAGTTATCATATGAGACACTGCTGTTTTTAGTCGTTTGGCTGCTCGCTTCTTTTTTCTCAGCGGACATTGTGGAATCGGATGATTTGTTCATACCTGTGCTGTTTGACGAACTGCCAGGTTTGCTGCTATTGGAGTTGTTGTTCTGTTTGCTGCTAGTAGTACTGTTGTGGTTGTTTTTGTTAGTGCCGCTGTTGTTACTGTTGTTGCTATTGTTGTTGTTTTTGCTGCTGCTGTTGCTGTTGCTGTTGTTGTTGTTATTGCTGCTGCCGCTGCTCTGGGTGTTTTTAATTGCGTTGCTGTCATTATTCTCTTTTTTGTCTTTTCCGCCGACGATCGGTTCTTCACCTTCCGAAGACGCTGTGCCGTCGTCCATCGGCGCCTGTGCTTTGGAAGACAATGATTTGACTTTCTGCGTAATTGTATCTGTCTGGTCCTGGACGGTTTTCTTCAGGTCGCCTGATTTCTCTTTTGCTGCAGAAGACAGCTGAGTCGCTTTGTCCTTCGCTGTGCTTGAAAGATCAGACGCTTTGTCCTTCGCTGCGGAGGTCAGGTCGACTGCTTTATCTTTCGCCGTTGAGCCGAGTTCGATACTTTTGTTCTTCAGCTGGACGGCCTGTTCGGACAAGTCATCGCGCATTTCCTTGCCTGTTTTAGGCGCAAGGAATAAGGCAGCCGCTGCACCGATCACGCCTCCGACAAGTGCCCCCATCAGGAAGCTGCCCGTACCGGAGCTTTCTTCTTCATAGAAGCGGTCCGTATCGGACGGGAAGTAGTTGTAGTTCATCGGCAGCTGGGATGGTTCCCCGTACGTGTTCTGATAGCTGCCTGTGGAGTAATCCTGATTGTTTGTCTTGTTGGAATACGGTTTAGTTTGGTTGTAGTTGTCGCTCATGTGTGTTCCTCCTCTGGATAAGTTGCCTGTTTAGTATGATGCAGGTGCTGAACTGCTGCTCTCTGTCGCTACGAAGGACCGGAAACATACAATGATGGACCTTGTATGTACAACAGATCGATCGTTTCACTCCTCTCAGTCCGCTTTGTATGTGTACATTTACCCTGCCTTTCTTCAAGCTAAACTCCGGCCTTCTTCTCCTCTTCGACAAAAAAGCGGAATCCCCTTCCTGTTCTCCTGTTCCATGAAAAAACAGCCTGATCGTCATGATCAGACTGTCTTTTTTGCTGCGGTGTGCTGCTGGTAGGCAGTTAAATATTTTTGGACATCGCCGGCTCCCATGAAAAGGAAGACCGCCTCATCATGTCCGTCCAGTGCGTCGATAGCCTCGATTGTCAAGTGGCACGCGCCCGGTATTTTAGCGGCAAGATCATCGACCGTCAAATTACCCGATTTCTCACGGGCCGATCCGAAAATGTCACAGAGATACACGAGGTCCGCTTCCTTCAGGCTTTCCGCAAACTCATCGAGAAGGGCCGCGGTGCGCGTGAACGTATGCGGCTGGAAGACGGCGATCACTTCACGGTCCGGGTATTTCTGCCGGGCAGATTCCAGTGTTGCACGGATTTCTGTCGGGTGATGCGCGTAATCGTCGATCAGGACCGCCCCGTCCGCTTCGATCTGCGTGAAGCGTCTCTTCACACCGGTGAAAGTTCTCAGCCGTTCAGCAACCACTTCCGGATCAAGTCCTTCATATTGGCAGAGAGCGATGACCGCCAGTGCATTTTTCACAGCATGGTCACCCGGCATCGGTATCATGAACGAATGGTAGAATTCATTTCGGACAAATACATCGAATGTCGTGCCTTCAGCCGTCTTCTCAATATTGGCGGCGCTGAAGTCATTGCTTTTCGCAAGTCCATACAGCACGACGGGTACATTCGCCTGGATGGCCTGGCAGTTCACATCGTCACCGCACGCGATGATCGCTTTTTTGACGTTTGCCGCCATTTCGCCGAACGCGTTCAGGACGTCGTCCATGTCCTCGAAATAATCGGGGTGATCAAAATCGATATTGGTGATGATCGCGTAATCCGGTTCGTATGCGAGGAAATGACGTTTGTATTCACATGATTCGAAAACGAAGAACGGACTGTCTTTCACTCCTTTCCCAGTGCCATCCCCGATCAAGTATGAAATCGGTTCGAAACCGGACAGCACGTGTGCGAGGAGACCTGTCGTCGACGTTTTGCCATGCGTTCCTGTCACCGCAATGGAAGTCGACTTCTTCATGTAATCGGCCAAGAAATCATGGTAGCGGATTACGGCCGCGCCGATTTCCTTTGCCCGGACGATTTCCGGGTGGGAATCGGGAAAAGCGTTGCCCGCGATGACTGTCATTTCCTTGGTGATATTATCCGCGCTGAAAGGCAGCACGGTAATGGAACGTGCGTGCAGCGGTTCTTCGGTGAAAAAGTGTTTTTCCACGTCGGAGCCTTGTACTTCGTTCGCCGCGTCGTGCAAAATTTGAGCAAGGGAGCTCATTCCGGAGCCTTTGATCCCTGTGAAATGATATTTCGTCATTGTGCAACCTCCTGGGAGCAGCTTGTTCCCTAAAATCATTCTTTTCCTATATCAGTGACGTCTCTTATCTTATGCGTCAGGCACTGGATTCAGAAATGCATCCAAGTCCGCTTGGGTCACATAGACATCCCGCGGACGGCTTCCCCGCTGCTCGGAGATGAATCCATGCTTCTCCATTCGGTCCATCAATTTCGCAGCACGGTTGTATCCGATGCTGAAGTGCCGCTGCAGAAGCGACGTCGATGCACTTTCCTGTTCGATGATGAACGTGCAGGCCTGGACGAACAGCGGATCAGTTTCTTCTTCCTCGACAACCGCGGCCAGCAAGTCTTCCTGTCCGAATAAGTAGTCAGGGGAGGCTTCGTTTTTGACATGCTCGATGATCTGCTCGATTTCATCATCCGTGACGAAGGTGCCCTGCAGCCGGACTGCAGAAGATTGTCCGTTGCCGATATAGAGCATGTCGCCGCGTCCAAGCAGACGTTCTGCGCCCGCTCCGTCGATGATGGTGCGGGAATCGACTTGTGAAGACACAGCAAACGCAATCCGGGTCGGGATGTTGGCTTTGATGATCCCGGTAATGACGTCCACACTCGGCCGCTGTGTCGCGATAATGAGGTGGATGCCGCATGCCCGGGCTTTCTGGGCGATCCGGCTGATGGATACTTCCACGTCAGCCGGCGCAACCATCATGAGATCGGCCAGTTCGTCGATCACAATGAGCAAGTACGGCATTTTCAGTGAGAATTTGCGGTTCTCCTCCGCCATGCGGTTATAGCGCTCGATGTTACGCGCGCCGGCATGGGCGAACAGTTCATAACGGCGTTCCATCTCATCCACTGCCCACTTCAAGGCAGCTGTGGCTGCTTTGACGTCTGTGATGACCGGGCTGATCAGATGCGGAACCCCGTTGAACGGTGCCAGTTCAACCATCTTCGGGTCGATCAGCATCAGTTTCACCTCTGTAGGCGACGCTTTGTACAGCAGGCTGACGAGTATGGAATTGATGCATACCGACTTCCCGGAACCTGTCGCACCCGCGATCATCCCGTGCGGCATCTTGCGGAGATCAAGCGTGACAGGCTCCCCTGTCAGGCTGAGCCCGAGCACTGCTTCCAGCGGAGAGTCCGACTTAGTGAACTGTTCCGTTCCGATCACTTCAGAGATCCGGACAGGACGCGTCGTCCGGTTTGGAATCTCAATACCGATCGAGCTTGTGCCAGGAATTGGGGCTTGAATCCGGATGTCTTCAGCGGCAAGCGCCAATTTTAAATCATCCGTCAAGTTGCGCACTTTGCTCACTTTCGTGCCGAAGCCGACTGTCAGCTCGAAACGTGTGACCGTCGGGCCCTGCACCGCTTCCAATATATCTGCCTGCACCGAGAAATGGGACAGTGCTTCGACCAATTTCTCCGACTGGGACGCGAGCCATTCCGTATCTTCCTGCTGTGCTTCCGGCGGCAGCAAGTCATCCATGGACGGGTACACATAGTGGAGCAGCGGTTCTTCTTCAATGCTCTCCGGCTCAGTGATAGGTAATGCGGTCATCGTGTCATCCGAATCCGCAGCGCCAACTGCAGATTCAGGTTCTTCAGCATCCGCGACAGCGATAGCGGCTGTAGATTCAGCAGAACCTGCGAATTCCGGTAAGGAAATGTGTTCAGGGATTTCTACCGCCGGTTTGGACAGCTGCGCAGCGCTTGCTGGGGTCTGTACCGGTTCCTCCTTCAGCATCGGTTGTGGCATATCGCTCATCCCCCGAATTTTTTCTTTGTCGGATTTGAGCATCAGCACATTGAACGGCACTATTTTTTCCTGCCGCTCCTCTGTTCCTTCAGCGGACTGTTCTGCTGTTTCAGCATGGAGCACCCGTCCGAATTCCGGTTCAGGTTCCGTCTCTGCAGCTGTAATGTTGTCTTCATCAGATTCAAGTTCCTTTGCGGAAAACGGATCCCCCGCTGCTGCGGATTCATCTGTATCATTAAGTAAGGGGCCAGATTCCGATTTCAGTTCAGGCACTTGGACGGGTTCGGGTACCGACTCCGATTCAGGCTCCGGTTCGGAGTCGGATCCTGCGCCGGATTCCGGATAAGTTTCAAATTCATTTTCAGGTTCCTGAATGGAAATGAGTTCGGAATCGAACTCCCTTTCTTCCGGGGATTCCCCGCACACCCGCTCGTCTTCCATCCATTCAGCAGTATGGTGCGTGTCCCGCTGCGCTTCATCTGCAAGCCCCGGGTGTTCCGTCATCTCGGCGTGGACAGGCTGGACAGGAAGTACGGCTTGATCGGCTTCCGGCTTGTCTGAAGAAGCTTCAATTACATGCTCTTCCAGCTGTGAATGATCCGCTTCTGCAGCCTTCTCCACCGGACGTCGGATGTCCGACATCGGAATTTCGTGTTCCACTACCTTCTGCCGTGTGCGAAGTGCCGGCGGTTTCGGTTTTGTAAATCCGTAGACCGGCGACGGGACTTCTGTCGGCTTGAACGGTGTATGTATACGTTTGTCATTAGGCTGCTGCGGCCGGCTCGCCTCTGATTTACGTTCCGGAACAGCCGGTGTACGGCGGGCTGATGGCGGAGTTTCCGCAGAATCTCTGTATTTTTGCCTGCTGCCGGCACGGTGGATTTCACCAATCGGCTGTTCAGCAGGCCATCGTTTGTTTTCATGGAGGGGAGTTGCTCGTTCAAAGGACGTCTCTTCTGAAATCAGCGGCAATCGATGATCCGCGGATTTCTCCTGTACCGGCTCTTCTTCCCATCCGTAAATCTCTGCGTCTGTAATCATCGGAAAGCGGAAGGCAGGCCGCTGAGGCGTTTCGGTTTCTTCAGTATCATTTTGTATTTGCGGGCTGTTCGAGGACTCGTCGGTCGTTTGATCCGATTGCGAGTTGAACAAGCGCCCCATCGTTTTTTTCAACCAGCTCACTCTATCACTCTTTTCAATTCAATCATCCTATTTTAGCAGGAAATCACTGATAAAATCAAATGGACATCTGTTTACAGAGCAAACTGGTGACATATGACATGCACAAGCGACCGCCAGGCACAGCTCCATTGGCTGGATCAGGAAATCCACGGTCAAAAAAGACTGCCCGAAACAATCACGGTCCGTGACTTTTCGGGCAGTCTTACTAGTGTTTCAGTGTGTGAACGCAGTTCCGGCAACAGCATCTGCCGGCAGCACAAGGATCCCTTTTTCAGCTGGGGCATCCGGCAGATCGAGCTCGCGTGCAGAACAGATCATCCCGGACGAAGGGACACCGCGGAGTTCTGCGTCGCGGATCACCATTCCGGACGGCATGACAGCCCCGACTTTCGCAACGACCACTTTCTGATCTTCGGCAACGTTTGGTGCACCGCAGACGATCTGCAACGTGTCTCCGCCGATATCCACTGTACAGATATTCAACTTATCGGCATTCGGATGCTTTTCTTTCGTCAGGACATGGCCGACGACAAATTTAGGACTGAAGTCGACATCCAGTTCGAGAGCAGCGTCGTTCTCGGCCAGCGCCTCCTGAATTTTGCTAACGATTTCCGGCGTCAGTTCACCAGGACCGTCTTCCAGCGCACCGATGTAGCGTGCTGCGCGGAATAGATTGAAAGCAACAATCTCCCCATTCTCCGCATTCTTGATCAGGGTGACGTCCCCTTTAGTTTCAATCGCTGTCCGCTCCGGACGCTCTGTCGTCAGCTGAGCCATCAGCACATCGCCGACGCCATGTTGGTTCATGAATACATTCATTTCTTGTTCTCTCCTTTTCTTGCCGGCCGGTTTTTCGCCATTATGAAAATCGGTTCCAGTTCACCCTCCGTATAGAGGAAAGACAGTGACGTGATCGGCACACTGCCGATCGTGAAGAAATGCATCGTCATCTGTGCCAATACATCATACCCTGTATCGTTCCGGATGTCTCCGATGATCAGGACGTCCTGATGCGGAACGGACACTGTCATATGCCCTTCCACCCGCCCCGCCATCTCTTTCAGAAACGAAGCATTGAGGATCCGGCTCGCATCATAGCCGTCGTTGCAGTTGAGGAAGTAATAACGGTTGCCCGCCACGTCATCCTCTTTGACAGCCGTCGGCAATTTCCGCACGTTGAACAGCGCAGCTTCCGTGATTTCCTGAGCTGTTTTGCCAAGTGCAGGAAGCATACTCTCATCGATCAGCCGATACGTAGTACCCTGATCGAGCGCGTAATAGACAGCCGTCTCTGCGGTATGTTCATTCACGAGGAATGGACTTCCCGCCTTTGACTGTTTCGGGAACGAGGTCGATCGGATCACCGGGAAAATGACCGCACCCCTGTCGAAGCCCTCCTGCTCTTCGGATTGCATGGCACGGAATGTCTCCCGGATCGTGTAGACCACCTCATCGATCGCAGCTTCCTGTTTCTGCTCGTATTTCGCAATGATTTCAGGGAGTGAAATGTCCATCCCCCGTTTCAGACCTGTGTGTTCCAGACGCAGCTTGTCCGCTTTCCTATCGAACTTCCAATCGAACTCGAACGGAGCCAGACGCTTCTTCAGTTCTTCCACCAATTGTTCAGATTTCAACTTGACCACTCCTCTGCCTTGTCCGTATTATGGCTGGATTTCCAGAGAACGGGCGATTTCCATCATCTGCTCCGCAGCCGGCTCTATATCGTGCCTGCCGACAATTGCGCTCACTCGTGCGGGACCCGCCCCCGTTACAATCTCCGCGAGTTCGTCACTCTGCTTACGGATCACGATGAAACCGAAAGCCCCTGAATCACTGAATGTCTCCCGAGCCAGGACTTCCGAGGCCGTGTCTGCTGTCAGCAAGTTATAGAACGCTTCGGAATCTTGTTTTGCGTTCGGATCGTACTGGGCTGTCACCGTCCGCTTGCCTTTCGTAAGAACGATCGTATGGTCATTTTGCCGGACGTCCGCTTTCCAGCCGGCCGGTTTGAAGAATCCGACATTTTCCGTCTTTTCCGTCGGTTTTTTCCGGTTCATCTCGAAGGCATCACGCGCATTTTGGACAGCCTCGGCCGCCTCGTCTTCCGCTGTGGGTCCGCAAGCTGCAAGCAGCAGCATCGTCAGCGCCGCCATTATGAAGAATTTGTTTTTGCTGATCACATTTCTTCCTCCATTTCCATGCAGTACGTTTAGTTTAGCCGTCTGTTTCCCTCTCTGCAACCATCTGCTCTGCAACATCTGTCTGCAGTCATGAAAAAAGCAGTCAGCGGCAGGAGATCCTGCGGGTGACTGCTTATCGTCCTGACGGCGCGGCGCCGGTCAGACGTTCTGCTTGATCGTCTCGAGTGTTGTCTTGTCGCAAGACGTAACGAGTTTGACAAGGAGCTCCTTTGCTGCTGCATAGTCGTCCGTGTGGATGATCGAAGACGATGTATGGATGTAGCGCGAGCAGATTCCGATGACGGCACTCGGCACTCCTTCGTTCGCAATGTGGACTTTCCCCGCATCCGTCCCGCCCTGGGAGATGAAATACTGGTACGGAATGTTGTGCGTCTCGGCTGTATCGAGGATGAACTCGCGCAGTCCGCGGTGGGTGATCATCGTGCGGTCCAGGATGCGGAGCAGCGTCCCTTTCCCAAGCTGTCCGAATTCTTTTTTGCTGCCGGACATATCGTTCGCAGGGCTCGCATCGAGCGCGAAGAACAAGTCAGGATTAATCATGTTCGCAGCTACCTGAGCGCCGCGGAGACCGACTTCTTCCATGACGTTGGCGCCCGAATAGAGCTGGTTCGGCAGCTCGGTGCCGTGCACTTCCTTCAGCAGTTCGAGTGCGAGGCCGCAGCCATAGCGGTTATCCCACGCTTTCGCCATGATCTTCTTGTCATTGGCCATCGGCGTGAACGGACAGATCGGAACGGCTGCCTGTCCCGGACGGATGCCGATCCGTTTCGCATCCGCCTCGTCGTCTGCTCCGATATCGATGAGCATATTCTTCACGTCCATCGGTTTCGCGCGCTGTTCGTCAGTCAGCAGATGCGGCGGGATGGAGCCGATCACTCCCGGCACGACACCGCTCTCCGTCATGATTTCCACACGCTGGGCCAGCATTACCTGATTCCACCAGCCGCCAAGTGTTTGGAAGCGCAGCATGCCGTTATCCGTGATGCCGGTGATCATGAAGCCGACTTCATCCATATGACCGGCCACCATGATTTTCGGGCTGTCTTCCGGCCCTTTGCGGACACCAAAAATGCCGCCCAGGTTATCCTGGATGACGTCATCGGCATACTTTTCGAGCTCGGAGCGCATATAGCGGCGCACTGCCGATTCATTCCCCGGGGCTCCGGGAAGTTCCGTCAGTGTCTTGAACATGTTCAGCGTTTCGGTATTCATCTAAAACCCACTCCCACTTTTAGTCATGTACTCACTGTATTGTAAAACAATTCAGTTCCGAATGCCACCCGTATAATTAGGGACCCGAATTATTTTCGGCGGATGGCGGGGTTTTTCGACTGCCGCTGGCGTTCGTGGGATGCTTTAGTGACAGGGAGCTCGAAAAATTTCTTTCTTCGGGCAATAAAGACATCTTCAGTAACCGGAGTCTTGCGCAATTTCCTCCTCCGTGTACTAGGCTACCGCCCTAGTAACCGAAATCCAAATCGCACGCCATCCCGCTGCGTCTCGCTTATACAAAATGGAAATGGTATGATACACTTATCAAAATGACTAACAAGGGGTGCTGTCAGTATGAAATTCAAAGAATTTGCAGCCGGTGTGCTCACCGGAGCTGCTGCGGGGCTAGTTGTAAAAGAAGCGATCGAGCGTTCGAACTCGACTGTCCCGGCTGAACAAGTATTGAAGACGGTCAAGGATGCCTTTAAAAAAGAAGGACCGATCGACGGCTCCTGGATTGTCATGAAAACGGAACCTTTCACTAACAATGTCATTTCCATGAATGTTTACCGCGGCGGCATTTCGCGCATCCGCAATGGCGTCCTCGAACAATATGAGTTTGCGGCCGATGCCAAAACGGGCACTGTCGTGGAACTTGTCAAAAACTGAGATCTGCCGGATTCCTAACTTAAAAGACCGCCCCGCTCCTCCTGTTGAAAGGAGGAACGGGGCGGTCTTTTTAGCTATGGCAGTCTGCGTCACTCTGGCTTCGTGCGTTCCAGTCCGTCCGCCACTTTCCTGCCGGTTTCGTCGAAACGGACCACACGGTAGACGGCGTCATGGTAGAAGAAGAAGCGGTGGCCTTTCGCTTTCGCTTCAATCATGAGCCGTTCTTTTGCAAAAATGGAGTCCATCGGGTAATCATCGAACGCGAGCACCCAGAGCGGATTGCTGTGGGCGTGTGTTGGCATGATGTCCGCCATGTGGATCATTGTCTCGCCGTCCTGCTCGAGCCGGATGATGCTGTGGCCGTCGCTGTGGCCGCCGGTATGCTCCATCGTGATACCCGGCAGCGGGGAAACTTCCTTATCGAACGTCTTCACCTGGTCCTGGATCGCTTCCCAGTTTTCCTTGAAATACGTATTGCGCGAGCGGATATTCGGATTCCGCATTTCGTCCCATTCGATTTGGGAAACGTAGATGTCCGCGTTCGGGAACACCGAAACAAGCTTGCCGTCCTGCCATTCCGTCAGGCCGGCTGCGTGGTCGTTATGGAGATGCGTCATGAGCACCATGTCGATATCGGCCGGCGTCAACCCGATTTCCGCCAGACTTTCGGCGACTCGGGTTTCCGCGCGGATGCCGAGATTACGCATCTTCTTTTCATCGAGTTTCCCTTTGCCGATCCCCGCGTCGACAAGGAGGTTTTTACCGTTATAGCGGATCAGGATCGGATCGGTCCGCAGTTCGATCAGATTGTCTTCAACAGGGGCATATTTTTTTGCCCACATCGTTTTCGGAACGACCCCGAACATCGTCCCTCCGTCGAGATAGTTGACGCCGCCGTCCAGCCATGTGAGTTCCATGCCGCCAAACGTGTATGTATCCATCCAAACATCCCCTTTTGCTGTTATCAGGACTTGCTCTTGAACTTCGCCTCTAGGCGGTAGATCGGCTGTCCTTTCGCCGAGAACTTCTCTTCGTATTCCGTCATGACATTATCTTCCGGCATTTCCGCATGCAGGTCGAGCGAGACGTCCAGCAGTTCCATTCCGTATTGCGACAGGGACACGAGTGAGTACTCGAACAAGCCCCGGTTATCCGTCTTGAAGTGGATTTCGCCATCCGTGATGAGCACTTGTTTGTATAGATCCAGGAAACTCTTGTACGTCAGGCGCCGTTTCGCATGCTTCGTCTTCGGCCACGGATCCGAGAAATTCAGATAGACGCGGGACACTTCGCCTGAGTCGAAAATGTCAGCCAGTTCCTTGCCGTTTGCGCGCAGCAATCGAAGATTAGGAGGCACGCCTGCATCCACCGTCTTCTCGACAGCGGACACGATGATACTGTCAAAATGTTCGATACCGATATAGTTCACTTCCGGATTGGCGAGCGCCATGCCGACGACGAATTGTCCTTTGCCTGTACCGACTTCCACGTGGATCGGGTTCGAATTGTTGAAAATGACGGACCATTTGCCTTTCTTCGTTTGCGGTTCCTTCACGACGATACCGGCGTTCTCTTCTAAAAAATCTTTTGCCCACGGTTTGTGGCGTAATCTCATCGTTCATACACTCTCTTCTTCAATTTTTATAAGGCGGATCATCCTTCTGTTCCGCCGTTCTCCTCGGGATTGAACAGACGGCTTGCCGCAGTCGTCTGGCATACATTGAAAATCGTCTGAGCCGCCTTAAATTGCTTCGATTTCATCGGGACGCTCAACTTTTTCATTTTATCAAACCATTTTGAATAGTTCCGGCGGTCGACCTCCAGCAAATCGACCGCTGCGTTCGGAAAGTCCAGATAGCTGTCTTTCGTCAAAAGCACTTTGCGAATCGGGAAGTCGATGCCTTCCGCCGCGAACAGGCCCGATACGATCTTCGCCATCCGGTTCAGTGAAATTGTCGGATTCAGCACTTTGGATTCCCGGTCGCTGATCTTTTCAGCCCAGAATCGGTCGCCGCTTCCTGTGAACACAGAACCGTCTTTACCGTCCAGCACTGTGATGCACAAGCATTCAACCGGTGTCAGGATGATCAGTTCCAGTTCGACGGGCGCTTTCTTCAACTTCAGAACAGGATAGTAGAACACGAGGAAACTGTCGGGCAGATCGCCGATCAGTTCGCGAAGCAGCTTGTCCCTCATATATTTCCCGTCCACATTGGACCACTCCGTCAGCGTCGAGCTGGCCCACTTCAGCTGAAAATGGAACAGCTGATCGATGTACAGGTTGCGCAGCTGCTGGACGGAGCGGGGCTGCGTGACAATGCTTGGGGTGAACTGCAGCTTCTCTTCCTGTACGCCGGCAGCAGTGTCGGCATTGCCTGCAGCGGTTTCGTTTTCCGTTTTACGGAACGGAAGGAAGCGGGTCAAGGTGAAAAACCGTTTGCCCCGCTCCGGGTTTTCGGCAGCCGTTTCCGCAGCTGCGGTTTCCGCCTGACTGTCCGCTTCCTCGCCGTGCTGCCAGCCTGCCAGATCGACGCCGTGGTCCCACTGCCGTTTCATGCGTTCCCACTGAGACCGTTTCAGTCGGATGAACTGCGTCGTATAACGCGACAGATCCAGTTCATAACGCGAGACGTAATCGAGCATTTTGACAAGCTGTGCCATTATCGATTCACCTGCGCTTTCTCATTTCAGTTCGTTTCCTGCATAACCTGCCGGATCGTCTTCTCGAACACCCGCTGGAGTCTGCTCGTCACCGGGCCGGGTGTACCGTCACCGACCGGCTCCCCGTCGATTGCGATGATCGGCGTAATTTCCGAAGTGGTCGATGTGAGGAACACTTCATCCATCCCGCGCAGCTCTCCCAGCGAGTATGGCTCTTCCATGACGCCGATGCTTTCAGCTGCACAGCATTTGAGCACGACGCGGCGTGTAATCCCATTCAAGATGAGATTGGTAGCCGGATGGGTGTAAAGAATGCCGTCCTTCACCCCGAAAATATTGGAGGATGATCCCTCCGTTACAATGCCGTCCCGTACGAAGACTGCTTCGCCGCATCCTGCTTCCACGGCTTCCTGCTTGGCCATGACGTTCGCCAGCAGATTGAGGCTTTTGATGTCGCAGCGCAGCCAGCGGATGTCGTCCACCGTTTTCACTGCCACTCCTTTTTCAAGCTTGCCAAGCGGTCGCGGGTTATCGATGGCATACGCCGTAATCATCGGCAGCACGTCATCCCCCGGGAAATTATGGACACGCGGTGCGATGCCGCGGGTTGCCTGAAGATAGACATGTCCTTCCGTGATCCCATTTGCACGTACCAGCTCTTCTGCAATCCCAGTGAATTCTTCCACTGTATACGGCAGCGGCATGCGGATCTTCTGTGCACTCGACAGGAACCGTTCAAAGTGTTCTGCTGCCGTATATAGCTTGCCGCCGTACACTTTGATGACCTCGTACACCCCGTCACCGAAGTAGTACCCCCGGTCGTCGACGGAAATGCTCAGTTTGTCCTTCTCTGTATACTCCCCGTTCTTGAAATACAGTGTCATCTTCAATCTCCTCTCAAGCACCCGTTCCGACGAATGCCTTTTCTGCAGTATATGCGCCAGGCGGCGGTTTGGCGAACTCGCCAATTTGTACGCTATCCTTACCATTTTCCCACGTTCCCGTAAGAAAATAAAGAACAAACCCTTTCGTCTGCCGTGTTTTCGGTCTCAGGCAGTTTCCCCTTACTTTTCCTCTCAAATACGTTATACTAGTATTGTCAGAACAAATAGTCTGGCAAACAAATGCTGGAGAGGAAGTGCGGAGCCAAGGCGATTTCAAACAAGCTAACGTAACATTTCCACGTCACATGCCCAACTTATTTGGAAATTGATGATGAAGGAGTGGTTCACCGTTGAATCCCGCTACAGACCGAATGCTGACCCGTATCAAAGATGTCTACATGTACATCTATGGTAACGGAACTGTCACCACTGAGAATGTAGTCGAAGAATTTAGCATTACGGCGCGCACTGCACAACGGGACCTGAACGTCCTCGAGTACAATGATCTCATTACGAGTCCGGTCCGCGGCCAATGGACAACGACAGCAAGAAAAGTGAAATTGCCTTCCTGACACAATCCCTCGGGTATATGAGCCCAGAAAAAAGGACTGAATCGCCTTTACGCCATTCAGTCCTTTTTTCTTGGATCCAATTCAGTGATCTCGTCTTCCGTCAGCTCCCGGAATTCACCCGGTGCCAGTCCGACATCAAGCTGCAATGTTCCCATCGACAGCCGCTTCAGGAATACAACATTCTTCCCGACCGCTTCGAACATACGCTTTACCTGATGGAACTTCCCTTCCGTGATCGTCAGTTCGATTTCGGATCGTTCTCCTGCTGCCAGTATACGCAGGATGCCCGGTTTCGTTTCGAATCCATCCTCCAATGTGACACCTTCAGCAAACGCCGACACGTCCGCTTCGTTCACTTCCTGGTCGATGACGGCGTAATATGTTTTCGGTACGTCCTTTTTCGGCGACAGCAGCTCATGAGCGAGCTTGCCGTCGTTCGTCAGCACGAGCAGCCCTTCCGTATCTTTGTCGAGACGGCCAACCGGAAATGGGTCGAACCGCTGCTCTTCCTCCGTCAGCAAGTCGATGACCGTTCGTTCCCGGCTGTCTTCCGTCGCAGATATGACGCCTTGCGGTTTGTTCATCATCAGATAGATGAACTCCTGATGGATGACCGGCTCGCCGAGAAGTGTCACAGCATCCGCAGCGGGGTCAATGTGCGCGCCTGGGTCTTTTTCCACTGTACCGTTCACTTTGACAGTCCCCTTACGGATGAGCTGTTTGACTTCTTTGCGGGTGCCGAATCCGTTGTTGCCGAGTAATTTGTCGAGTCTCATTTAGGATCATCCTATCTTCAATTTGTTGGTGAGCCGCGTGATCCGGTCACCGAGCAGTTTCTGGGCAAGGCCGCTGCGGAGTGACAAGAAGCCGTAGACGACAATTCCGACGCCGCTGCAGATGAGGACGTAAAGCAGCGCCTGCAGTTTTCCCGCCGGCACATGGATCGCGTATAAGCCTTTGTGCACGAGCAGGACAGCCGCCAGCATGACCGCATTGAACACGAGAATGAGGATGATGCGGCGTGCGACTATTTTCGAGTGATAGTTCAGTTCCTTGCGGATGACCAGGAGGTTGACGCCCACTGCGATGGAATAGCCGATGATCGTCGCGGCGATCGCACCGTTCACTTCGAACAGTTTAATGAGCGGTATATTCAGGACCAATTTGAACAGCAGCCCGAGCAGCGACGTAAAGACAATCCACTTGTGGCGGTCGATCCCCTGCATGATCGCGGCGGTCACCGTGTACATGCCGAACAGGATGGCGGCCGGTGCGTAGCTGCGCAGGACAGCCGCACCGACACTGTTCCGGTCATACAGGAGCTGGTACGTGTCCGCGGATAGCGCCATGAGGCCGACGACCATCGGTATCGTCACGAACAGCATGATCTGGTACGTCTGGTCAAGCGAGCGGGTGATCCCCCGCTGATCCCCTTTCGAATAATAATTGGTGATGACCGGGATGATCGCCATCGAGAAACCGGTCGCGACCATGACGGGAATCATGACGATCTTATGCGTCAGGAAATTGAGCATCGTCAAGTACGTATCGGTCACTTTTGCCAGACCGATCGATGCCATTGTCCCGTTGAACGTGATCATATCGACGAACTGGTACAGCGGATTGATCACCCCGACTAGGACGAACGGCAGGATGTACGTAATGATTTCCTTATAGATCGTCGACACTGGCAGTTCACCGGCGGGCGGGCTGTTCTCAAGCAGATGGTTCATCTCCGGTTTGTACTTGCGCCAGTATAATGCGAGAACGCCGAGACTGGCGATCGCACCGACGAATGCTGCGAATACGGCGAACTTGACCGCTGTTTTAGGTGAGCCGCCGAATATGTTGACGACGACGAACGAGCCGATGAGCACAACCGCAATCCGGACGATCTGTTCAATCAGCTGAGACACGGATGTCGGCTCGAATTTCTGGTACCCTTGCAGGAAGCCGCGGACGACACTCATGATCGGCACGGCAAGCAGCGCGTAGCTCACCCAGCGGATGACGGACGCAATGTCTTCGATCGTGAAGACCTGTTCGTCGTCTTTGATGACCATATGCGCAAGCGGCTCTGCCATGAAATACAGCGCAAGGAATGACAGGACACCGGTCATCGCCATGATGCCCATGCTCGATTTCAGCAATTTCCGGCCGGTCGCGTAATCGCCGAGGGCATTGTATTTGGAGACGAATTTCGAGATGGCGAGCGGTGCGCCGGAAATCGCGATGGACAGTGCAATGTTGTACGGTATGTAGGCATATTGGTAGAGGGCGATATTTTTGTCCCCGACGATGCTGTAGAACGGAATGACGTAGATCAGTCCGAGTGCCTTGGACAGGAACAGTCCGATCGTCAGGATGGCCGTCCCTTTCAGAAGATTGGATCCCATGTGTTTTTTCCTTCCATTCGTTAAGCTATTATACAGTGTACTCCAGAGGAGACGTTTTTCACAATGTTTTCTGCCCGTTGTGTTGTATACTGGAGAAAAAGTGAAAGTGTGATCAGATATGTATGATGTAATTATTATTGGCGGCGGACCGTCCGGACTGATGGCGTCCATCGCGGCAGCGGAACCGGGAAACCGTGTGCTGTTGCTCGACAAAGGAAAGAAACTCGGCAATAAGCTGGCCATTTCGGGCGGCGGACGGTGCAACGTGACGAATCGGCTTGCCGTAGAAGAGATTGTTAAGCACATACCCGGCAACGGCCGGTTTTTGTATGGCCCGTTCTCGGTCTTCAACAACGAAGACATCATCGCCTTCTTCGAAGGTCTTGGCGTCCCGCTGAAAGAGGAAGATCACGGCCGGATGTTCCCCGTGTCCGATAAGGCGAAAGACGTCGTCAATGCACTGCTGACTGAAATGGAGCGTCTCGGTGTCGACATCAGGACGGAAACGAAAGTGAAAAAGTTGCTGATGGATGAATCCTCCATACTAGGCGTCCGCCTCATGGACGGCGAAGAGATCCGTGCGAAATCTGTCGTGGTCGCTGTCGGCGGGAAAGCCGTGCCGCATACCGGCAGCACAGGAGACGGCTATCCGTGGGCAGAACAGGCGGGCCATACAGTGACCGATCTGTACCCGACAGAAGTGCCCCTCCTATCAAGTGAGCCGTTCATCCGCTCGAAGGAACTGCAGGGGCTTGCGTTACGCGACGCGGCAGTGTCCGTGCTGAATGCGAAAGGCAAGACGCTCGTGACCCACCGCATGGACATGCTGTTCACCCATTTCGGCCTGAGCGGACCGGCGATTTTGCGGTGCAGTCAATATGTCGTCAAGGAGCGGTTCAAAAACGGCAGCCAGACCGTCACGGTCAAGATCGACGTGCTGCCTGACGTCAACGAAGAGCTGGCGTTCCAGCAGCTGACAGCTGCGCTTAAAGACGACCCGAAAAAAGCGCTGAAAAACGCCCTGAAAGGTATTGCGCCCGAACGCTGGCTGTTGTTCCTGTTCGAACAGCTCGGCATGGACGCGAACGAGCCGGCGAATACATTTTCCGCAGAAAAAGTGCGTAAACTTGCGACGCAGTTGAAGTCTTTCCAGATGACCGTCAACGGCACCCAGCCGATTGAAAAAGCGTTCGTTACAGGCGGCGGTGTTTCCGTCAAGGAAATTGAGCCGAAAACGATGGCGTCCCGCAAAAAGCAAGGCTTATACTTCTGCGGTGAAATCCTCGATATCCACGGCTATACAGGCGGGTATAACATCACCTCCGCCCTCGTCACCGGCCGACTCGCCGGTATGAACGCGAGCCTTCATGCGTCTGAACTGCATTCCCGTTAAAACAGAAATCGCTGCCCTCTCTTCTCCGAGACGGCAGCGATTTTTTCATCCTTACAGAAACAAGGACCGGCAGATTGCTCCGCCGGTCCTTCAGGTTTGCAATCAGCCGACCGCCACGATGTTGACGAGGCGTCCCGGAATTGCAATGACTTTCTTAAGTTCCTTGCCATCCGTCCACTTGCGGACTTCTTCATTGGCCAATGCTTCTTTTTCCAGCTCTTCTTTCGTGATATCTTTTGCGACCATGACCTTCGCGCGGACTTTGCCGTTGATCTGCACTGCGATCTCCACGGTGTCGTCGACGAGTTTTTCCTCATCATACTCCGGCCACGAAACGTACGTGATCGACCCGTCATGACCGAGTTTCGACCACAGTTCTTCCGCGAAGTGCGGTGCAATCGGCGACAGCAGCAGGACAAATCCTTCTGCATACGCAGTCGGCACACGATCCGCTTTGTAACATTCGTTGATGAAGACCATGAGCTGCGAAATCGCCGTGTTGTTGTGCATATGCTCGAAGTCGTCCGTCACTTTCTTGACGGTCTGATTGTACACTTTCTCAAGCGCGCCGCCAGCTTCCCCGCCGATCTTGCTGCCAAGCGTCCCGTCTTCGTTCACGAACAGGCGCCAGATCCGATCTAGGAACTTGCGGGCGCCGTCCAGACCATTCGTCGACCATTCTTTCGACGCATCAAGAGGCCCCATGAACATTTCATAGACACGCAGCGTATCTGCGCCATGAGAGTGGACGATGTCATCCGGGTTGATGACGTTGCCGAGCGACTTCGACATTTTGACGTTTCCTTCACCGAGGATCATTCCTTGGTTGAACAGTTTCTGGAACGGCTCTTTCGTCTGGACGACACCGATATCGTACAGCACTTTGTGCCAGAAGCGCGCATAGAGCAAGTGGAGTACGGCGTGTTCCGCCCCGCCGACGTAGATATCGACCGGCAGCCAGCGTTCCGCAAGTTTCGGATCTATGAGTGTCTCGCTGTTCTTCGGGTCGATGTAGCGCAAGTAGTACCAGCAGCTGCCTGCCCATTGCGGCATCGTATTCGTCTCGCGGCGTCCCTTCATACCAGTTACAGGATCCGTAACATTGACCCACTCGTCAATATTCGCTAGCGGTGATTCACCTGTACCGCTCGGACGGATATTCGTCGTCTTCGGCAATTCAAGCGGCAGTTCCGACTCATCGACTGTCGTCATTGAGCCATCTTCCCAATGGATGACGGGGATCGGCTCTCCCCAGTAGCGCTGGCGGGAAAACAGCCAGTCACGGAGACGGTATGTCACTTTCTTCTCGCCTTTGCCTTCTCTCTCAAGCCACTCGATCGATTTCGTGATCGCTTCGACTTTTTCGAGTCCGTCGAGGAATCCTGAATTCACATGCTTGCCGTCGCCGGTGTAGGCTTCTTCATCGATCGTACCGCCTGCCACCACTTCGCGGATCGGCAGATTGAATTCTTTTGCAAACTCGTAATCTCGTTCGTCATGTGCCGGGACCGCCATGATGGCTCCTGTGCCGTACGAAACGAGAACGTAATCCGCAATCCAGATCGGCATCTTTTCGCCGCTCGCCGGGTTCATAGCATAGGAACCGGTGAACACGCCCGTCTTCTCTTTCGCAAGGTCCGTACGTTCCAGGTCGCTCTTCAGCTTTACCTTGTCGAGATATGCCTGGACTGCGCTCTGCTGCTCAGCCGTTGTGATTTTTTCGACGAGCTTGTGCTCAGGAGCGAGGACAGCGTATGTTGCACCGAAGATCGTATCCGGACGCGTCGTGAACACATCGAATGTCTGATCGCTTCCGTCGACGGCAAAAGTCACTTGCGCCCCTTCTGAACGCCCGATCCAGTTGCGCTGCATATCTTTCAGGCTGTCCGGCCAGTCGAGATCGTCGAGATCCTCCAGCAGACGGTCTGCATATTCCGTGATGCGAAGCACCCATTGCCGCATCGGTCGGCGTTCCACCGGATGTCCGCCGCGCTCTGACTTCCCATCGATGACTTCTTCATTCGCAAGTACCGTACCGAGGGCAGGACACCAGTTGACTGCTACCTCGTCGATGTACGCAAGTCCGCGCTTATACAGTTGGATGAAGATCCACTGGGTCCACTTGTAATACTGGGGATCCGTCGTGTTGATCTCCCGGCTCCAGTCGTAGGAGAAACCGAGCTCGTTCATCTGCCGTTTGAACGTCGCGATGTTTTTCGCCGTGAATTCCGCCGGGTCGTTCCCAGTATCGAGCGCATACTGTTCAGCAGGCAGACCGAACGCATCCCAACCCATCGGATGGAGGACGTTATATCCCTGCTTCCGTTTGAACTGGCTCAGGATATCCGTTGCGATGTAACCGAGCGGATGGCCGACGTGCAGTCCAGCACCTGACGGATACGGAAACATGTCAAGCGCATAGAATTTAGGTTTTGACGGGTCATCCGTCATTTTGAACGTCTCGTGGTCGTTCCAATACTGCTGCCATTTCTTTTCGATTGCCTGGTGGTTATAGCTCATAATCCAATTCCTCCCATTAAATAACTAAAAAACTCCCGTCCCCACTTATAATAGGGACGAGAGTGAAGACAGGTTCCCGCGGTACCACCCAAATTGACGGCATGTGCCGCCCAACTTGACTCCTTAACGCGGATTATACGGCACAACTCGTTCAATCGTGCAGACTCGGAAGTGAGTTCAGCGGTTCTTCCTGCTGACTCGCACCGCCCGTCAGCTCTCTGAAAAGAAGAAATGCGCCTACTGCTCTCCGTCAGCGTCTTTCATATTGACATTCATTCTACTGGAAACAGTGCCGCTTGACAAGCTGGACTTGAGCGAGCGCTCACTCTTTCACATCGATGGTCAATTCCGCTTCCGTGGCGTCCAGTATATCCTGCACAGTATACCCCTCGAACACTTCTTTTAATACAAGTCCTTCAGACGTCACTTCAATGAGGCCGCGCTCGGTGATGATTTTATCGACCACCCCTTTGCCGGTAAGCGGCAGATCACACGTTTTCTTGATTTTCGGCTCGCCTTTTTTCGAAACGTGATCCATGATGACGATGATCTTTTTCGCACCATGCACAAGATCCATCGCACCGCCCATCCCTTTGATCACTTTGCCGGGGATCATCCAGTTCGCGAGGTCGCCTTTTTCGGAAACTTCCATACCGCCGAGAATTGCCACATCGATGTGGCCGCCGCGGATCATCGCGAAGGATTCCGCGCTGTTGAAATAGGCAGCACCTGTACTTGCGGTGACCGTCTCTTTTCCTGCGTTGATCAGGTCAGGGTCGACTTCGTCTTCCGTCGGATATGGGCCGATGCCGAGCAGACCGTTTTCCGATTGGAGGACGACCGTCTTCTCCGGTGAAATGTAGTTTGCGACGAGTGTCGGCATGCCGATCCCGAGATTGACATAGTCGCCGTCCGCGATCTCCTTCTCCGCCCGCCGTGCGATCAGTTCACGTGAGTTTGCTGTTGCCATGCTGTACCGTCCCCTTCCTTATCGTGTCGTCAGCCGTTCGATCCGTTTTTCCTGTTCCGCCTGCAGCAGCCCCTGTACATAGATGCTCGGCGTATGGATGCAGGCAGGGTCGAGTTCTCCAGCCTCTACGATTTCTTCCGCTTCTGCGATCGTGACCTGTCCTGCTGCCGCCATCATCGGGTTGAAGTTCATGGCGGTCTTGTTGTAGATGAGATTGCCGAATGTATCCGCTTTCAGCGCGCGAACGAGTGAAAAGTCCGCCGTCAGTGATTCCTCAAGCACATATTCCTTGCCGTTGAATTCACGGATCTCCTTGCCCTCCGCAATTTGCGTACCGACGCCTGCCGGGGTAAAGAACGCAGGGATTCCCGCGCCGCCAGCCCGGATTTTTTCCGCTAATGTTCCTTGCGGTGTCAGTTCGACTTCGAGTTCCCCAGACAGCGCCTGCCGTTCGAATTCCTTATTTTCACCTACATAGGAAGCAATCATTTTCTTGATCTGCTTTTCTTTCAGCAGCAGGCCGAGGCCCCAGTCGTCGATCCCGCAGTTGTTCGAGATGATCGTCAGGTCTTTGACGCCTTTCTCCACGAGCGCGAGAATGAGCTGCTCCGGGATCCCGACGAGGCCGAAACCGCCGACCATGAGCGTCATCCCGTCTTCGATCGGCGCGACGGCTTCCCGTGCGGATGAATAGATTGTTTTCATCGGACTAACCTCCAGTGTCTTGCCATAATGACTTACTCTCTCACCCTTAATTTAATCAGACTGTTTCGTATTTTGCAATGAAACGAAAAGAAAACCGAAAAGCTTAATAGCTTTTCGGCTTGTAGTCGGTGCGTTTGAGTTTGATGTCGTAGAACAGTGTCGGGAAGATGGACAGACTCATGAGCCCCGTCAGCACCCACAGGGCAATCTGCACGCCGTAGATGTCGGCGAGGATCCCGCCCGCCATCGGTCCGATCATTTTGCCGATCGTCCCGGCCGAGTTGACGATTCCCTGATAGAATCCTTCCTTCCCGCGCGGTGCCAGCTGATCGGCCAGTGCCGGGAATGCCGGCCAGGCGATCATTTCCCCGAACGTCAAAATAATCATCGCGATGACGAAGACATTGAAGACGTTGGCGAAACTGACAACGATGAAGGAGATGAGCATGATGCCGAGACCGAGGAGGATCTGCAGCTTCACTTGGTTTTCAATCCGCTTGATGAGCGGTTTAATGAGCGGCTGGCCGATGACGATGAGCAGGCCGTTAATCGTCCAGATCAGGCTGTATTGTTCCAGCGTGACACCGACGGATGTGGCATGTGTTGAAATCGTCGTCGACCACTGGGAGTAGACGAGCTGCGTCAGAAGGTAGCCGATCAACACGACGAGCAGGGCGATGAACGGCACTTTCTTCTTGATGCCCGTGTTTTCCTTCAGAATCGTCGTATGGACTTCCGGCGCGATACTCATCTGCTTATAGAAGAAGAAGGCGATGAAGAAGAACAGGACGTAAAACGCCAGGTTGGCAGCAAAGATATAGTTGATGTTGACCGCTGCTACGAGTCCGGCCAGTGCAGGCCCGATCGCGACTCCTACGTTTTGAGAGAGGTAGATCGAGTTGAACGACCGCCGTCCGCCCTCCGGCCAGACAGTGCCGACCATCGCATAGAAACTTGGGAAGATGATCCCCCCGCTGAAACCGAGCACCGTCAGAAAAACGACATACGGTCCCCATGAATGGTTGATGACGAGGACGACGAGTGCGCCGACCGAAATGAGAATCCCCATCATCATCGACTTATAACCACCGATTTTGTCAAAGAAAAAACCGCCAAGTAAATTGCCGACAACGCCTGCTCCCGCATTTGCCATTAGCACTAAACCCGCAACGGATAAGGACTTCCCTAAATAATCATGCATATAAATTGTATTCAACGGCCACAGAAATGAGTTGCCGATGACGTTCACGAACATCCCGATAATCAGAAGCCAAACTTTTTTAGGCAATGAATCCTGCCTCCCCTCCACGAAGTACAGTATATGATTCTATGCCTTTATTCCCTAATTGACAAGGAGAAAACGATTATTTGGTGACATCCGGATCGTTCTGCCGAAAAAGGTGGTACACTGTCTTTTTAAGGAGTGGTTTCAATGGAAAATTACAACTATCCGTTTCCTTCTGACGGTACTCGGTATCATAAATGGTCTCGCCATCTGAAGGATCGGTTTGGCTTCAAAGTGTTCAAAGTGGCGCTTGACGCAGGATTTGACTGTCCTAATCGTGACGGCACGGTCGCTTTTGGCGGCTGTACGTTCTGCAGCGCGGCCGGGTCGGGCGATTTCGCAGGCGACCGGGTCGATCCGATCGATGTCCAGTTTGCGGAAATCCGAGATCGTATGCATAAGAAATGGAAAAACGGCAAGTACATGGCGTACTTCCAGGCGTACACGAATACGCACGCGCCGCTTGAGAAACTGAAGGAGAAATTCGAAGCGGCACTCGCCCAGGAAGGCGTCGTCGCCCTGTCAATCGCGACCCGTCCGGACTGCCTGCCGGATGATGTTGTGGAATACTTGGCGGAGCTGAATGAACGCACGTATCTGTGGGTCGAACTTGGCCTGCAGACCGTCCATGAGAAAACGGCGAAACTCGTCAACCGCGCCCATGACTTCGCGCTCTATAAGGAAGGCGTCCAAAAACTGCGCAACCATAATATCCGCGTCTGTACGCATATCATCAACGGCCTGCCGGGCGAGGACCTTGAGATGATGAAGGAAACCGCCCGTGAAGTCGCGAAACTCGATGTCCAGGGCATCAAAATCCACCTTCTGCATCTGCTGAAAGGCACGCCGATGGTGAAGCAGTACGAAAAAGGACTGCTCGAATTCCTCGATCAGGAAACATACGTCAATCTTGTCGTCGATCAGCTGGAGATGCTGCCGCCTGACATGATTGTCCACCGAATCACCGGGGACGGACCAATCGACCTGCTCATAGGACCGATGTGGAGCGTGACGAAGTGGGATGTGCTGAATGACATTTCGCGCGAAATGGAACGGCGGGACAGCTGGCAGGGCAAGTATTACGAGAAAGCAGCAGCACTGCTGTGAAGACACCGAAGTTCCAGCTGCAGCGTGTGCTTCCCCATGCGAAACAAGTGCTCTCCAGCCTTCTTGAAGAAGGCGACAGGGCCGTCGATGCGACGATGGGGAACGGGCACGACACCGAATTTCTTGCGACTGCAGTGGGCAATACCGGCCGTGTCTATGCTTTCGACATCCAGAAGGCGGCACTCGAGGCCACACGGAATCGTCTCGGTACCCTTCTAAACCGGACCGACCTGATCCTCGGCAGCCATGCGGACATGGCGGCTCACGTGCCCGTCGGTGTCACGGCTGTCATGTTCAATCTAGGATTCCTGCCGAATGCGGAAGACGCTTCTGTCATCACGTCCGAAGAGACTACGATACCGGCGCTTCGCGCGGCACTGGCCCTGCTGAAGCCGGGAGGAATCATTTCAATTGCTGTCTATGACGGTCATCCGGGAGGGGCAGCCGAAAGGGATGCAGTCCTTGGATTCGTCCGGCAGCTGGATGCAAAAGACTACCAGGCTATCCGCTATGAAACAATGAACAGCCGCAGCCGGCCGCCCTTCCTGCTGCTGATTGAAAAGTCATCGCGTTTCGGCGGCGATCAATGACCTCGACAAAAAGGACCGGATCCGGCTGTCATGCCGGATCCGGTCCTTTTGTCAATTCAGCCGGCTGATTACGTCTGTCTTCGTCAGATCAGTTTCAGTAATCCAGGACAGCAGCCGGCGGGCTGTGTCTTCCGGAGTGCTCAGCTGTCCGGATTCCTTATATTCGATGAACTTCCCGAGAGACGGGAATCCGTCTTCCCCGCTTGAACGGATTGTCTCCTGCATACCCGTATCAATAATTCCCGGTGCCACTGACACGATTCCGACAGGGAATTCCTCCCGCTGCTGTTCCAGCCGGACGACTTCCGAAAACCGGTCTAGCGCTGCTTTCGTCGCGCAATAGATACCCCAGCCTTCCAGGGCATTCCTTCCTGCACCGGATGAAATATTAACAATCTGTTTCTTGACAGCCGTCCCGGCAAAGAACTCGATGAATTGATTGGCCAGTTCCAGCGGTGCCGTCAAGTTGAGTTCGATAGCCATTCGGGTTTCCTCATCAGGCAGCATGCCGACTTTCCCGACAGGTTCGACAGTCCCTGCGTTATTAATGAGTGTGAACGTGCTGCCCTTGTCCCTAAACGGTGCGAGCAGCCGGGCGATCAACCCCTGTCTGCTGTTTCTGTCGGTCAAATCCATCTCCTCGAACAACTCCCGGTTGTCCGGGTTGCTGCGGGCAATCCCGATCACCGTCTTCCCCTGCTGCTCGAGTGCCTGCAGACAGGCAGCGCCGATTCCTTTCGACGCTCCGGTTATGATGTACACTTCCATACAATCCCTCCCCATAATGATTACTAGTGTATCGTTTCGGGTAAAAAAAGACCAACCGCAATTTCAATTCGCGGCTGGTCTTTTGTAATTGTACGGATCAGTCTAACACTTTCACACGTACACTTTTGCGTCCCCACTGGATCGCCTGGCTGTGTGAAGCCATGAAGACGTCGATCCGGTTCCCTTTGATTGCTCCGCCGATATCTCCGGCAACGGCATAGCCGTATCCTTCAACGTGTACTTTCGAGCCGAGAGGAATCACATTCGGGTCAACCGCGATCACTTTAAGTGATGGGTTCTTTTTCAAGTTGAGGCCTGTTTTCGTAATACCTGAACATCCTTTGCAAGATGCAGTATAGGCAGATGCATTGGCGATGAATTCCTTCGTCACGGTATCATTATCAGAACGGGATGGCGTCTTTGCAGGTTTTTTCACTGCTGCCGTCGTTCCCCCATTAACGAGTTTCAAGTTCTGGTTCGGATAGATGACGGACGATTTAAGTCCGTTCCATTTCATCAAGTTGCTGACTGATACGTTGTAAGTGCGTGAGATCTTATATAGAGTATCTCCTTTTTTCACTTTGTACGCCGACGCTGCCGCCGAACTCTCATGTGAACCGCTGACCATTAGTGCCGTAGCTAAGATGAATGTAACAATTAGTTTCTTCAAAAGCTCCGCTCCCTTTTTTAAGTCTGGGTATAGAATAACAGCCCAATATTACAAAGGTGTTACACGTAACCTCCATTCCCGTTACAAAATAAAAGCGAATGTTACAGCGTTCAGAAAGATTCCGCAGAACTGGTTCAAACTACCGAAAAAGTACGGTATACTAAGAAAAGAAAGTCAAATCAGGACGGTGAATGTTATGCCTATACCTCAAAACCATCAAAAACCCGCCAGGCAGACTGCAAAAGAAAGCGCATTCAATCAGCTGCAGCAGTGGATCATCGACGGCACCCTCAAGCCTGGAGAACGGCTGGCAGATAGTGAACTTGCACAGGCACTCGGTGTTAGCCGCACGCCGATCCGCGAATCGCTGCAGCTGCTCGAAGTCCGGGGGTTCGTCAAAATGTATCCGGGGAAAGCGACCCAAGTGACAGAAGTGGAAAAGGATTCGATCAACGAGCTCCTTCCTCCGCTGGCCGCCCTTCAGGCACTCGCTGCTGAACTAGCCGCTCCCCGGATTTCCGCAGAGATGATCCGTGAGCTGAAACAGCTGAACGATGACTTTGCGGCGGCTGTCCGGAAAGAAGATTATTTTACAGCACTGAAGATTGATGAAGACTTCCATCAGCTCATCGTTGATGCGGCAGCAAACTCGTATATTTCATCGATCACTGAATCGCTGCAGGCTCATGTACGCCGGCTTTTCTTCCATAACTCGATTATCCTGACCGAAAAATCGATCGAAGAGCACGAAGAGATCATTTCTATGCTCCGGGAAGACCGAGCCGAACAGGCATCCTCTATCATGCGCGGCAACTGGCTCCGTGCCATCCACGAATTCAAATCACTCAAGCACTGAACAAAACAGCCTCCCTTCCTAAATTAGGAATGGGAGGCTGTTTTCTACTATATAGAAGTATCCGTTTTGGCCTGTTTTACGGACGGCGAGGTCATACCTGCAGCTTTGGCGATAAAAGAGAACACAACGATTACGATCAGGACAGGCAGCAGCCAGCCGAGACCATCTTCATACAGTGGCAGGACGCTGCTGTAGAATTCCGCGACAGGCCCAATGATTTTTTCGAGATAGCCGCCCGGCAGTGCGTCTGCCACTGCGGAGAGCCCGTCGACCGTGCTGACGAGCATTGCGGTCGCAGTTGCAGCCACATAGACGATCCGCGCATGGCCGAACAGCGGTGAAAGGAATGTCAGCAGCATCAGAGTGATGGCGAGCGGATACAAGAACATCAGGACTGGCACTGAATAGGCGATGATGTTCGTGAGACCGATGTTGGAGACGATAAAGCAGAAACTGGTGAATATGACGACGATGGTCTTATATGACACTTTCGGAAGCAGCGTATGGAAGTATTCTCCGCATGCAGTCATTAGCCCGATACTTGTTGTCAGGCACGCCAGCAGGATGACCACCGCCAGCAAGATCAGACCGGCATCACCGAAATAATGCACGGCGACCGCAGTCAGGACAGCCCCGCCGGTATCCATGACCCCGAGAGTCCCGACACTGCTGGCCCCGAGATAAGCGATTCCTACGTAGAGGATGCCGAGGAAAGCGGCAGCGACGAAACCTGTTTTGAATGTCGCACTGACGATCCCTTTCTTCGATTTCACGCCCATGGAACGGACGATCGTAATGACGATGATGCCGAACACGAGTGATGCAAGGGCGTCCATCGTATTATAACCTTCGGTGAAGCCTGTCCCGAAGGCTCCTGCCATATAGGAAGCTGCGGGCTGCTGGAAACTGCCCATCGGCTTTACAAGTGCAGCCGCCAGCAAGCCGAGAAGCAGGACGATGATAGCAGGGGACAATATCTTTCCTACACGGTCTGCGATCTTCTGCGGATTCAGGGACAGCCAGACGGTGATTCCGAAAAAGACCGCTGTGAAAATCAGCCGGGGCACGAACGGATCCATACCGCCGAGGAACGGCACGACGCCGATGTCGAAGGCGACCGCCCCTGTACGGGGAGCGGCGAAAAACGGTCCGATCGTCAAGTAGAGTGCAGATGTGAACAGAACCGCATAGACAGGGTGAATCCGGCTTGCCAGTTCCTGCAGATTGGCGCTTCCTGAAAAACCGATAGCGAGGATGCCGAGAAACGGCAGTCCGACGCCTGTGATCAGGAAGCCGGTCACTGCCGGCCAAAAGTTCGTTCCGGCAGCCTGTCCGAGCTGTGCAGGGAAAATCAGGTTCCCTGCCCCAAAGAATAGTGCAAACAGCATCGTTCCGATGACGATAAGCGATGAAAGCGGTAATTTCCGATCCATGATGTGGTCCCTCCTAAGATGACTGACTAAAGTATACGATATATCAGTGAATTACATCATAAACCGCGGCCTGCCAAAAAACAAGCCGCGGTCGGAATTATTTATCATCGTATAACAATTTCCGTGTAACTGTCCCCTTCTTTTGTCTTCTCGACCCGCAGAATCGCCGGAAATGCCTCTTTCAATTCAGCGACATGGGAAATCACGCCGATCATCCTGCCGTCGCGCTGAAGGCCGATGAGTGTATCGACGGCTTTCTGCAGCGACTCCTCATCCAGGGAACCGAATCCTTCGTCGATGAACATCGTCTCGATGGAGATCGATCCCTGAAAACTTTGAATGATGTCTGCCATACCGAGCGCAAGACTCAGTGAAGCATTGAACTTCTCCCCGCCCGACAGCGTCTTGACGTCCCGGTTCTGCCCTGTATATTCGTCATAGACATCGATGCCAAGCCCGCTCTGACGACCTCTGCTTTCCTGGCGGTCGCTACGCTGCAACTGAAACTGCCCATTCGACAGACCAGCCAGCCGGCCATTTGCAGCCTGCAGGATTCGTTCCAAGTATTCGGTCTGCAAGTACCGCTCGAATGACAACTTCCGCTCATTGTTCCCCCGAACCAGGTCGTACAGTTCGGCGACCTTGCTGTGACGATGATCGAGCCCTTCTTGTTCCTCCAGCAGTGCTTGGAGTCTGACGGCGCCTTCGGCCGCGGTCTGTTCCAAACGGTGCGCCTCGCGCGAGCTTTCATAGGCGTGTTCGTAACGCAGTTTATGGAGCCGCACCTGTTCTTCCAACTGCTCCGTGTCTGCCCGCTGTTTTCCGGCCAGTCTGTCTTCCAGCTCGGCGATCGAACGGCCCGCTGTCCGGCAGGCAATTTCATAGTCCTGGATGGCAGTTGCGAGCTGTTCCCGTTCTTCTTCCGAACGTTTGCTTATCGTATAATCCGCTTCGCCAGAAAAGACCGATGCACTGAGCGATTCTGCAAATTTATTGGCAGCCAGCTGTTTTGCGGCCACCGCTTCTTCGGCTGCCTGCTGCGTAAACCCGAGGGCCGCTTCGGAAGTGGACAGTTTTTCGGCAGTTGACTGCCGGTCTGACTGCGCCTTCTCCCAGGCCTGCATGAGCACGCCTTTCTGTTTTTCCGCAGTTCGGATCTCCTGCTGAAGCACATCGAGCCTCCGGAAACTGACCGGCACATCCCGGACCGTCGCTTCCAAGACTGATTTTGCTTCTTTCAATTCCGCCGATAGTGCTGCTGTCCGTTTTTCCGTTTCGACGAGAGTTCCCTGGAGCGCTGTCAGCGTCTCCTGCTCCTGTCCGAACTGCTCTTTCACCCGTTTCAGCCGGATGCGGGATTCTTTCATCTGATCCAGCCGGGCTGCAAGCTCTGCAATCCTCTTTCTGGAAGCAGCTGCCGTGCTGTCATCTGGTCTGCTTCCAAGCTGCTGTCCGAGATCCGCCATTTCCGTGCGGACATGCTGCAGTCTGAGGTCGGCCGACTGGACCTGTTCAGCTGCTGCTGCGGTCTCCTGCCGCAAAAGTTCCAACTGATCTCGCGTCACATCGCCTTTCGCATCAGATGTACGGGCAGCAGGATGATGGAGGCTTCCGCAAACCGGACACGGCGCCCCCTCTTCAAGCGCTGCTGCGACGAGCGCTGCCTGATCGGACAGCCAGATTGATTCCGCATGGTGCTGGTGCTCTTTTTTGACACGCAGCTGCTCTTCAGCTGCCGTCCGATCATCCGACAGCGCGCCTGCTGTCTTCCCATGGTTCAGGTACCGGGTAATGAGCCTGTCTTTTTCACGTGCTTCGCCGAGCGTCTCGAACAGGTCCTCGTATCCTTCTGCCGACTCTTCCAATTCCTCCAGGTGATCCTGCAGCGTGCGGATCTTGTCCACGGCGGCCAGCTGCTGTGCCTTAAGCTGCTCTGTCTGCTTCTGTCCGGCGGCAGCCTGAGCGCCCAGCCGGCTGATCCTCTGTTCGCCCTCTTCAATTTCTGTCACGCGGGGGACGTACGATTGCAGCGTGAGAATGCGGTTCGCGGCTGCCTCCCGGTCCGGTTGTTTCAGCTGCTCCTTCTCCCATCGTTCATCCGCCGCAGCGGCCTCTTCTGTGGCAGCGGCCAATTTCCGCTGTGCCTCAACATATGCTTCCTGCCGCCTGGCCGCCTCCCCTGCAGTTTCAGCAGCCCGCTGTTCCAGACTGTCCAGTAAGACAGCCTGCTCTGCTTTTCGCAGCCGGAGACGCTCCTTCTCCATATCCTCCTCATTGGCAAGCAGCTGTTTCAGTGTTTCTTTCCGTGCTGCAAGGTCGTCGAACAAGCGGTTCAGTCCTGCCGCCTCTGCGAACGTCTGCTGCGCCATGCCGTGGGCTGCATATTCGGTTTTGTAGGTGCTGTCGAATTGTTGAGCCTCTGATTTGTAATGAGCGGCCTCTTCCTTCAGCGACTCAGTGAGCCGTCCATAATGGATTGACTCCGTTCTAATTTCCGCAAAAAAAGCTGATTCACGCTCCGGAAGACTGCCGGCAAGCTGACCTGTCAGCTGCTCCGCTGCAAGTCGTGCAGTACTCAGCTCGCTGAACAGAGCATCTTTCCTCCGTTTAAGACTGTCCGTCAGTTCACGATAATGTTCAGTTTTGAAGATTTTGCGGAGAATGGTCTCTTTGTTCTCCGTATCGGATGTCAGGAATTTGCGAAACTCACCTTGCGGCAGCATTACAATCTGGCTGAACTGGGCCAGTGTGAACCCGATCAGCTCCTCGATCTTCCGGTTCACTTCCGTGACGATCTGCCGGTCCACCGCAGGCACTTCGCCTGCAGGCGTTACCTCGAAGAACTCGACCCGGCCGCCCGTTTCACTTTTGTTACCCTTTTTCGTGTAGGGCACCTGCCGGTAAACCTGGAAAACCCTGCCCTGTATCTCGAATTCCAGTTCAACGGCCGTCTGGAGATCGTTCCTAGCAAAGTCACTGCGCAGCGCTCGGATATCCGTCCGGTCTTCACCGCTCGCCTGTCCGTAAAGTGCAAAGCAGATCGCATCGAAGATGGTCGTCTTACCGGCACCGGTCGCACCAGAAACAGCAAATAATCCATATTCTTTCAGTTTGGCAAAGTCGATCGTCTCTTTTTCCCGATACGGTCCGAACGCTGTCATCGATAGCTTTGTCGGTCTCATCGGCTGTCCTCCTTTCCAGTCAGCAGCTCTTGCAGCGCTTCATCCATGAGCGCTGCCGTCTCGTTGTCGGGTTCATTCCCTGTCATCTCTTCGTAAAATGCGCGGAACAACGCCCGGTCATCGAGCTGCTCAAGATCGGTCACCCGGTTTTTGTTCATAGCGGCAGGTCCCCTGGTGACAACCCGCTCGACATGCATGGCATTAGGAAACACGGACCGGACTTTTTCCATCGGTGACAGGACGGGTGTCTGATCGAGCAGCCTGACGAATACGTAATCGTCGCTCCGTTCCATCTGCAGCAAATTATCCATCGATGCTTTGACTGTCCGAATATCCCGTTTCTGACGCAGCGGCCGCTTCTCGACCGTGACAGAACCTTCCGCATCTAGCTCTACAACAAGAAATCCCTTCTTATGGCTCTCCTCCGAAATGGAATACTTCATCGGGGAGCCCGCGTACCGGATCGTTTCGGTACCGATATGATGTGCCTGATGCAAGTGACCGAGAGCGGTATAACTGAAGCGGCCGAAAAGTTCGGCTGCCACGTATTCCGTCCCTCCGATCGTCAGCGGCCGCTCGGAGTCACTTGTATTTACTTCAGGGTCGCCGTGAGGGGTCACGAAAGCATGAGCGACGGCGACATGCCGAGCAGATGAGTCCCAGCCGCCGATTTTGCGGATGACCGCCTCCATCGCCTGATGATGGTTTTCAACCGCTTCGTCTTGCAGCGCGTTCCGGACGATCGAAGGATCGGCGAACGGGATCAGATGGAATACGACCGGCCCGTGTTCATCCGCCAATTTCACTTCGGTGCAAGTGCCGTCGCTGCCGAGTCTTCCGGCAATATGCAGGCCAGTCGACTGCATGAGCCGGCTGCCGAACTGAAGCCTCGCCGGACTGTCGTGGTTCCCGGATATTGCAAGCACTGGGGTGCTGCAATCGACGGTAAGTGTCCAGAGCACCTCATCCAGCAGGCTCACCGCGCCAGCCGGAGGCACCGATCGATCATACAAGTCACCGGCGATGATGACGGCATCCGGTTTTTCAGAACGCACCGCATCAATGAACTGCTCCAGCACATAACGCTGTTCATCAATCAGCGAGACGCCCTGCAGCACTTTTCCGAGATGCCAATCCGCTGTATGGAAAATCTTCATATGTATACGTCCTCTTTTCCTAGTCAGTCTCCTTCCAGTTTACAGGATTTCACCTTCTTCCTCCAATACGAATTCACAGTCACCGTGATCCGGCCTGACAATCTTCAAAAAACTCTAGTTTTTTGCTTTACACGAACGCCGCATTATCCTATACTTATTAAAAAGTTGCCCTGGGGAAACTTAAAGTTGCACAAAGGAAAATTCCATGTAGGCAATCTGCTGGAACGGTTTTCCCGCAGCATGCATACAGTGAAAGAAAATCGAACACAATGCGCTGCAACTTCGACATAGATGACATTTCGCACAAAAAGTTGCACACAGGAAACTTGATTGACAAATTCAGGAGGGATCTCAGTGACTGAACAGATAACTGCAAACCATATTTCGGTATCCTACTCGGGAAAGCAAGTCGTCCAAGATGTGTCGTTTGCATTCAAGCCGGGAAGTCTGATCGGCATACTCGGTCCGAATGGAGCCGGCAAATCGACACTCATGAAAGCGATGCTCGGTCTCATCAGAAAAGACAGCGGCACCGTGCAGGTCGGTACGGACCCGATCAGCCGCTACCGCAAAATGATTGCTTACGTGCCGCAGCGGTCCAATATTGATTGGAATTTCCCGATCATCGTGAAAGACACCGTCCTGCTCGGCGCCTACCCGAAACTCGGACTGTTCCGGCGGCCAAGCAGGCAGGATAAAGCCTTTGCGCTCGACTGCCTGAAGCAGGTAGGCATGGAGGAATTCGCCGACCGCCAAATCGGTGAGCTGTCAGGCGGCCAGCAGCAGCGCGTCTTCCTGGCGCGGGCACTCGCCCAGAAAGCTGATTACTTCTTTTTGGATGAACCGTTCGTCGGCATCGATGTTTCGAGCGAAGAAGTGATCATCGGTATTTTGCGGCAGCTGAAGAAGGAAGGCAAAACCGTCTTTGTCGTCCATCATGATCTGTCCAAAGTGAAAAGCTACTTCGATGATCTGATCCTCATGAATAAGGAACTGATTGACGCCGGACCGGTCGAACAGGTATTTCAGGAGAAAAACATGGCACGGGCCTATAATCGGCCTATGATGATGTTCGGCGATCCGGGGGTGCAGCTCTAATGGAATTCTTCCATGATCTCATGAATTATGCATTCCTCCAAAAAGCATTTGTCACCTCCGTAATGGTGGGCATAATCTGCGGCGTCATCGGCAGCTTCATCGTCCTGAGAGGGATGGCGCTGATGGGGGATGCAATCTCCCATGCTGTTCTGCCCGGCGTCGCAATTTCCTATATGCTGAGCATCAATTACTTCTACGGCGCTGTGCTGACTGGCGTCCTGACTGCGTTCGGCATCGGGGCGATCAGCCAGAACAGCCGCATCAAAAGCGACTCCGCAATCGGTATCGTGTTCTCGGCCTTTTTTGCACTCGGTATCATTTTGATCACGAAAGCGAAAAGTGCGACCGATCTGACACAGATCCTGTTCGGCAATGTGCTTTCTGTCCGTGACTCGGATATGTGGATCACCCTGGTCATCGGCGCTGTTGTCATTGGAACGGTGGTCTTGTTCTTCAAAGAATTGCTGATTTCGAGCTTTGACGAAACGATGGCCGCAGCTTATGGGCTCAATACGCGGTTCATCCACTATGCCATCATGTTCCTCCTGACCCTTGTCACCGTGGCTTCCTTGCAGACCGTCGGCGTGATTCTCGTCGTTTCCATGCTGATTACGCCTGCATCGGCTGCCTATTTGCTGACAAACCGTCTGTCGACGATGGTCGTGCTCGCATCGTTTTTCGGCGCGTTTTCAGCAGTCGCCGGCCTATACTTCAGTTTCCTGTACAACATGCCGTCGGGACCTGTCATTGCACTTGCAACGACATCGATTTTCATTTTAGCGTTTCTGTTCGCCCCAAAACAGGGTTTGATCACCAAGCAGTTTACAGCACGTAAGAATTCTGGAGTCCAGACCCAATAAACGAGAAAAAGGAGAGCCACTTATTATGAAAAAACTGGCAAAATTATTCTGCCTGCCCCTGCTGGCAGTGATCCTGCTTGCAGCCTGCGGCAAAGATTCGCCGGACAAAGCAGGCAGTAGCGACAGCGGCGACAAATTGAAAGTCGTCACATCATTCACCATCATTGCAGATATGGTGCGCCAGATCGGCGGTGACTATGTCGACGTGCACAACCTTGTGCCTTCCGGTACGGACCCGCACGAATACGAACCGCTGCCCGATGACATTAAAGCTGCTACCGATGCGGATGTCCTGTTCTACAATGGACTCAACCTGGAAGGCGGGGATGCAGGATGGTTCAAGAAACTGACCGACTCCGTACATCAGAAAGATGAAAACATCTTCAACCTGACGGAACACGTAAAGCCGATGTACCTGGCCGGCGAAGACGGCCGTGACGAAGAGATGAACCCGCATGCCTTCATCGACCCCGGTGTCGGCATCAAGATGGCCGAAGACATCACCGCTGTCCTGAAAGAGAAACACCCGACGGACAGCGAAAAGATTGCAGCAAAAGGTGAAGCGTATGTTAACCGTCTGAAGGAACTCGATAAGGAATACGAAGAACGGATAAATGATATTCCGGAAAAGAACCGCACGCTTGTGACAAGTGAACGTGCATTCCAGTACATGGCGTCCCATTACGGTTTAAAGGAAGCGTTCATCTGGGAGATCGACACGGAAGAAAACGGCTCCCCGAAACAGATCAAGGACTTGGTCGGATTCATCAAAGACCACAACGTTCCTGTCCTGTTCGTCGAGTCGAACGTCGATACACGCCCCATGGAGACCGTATCAAAAGAGACCGGGGTCCCGATTGCCGAAAAACCGATCTATTCCGATGAAATCGGTGATCCCGGAGCTGCCATCGATACGTACGTCAAGTACTTGAACTATAATATCGACCTCATCCATGGTGAGCTCAGCAAACAGCGCTGATTCTTAAAGACAGATGCCCCGCCGACATCAGCAGAGCATCTGTCTTTTTTGCGTACGTATCGGATGGCGGACGGCGGCATAAGATGGAACATTGCAGAAAGGATGATGTCTTGAAAAATACGCCTGTCCTCGTGACGACCCGAACGCTGCCGAACCCCTCCTCCTCCGTATCCATAGTCTATCCGGAAGTCCATCTGCCCCATCTGCCCGTCGTGCAGCACAGCCTCAACACACAGATCCGGAATGCGCTGAATCAGCTGCTGCTGGATCAGAACTACTATGATCCGAACCTTGTCGAACTGATCGTCTACTTCGAGGTGAAGACGAACGAACGCAATCTACTGAGCCTGACACTTGTCGCCTACTCCTTTACGGGCGGCGCGCACGGCATGACAGTGGTCGTCCCGCTCACCTTCGACACGCTGACAGGAAAGAAGTATACGCTTTACGATCTGCTCGGCAGCAAGGATTTCGAGAAACCGATTTCGGACCTGATTCGTAAGAAGATTGAACAATGGAATGTCGAACTGCTGGACCCGCCATTCACGGAAATCAGGCGCGATCAGGACTTCTATCTCGCCGACACATCCCTCGTCTTCTTTTTCCAACTCTATGAGATCACTCCATACGTATGGGGCTTCCCGTATTTCCCGATCGCCTTGAAGGACATCGAATCGCTCATCCCTGAAACGAGCCCGCTGCAGCGGTTCCTCCCGTTCCTGTAAACGTGGGTCGGTAACGCTGCCGGCACACGCCGGTTGCAGTCCGGCTTTCCATCCTGCTATCCTTGTACAGTAGAAAGAAAGGATGAGGATGATGGAACGAACACTCGTCATAAGCGATATCCACGGAGAACGCAGTATGCTCGATGCGCTGCTAGAAAAAGCGGATTATGATCCGGCGGCAGACCAGCTGTATCTGCTTGGCGACTATATCGACCGGGGTCCTGATTCAAAAGCGACAGTGGAACGGGTTATGCAACTTGTCGAGGGAGGGGCTGTCGCCCTGCAGGGCAACCATGAAGATATGATGATCCGGTCGCTCATCGACGGCAACGAAAAGACATGGCGCAATTGGACGGGACGGAACGGCGGCGATGCGACGCTGAAAAGCTATGGATTCGACCCGGAATCGTTCCTGTTCGCCGAAGATGAGGAGTTCGTGAAGCCTTTCCTGCACTCTGAAGTCCTCAGCCGCCATCTGGAATTCATCCGCAGTCTTCCTTACTACGCGGAAGAAGGCGATACTATTTTCGTCCATGCCGGCGTCAAGCCGGGTGTTCCTCCAGCAGAGACGGATCCACATGACCTCGTTTGGATACGGGATGTCTTCCATACGGGCTACGCAGGCGAAAAAACGGTTGTATTCGGACATACACCAACGATGGGTCTGCATCAGGACAAGGAGAATCATCAGATCTACTTTGGAACGAACCGGATCATCGGCATCGACGGCGGAGCGGTTTTCGGCGGTCAGCTCAACTGCCTGGTCCTGCCGGAAAAGAAGGAACTGTCCGTTACCGCGGACAGCAAAAAGGGTCCCGGCGCCTGATTGGCCGGGACCCTTTTCGTATGGACAGCAGCCGCTGTCCTGTCACTCCGTTTTGTTCTCTTTTTTACATTTCTGCACTTTCTTGTATTCCGCCTCGATTTTTTCAAATCGTCTAATGTCACGCGGCCTGACGGTAATCGGCTCTTTTTTCAGTACTTTTACTAAGGCGAACAGCATGATGATCAGGAAAAGGCAGAACGGCAGCGCAGAGACAAGCGAAGCGGACTGCAGCGCTTCAAGTCCTCCGGCATATAGCAGTACGGCTGCGATGGCGGACATGAGGATTCCCCAAATCATCTTAACGGCCATCGGCGGCAGCAGGCTTCCACGCGTTGTCATACTCGCAAGGATATACGTCGCGGAATCCGCCGACGTGATGAGGAATGTGAAAATGAGGACGATCGCCAGAACTGTCATCAGGCCGGTGAACGGCATATGCTGGAACGTCTCAAACAGCGCCGCAGTGACATCCTGGTCAACTGCTTCCCCGATTTTCGTCCCGTTTTTCAGATCACTGTAAAGGGCGGTTCCGCCGAGCGTCGCGATCCACATGCAGGCGAAAACAGGCGGGATCACCATCACCCCGATGATGAACTCACGGATCGTGCGCCCTTTCGAAACGCGCGCGACGAATGCGCCGACGAACGGCGACCAGGCAATCGTCCATGCCCAGTAGAAGATTGTCCATTTCTGCACCCACGTGCCTTCCCCGTATGGCTGCAGACGCAGACTGTACTGGATGAAGTTCGTGATGTAATCCCCGATCGCAAGCGTAAAGGTATCGAGAATGAAGACTTTTGGACCGACGATGAAGAAGAAAACAAGCATCGCGATGGCCAGTCCCAAATTGAAGTTGCCCAAATAGCGGATCCCTTTGTTTAGTCCGGTCGAAGCGGAAAGCAGATACGCCGCACAGACGACTGCAATGATCGCAAACTGGACGAGGAAAGTGTTTTTGACGTCAAAAGCATACTCAAGCCCCCCGCTCATCTGCAGGACACCGAGACCGATCGATGTCGCGATCCCCATCACTGTCGCGATGACAGCGAATGAGTCAATCCCGCCCTTCAGGTACCGGTTCGACCCAACGATCGGCTCGAGCGACGTTGAGATGAGACCGTCCTTCTTTTTCCGGAACTGCAGGAACGCGATAACCAGGCCGACAAGTCCGAAAATCGCCCACTGGGAAATTCCCCAATGGAAGAACGAATAGCCCATCGCCAGGCGCGCCGCCTCTTCACTGCTCGGCTGCACACCAGAAACCGGTGCGCTTATGTAATGGCTCATCGGCTCCGCCACACCGTAAAAGACAAGCCCGACGCCGAAACCAGCGGAGAACAGCATACCGATCCATGTAAAAAATGGATAATCCGGACGCTCTTCGTCTCCACCGAGACGGATCGCTCCGTACTTACTGATTGCAAGACCGATCAGGAATACGATGAGTGCAAAGACGACCAGCAGATAGAACCAGCCGAAACTGCGGGTCGTGAATTCATACATCCGGTCCGCAACAGCCCCGAACCGCTCTGGCATCGCGGCACCGAGTACGACCAAAACACCGATGACTGCAGCTGAAATACTGAATACAGGATTCTTCCAAACCTTTTTCTCCAACAACAACGACTCCTATTTCTAAGTAGATACTTCTTTTTTACCCTGAATTCCCGCTAAGTAACATGCTTTCTGATTGTTCTTCTATTGTTCTGATCTCATGACTAAGCGGCGCCCCTTTCGGCAACAATTTGCTTGAAGGATGTGATTGGATGACTGAAGCGGATGAAATCGCTCTCTCTTTCTATGTACCCCTGCTGCTGATCCTTGCCGTAGTCGACATGACGGTCAGCGCATACAGGTATGTTGACGGCAAACAGACAAAAGCGTACGCCATACTCAATCTGCTGCTGAATATGAGCTGGACATGCACGCTGTTCCCCCTCCTCCTGAATCTGGAACTTCTGACACGCAGTTTGGAAACAATCTACGAAGGGTCGCGCCGCGAGGTCCATCCCTTCAATGAACAGGGGCTGTTCTGGTTTTCCGCGCTACTCATCGGCTTGTTCACGATTGTCACGACAGTCGATGTCCACCAGGGATTCAATTCCGATAAACAGGGGGAGCCTTCCGACTAATTCCTATCTGCCCTGGCAGGACGGCGGTTTCTTGCGATGACTGTTGTGCCTGAAGTGATAAGGCTGATCGTTACGCCGACACAAAGGACAGTAGCCGCGGACAGCAGCAGAGAAATACCTGGGATGAGTAAGCTTCCCATACTAACAATGATCAGATCAAAAAGCAAAATGACGAGACCTGCGTTGATGTTCAGATGCTTTGCAAGCAGCTGAGCCAGCAAATCAGTGCCGCCGATGCTGATGCCCGCCCGGAGCAGGACCCCTGTCCCGATACCAATGAGGACGCCGCCGCACAAAGCGGCAAATAGCGGGTCTGCTGAAAAGGCGCCGGCCGTTTTCTGCAAAGGGGCAAGCATATCGATGATGAAAGCAGATGCAAGCATACCGTGGATGCCGTTGTAGAAAAACGGACGATGCCACAGCCAGGCCATCAGGAAGATCGGCAGGCTGATCATCAGGAACGTCAGCCCCACTTTGAATCCCACTGAATAATGGACAATCAGGCTGATGCCGAGCGCCCCGCCTTCCATCAGGCCGGCCGGAACGAGAAAACCATTTAGTCCGCAGGCGATCAGAATACAGCCTGCTGTCAGTACTGTTAAACGCCTTACCGGTTGAATAAGGACACCGCCTCTATTTTTAGTGATACAACCAGTATATGGTTCATGCCGGCCGGACTTGCCCGGTTTTGCCAAAGAAAACAGACGCCCTTTCCATTTTCTCACGGAAGAGGGCGTCTGTTTCGGGTTACTGTCCAGTTTGTGCCTGCGCACCGGTCTCCCGTTCGGAGCCTGCTACGATCACTGCCGCGGATGCATCCCCGACGATGTTGACGGACGTCCTCATCATGTCGAGCACCCGGTCGATCCCGGCGATCAGCGCAATCCCTTCAAGCGGCATATTGACGGAATTCAGCACCATCGCAAGCATGATCATCCCCGCCCCCGGTACGCCTGCTGTACCGATTGATGCCAGGACCGTCGTGAGTACGACCGTCAGCAGCTGCAGGAAGGTGAGTTCCAGATTAAAGAACTGGGCAATGAAGACGACGGCCACTCCCTGGTAGATCGCAGTTCCGTCCATGTTGATCGTCGCACCGAGCGGAAGTACGAAACTCGCGATCCGTTTCGGGACGCCTAAATTTTCTGTCGTGTTTTTCATCGTCACCGGTAAGGTTCCTGCACTGCTCGCCGTACTGTACGCGACGAGTGCCGCCGGGAAGATCCCTTTGAAGAACGTCACCGGACTCATGTTGCCCATTGTCTTCACAGCCAGTGAATAGACGACGAGCGCATGGACCACACAGGCGATGTAAACCGCTGCAATCACTTTCAGCAGCGGCAGCAGCACCGACAGTCCGTATTGTCCGACGACAGGCGCCATCAGTCCGAGAATACCGATCGGCGCCACACGCATAATAATGCCGGTGATTTTGTACATGACCTCGGCGAACCCTTCGAAAAACCGCAGCACCGGTGCTGCCTTCTCGCCGATCATCGTAATAGCAATCCCGAGGAACAGCGCAAAGAAGATGATTTGCAAAATGTTGCCCGTGGCCAGCGCTTCGAACGGATTCACCGGCACGATATTCAGCAGTGTATCCACTGCGCTTTGCGGTTCAGCCGCGGCCGCTTCAGGTACCACAACCTCTTCTGCCGGAAGGCTGACCCCTTTCCCCGGATTCAGCAGGAACGCGACACCAAGTCCGATGATGATGGCGACAGCAGTGGTCGCCAAGTAATAGACGATTGTCTTCACTCCGATGCGGCCGAGCTGTTTCGGATCGGACATACTCGCCACCCCGACGACTAGTGTCGACAGGATCAGCGGAGCGATGACGAACTTGATGAGCCTCAGAAACAAGTCCCCGAGCGGCTGGAGAAAGTCGATCTTACTGCCGAAAATGCTTCCCAGAATAATGGCCAGAACAAATGCAGTAAATATTTGTGTCACTAAGTTAAACCGGATCTTCAACCCATTCCCTCCCTTTCTCTCTTTCCTTCACCCTATTCTTCAGCATATGCAATCATGCAAACGCTTTCAAACACTCTATCAAAAAACCTTCCAAGTCACAAATAGTGACCGAGGAAGGTTTTGTACAGCCAAGGATCCCGTCAGAACCAGCGTCCGACAATCGGATAATTGTACGGCTCGTCGTTGATCGCCTTGACGATCGCAATAATCGGTATGATCACCGTCATCAGGCCGAACCCGATGAGGAACGGGATGCCGATCAGGAGAAACGACATAATGAACGAAACCGTGATCAGGACACCCATGACGAGCTGGAACAGCAGTGCTTGCACGGACATCCGCTTCACCTGGAGATCCGACGAAACGAGATAGACGACGAACGGCACGAGAAACGGTGCGAAGAACGCACTGGCATGTACGAGTATTTTCAATCCTTTAGCTTCCATAGGGTTCATCCTCTCTATTCTTCTAGCTATCTGTATTACGGATGACCTGCAGGAAAAGTTTCAGCTTATTTTGCGCCGAACGAAGCGGGCATGACGACTGCAGCCACTTCACCGGAAGCGCACAACTCATCGCCTGCGAACACTTCCGTACTCACTTTGAATTTCTTCGGATGGATTTCTTCCACTTTGCCGACCGCTTTCAAAACAGACCCTTGAGGAGTCGGCTTGACAAAATTCACAGTAAGCGAAGCCGTCACGAACCGCGGCGGTGTTTCATCATTCTCCGGTTCAAAACCGTTTTTCCGATGGAGCGCGAGCGACGCGGAGCCTGTTCCGTGACAGTCGATGAGCGAAGCGATCAGCCCGCCATAGACGAACCCGGGAATTGCTGTGTGATCCTCTTCAGGCTCATAGTACGTAACCGTGCTCTCCCCATCCCAGCCGGTTCTGAACTGATGCCCCTGCTCGTTCAGGCGGCCGCAGCCGAAGCACCACGAAAAGTCATCCGGATACCGGTCCTGTATAGCATGTTCTACGTATCGTTTCATGTGAATCCCCCTTTTGTCTGAGTTGTCTAATACTATACCATAGTTCCCTCCCTACTTTTCAGTCTGCCTGACGCATAGGATAGAGAAAGGCGGCACGGTCGTGTCACCTGTTCGGTGCGTATACTGCAAGTACCAACGCAACAAGGGGGAAAGAATATGAAACTGCGGGCCCTGCTCCTGACCTGCCTGCTGATCGGCGGCGTGTACGCAATGATCCAGTCGATAGAGGAATTCCAAGTGAAAGGGTTTCATGAGATTCTGCCGGGTTCTGCGGGGTCCGTGGAACAGCTAGTCTTCACGAGCCCTCCGTCCGTCAGTTCCGCCCCGCCGGCTTGGACGGTGACAGATAAGGAGGAAATCGACCGTCTGATGGCCTTCCTGCAAACTGTTGAAGTCAGGAAAGTCGATGCACAGCAGCCGCTGCATGATCTCGACTTTAACCAGTTCACCATAACGCTTGAAGACAACGGACGGAACAGAATCACGATCCTTGCTGATGACCATTTGATCGTTACAGAGGAAGGAGAACAATTTGCTGTCGTGGATGAAACACTCGATGTCAGCTGGCTCCTCCGCTTCATGATTTCGAATCAGCTCCCCCGGTAGCCGGTGGAGTCTCGAAATCTTTTTACATTTCAATCATCTTGTTTTATACTACAATTAGTTCAGATTTCGAAATAAAGGAGAGAACCCAATTGGTGAAACAACTGCCCCCTCGCTCGGAAGTGCCCGTTCAGGAAACATGGAATTTAAAAGATCTGTTCGCAACGGAACAGAACTATGAAGATGCACTCAAAAAATTTCAGGATGATGTTGCCGCTTTCGAAGAGAGATTCGAAGGGAACATCCAGTCTTCCGAAGATGTCGTCAATGTCTTGAAAGAATACGAAGAAATCTACATGCAGCTCATCCCGCTCGGAACATATTCGAATTTGGCGGTCAGCGTCGACCAGACCGATGACGACACCCAGCTTCGCGACAGCCGCTTCGGCGCCGCTGCCGCAAAAGCCGGCAGTCAGCTGTCATTCGTGACGAGCGAACTGCTCGCTCTTCCTGAAGACGTCCTTCAAACAGCGATGGAACAGTCTGAGGAATACCAACATTACCTGAAAGAGCTGCTGCGCGAAAAACAGTACCGTCTTCACCCGGAAGCTGAGAAAGTGCTTGCCGCCTATTCCGCCGCGTTCGACGCGCCGTACGGACTGTACAATACGACAAAGATGGTGGATATGCAGTTTGAAGACTTCACTGTCGACGGCGAAGTGTATCCGCTCAGCTACGTCACGTTCGAAGGCGGTTGGGAATCAGAGCCCGATACGCGCAAACGCCGTGCAGCATTCGAAGCGTTCTCGAAGAAGCTCCGCGACTATCAGCACACGACGGCGAAGACGTACGACGCCCATCTGCAGATTGAAAAAATCACATCCGATTTGCGCGGCTATGAAAGCATCACGGATTACCTGCTGTTCAATCAGGAAGTCGACCGCTCAATGTACAACCGTCAGATCGATCTCATTATGGAAGAACTGGCACCGCACATGCGAAAATATGCCAAGCTCCTGCAGAAAGAGTACGGCCTCGATCGGATGACGTTCGCCGACTTGAAGATCCCGCTCGACCCGACATACGAGCCGACGATCACTGTGGAAGAATCGAAGAAGTACATTCAGGATTCCCTCGCCATCATGGGAGAGGACTATCTGGATATGGTAGAGCGTTCGTATGATGAGCGGTGGACGGACTTCGCCCAGAATAAAGGGAAATCGACAGGTGCGTTCTGCTCGAGCCCGTATGGCACCCACCCATACATCCTCATCTCCTGGACAGGCAGCATGGAAGACGTCTTCGTGCTTGCACACGAACTCGGGCATGCAGGACACTTCTACAATGCCCACAAGCATCAGAACGTCTTCAATTCCCGTCCGTCGACGTACTTCATCGAAGCACCATCGACGATGAACGAAATGCTCATGGCGAACCACCTGCTGTCGAACTCGGAAGATCTGAAGTTCAAGCGCTGGGTCATCGCGTCCATCATATCACGGACGTATTATCATAATTTCGTGACTCACCTGCTCGAAGCGGCATATCAGCGGAAAGTATACGGCATCATCGATGAAGGCGGCAGTGTGAATGCTACAACGCTGAATCAGCTGAAACGCAGTGTTCTGGAGGAGTTCTGGGGAGATACTGTCGACATCTGTGAAGGTGCCGAATTGACATGGATGCGCCAGCCGCACTATTATATGGGACTCTATCCATACACATATAGTGCCGGACTGACAATCTCGACAGAAATGGCGAAGCGGGTACTGAACGAAGGACAGCCGGCGGTCGATGACTGGCTGAAAGTGCTCCAGGCTGGCGGAACGAAAACACCGGCAGAACTTGCAAACATGGCGGGTGTCGACATTACGACCGAAAAACCGCTGAAAAATACGATCGCCTATATCGGCAACCTGATCGATCAATTGGTCGAATTGACGGAAGAGATCAACGCAGAGACAGCAAAATAATAAAACTGTGCCCGTCCCTCATGTGAAGAGGACGGGCACAGTTTTTTTCAGGCTTACCAGAAAGCCGGCTTTGCTACCATCAGGTACAGCATGATCAGCAGCAGCAATATGTATCGACGCGATGTCTTCGCGAGCGTATCGATCAGTGCCTCCCGGTTCTCCGGTTCTAGCGGGAACCTGATGAGCACTCTCGAAAAACCGCTTGCCAAAAAGACGACTGACAGCAACATGACACCGATGGTAACGATCACCCAGGACGTATACCATGGCCACGGACCGGTAAGCAGCAGCAGCACACCTGTGACGACCAGGACATGACCGGAGTGCATGACGAACCGTATCGTCCATTTGAACAGCGAAATCAGCATCGCATCATCTGTTCCCGCACCTGAGCGCATGCGCCTGATGATCGGAAACAGAACGAACAGAGGACCTATTGATACGACTGCAGAGAGGACATGAAGGTAGACGATGACCGCATAGAAGACACCCATGGCCGGGCCGTCAATTCTTTACGGGACTGAACTCATGCACCCATACTTTCATTTTCGGCATCCATTTCATCCCTTCGTGCATGGACAGAATGGATTCTTTGTACGCATCCAAGTTGTTGAAACCTTCCTGGCGCGCGTGCTCTTCCGTCACTTCACCGAGTGTCTGCTGGTACAGATTTTTCACTTCGAATTCTTGGCCATCGAGCGTCATAATCTCACCCGGGTATGCATAGACACCATTTCGTCGGGTTGCTGTTTTCTTGCCTTCCAGCACTTTTTGTACATCTTCCGGTACGGTTACGAGACGTTCCACTGAACACGTTTTTTCAGGATACTCCATTAGTCATTCCTCCATTTCAAATACTATAACCATTATATCGGGTTTCTTTGGAAATTTCGAATTGCCCGTCTCACTCCGCTGTAACAGTCACTTCATGCGTTTCGTGTTCGTGCAGCCCTTCATCGTTCTCTACGTGGACTGTCACACTCGCCGTGCCCGCCTCATCCAGTGTAATGTCACCGCTGTATTCACCTGGCTTTTTTTCTTCGAGCTTTACCCATTGCGCATTATCTTTCATGTCATTCAATACGATTTCAAGCCGGACTCGTGCATGTGTGAGCGGCTCGTTGTCTTGCTGCAGATGCACCGCCATTGCAGCAGGTTTCCCTGCCGCCACGTTTTCTGGATCCGCAAAATGCATGGCGAATCCTTCCGTTGCATGGTGGTCATGGCCGCCATGATGACCAGCTGCCTGCTCAGCTGACGCCCCTTCTCCGATTGTAATCTCTTTCATCGGCATTGTGTGCATATCGCGTGCTGTCACATGGACTTGAACATGATACTTTCCATCATGATCGAACTTCGCTTCTGCTTCATATATACCGGCGTCAGTCATTTTGGACTCGACTTTCCAGCTCTCTTCTTGTTTCCCGTCTTCCCAAATTTCATATACCACTTCGTTCGCATCCTCGACTTTTTGTTCTCCCTGCGTCACAACTGCTTTCAATGGAATCTGTTCATCCGCCGCACCCTTTTCGGGTACACTTAAATCCACACTGATCGGAACGACCGCAGTCTCTTCCGTGGAAGTCTTGTTAGGTGCCGCTTCATCATTCTGTCCGCATCCTGTCACCAGCAGGGCGATGAAAACCGTTCCTGCCGCCAAATTCCTTTTTTTCATAGTTAGGTCTCTCCTTTTCGCTTAACGGGCTGTCCGCTTTGACGTATGATACTTCTATGGGTGTCATTGTACTAATCATATTCGAAGGAAGTATGAAGTCTGGAAACTTCATGCAATGTTCACGATTGATTGAGAAAATAGTGACTACAATGAACGATGAAATGAGGAGCCATTTATGAACACATACACAATCATGGTAATCGACGACGAAGCCGAAATGAGGAAGATGATCCGTGCGTTTCTCGAGCAGGACGGCTATCAGGTAATCGAGGCGACAGATGGGGTGCACGCCCTCTCGCTGCTGCATGAAGTTCGCGTCGACCTTTGCCTCGCAGACGTCATGATGCCTTATATGGACGGATTCCTGTTTGCGCAAGAAGTGAAGCGCACGATCGACCTGCCGATCATCTTCCTGTCTGCAAAAGGGGAAGAATGGGACAAGATCCGGGGACTGAAACACGGCGATGACTATATCGTCAAGCCTTTCCTGCCCGGCGAACTGCTGGCACGGGTCGCGTCTGTCCTCCGCAGGTCGTATCACAGGAAAGACCTTCACAGCGCCTTGTCGTTCGGACGGCTTGAAATCGACAAGGAAGCACACCGGGCAACCTTGGACGGCAAACCCCTTTCGCTCACTCTGAAAGAATTCGGTATTCTGTACGTTCTCGCCAAGCATTCCGGCCGTGTCTATTCAAGGGATGAACTGCTGAAAATCGTTTGGGGAGATGAGCATGAAAGCAGCGTGCGGACGGTCGACACACACATTAAGACCTTGCGGCTGAAGCTCGGAGAGGAAGGGAAACGGATCGAGACAGTGTGGGGAATCGGTTACAAATTCGAGGCCTGACCCAGTGAAGATGACATTGAGCAAAAAAGTCCTCTCCCTTTTCTTTCTCAGCTTGGCCTTCACCATTCTGTTTTCGTTTTTTTTCATTCATTTCCTCTATTCGAAACTGTACTTGGAGAGCATCGAAGAATCGATCATTTATCAGGGGAAACGAACTGCCGCTCATTATCATTATGGTGAATTGAGCAACGACATCATCGAGAAGATCCAATGGTACAACGTCGTGTCGGAATACGAAATAATCGTCGTCGATCAGCTCGATGATTTGTCCTCCTACTTCCCGTATCAGGTGAACTACGAGAACCTTATCGATGCAGGGGATCGAAAGCTTCTTGACAAAGGCTCGTATGTCGTGAAAAAAGGGTATGTCAAAGAATTCCACCGGGAAATTATTGGCGCCATTTTCCCTATCCGCGGCAAAGATTCCTTGATCGGGTTCATCTATATCTACGTGCCGCTCGCTGCGATCCAGGATGTCTTCAAAGAGAGTATTCCGCTTTTGACAGCGGCCGGCATTGGTTTTTTCCTTACCCTCTTTCTGCTCATCAACCGAGTTTGGAGTTCGTTGTTCAATCCGCTTCGCAAACTGGAACGGCTCGCTGCAAATGTCTCTCATGGCGACTATTCCGGCCGTATCCAGACGGACAGGAACGACGAGATCGGTCAGCTTGCTGATGCCTTCAACGTAATGAGTTCGTCTCTGGAAGCCGAAGAAGAACGAAAGCGCGAATTCACGAGCAACCTGGCTCACGAGATGCGTACACCGCTGACGTACATTAGCGGCTATACACACGCATTGAAGCAAAAAGCGGAAAGCGGTACGGAAACAGCCAGTTACTTGAATACGATTGAAAAAGAGGCCGCCCGTCTCAGCAAGCTGATCAGCGACCTCACCGAACTGAATCATCTTCAGGAAGGATTGTTCACTATCGACGAGCAGCCGATTGTTGTTGCCCAGCTGCTGGTCGACACGGTCGATCTGTTCCGTATCCGTCTGGCGGACCGTTCCATTAAATTGACGCTCGATATCGAAGAGGACATCATTATCTCAGGTGACCCGGATCGCATCCAGCAAGTCTTCTACAATACGATCGACAACGCCGTGAAGTATGCGGCAGCTGGCAGCAGCATTCAGATTTCCTTGAAGGAACGCGGAAAATATGCGCGGTATGTCATCCGCAATGAAGGTTTGACGATTTCTAAAGAAGACCTGCAGCGTGTAGGTGAACGCTTTTTCCGGACCGACAAAGCCAGGACACGTACGACAGGCGGGACGGGGCTCGGCCTGTCCATCGTCAAAGAGATCGTCCGTCTGCACGGCGCCTCGTTTTCTATGGAAAGCGACCCGGAGACCGGTACAACTGTCATAATCGATGTACCTTTGCTGAATGAGGAGGCTGAAACATGAATGCATTCAAACGGATTGCTTGTGTCATACTTTTCCTGCTGCTGACCACCGCGTGTGCCGCCCCAGCAGGAACGGATCGTCAGCTCTCCTCGTTTACGTTCCAGGACCAGCATGAGGAAGCTTTCGGTACAAGTCAACTGGACGACACGGTGTGGATAGCGGATTTCGTCTTCACGGCATGTGAATCCGTCTGCCCGCCAATGACGTCCGAAATGGCCGCTCTCCAAAAAGAATTCAAGGAACACGGGCTCGATGTACAATTTGTCTCTTTCACGGTCGATCCGGAGGTCGATACACCGGCAATATTGGAAGAGTATGCCCGAACCTTCACGGACGACCAGTCGAATTGGCATTTCCTTACCGGTTACTCCTCCCAGGAAATTTCGGAATTTGCACTTGAGAACTTCCAGACAATTATCCAGAAGCCTGAAACTTCCGATCAGGTGATTCACGGTACAAATTTCTACCTCATCGCTCCGGGCAGCCGCCTGGTGAGTGAGTTCAATTATGTCGATGAAGATTATGTCCATGATCTGCTGAAAACAGTCAAGCAGTACACCCGTTGACTACTCAACCAAGAAAGGGGGGGTTGTTTGGCTTCTCAACCGCTCGCAGCAATGACGTATACGCTGCCTGAAAAGAAAGTCGGCTGGATCGAACAGACAGTCTCGGTAACAATCGGTACTCTGTCCTTGTTCGAACACGAAATCGTAACCCTTCATCATGCTTTCCCGATCGGCACAGTGCACGATTGCTCCTACAAACCTTTTTCGGATGGCTCCTGCCTGTTTTATCTCCATACGGAACAGGGAGTGCGGACCTTTCACGTGAATACGGATCCTGCCGCTTTCCTTACCGCCTACCGCAGACTGCGCGGCGACGTACTGTAACCATGGCTGATTTCATCGGCCTTCCCTCCTCTTGATGAATAATTGTTTAGAACGTCCTGTCAGAAGGTATATAAGCTGTAGAACAAGATGACTTACAAAATTTCTTGGAGGGATTTACAATGGTTGAAAAATTTTTCGTAGAAAACGCAGTACAGGCAAAGGAAAAAGTGGACGAACTGACGGGAAAAGGGTACTCGACAGATGATATTTACATCTTTGCGCATGATAAACGCCGCGGAGAAAACATCAATGACGCACTGGATACAGAAGAAGCCGGCATGAAGGAACAGGGCTTCCTCAATTCCATGAAGAACATGTTCAGCTCACGCGGCGACGAACTCCGCAGCAAAATGCACGGAGCAGGCCTCTCTGAGGAAGACGCTGCCACTGCAGAGAGCGAACTTGACAAAGGCAAGCTTGTCGTCATTGCCAACAAAAAATAAGATGACAGCTGAGCACAGCCCGTTTAATACGGTGCTGTGCTTTTTTGTAATGCACCTTTTCCGCTTTTTCGGTATGATGGTGAGTGGAAAGCAGGTGCATCAGTTGAACGCTCACATGCGCAAAATCGGATTATTCACTGGGCTGACGACCCTCGTCTTCTTCATCGTCGGGGTCCGGACAATCGGCGGGCATGAACTGGATTGGAAAAACTACTTGGCCTTCTCTGTCTTCAGTCTGACAGTCGGCCTCATTGCGGTTCTCTTATTGTTCTATAAGCTGAAACTCGCCTTCTGGTTCTTCATGGCCGGCATGGTGATCAGCTTCGAAGAATTCTTCCGCAGCATTTTCGTGTATGAAGGAGAACTCGGCCAGTCCATTGCGGTGCTGTCGCTGTACATCATTTCGTCATTCAGTCTCGGTATCGGGCTGATCATCCAATTCATCCTCATCCTGGCGAAAAAAAAGTAAAAGCAGACGGGAATTTCTCCGTCTGCTTTTTGTATATGAATCAAACTGCTTTTTCTTTTTTGATCTGCTTGCTGCGCAATTGGCCGCATGCTGCGTCAATATCTGTCCCCTGTTCGAGGCGGACACCGCAATTGATGCCGCTTTTTTTCAGTGTTTCGTAAAACTTTTTGATGTTTTCCGGCTCACTGCGTGTATATTGGTCATGCTCATCGACCGGATTGTACGGGATAAGGTTGACGTACGACAAATGGCGCTTGTTGTGCAGGAGCTTCGCCAGCTGCTCGGCTTCTGCGACATGGTCGTTAACGTCATTCAGCAAGATGTATTCGAATGTAATCCGCCGGTTCGTCGTTTCCAAGTAGTAATCGATTGCATCCATCAGTTTTTCGATCGGGTATGCCCGATTGATCTTCATAATGCGTGTGCGGAGCTCGTTATTCGGTGCGTGAAGGGAGACCGCCAGATTGATCTGGATGTTCTCTTCTGCAAATTCACGGATTTTCGGCGTCAGGCCGCTCGTCGAGACGGTGATGTGGCGCGCTCCGATCATGAGTCCTTTCTGATCGTTGACGACACGCAGGAAATTCATCAGGTTGCTGTAATTATCGAATGGTTCCCCGATGCCCATGACGACAATGTGGCTGACCCGTTCATCGGTTCCTTTTGCATCCAGGTGGTGCTGGACGTTCATGATCTGCTCGACGATTTCACCGGCATCCAAGTCCCGGTTCTTCTTCAGGAGGCCGCTCGCGCAGAAACTGCAGCCGATGTTACAGCCGACCTGGGTCGTGACACAGACCGAGTGGCCATACGGAAATGTCATCAATACCGTTTCGATGAGGTTTCCGTCCTGCATTTTAAAGAGGAACTTGATGGTCCCGTCGGCCGATTCCTGCTTGACCGCCTGTTCGAGCGTCTGGATGGCGAAATGCTCTTCCAGCAAGTCAAGGCAGTCACTGTTGACATTTTTCATCTCCGCAAACTGAGTGACCCGTTTCTTATATAACCAGTCCCACACCTGGGCAGCGCGGAATTTCTTCTGGCCGTGTTCAACTAAAAAGGCTGACAGCTGTTCGAACGTCAAGCCATATATGGATTTTTTCATTACATATCCTCATTTCAAAAAAATGATGTCATCCGTATATTGTACAGGATATGTGTGCGGGTTACAACAGCAGCGCACGAAAAAGGCGCTCTTCGGGAAGAGACGCCTGCAGGCTACTGTTTGTGCTGGCAATTCGAGTTCTTATCGATATTGAGCTTCATGACAAATGCTACTAGATTCAGCGCAGCGATGACCGTAAGGAGAATTGCGATGCCCGTATGTCCGTCTGCATACCGGTTCCAGGCGAATATGCCGAGAAGGACCGCAAAGAAGATATCCGCCGATTTTGAGTTGAACAATTTCCCCATCGTCAGTTCTTCTTTACAAATTCGGATTTCAGCTTCATGGAGCCGAATCCAGGTATTTTACAATCGATGTTATGGTCTCCGTCGACGATTCGGATCCCTTTTACTTTTGTCCCGATTTTAAGGGGCGTGGAGCTGCCCTTCACCTTCAAATCTTTTAAGATAGTAACTGTGTCGCCATCCTGCAGCGGATTGCCGTTTGCATCGTTCACTTCCAGCTGTTCGAGCTCAGAAACTTCTTCGCCCGCTGTCCATTCATAGCTGCATTCCGGACATACAAGCTGCAGGCCGTCCTCATATGTGTACGGCGAGCTGCACTGTGGGCACTTCGGTAAATCTGCCATCTGCCTTCCCCCATTCTGCATTTGTCTCTACTATACCAAACTTTGCGCGGTGCGGCAGCGCTGTTTTTTGTGGTGGATGAATGGGTTGCGGCGGCGTGGGGACATGTTGTGGTTTATGAGCGCATTTCTTGGGTTATGAGCGTTTCCGCCGGTTTATGAGCGTTTTTCCGGGTTTATGAGCGCTTTCGCCGGTTTATGAGCGTTTTTCCTGATTTATGAGCGTTTCCGCCGGTTTATGAGCGTTTTTCCTGGTTTATGAGCGTTTCCGCCGGTTTATGAGCGTTTTTCCTGGTTTATGAGCGTTTCCGCCGATTCATGAGCGTTCCCCCGAGTTTATAAGCATCCCGACTGCATGCACGGCAAAAGCCCGCCTCCAGCAGGCGGGCTTCCACAATCATTTACTTGTTATAAGCTGCTTGTTGACAGCGGCATGCACTTCGGTCGGGAGTCCCCAGAGCTGGATGAAACCGACTGCAGCAGCCTGGTTGAATTTGTCATCTTTCGTATACGTCGCCAGTTTCTCGTCATAGAGAGAATTCTCCGATTTACGGCCCTCGACGATGGCATGCCCTTTGAACAACTTCACACGTACTGTGCCGTTCACGACTTGCTGCGTCTCTTTCACGAAAGCTTCGAGTGCGCTGCGGAGCGGAGAAAACCACAATCCGTTGTAGATCAGCTCGCTCAGTTTCTGGGAGACGATCGGTTTGAAGTGTGCGGTCTCCTTGACAAGCGTGATGTCTTCCAGTTCCTTATGGGCCTGGATGAGTGTCATCGCGCCGGGACATTCGTACACTTCACGGGATTTGATGCCGACGAGGCGGTTTTCCACGTGATCGATACGGCCGACACCGTGCTTTCCAGCGATCTCGTTCAGTTTCAGGATCAGTTCATGGAGCGGATAGTCGGTTCCATCCAGGCTGACCGGCACCCCCTTGACAAATTCGATTTCCAGTATGTCCGCCTGATCGGGCGCATCCTCGACCGAAGACGTCAGGCCATAGGCGTCTTCTGGCGGTGCTGCCCATGGATCCTCCAGAATGCCGCATTCATTGCTGCGTCCCCATAAGTTCTGGTCGATGGAATACGGGCTGTCCAGCACGATGGGTACAGGGATATTGTGCTTCTTGGCATAGTCAATCTCCTCTTCGCGCGACCAGCTCCACTCACGTACTGGAGCAATCACTTCAAGAGATGGATCGATCGCTTTGATGCCCACTTCGAAGCGGACTTGGTCGTTCCCTTTTCCGGTACAGCCATGCGCCACGGCAACCGCCTGTTCCTTATGAGCGACTTCCACCAGTTTTTTTGCGATCAACGGACGTGATAGTGCGGAAATAAGCGGGTATTTCTCCTCGTACATCGTGCGCGCCTGCAGTGCGAGTAACGCGTATTCTTCTGCAAATTCCTGTTTTGCATCGATGACATAGCTTTCGACTGCACCCACTTGGAGTGCCTTCTGCTGGATGAATGCCAGATCCTTTCCTTCACCGACATCGAGACAGCATGCAACGACTGCATACCCCTGTTCTGTCAGCCATTGAACGGCAACCGATGTATCGAGTCCTCCTGAGTACGCCAATACGACTTTTTGTTTCGTCATGATCCTGTCTCCTTTCACCTTATGTATCTTTATACATCTTAATGTATATTTATAATAACATGATTGAGCGGAATTGCAAGTGATATTCACTCATTTTTGGGCAAATTAAAAACGCATACCAGTTTCGGTATGCGCTTTGGAATTCATCAGCTCAGTCCATGGGCCGCCATGGCATCCGCCACTTTCAGGAAGCCTGCAATATTCGCGCCCATCACCAGATTACCCGGTTTGCCGAATCGCTCAGCGGCGTCCAGACAGCTCGTATAGATGGAGCGCATGACGTCGTGGAGCCGATCATCCACTTCCTCTGCAGTCCAGCGCAGCCGCATGCTGTTCTGAGACATTTCCATTGCAGATACGGCAACCCCGCCTGCATTCGCTGCTTTGGCCGGGGCGAATAAGACGCCGTGGTCTTGGAAGCGCGTAATCGCTTCGTTCGTACATGGCATGTTGGCGCCTTCCCCGATCGCTTTGACACCCTGGTGGATGAGTAATGCGGCATCCTCAGCATTCAGCTCGTTCTGTGTAGCGCAAGGAAGGGCGATATCACATGGGACGGACCAGATGCCTGCACAGCCTTCGATATAGGTAGCTTCAGGATGTGTCTTCACGTAATCCTGGATACGCCGGTTCTCCACTTCTTTCAGCTGTTTGACACAGTTGAGGTCAATGCCTGCAGGATCAATGATATAGCCGGATGAATCACTGCATGCGATCACACGGGCGCCGAGCTGCTGGGCTTTCTCCATCGCATAGGTCGATACATTTCCGGAGCCTGAAACGATGACCGTCTTCCCTTTGAATGTCAGCCCGTACTCCTTCAGCATCTCTTCCGTGAAATAGACAGTGCCATAGCCCGTCGCCTCTTTGCGTCCGAGACTGCCGCCGTGTCCGGGATCTTTTCCGGTGAGCACCCCTGCCTCGTAACCGCCTTTCAGCCGCTTGTATTGGCCGAACAAGTACCCGATCTCCCGTTTTCCGACACCGATATCTCCGGCAGGGACATCGATATCCGGACCGATATGGCGGCTCAGCTCTGTCATGAAACTTTGGCAGAAGCGCATGATCTCCCGGTCTGACTTCCCTTTAGGATCGAAATCAGCCCCTCCTTTGCCCGCACCGATCGGCTGTCCGGTGAGCGCATTCTTGAAGATCTGTTCGAATGCCAGGAACTTCATGATGCTGCTGTTGACAGATGGGTGGAACCGGAGACCTCCTTTATAAGGGCCGAGTTCACTGCTGAATTGCACACGGAATCCTCGGTTGACATGCACTCTTCCGGTGTCGTCTTCCCATGCGACACGAAACGTAACAATCCGCTCAGGCTCGGTCAGCCGCTCTAAAATACCGCTCGAGATATAGTGAGGATGCTTCGCAAACACCAGCCGCAGTGAATCGAAGATTTCCCGTGTTGCCTGGAGGAATTCCGTCTCGTTCGGATTCCGCTTTTTCACCTGATCGTAAACTTGGTGGACATAATTATTGGCTCGCTGCTGCAGATCAACATGTTCTGTGTTCATTTTCGTCATACACATCCCCCTGTCGAACTCGATTTTTCTTGTTGTGTATGACTAGTATACGGTATTGGTGAAATTTTTGAAAATGTATTTTAATTCAAGTGATCTCTATCCTTTTTTCACGATCGTGAAATTGCTCTCAAGAAGTGCCCAGTTCTGCGGGAAGGCGAGGCCCAGCTTCCAGTACATGATGCCGCGCAGCCGATACTTTTTCAACAAGTCGAACTTCGCCTGGATACTGCGTGCATCTTCGAACCAGACTTCATGGAGAACACCGCCCGCGTCGTAATATGTGAAGTGCGGTGCCTGTGCCGTCCGGTCGTAGAAGATTTCCGCTCTTTCACGGACAGCTAGCTCCGTTGCCTGTTTCGGGCTTAACGCCTTTGCTGGAGGGCCTCCTGCTGGCGGGAAAGGTGCCTGCCAGTCGTAACCGTACAAGTTCTGACCGAGGAAAATCTTGGACCTGGGAATCTGCTGCACGGCATACTTGACGACTGCCTCCACTTGCGGCAGTGGGCTCACTGCTTGTGGATCACTGAATGTGTAGCCCCATTCGTAAGTCATCAGGGACACGAAGTCGACAATTTCTCCATGTGCTTTATAATCATGTGCACCATAGATACCTGTGGTGACATCGCTCGTCTTCGGGGCGAGTGCCGTGGAGATTGTCAGCCCAGCCGCATGGAATCGGTCGCGCGCCCGTCTTAGGAATGCGTTGTATAACGCCCGGTCTTCGGGGAATAATAATTCAAAATCGAAATGGATGTCGCTATAACCGACCTGTTGTGCCGTACGGACGATCTCGTCGAACAGCAGATCCTGCACTCCCCGGCTGAGGAAAATGTCACGGGCGAGCTGTGCACTGAAGGCGAATTCTTCCAAATTGCTGATGACCATCGCGTTCAGTGCCCCTGCGTCTTTGGCCAGCTGTGGGAGATTCGCGATGGAAGGCGCATCGAGCGTGCCGTCCCGTTTCGCCTGATAACTGAACATCGCCAAGTAGGTCAAATCATCGGCACGTCTTTCCGTTTCCGCCTTCATCTCTTCACTGACAGGCGTCCGCGGCTCCACATACAGCAACGTTTCAATGGAACTTTTCGGTGCAGAAGGGATGGACAGGCGCTGCCCGACTGCAAGCGGGGCCGAGAGGGACAGCCCGTTCCGGTTTGCGAGCTGGGTGATCGTCATCCCTTCCCGCTGTGCGATCGTATATAGCGTATCCCCCGGCTGAACAATATAATAATTTCTTGTGGTCGGGATAACGATGGCTTGACCGATCGCCAGCGCCTCCGGATCTTGCAGCTCGTTGACTTTTGCAATTTCCTGCCAGGATACACCATATCGCTGGCCGATCTCATAGAGGCTTTCCCCCTGCCTGATTACGTGGATTTGCACGCACACCAACACCTTTCCCGTTAAAACGATTGTTGCAGTAGTGTATGAGAGGGAACGCCCCCCTATTCCTCTGGCATCTGCATCGCATAGAACCGTCCGGCGTGCGCATACTACACATGCCCGGCGACCACATTCCATGAAGGAGGAAGTTAGTTGACAACAAATCCGAACGGACAGACCCATCAGAACATGCACACAGGACCCGTACCCCAGGAGATGAACCACGGCGGCCACGAATTATTCGATGTGCATGAAGTGCTTTCCACGGCAATCGGTGCACTGAACCAGGCCATGCTGCTGCGCCCCCATGTAAAGGATCAGGAGCTGCTCGATATTTTGGACAGACAGTACCGTTTCATGCTGGATGAGTATAATATCACTGTCGAAAGCTTCAAGACCGGTCAGGATCCTTCGCACCCGACGCAGTCGTACAAAATGCAGACAGGAAACGACTTTGTCTATGGCATGAAACCCGGACAACCGAAAAAACCGATGAGCAGTGCGGCTGAACTGAATGATGAGATTATCTCCGGTTTCCTGCTCAGCTCGGCAAAGGCCAGTGCAGCCTCGAAAGCGATGGCGGCCTGTGAAGTGTGCAACCCTGTGCTGCGCCGTGTCATCGCCGACTCTGTCCCGAACTGCATCGAGATGGCGTACGAATTATCAATTTACCAGAACAAACATCATTATTACCAAGTGCCGCAGCTCGCCTCGCAGGATATGACGGCGCTGCTGAATGCCTATGCGCCGGCACAGGGACAGCCGGGCATGCCTCCCCTTCAATAATGGAAAAACCGCAGGCGCCGTATTGGCGTCTGCGGTTATTTGGATCGCTTATAAAAAGAGGACGGGGGATCAGAGATGAACGTATGCTGTTCCTTTGTGATTGGATGGATGATCGACAATTTGGCCGCGTGGAGACCGAGCCGCTTCAGCGGATTGGTCGCTGCCCCGTATTTTTTGTCCCCGGCTACCGGATGGCCGATCTCTTCCATATGGACACGGATCTGGTTTTTCCTGCCCGTCGCCAGTTTCAGTTCCAGAAGTGAATACTGCGCATTCATCTGCAACCGTCTAAAGCGGGTGATCGCCTTCTGCCCTCCATTGTCGGTCGGGTTGGAATACACTTTGAACGTTCGCGTCTCTTTTAGCCACGAAACAATCTCACCGGATTCCTGCCGTACTTTTCCTTCAACCAGCGCAACGTAGCCTCGTTCGATGACCGCCGTCTCCCAATTATCCTGCAGCTGCTTTTTCACGTCTTCGCTTTTCGCGAACAGAAGAATACCGGACGTTTCCCGGTCAAGCCGATGGACGATGTAGACACGGTTGCTGCGGTTCTCTTTACGGACGTAAGCAGACAGCTCGCTGTATGCGGTCATTTCCTTCTTATCCTTCGCTGCCATCGACAGCAGGCCGGCTTCTTTGTCGATGACGATGAGCGCTTCATCTTCATAGAGGATTGACAGACCGAGGAGCTCGCTGTCCTGTTTCGCAGCCTCGTTCGTCAGAATTTCAACCGTATCGCCGCTGCGGAGCGGGTGATCGTGTTTGGTGGTGACTGTCCCGTTAACTGTCACCTGGCCACGGGTCAAAATCCCTTTTACGGCGTTGCGGCTTTTTTTGCTGTTAGAGAGCAGGAACGGCAGCAGTGGCTGCTCGGCTCCCACTTTGTATTCGAATGTTTTTGGTGCTCGTTTGTTCGATTGGTTTCGCATGATCATGTCTCCTTATCCATCCATTATGCGGAACACATGGTGAAATATCAACTGCGGATCAAGACAGCGCCTTCAGCCCGACGACACCGATGATAATTAGCGCAAGACTCGCAATGCGCGACAGGCTTTTCGATTCCCCGAAGAATATCATATTGAGCAGGACGGCGCCTGCTGTGCCGATTCCGATCCAGACGGCATATGCGGTGCTGACCTGCAAATACTTGAATGAGGTGTACAAAAACAGGAACGACAGACCGAAGCCGACGAGATAGACCATCCCGGAGAGCACTGTTTTTTTCTTACTATACTTGTTCAAGCCGGCAACCCCGGCCAGTTCGGAGCCGGCTGCAAGTGCTACGTAAAGCCATCCCATCTTACTTCCCTCCCTGAGCAGCTGCCGCTTCATCGCGACCATCTGCCAATTTCAATCCGATCACTCCGGCAACCAAGACAGCAATGAAGAAAATCTTCCCTCCGCTGAGCGTCTGGCCGAAAAAGAATACATCCATAAGAGCCGTTCCGATTGTTCCGATAGCCGCGAAAATCGCATAGACGGTCCCCGTAGGCAGCACGGCGCATGCTTTCGTCAGACAATGAAAATCCACCAGTATGAAGATGAAGATCGGTATCCAATGCCACCATTGAGTCGCTGTATTGAAGCCGAAAATCCAAACCAGTTCAAAAAAACTGGTTGCGGCTACATAAAACCATGCTTTCTGCATAACTTACCATTCCTTTCATCCGCGAATGACTGACTGTCATTCATTCAACAGCAAAAATAATTGATTGCTAATCATCCTTCTCCAGCTAGAAATGCCATCCGGTTTAGGACGGCACTCCGAGGCCCATCAGGAGGAATTTCAATGTCTCTTCTTTCTGTCTGACCGCTCTGCCGTCCTGCTCGATTTCGTCGTATAAATAGATCTGCTCAGCCGCCGATTCCGTCAGGCCGATGATCAGCTTTGCTAACGCATCCGGAGGACTGTCATTGCGGACAAGCCCGTCTTGCTGGGCCTCTGCGATCTGTCCGCTGATCCATTCATAGATCGGTGCATAGACGGTTTCCCACTCTTTCAGATGTTCAGTAGAAGCGAGACCTGAGTAGATCATCGCCTGGATTTCGTGGTGCTCGCGGTTCACTCCAAAAATGGCATCCACGAATTGGTTCAGACGTTCCTGGAACGAGGAGGACGGTTCCACGGTATCGATCACTGACTGAAGTGTCGTTTTCACCATCACTTCAGCAATCGCAGGCATCAAGGAAAGCTTGGATGGAAAATACAAATAGAACGTCCCCTGTGCGATGCCGGCATGTTTGACAATATCGGAGATTGTCGTCTTCTCGACCCCTTTTTCAGTGAAAATCCGGATAGCCGATTGGACTATGGCTTCTTTTTTGCTCACTAACAGCTCTCCTTCCAGCTTGCTGGATGACTGACTGACTGTCATTCATTATACACAGGACAGCTGCATATTTCAACAAATGCAGCATGGGAGTGATGACTCCCCCTGGTTCATCGCCATTCATAGGGCGTCTGCTGGTAGACATAATAGTTCAGCCAGTTGGAAAACAGCAGGTGTGTATGGGAGCGCCACGTATTCGGCGGTTTCCGCGCCGGATCATCGCCTGGGTAGTAATGCACCGGTATGCTGATATCCAGCCCTTTTGCAATATCGCGGTCATATTCATCTTTCAACGTTTCGGCATCATACTCCAGGTGGCCGGTGATCATGATATTCTTACTGTCGTTTGACACAATGATAAAGGGACCCGCTTCGTCGGATTGCGCCAGGATCGTCAGCGCCCGGTGCGCATCGACATCGTCCCGGGATATGCCTGTATGACGTGAGTGCGGCGCCGGAAAGATGTCGTTGAACCCTCTCGCCAGGCTGACCGTCGGATCGGTCACAGTATGGTCAAAAATGCCGAAGCATTTTTCATCAAGGTCATGTTTTTCTATGCCGTAATAGTGATAAAGCGCAGCTTGGGCTCCCCAGCAGATGTGCATGGAAGATGTAACGCTGACGGCTGCCCAATCCAGGATTTCCTGTATTTCCTCCCAGTAGCTCACCTCTTCGAACGGCATCTGTTCGACAGGTGCACCTGTCACGATCATCCCATCGAACTTTTCGTGCGCCACTTCACGGAACGTCTTATAAAACGTATCGAGATGGGTCTTGCTGACGTTCTTCGATATGTACGATGCCGTCCGCAAGAAAGTAATGTCAACTTGCAGCGGCGTATTCCCAAGAAGCCGCAATAGCTGCAGTTCCGTTTTTTCCTTTTGGGGCATCAGGTTGACGATCAGGATACGCAGCGGCCGGATATCCTGTGTCTCGGCACGTCCGGTATCCATCACGAAGATCTTTTCCTGTTTTAACAATTCACCTGCTGGCAGTGCTTCAGGGATCGTAATCGGCATAGTCAGTTCACTCCTAATTAGTCGCCCAACAAAAAACTCCCGCTATTCTCATGAGAGAAAAGGGGAGCTTCGGCCGTCCTTCTTATCTCTCAAGACAATGTCTTGTGGAAGTAGCACCTTCCTGAAAACACCAGGGGTTGCTGAAGCGTCATCGGGCCAGTTCCCTCAGCTTCTCTTGATAAGCGTATTCATTTACTGACCAGTATACCATTTCTAATTTGTTTGTATAGTCAAAGAGTTTACTTTCTGACCAATTGCTCAGTCGTCAAACTGGGCCCGCGAAAACCCGCGGCCTAGTATTTCCGAGGCATTCAGGAAGATGACGAATGAAGACGGTTCCTCTTCCTGGACAATCTTCTTGAAATAGATTGCTTCCGACTGTTCAGCTACGCACAGGATGATCATCTTATCTGCATTGGAATAGCCGCCGATCGACCTCACTTTCGTCAGACCGCGGTTCAAGCCGTTGTGGATGAGATCCTGCACTTTCTCCTCGTTCTCCGTGATGATGAGGATCAGTTTCGTCGGAGACGTCTGCAGCTGGACAAAGTCGATCACTTTGCTCGTTACGTAAATCGCCATGAGCGCATACAGAGCGAGTTCCAGATCGAAGACGAATGCGGATATGACTACAACGACTCCATCGACGATCAACTGGGCGAAGCCGCTCGAGAAGTTCGTATATTTTTTGAGAATCTGGGCGATCAGGGCTGTTCCGCCCGTGGATCCGTTACCGCGGTAGACGATGCCGAGTCCGATCCCGAGCATGATTCCTCCGTATATGGAACTGAGCAGTGGGTTATGGATCGGTGTTTCGATGCCCGTCGTCAAGAAGATGAAGAACGGGACAGCAATCGTGCCGACGATCGTCCGCCAGCTGAAGTCCTTGCCGACGAGGACCAGCCCGAGGATAAGCAGCGGCAGGTTGATCAGCCATTGGACATAGGCCGGATTGAACCCATACAATTCGTAGACGATCGTACTGATGCCGGATACCCCGCCTGCCGCTATGCGGGCAGGCAGCAGGAATATCGTAAATGCGAAACCTACGAATGCGGACCCGACGATAATTTGTATATAGTCAAACAGTGATGATTTCTTGAATTCGGTGAATGTCATCGTACCCCTCCGTTCCTGTCAACTGTCCTATTTTATCAAATTTACAGGAAGTTGTGATGGTCGACATGTGTTGAAACCGAAGTTCTTCCATTTAAAATAATCAGATTTAACGATCTTTCGACAAATCTTCGCCAAAATTTTGCATTTCAAGAAAGGCATCTGTATGATTATAGAAGAATTTCGGTACCTTTGAAGGAGGATCACAATGAGGAATTTAGGCATAATCAGGAAAGTCGACAGTTTGGGGAGGATCGTCCTTCCGAAAGAACTGAGGGAGACGCTTCGTATCCCAACTGGACAGCCGCTTGAGTTTTTCACAGAAGACGATCAGCTGATCATGCGCAGCTACAAGATTCGGGAAGCGTGCGCAGTCACAGGAGAAATCACCGAGGATAACTTCCGGCTCACAAGCGGGATTTTCGTCAGCCCGCGGGGTGCCGAAATTCTGCGCCGCGAGATTGAAAACTCATTTTGACTAAAAAACGGCGGCTGCCTGGTATATCTTATGCCAAGCAGCCGCCGTATGGGTTTCACTTGCCGGGATTGTCGAGGAATGCGGTAATCTCTTCCCGTGTTTTCCGGTCTTTGCTGACGAACCGGCCGGTCTCTTCCCCGTTGCTGTAGACGATAAAGCTCGGAATCCCGAAAATATCATGTTCAGCACAAACATCAATGAACTGATCACGGTCGACGTAGACGAACTCATATTCCGGATAATCCGCTTCGATTCCAGGCAGCCATGGTTCGATGACCCGGCAGTCCGGACACCAGTCTGCCGAAAATAGGAATACTGTACCTTCTCCCTGTTTCAATTCCTTGAATTGCTCTTCTGACGATAATTTCTGCATATGCCTCTCCTCCTCTTCCGAGACAAGTATAGCACCCGCATCTCATCGCGTGCAGGGAGATGCTCCGATCCTGCTGCCGGAACCCGAAAAAGCGAAGACCCCGGTATCCGGAATCTCCGCTTTCAGCAAGTCAGCTGTCTTTTTCGATGTGCTCATGCTTCAGCAGCGGCGGCGGGATGATCCATCCTTTTTCTTTGTTCAGCTTCAGCAGCTTGGCCCCGTACATCACTTTTTCCTGATGGAATTTGGCAAACAGAGCGGCGATATCTTCACGCAGGCACTGCCCCATCACCTGACTGCAGGACACGAGCCCCTGCCCGACGTTGATGGAGACTGCCGCACTGATTTCCGGATCCATCAGCCTGGCCCCGGCCGGAATGTCTTCCGGGTTGCAAACAGGACGGTCCGGTAATGTCGGCGGCGGCATGATGCCGTTCTCCTTTAATATTTCCTCCACTTTCGTGTTCTGTTCCTTCATCATGTCAATGGCTTCTTTGATGAGTCTCTTCAAATCTTCATCGCCCGCATGGTTCATGAAGGCCTGATAGCCGCTGATCAAGCCTTTGTTTGCGCCGATGTAAGACCAGCATCCGATAACTTCACCATAATGCAACGGCTCGTCTTTTGGATTTCCGCTTAAAATACCCATTGGTCTCTCCTCATTTCTGTTAGTGTCACGTTCATCAGTAGTATCTGCTGCTGGCCGGATCCCATACATACCAAAGTATAGAAAGCGGTATTCTGAATGCATAATCCATCGGGTATGCGCTACACTGAACTGAAAAAGGAAGGTGAGTTGATCGTGACCCATTTCTTCGCTGCCATCCCTGTGCCTTTCGAGACCGTACGGACCGAACTTGAGAGCCTGTACGCCCGATATAATCTGCCGGCCCATTACAAAGCGATTCCTCATCACGATGACCTGCATATCACAGTGCATTTTTTCGGCGCCCTTACCGGTGAAGAATTGGCTGCTGTACAACATGTTCTGCAGGAAACCAGCAAGAATTTTGCACCGATGTCTGTCGAAATCGACGGTTTGTCTTATTTCGGGAACCCGGCAGGACCGCGGGTTGTATTTCTGTCGGTAAAGGAAAACCCCGAGTTGTCTGAACTTTATAAGCAATCCGGCAGGGCGCTAGCCTCTGTCTTGAAGAAACCTCTCCGCCAGCCGTACGTTCCACATGTGACCATCGCCAAGAAAACGATTGCAGGCAAGCCGCTGAAGCTCACAAAAGAACTGTTCCCGACGCTTACATTTTCTTCTGGCAGCCTCACCTTGTTCCGTATTGAACCGTCCCGTTCGCCAAAGTATATTCCGGAGGAAGTGTTTCCTTTCCGCGGAGAATAAGTCGAATCGTTTCTTTTTGGGCGCACATACTACGGGTGAAAGCAGCAGAAAGGAAGGGATTTGCATGGGACGTGACGAACACACGACAGGCGGGAGGAACTCAAGCTCTCTTCCCCAGACCCCGAAGAAACAGAAATTATCCGCCTCCCAGATGAGAGAAGAAATGGCGCGAGAAATCGCGCAGCTCTCCTCTGCCCCGGACAGGAAAACGAAAAAGAAGTAACCGTACGACAAACAAGCCTGCCCGGCTGTAACATACCCGGCAGGCTTGTTTGTGTTCCCGTATCACCTTAGCTTTTCACGTAACGGACCATCCATCCGCCTGCACTCTGGCAGATGGACACACCGATCCATCCTTGCTGCAGCAGTCGCATTTGCGTCTCACTGTCCTCCATTCCCACGTCCAGCCAATTATTATGCGCGGATGGCATATCCTTTGTCAGATCCTTCATCATCACATAGCGGGTCAACGAGCCGTATTTTACGGTGAGCGCCTTTATGTGCATGCCGAGTTCCAGTTTGTCTTTGATGCTCGCGATATTGAAGGGAGAGACCGTCGTGCAAATATAGTGATACCGTCTCGTATCCACGGTCTCCATTACAGAGTGCCCGAGTTGACGCTGCAGGCCGTTACCTTGGTAGTCGGGATGAACGTTTGTAATCTCGGAATAGAGAACGGCAGGCCACAGGAGCTTCGGAATTCCGGTGTCCGCACCGAGATGCTCAGGATCATCACCAGGATCGAGAAGCGCCCGGAAGGCGATAAGCCGGCCGTCGTCCCTGACGCCTGCAATCAGCCCATTCCCTTCAAGGATGTTGAGGAATTCCTCTTCGGAAAGCGGCTGAAGGAAATTCTTCTCACTCAGAGAGTCCAACACAATATTCTGGAGCTGCAGGATCTCCCTGATATCGTTAGCCGTAAGCGGCTCGACAGACAGTTGAGTGCCATCTTTCAGCAGAACGTCTTTCATACCCTTCCCACTTCCGTACGGTAGTCTGTCAATTCCTCCAGTACTTTCTCATCGATGTCGATACCGAGCCCCGGCTGCTCGTTCAGTCGGATGAACGGCACGTCGTACTTCAGATTTCCAATGTCTTTGCTGAATTTGAGAGGACCGGTCAATTCCACACTCGTAATCATCCTTTGTGAAAACGCGACATGGAAGCCCGCTGCCGAACCGATCGATGACTCGACCATGGAACCGACCTGGCAGTCGATACCCGCCATTTCAGCCATATGGGCAAGCTTCATGGCAGGATACATCCCACCGCACTTCATCAGTTTAATGTTCACTTTGTCGGCCGCCCTTTTCGCGATAATTTCTCGCATCTGTGTGAATCCCCGCAAACTTTCATCCGCCATGAGCGGGGTTGCACATTTCGCCTTCACTTCGGCAAGACCATCGATGTCATCAGCCAGCACCGGCTGTTCAAGCCAGTCGAGCTGGCAGGATTCCAGATTTTTCATCGCCTGCAGGGTCGCAGCACTGTTCTTCCATCCCTGGTTGACATCGACCCGGATGGCAATCTCGTCGCCGACCCGTTCACGCACTGCCCGAATCCGCTTGACGTCTTCAGACGGCACGGTCCCGACTTTCATCTTGAATGACCGGTAGCCTTCTTCTATACGTGCTGCCGCTTCGTCAGCCATTGCTTCAGGTTCACCGATGCTCAGTACATGGGTGACCGGAAAACGGTCGTGATACCGTCCGCCCAGCAGCTGGTAGGCCGGGATGGCGAGTGACTTCCCGACAGCATCCATGCAGGCGATGTCGATGGCCGCCTTGGCGGCAGGCACCCCATAGATCGCCTCGTCCATGACGGTATGGAGACGCTCAAATTCTGCTGGATCGAGACCGATGACCGCAGGGGCGAGTGTATGCTCGAGCACCGCGAATGTCCCTTCCCTGCTTTCACCGGTCACGTGTTCATCCGCAACGGCTTCCCCGTACCCGACAAACCCCGTATCTGTCGTCAGTTTCACGATGACGGACGGCATATCCTCATACGTTGCGTAACTGATGACGAACGGGTCATGCAGCGGAAGCCGGATGGCAATTATTTCGATGCGTTGAATTTTCATAAAATTTTCTCCCTTCTGCTTGGCAAACGCTTTCATCCATTGTATCATTGTCGTTAAATAGTCGCTAATTAAAAAGGGGAAAACTTTGATGAGAACAAGAATTGCCATTTTAGGCTCTGCTTCTTTTTGCGGAAAAGCGGCAGAATACGTCATGGACCGTAAGGATATTGCACTCGATCTGTATCCTTATGAACGGCCGGACGGTGCGCCCGCCCTTTTGGAGAATCTGCGCCCGTGTGATGCAATACTGTTTTCCGGCTCACTGCCCTATTTGGCGTCGAAAGAGGTGCTGGCAGCTATTCCGGTTCCCGCCGTCTATTTGAAACAGGACGAAACCGAGATCGCCGCTACCCTTTTGTCAATCGCCCTACAGGGACCGCTCCGGCTGTCTGCCCTTTCCATTGATGTACGGGATCCGGCGGTTCTGGAAAACGTCCTGGCGGCAAGCGCCCCCAGCGTACATGAACCCGTAGTCTTTACATTGGAGGAAGACTACAGCTTGCAGGAGGTGATCGACTTCCATATAAGGTCCAGGGAATCCGGAGCAGTACAGCTCGCAGTGACGAGTGTCCATGCCGCCTATGATCGGCTTCAGACGCTCGGCATCCCGGCGGTCAGGATGATCAGTGTCAAAAGTTCCTTTCTGAAAACGCTCGATGTCCTTTGCCAGGAAGCGCTTTATCATAGAAGTGAAACATCGAAAGCAGCCGTCGGGTTCTTGCAGATGCGGAACGGATCACCGGCTGACCCAGATTTAATCCGCCGGCTTTCCCATCTGCTGCATGCCCGCTCCGTCGACAGTGGGGATATCGTCCGGTTCTACACGACGCAAGGAGCGATCCGTATGGCCGCAATGCTCCCGGAGTTCGCAGAGGCAGCAGACGCGGCAGAGGGACAGCTCGCATTCGGCTGCGGGCATACTGTTGCCGCTGCGGAAGATCATGCAGTCAGCGCCCTGCAGTATATGCGGACCGATCATCCCGCCGGCCTCTACCTGCTGGATGAAAACAAGAACTTGCAGAACCTTCTGCACCACACAGAGGAGCCCATCGGCTTGCGGGTCACCGAACCGGTTCTTGCCGAAATCGTCGATGCCACTGCACTCAGTCCTGCAGTCGTTTCGAAGCTTGCGCTTTTCGGACAGAACCGGCAGACGATGCAATTCACTGCCAATGACCTGGCGGAGTTTCTCGGGGTCTCCCGCCGAACCGCCGAACGCACCATCAAGAAACTGCTGTCATTCGATTACGCGTGTACGGTCGGTGAAGAGATGACCTACCGGCAGGGCCGCCCCCGATCCGTGTACGAACTTTGCTTTCCTGTCTACTGACTAAAAAAGCTGTCCGGCTCCGCTTACAAAGCGGGCTGCCGGACAGCTTTTAATTCATCTTATGAATGGGCAGGCATCTGATCGTCCTCAATCGACGGATCAGCCAGCAGTTTCGCATCGTCCTCTTCCATCCGATCACGCTCGTCTTTCGACATTTTGACAATCGTGAAGCCTGTGATGGCATACAGGATGGACAAGATCGGAACGACGAAGTTGATGATTGCGTATGGTCCATATTCAGTAACTCCGACACCGAGCGTCCCTAAGATGAACACCCCGCACGTATTCCACGGGATGAATACCGACGTCAGTGTCCCTCCGTCTTCCAAAGCACGAGAGAGGTTCTTCGAACTTAGACCTTTGTCTTTGTATGCCTGACTGAACATGCGAGAAGGCACCACAATCGAAATGTACTGCTCCGCACATGTGGCATTCGTCATGATACATGCGCCTATTGTTGAAATGACAAGGGAAGCAGTTGATTTTACGACTTTCAGCAGCTGGTCCATTATGGACTTGAGCATACCGGAGTACTCGAGAATCCCACCGAAGGTCATCGCGACGATCGTCATGGAAACCGTGTACATCATCGAATCGAGGCCTCCGCCGTCGAATAGGTTGTCGACCAGCTCATTCCCGGTTTTAATGGAGAATCCTTCCTGCAATGCAGACAGTGCCCCTGTCACCGTCCCCCCCTGGATGAAAATCTGGCTGAGGAAGCCCATGACGATCCCGATGATCAGCGCCGGAACTGCCGGCACTTTCATTGCAACCATTACAATGACAGCTAATGGAACGAGCAGCAGCCATGGGGAAATCAGGAAGCTTTCCTGCATTACTTTAGACGTTTGTGTAATCTTATCCAGATCCAGGTTACTATCCGCAAAACGGCGTCCGAGGAATGTGAAGACCCCAAAAGCGATCAGCAGTGCTGGAATGGTCGTATACAGCATGTGCTTAATATGGTCGAACAAATCTGTGCCCGTCAGACCGGAAGCCAAGTTGGTCGTATCTGAAAGCGGAGACATTTTGTCGCCAAAATAGGAACCAGAAATGACTGCACCCGCCACCATGCCTGCCGGAATCCCCATACTGAGACCGATCCCCATGCCGGCAACGCCGATGGTCGCCATTGTCGACCACGAACTGCCAATCGCGAGTGATACGATCGAACAGATGATCATGATCGCGACCAGGAACCAGGCCGGCGTAATTAGTTTCAACCCATAAAAAATCATTGTCGCAACAATACCGCCGCCCATCCAAGCGCCGATTGTAAGGCCGACCAGCATGATGATGACGACTGCAGGAAGTGCGAGACGAATTCCTTTATACATCATTTCCTCGATCTCTTTCCAAGTGAAGCCATACTTCCAGGCAACCAGGGACGCAACGGAAGTACCGAGGATCAGCGGCATGTGCGGGCCTTGTTCCAGCCAGACGACGGTCACCAGCATGACCGCAATCATGACCACCAGCGGAAGTATTGCCGCCCCAAAATGTATCTCTCGTTTTTTCCGTATTTTCTTCTCACTCATATCCATATACCCCACTCCAAAAGTCAGACTAGATACAACTGTCGCTTAATAGTCGTTATTGGAATAGTAAACGCGATTTTTTCAGTTGTCAATCATTTTTTTGTAAACGGTTTCAATGTTATACTTATTTTGCGCTGGAACTATTCTGTCTAGAAAAAAGCCAACATCCTCTTTCTGACAGCTCTTTCAGTATCCAACACGTAAAAGGTGGCTTTCTTTTCATGAAAAAAGAGCACAAAAAAGAGTCGTTCCGCCATTTGGTTCTGCGGTTCTTCTACATTGCATTCGGGGCAGGACTTGCTGCAGTGGCACTGGAGCTGTTTCTGATTCCCAATTCCGTCATCGACGGCGGAATCATCGGTATCTCGCTGATCATGAACTACTTGACGGACATACCGTTCGGGATCCTGATCCTCGTGTTCAACTTGCCGTTCGTATTTTTCGGATATAAACATATCGGAAAAAACTTTTTCATCTCTTCGACATTCGCCATCGTCTTCCTCGCCATTATCGAATTCCCGTTGAAAGCGGTCGGCCCGTTCGTCACAGACCCGCTGCTTGCGACTGCTTTCGGAGGCCTGATACTCGGCGCAGGTGTCGGAATTGTCATCCGGAACGGCGGTGCGCTTGACGGAACGGAAATCCTCGGCATTCTGCTGACGCGCAAAATCCCCTATTCCGTCGGAGAGTTCGTCATGTTCCTCAACATCTTCATCTTCGGATGGGCTGGTTTTGTACTCGGTCCTGAAAAAGCGATGTACTCCATCTTGACGTACTACATTGCTTCCAAAGCAATCGACGCGGTCATCCAAGGGTTCGACGAGACGAAGGCTGCAATCATCGTCTCTGACGAATATGAAGAGATGGCAGCGGCTATCAGCCATCGCCTCGGCCGTTCCGTAACGAAATTGCATGGCAGGGGCGGCTACAGCGATGATGAGAAGGATGTCATCTATGTCGTCGTCACCCGGCTGGAGCTGACAAAACTGAAACAGATCGTGCACGATATCGACCCTTCCGCGTTCACGACGATTATGGACACCCAAGAAACACACGGTTCCCGATTCAAATCTGCGATCCACTGACGACAACTTGGCGAGCTGCCTCTGCAGCCCGTCTTTTTCTGTTTACGGCCCGTAGCAGCTGACCACCCTAATGGAAAAGGCGTCAGTGCCTGGGAGGGAAGAATTGATGGACAAAGGATATATACAATCTTCTGGGGCGGCTGGTCCCATCCAATGGAGATGTCTGCTGCTGTTCATCCTCTGTGCAGCGGATGCATTCGCGACGGATGCCGGTCTCCGGCTGCAGCTGATTGAAGAAGCGAATCTGCTGATGGCGCTCGTCCATCAGGAAAGCCGCATGCTCTTTTACGCTGCAAAACTCGCGGCTCCCCTAATTCTGCTGCTATTGTCCCCGATGCTGCCCGCCTCACCCGCTATCCGATTAGGAATGACTGCTGCCCTCCTCGTGTACAGTGCCGTAATGCTTCTCCATGCAGCCTGGCTTGTGATTTTTTCATTCACGCTGCTCTTCCGTTCGTTCTGATCTTACCCTAATGCTATACTAGTACGAAGTGAATCTAGCGGATGGGGAGAAAAAGATGAAACAGACAATCGGAATCTTGGCTCACGTGGACGCCGGCAAAACGACGTTCTCCGAGCAGCTGCTGTACAACACGAAACAGATCAGGAAACGGGGGCGGGTCGATCATCAGGATGCATTCCTGGATAATCACCCGATCGAACGGGACCGCGGGATTACTGTATTTGCCGAACAGGCTGAGCTCCGGTTCGGGAACCATTCCTACACGCTGATCGACACACCCGGTCATACCGACTTCTCACCGGAAATGGAACGGGCCCTTACCGTCATGGATTCCGCCATACTGCTCGTCAGTGCCGCGGACGGCGTCCAGGGGCATACGGAACGGGTCTGGGAGCTGCTGCGCGCATACAACATCCCGACGTTCCTGTTTTTCAACAAAATGGACCGGGAGACAGCGGACGCAACAAGCCTGCTGGATGAGGTGCGGAATTCGCTGTCGCCTGACTGTTTCGCACTGGACCAGCTGCACGTGGACGGTACGATGACCGAAGAGCTTGCAGAGTGGATCGCCGAGCGGGATGACGGGCTGCTGGAACACTACTTGGAGTCCGGCTATGACGCGGAAATGTGGTTCCAGGCGCTGACAGATCTTGTCCGCAACGGCGCTGTCTTTCCAAGCGGATACGGATCTGCGCTGCACAACCAGGGTGTTGATCCGTTCTTCCGGGCATTCTCTAAACTGACAGAGCAGTCGGAAGATGAGCAGCTGCACCAGCAGCCGCTATCCGCTACGGTCTATAAAATCCGTCATGACGCAGAAGGACGCCGGATGACGTACTTGAAACTTCATACCGGTACTGTTTCTGTCCGTGACGAACTGACAGCCGGCGGCGAACAGGAGAAAATCACCCAGCTACGCATATACAACGGCAGCCAGTTCACAGCGGTTCCGGAAGCCGCGGCTGGTGATATTGTTGCTGTTCTTGGATTGTCCGGCGCAGCGGCAGGCGATAAGATCGGCAGTACCGATGCAGATCCCCTCCCAGATCTGGCATCCGTACCGGCACTGAAAGCGGCGGTCCATCATGCCCCTGCCCTTTCCGCCAGGGATGTCTGGCGGGTGTTCCGCATGCTCGATGCAGAAGACCCGACACTCCGCGCAAGCTGGAGTGAGCACAGCCAGGAGATTGAAATCCAGGTGATGGGGGTAATTCAGCTGGAGGTGCTGCAGCGCGTTGTCAGAGAGCGTTTCAATCTGGCTGTCACATTCGGTGAACCAGTCATCCTGTACAAAGAGACGATCGCTTCCCCTGTAATGGGATATGGTCATTTCGAACCGCTGAAGCATTACGCGGAAGTCCATGTCCGGCTGGAACCCGCACCGCGGGGCAGCGGTTTGCGCTTCTCTTCCGACTGCCACACAGATGCCCTTTCGTCTGGCCATCAGCGTGTTATTGAAAAGCACTTCTTCGAACGCGATCATCACGGGCTTCTGACTGGCTCCCCGATCACCGATATGCATGTCACCCTCCTGACAGGTCGGGCGCATAATGAACATACGTCCGGCGGTGATTTCCGGGAAGCCCTTTTCCGGGCGCTCCGGCAGGGACTTGAACAGGCGGACAATCTGCTGCTCGAACCTTACTACCATTTCAAAGTCAAACTACGGACAGAGCTGATCGGCCGGCTGCTGACCGATATCCAGTCAGCACATGGTTCTTTCACTCCTCCAGAAACAGCTGGTGATTCAGTGATGGTGACAGGCACCGTCCCGGTAGCGACTTTCATAAATTACAGCACAGAATTCGCATCCTATACAGGCGGCAAAGGTTTGCTCATGCTGACATTCGGAGGGTATGGTCCGTGCCATAATACGTCGGAAGTAATTGACCGGATCGGCTATGATAAGGACGCCGACCCCGAATACAGTTCATCATCCGTTTTCTGTACGCGTGGGAAAGGATATACTGTCAGCTGGCAGGATGCCGAAGCAGCTATGCACTGCGAACGGGCTGAGAAATGAGGGATCGATGTGAAACATGTTGTCATCACCGGCTACAAACCGCACGAACTCGGCATCTTTGACGCGAAACACCCGGGCATCGGCATCATCAAGAAAGCGATTGCCGGCCGTCTCAGGGGTCTTGCCGAAAGCGGTCTTGAATGGGTCATGATCAGCGGGCAGCCAGGAGTCGAGACGTGGGCAGGGCAGGTGACCGGCGACCTGCGGGACGAATTTCCAGAGCTGCAGCTTGCTCTGATCACCCCGTTCCTGGAACAGGAGAAAAACTGGAATGAGTCGAAGAAACAGGATTATGAGGAATTGCAGATGCTGGCGGACTTTGAAGTGAGCCTTACAAAACGGCCGTACGAGGCACCCTGGCAATTCATCGAACGGGATAAGTTCCTGCTGCGGAAGACGGACGGACTGCTCATCGTCTATGATGAGGAGAACGATGGATCCCCGAAATTCATGAAACGTATGGCCGAGCAGTTTGCAGACACGCATCCGTACGAAATCCTTACCATCACAGCAGATGACCTGCAGCTGATCGCTGAAGACATCCAGCGAGAACAGCAGGATGCCTTCACAGACTTCTGAATATGTAAACGAGCGGGCAGGCTGTCCATGAAGATCAGCCTGCCCGCTCGTTTTTTTGTTATAAAATCGAAGTTGTCATCAGAATCATCGACATGAAGAAGATAGTCATGTAGTTGACTGAGTATAAAAACATCCAATGTGCCCACTTGTAGTCATCCTTCATGAAAAGACCCGCAAGTGACAGCGCAAGGAACCCGACATTCATTAGTGTCGCAAGGACGATGAACCCTGTGCCGAATGCAGCCAGGAAAAACGGCAGCGGCAGCAGACAAGCCGAGTAGACGATCGACTGGCGTTTCGTCATAGGTATCCCTTTGACGACCGGCAGCATCGCCACACCCGCCGCCCGGTATTCATCGACTTTCTTGATGGCGATCGCAAATGTGTGAGGCATCTGCCAGATGAACAGGACGATCGCCAATACGATCGGCACCATGTGGTAGGAAGGCCCGACAGCTGCCCATCCGATCAGCGGAGTTACTGCACCTGAAACGCTGCCGATCACGGTATTCAGCGTATACTTCCGCTTCGACCACATCGTATAGAGCACGACATACGTGAACCAGCCGATGAAGCCATAAATTGCCGCTGCGGGTGAGGCTGCATACAGCATGAGAATGCCGGCCACCGACAGCACAATCCCGATCTTCAAGATGGTTGCCATTGAAATGTTGCCCGTTACGGTCGGCCGCATCTGCGTCCTTGCCATCACCCGGTCCAAATCCACTTCGTACCAGTTATTCAGCGTAAGGGCACCTGCCATCAGCATCGTGCTGCCTGCCATGGTTAAGAAGAATAGGGAAATGTATTCCGCAAAAGTACCGCCATAAAAGTAGATGGCCAGCCAGAACCCTGCAAAAACAGGCAGCACATTCGCAATTAGTACGGGGCCTTTGAATAAGTATTTAAGATCACTGGCAAGTGAATCAGACACATGCCGTTCTTTTTTGAGCGCACGCTCCATTGGTTTCTGCATAAGTTCGCATCCTTTAAAGAATGATAAGAAAGTAAAAAAGTCCGTTCCTTCTTTCTACTATATCACTTTTTAAGCGAAAACAGAAAGGGATGAATTGAAAAAGCTGTGACAGATTCGGCAGTCCTCCCCTTCCATCTGCCCGCTTCCCTGGTTTTACATGCCGAATAGCGGGAAACAGATAGGTAACTGAAAGGAGCCGATCACCTTGACCACATCTACTTTTTCATCTTCCCGGACAGACTGGAAGAAACTAGCTGCCAATGTCCTGATACCGGTCGTCGGAGGATCCATCACCGGCTGGCTCGCGAACCGAAATACACAGCAGCAATACGCCAAGCTGGAAAAACCATCGTTCAGCCCGCCGCCATCGGTCTTTCCGGTTGCCTGGACAGCCCTTTATGCAATTATGGGTTATGCAAATTACCGGGCGGAACGGAAAACCCCCGCCGCAGAGAAAAAAGGTATTCTGACTCCTTACGAGCTGCAGCTCGGCCTCAATTATATTTGGTCATTCCTGTTCTTCAAGTGGAACCTGCGAGGGACAGCACTGCTTGAGATGACGGCATTGCTCGCCATGATTTCCCTGACGGCTTACGAGTTCAACAAAGTCGATTCCGCTGCCGGCAAACTGCTCCTTCCGTACATCGGATGGGTCTCATTTGCCTGGACATTGAACTATTCCATCTGGAAACTGAACCGCTGATGAACGGGCCGAGGCGCATGGAGCGCCTCTTTTTTGGGTATAGAAAGAAAGACAGCAGGCACACTACTGATACAGCAAGGGGTTATGCGTATGAAATGGCGGGGACGAAGAGAAAGTACAAATGTTGAAGATCGGCGCGGAGGCGGTGGTGGCGGTCTGGCTATCGGAGGCGGTCTCGGAACGGTCGTCGTCCTGCTGGTCGTCATGTTCCTCGGGGGCGATCCTTCCGAGATTCTCAGCGGATTGTCGGACGGCGGCAGCAGTTCTTCCGCTCCTTACGAAGAGTCCGCGGAAGAACACGACCATTCGGATTTCGTCAAAGTCGTGCTGGCCGATACGGAAGACGTCTGGTCGGAGATATTCGCCGAAGAAGGTATGACGTACCGGAACCCTACATTGGTGATGTACACGGGGAGTGTCCAGTCGGCATGCGGCACAGCCAGTTCTGCGGTAGGACCGTTTTACTGTCCCGGCGATGAGAAATTATATATCGATCTCAGTTTTTATGATGAACTCAAAAACGAGTTCCAGGCACCCGGTGACTTTGCGATGGCCTATGTCATCGCACACGAAGTCGGACATCACGTACAGAAACAGCTCGGTACGTCCGATAAGATGAATGCTCTCCGCAATCGGCTGAGTAAGGAAGAGTACAACAAGTACTCCGTCCGGCTTGAATTGCAGGCGGATTACTTCGCGGGTGTCTGGGCAAACCGGGCAGGCAGTATGGATCTGCTTGAGAAGGGAGACATCCAGGAAGCCCTCCAGGCGGCGAGTGCTGTAGGTGATGACACGATCCAGCGCCGTGCGCAAGGGTATGTCGTTCCGGAAAGTTTCACTCACGGGTCTGCGAAACAGCGGCAGGACTGGTTTGAAAAAGGGTACGATAATGGAACGATTGAAGGCGGCAACACGTTTGCCGGCCTGAACTTCTAAAAAACATCCGGCAGTCCGCCGCTTTGCGGACTGCCGGATGTTTTTTCATTTGGATTATTTCCCTACTTATCGGCCGGGGTCCACGACGGCGGCATATTCGTTCGCCACACCGTCGATCAGATCCAGGATGATCTTCGCCCCTGCCATCGAATAACAGGTGCCATTGCCTTCATAACCAAGCAGGTAGTAGACATCTTCTCTGGTCTTCGAAGAGCCGATGAACGGCAGGCCGTCTTTGGATACGCCAAACAGTGAATTCCAGGCTGCTGCTATCTCCACATCCTCCCGGGGAAAGATGCCCTGTACTTCCCTCAGGATCTCTTCAGCTTTCCGGCGGATCACGGCCGGGTCATTATGCAGAGTATCCGAGTTCTCATCCAGCCCGCCAGCGATGATACGGCCGTCCATTGTAGTCCGGAAATACAAGTAGGGCTTCTTCGTTTCCCATACCATCACCCGGTCCATCCATAGCGGCTCCTTCAGCGGTTCCGTCACCATGGCAAATGTCTGTGTGATCGATGCCCGGTCTGCGACTTCTTCGAAGACGGTGGAGTAGCCCGTCGCAAACACCAAGGAACCGAATGTCACCGAATTTCCGGCAGCTGTCCGGATGGAGTGGCCTCTCAGCGACTGCAGATCCATCTCTGTCTGTTCATAATAGGAAATCCCCAAATCCAAGTTCTTTTCAGTGATTGTCTGGATAAATGCAAACGGATTGACTTCCGCGTCATGCCAAGTCCGGAGGGCGGCCGGCTTCTCCACCCCGAATTCCGCCTGCAGTGCGGCATGGCTCAAATACTCCGCAGGAAAATCATATTTTTTCAAGTAACTGTATTCCCGCTTCAGCTTTTCAACATCCTCCTCGGAAGATGCATAGTAAATACTGTCACGCAGCCGGTAATCCGTTGTATCCGGCAGTTCCCCGGCCAATTCAGTCAGCTCATCCATCGCTTCCAGACACATCCGGTAGAATAGAACGGCATCTTTCTCGCCGATGCTGTCAACAAACTCGGACAGCATCGTGTCACTTGCATATTGCAGCAGTCCTGTGTTCGCACTGCTGCTCCCCCTGCCGACAGCCGCCCGGTCGATCACGGTAACTTGTTTCCCCGCCTTCGCAAGGCAATGCGCTGCAAGCGTACCGGACATTCCCCCGCCGATGATCAGCACATCGGTATGCAAGTCCTGTTCAAGTGGCGGAAACGTTCCTGCTGCCTCCATTGTCTGATCCCAAAACGTCTCTCCAGTTGTCAGTACCATCTGTATCTTCCTCTCTCACTCTTTGTTACATGGTTGTTTCATTCCCGTTATGCAGGAACGAGCAAACCTGAGGAGAGCAATCTAGTTGGAAGAGAAACGGATCGACAATTGCTCGATGATGATCGCCACAAGCGTTCCAGTGATCAGCCCATTCGACAGGACGGAAGCGAGCACAGCGGGAAGTTCCGCGAAGCTTGCCGAGGGGATGAACATGATCCCGACCCCTGTCATCAGCCCGATTGCAACGGCCCTTCTCGACCGCGCTTTGTCCGAGTCTTCATCCAGCTCAGAAAAGGCCATGGATACCATATTCGTGAATATGGCGAACGTCACTGCATAGGCGACCGGAGCAGGCAGAGCAGCGAACACGGACATGACCGAAGGGAACAGCGTCATCAGCACGATCAGAATTCCCCCGATGATGAACGGCATGATAGAGGCCATCCCTGTCGCCGCGACAAATCCTGCTGCCCCCGATATCGGTACAGGACCGATTGCGGAAAATACACCGGATAGCAGATGGTTGACGCCAGATACGAAGGAGCCCTGTCGCACACGGTCTTCCGGTATTTTGCCGAATTTGTGCTTCAGCAATGTTTCCATCACCTTCAGGGACGCCAGCAGATTGGCGATCAGCAGCAGGGTGATGAACACCGAAGTCACCGCAACACCGCTATCCCATACGGGCGGTCCGTAGACGAACATCTTCGGGAGTTCGATCAGACTCCCGACGCGCTGCTGGATGGCAGGCGCAAGCCCGAGGATGGCGAAGACCGCCCATCCGATCGCGATCGAAAACAGGACGGCGTACCTCGATATCCAAGCACGCCTGCTCCTCATCGTGAGGAACGTGACGAGCAGTACCGCGAAACTGCCCCCTGCTGTCCGGATACTGATGACGTCCGTCACTGATTCGACTCCGGTCATCCCTTTCAGGAACGTGCCGCTCAGCTGCAAGATAAGCAGCATGAGGTAGGTGAAGGTGATGGCCGGCGTGAACAGCGCTTTCATCTTCGTGATGACGCCCGCCGCGGCAAGGATGATAAACAGCACACCGCTGTATAGCATTCCGCTCTGGAGTGCCTGCAGCGCCTGGTCGGAGGTATCATAGAACACACCGACCATGCCCGCATAGACGACGAAGATGCCCCACCATAAGCCCGCTGGTCCTTCATTGATAGGCAGCTTGTGGCCGAAGAATGCCTGCAGCAAGCCGGCTGCCCCTAGGACAAAAATAGTCCGCTGCAAGAAATGTGCAGTTTCCCCTGCATCCATACCGAACACATGGGCGATCGCGATCGGCGCCGCAATCGACGATGCCATTAAAAAGACGGCCCATTGGATACCGCCCGCAAGTTGTTTCATACGTAATTCCCCTTCCGGATACACAAACTCCTACAAACTTTTTACAGTATACCATGACGCTGGACACCGCACGCACCTGCGTTTTGCGGCCAAGCGAAAAGCCCGCTTGAACAGAGCATCCAGCGGGTACAGCATACTATAGTGATTTTTGAAAGAAGGTGCTGGCAGATGGGAACCCAATTTGAAGAGATGCGGCAGCGGCTGCATCACATCGGGAATTTATCAAACTATATCGAAGAGCTGTTCACGAAACTGCCGGGGAATCTGATTTCGGACAAACAGCGCAGGAAAATGATGAAGATCATGATGGATGACGACGAATTGCAGAATCTGCTAGAAGGGCTTAAGAACCCCCGCCCGCCCCGGTTCGTCCTGGTCGGCAGGACTGGAGTGGGAAAAAGCAGCCTGGTGAACGCGATGAGCGGACGGTATCTGGCGGAAGTGAGCGACATCGATATCGGCACGAAGGAAGCCGGGAGATACGCTTACGAAGCAGATGGCCATACGTTCTTTGAAGTGATCGACACGCGGGGGATCGGCGAATCTGAAACGTTCGATACACAGGCCGAAGAGACATTGAAAGAGGTGATCCGGTCGTTCGAGCCTGATGCAGTCCTATTCTTGCAGAAAGCGACGGAACGGGGGCATATTGACAAGGATATCGAAGTGACGAAAAAGATCTTGAAAAAAGCGGCGGACGGCCTGCCGCTGATTGCCATCATCACCCAAGTGGATGAACTGAATCCATCACGCGTCAAGGAGCCGGACCTCTACCCTGTGGATAAACTGCGGCTGATTGAAGAAAAGGCATTACAGCTGAAGCGGTTGTTCGCAAACGCCGGGCTCGAGCCGGCTGCCATCCTGCCTGTCTCCTCCTATATCGAGTGGACTACTGGAGAAGACGGCAGTCGGACGATCGATTTCGACGGCCGGTATGGCATAGAGGAACTGATCGATTTTTTGGAAGACAGCCTGGATATCCGGGCAGCCATCCACATGAGCCTGTCGATCCGCCTGAACTCGGTTTCTGAGCGCATTGCCCTCCGATTCACGAAAGTGTTTACGGCCCTCGCCGGTACGGTGGCGCTCAGTCCGCTTATCGCGACGGATATCGCCGTCCTGCTTGCTCTCCAGTCGATTCTGCTGATGATCATCGCCTATTTGTCCGGACGGGAACTCGACTTCAAGACGGCCCGGGAAGTGCTTGTATCGCTCGGCGGGATCGGAGCCACCGGTTTTACGCTCCGGATGATTGCGCAGCAAGGGAGCAAGTTCGCAAACCTCGTCGTTCCGGGAGCCGGTTCCGCGATCAGCGCCAGTATCGCGAGCGGCGGTACATTTGCAATCGGGAAAGCGGCAATCGCCTATTTCCTTCGCGATGCAGATGAAAAAGAATTGAAAGCGATCGTCAAACAGGCCCGGCAGGAATACGAGGAGGAGCAATGAAAAAAGCTGTTCCGGGTGGTCATTGTGACCGATCCAGAACAGCTTTTCCGTTCTCAGTTGTTAGTTGAAATCGATTGTCTGCGGGGCTTCCCCTTTTTTGTTCATGAGACGGATTGAATCCGGTGAGACTTTCAAGATGACGAGGTCGGGATCATCCGGACCGTCGAACCACGGTTTCATGTGATCGTTCCACACCTTTTCCCGGAGGCTTTTGTCGTCGGAAATCGTGACCGTTCCGGCGATTTCCAAGTAGGCATCCCCGTACCCCTCATCGCTGTAACCGAGCAGGATGTGAGTGTTCGGGTTGTTTTCCAGCTCATCGACTTTCTCGGTCTTCTTGGAAGTCGCTGTATACAAAGTGAACCCTTCAGCGAAGAAAGACATATAACGGCTGAGCGGCTTGCCTGCTTCGACAGTGGCCATCGTGCCGACGTGACTGTTCTGCAAAATCTTTTGTACTGTTTCTTTCGTGTTCATGAATACCCTCTCCTTTTGTTCAGCTACTGGTAGTCTTCCTGAAAACCAGCGTGACTAAACATGGAAAGCCTGCCGGGTCATCCGCGGGCGGTCCGGCCGGGTGTCATAAGAACGATGAGCCAGCCGATGAGTGCCCCTACAATAGCCGGGACGAGCCAGCCGATCTGCTGCTCATGCAGCGGCAGATGTTCAAGAACGCTCAGTGCCGGCTTGACCTCGATGCCACCGCCTGCAAGTCCGTCGAATATACTGACCGCTGCCGTGCCGATCAGAGCAAGCGTATAGACGATCGGCCGTCTTCCGAACGCTTTGTCGATGAACGACAGCAGCATGAGTACGATGGCAAGCGGATAAATCATCAGCAGAACAGGCAATGACAGCGAAATGAGCTGTGTGAGGCCGACGTTCGCCACAAGTGTGCTGAATACAGAAAAAATCACAACAAATGCCTTATACGACAGCGACGGGAATACCGATGCGAAAAACTGCGCGCACGCTGATACAAGACCGACGGAAGTCGTCAGACAGGCAAACAAAATGGTAATGGCCAGAATGATGGGGCCGAATGAGCCGTACAGCAATTCAGAAGCCAATGACAGGATGATGCCGCCATTCTCCTGCGCTCCAATGACACTTGTGCTCGTTGCACCGATGTACCCTAATGATATGTATACAAATCCTAATCCGGCTGCCGCCACACTGCCGGCGATCACCATTGATTTCAGCAGACCTTTCGCAGTATCGACCCCTTCCGCATGGATGGCTGCCGTGATGACACTGCCGAAAATGAGGGCAGCAATGACATCCATCGTCAAATACCCTTCAACGAAACTTTTGAAGAACGGATGTGCACCGAATAGTTCATCAGGCGCTTCGATCGAACCAATCGGATCGAGGAAGCTTTTAATGGCAAGTAAAGCGATGACTGTAAACAGGACAGGGGTCAGGAACTTCCCGATCCTATCGACCAGCTTCGCCGGGTTCAGCGACAGTCCGATCGTTATGGCGAAGAAGACGATACTGAACAGGATGAGCGGCCACTGTGCACTTCCTGCTGTCTCCGATAAGAATGGCGTGATGCCGATTTCGTAAGACACCGTGGCGGTCCTCGGAATGCCGAAGAACGGACCGATCGCCATATAGACAATCATCGTGAACACGATTCCAAAGACAGGATGCACCCGGTCTGCGATGGAACGCAGATCACCGCCGGCATAGGCGATGGCGATCACGGCCAGCAGCGGCAGGCCGACACCGGTGATCAGAAAGCCGAACATGGCGATGGTGAGATCGGTCCCCGCCAGTTGACCAAGCTTTGGCGGGAAAATGATATTCCCCGCACCGAGGAACAGGGCAAACAGCATGAAGCCGATCACAAAATTCTTTTTAACTGACAATGGTTGTACAACTCCTCACTAGACGTTTGAAATATGCGGATTAGCCATTCTTTTCTCACTTTAGAGCGTAACAAACATTCAGCAGATTAGAAAGTATTTTCTCGCGGTGAGAGCGGGCAGACCATTGGAAAGATCAATTAGTTGTATTGGAATAGTATTTTACGTACACTGTTTTCGGTTACACAACTTAGGGAGTGAGATAAGATGAAGAAGTATTTAGCGCTCGGTGCAATTGGATTCCTGCTCGCCGGCTGTTCCGATGCCGGAGATGCGGACGACTCCAATACTGCTGAAGAGCCCGGCTCTGTGCTGGAAGAGAATGCGGTGAATGCCCCTGTTGAAAACGAGAATGACGCAGAACAGCAGGCGGCTGAAACAGGAGACGTCAACGTGACGGAAGACAGCAGCGGAGAATCTGCTGGTGAAAGCGGGACGGACGGAGCCGGAGGAACGGGCCAATCGGCTGTAGAAGAGTACGAGGAATACAGTACGGTCAGGGATAACGCGCCAGTCGGCGGCTTGACAGGAATCGTGGAGACAGATAATCCGGGAACCCGGGTCATTATGTACGAGGACGCTTCCCGTGTCAAGAAAGTGAAGAGCATCTTCTTGAAAAAAGAGAACCGGCTGAAAGTGATTTCGCTTGAGGACTACAATCTGCTTTACAACGACATACTGAACTGAAAAAAACGGGAACAGGGACGCCGGATGGCGCTGCCTGTTCCCGTTTTCAATTCATTTCAAATAGCGGCGGGCACCGGAGAATTCACTGCGGTACGGCTCCGTTGCAATCGGGATGATCTCCACTGTCTTCTTCGGGTTGGGCGAGTGGATCATTTTGCCGTCACCGATGTACATGCCGACGTGGTGGACGGCCCCTCTGCCGTTATTGTAAGCGAAGAACATCAGATCACCGGGCTGCAGCCGGTTTTTGGCGACGGCTGTTCCGTTGACCGCCTGGACACTTGCATCCCGCGGCAGTTCGATGCCGTGCTGCCGGTAGACGGAATACGTGAAACCGGAGCAGTCCAGACCGAAACCGGATGTGCCTGCCCATAAGTACGGAAGGCCGTTGAATTTCTTGGCGGTTGCCAGAAGTTCCTGCTGCGTCGGCTTCGCAACCGCTTTGCCGTGCTTCCGGATCGTTACGTCCGCCTGGCGTACATACTTGGCCCCGTCAAACGGCGTCTGCACTTTCACCCAGCCTGCTGCCGTTTCCAAAATCGGCAGTTCCGTGTTAAAGCTTATTCCGAGAAACGGGCGGCTCGGGGAGGCTGATGCATACAGACCGGCAGTCGGCGATGATACGACGGCCGTATCACACGGTGCGTAATCGGCGTATGCTGCCTTGATATGGGACGCCGGAACCCAGCCGGGATACCCTGCCTTATGTTTCGGCGAATACTGGTCTTTCACGGCGATCTGCATCCAGCTGCCGGAAGTCTTCAGCACTTCGACTTCCTGGCCGTACAGCGCCTGCGTTTCCGTCTTGCCGACGAGCCATTGTTTCTGAGGAATCGTCATCGACTTCGTCCAAGCATTCATGTCAGCCGGGACACCGGTCGCAGGACGGTCGATCGCGCGGGCGAGATTCGGAGCTTTCCATAATGTCGTCACAGCGACGCCAACATGATAAGTCTTCTTCGCGGCGGGTGCGAAACAGGCCAGCACTTCCCGGAATTCCGGGTTCAGGATACGAGCGAGAAAGATCCCGAAATGTGCCCGGGTCAATGTCATCTCCGGCTTGAACGTATGATCCGGGTATCCGAACGTGATGCTGTTCGCAAACAGCACCTTAACGGAAGGTGCAGCAAAACTTTTTGGATTGACATCTGTAAATGACATGCCTGCTGCCGCTGAACCCTGCTTCAAGTCAAACGCCCTGACGAGGATTGCCGCCATTTCGGCGCGCGTCAGTAAAGCCTTCGCATTGAACGTCTTCTGCAGGCTGCCGACCATGATGCCCTCGTCCACGACAGCAGCGATTGTCCCATATCCCGCCATCCCCTTTTTCACATCAGTCAGCCCCGGATCCGGTCTGTTTTCCGTGTCCAGGTTACGGGCCTTGACAAGCATTTCCGCCGCCTCCAGTCGGGTGATCGGGCGGTCTACGCCATACGGAACACCCTCACCAGAAGCGACAATGCCGCGTTCCGCAAGAAATTCCAGTTCGGCTTTTGCTGAATAATTATCTCCGACATCACTAAACAGGCCTGCAGCAGAAGCCGGAGATGTGATTGACAAGGCAAGAACAGCAAAAAGCAAGGGGATGAGCAGTTTTTTTAGCATGGAAAGCCTCCTGAACCAATTGATACCTTTAAGGTACACGAATCACCCGGTTCTGTATAGGCTTTTTTTCTTATGAAAACCGATTACTGTAAAATAGCGATGAGCCGGTTGACTTCACGTGTGCCGATCTCTTCCCACTTCCGTTTGTCAGGAATCCGTCCATCTTTATCGACCGGGTCCTGAAACTGATTGAATGTTGCCGTCAGCAGCGAGCTTTCATCCGATTCAAACCCGATGTTGACGACGTGTTTAATAAGGAAGGGGGTTTTGAACACAATAGATGCCTTATCTTCGTCCAATACACCAGCGATCACTTCAAACGGAGCCCGTACGTAAATGGTCTCCCCTTCTTCCCGGTTGAGGATTCTGTCAAAGAAACCGCCATGGTAATCCCAATTGCCCCCGAGATGATAACCTGCGTCTTCCAGTCGGTGGCGGATGGTTCCGTATAATGTCCTCTTTCCTTCCAGTCCTGTTGTGAGCTGTATCATATCCGCACTCCTTTCTGAGTATGAGTAGCCGTAGTATCGCCGTTTCAGTCCATTTCATACTGACGATGGAACTGAAAAAACAACTTATGCTATAATCGTTTTGGTATCAGGTATTAAGACAGACTGCTGAATGGACAAAATAGAAGAAATCGATAAGGGGGACTAGTAAGAATGGATGATTTGCTTAAATTGAAAGGGAAAAATATTGTGGTCATGGGGGTTGCCAATGAACGCAGCCTTGCATGGGGAATCGCGAAGACACTATTCGCAGTCGGTGCGAATGTTATTTTTACGTATCGGAAAGAGCGTTCGCTTGCGAAACTCGAGAAAGCACTCGAGAAACATGAGCTGACGCCCCGTCTCGTTGCAGAATGCGATGTCAATGAAGATGAAAGCATCCGGGCAGCATTCGAAAAAATCGGCACGGAAGTCGGCGTCATCCACGGTGTCGTCCACTCCGTAGCGTTCGCACACGCGGAAGATTTGCACAACGATTTCGTCGAAACGTCCCGTGACGGCTATGCGTTCGCCCAGGACACGAGTGCCTACTCGCTCGTCGCAACTGCCCGGGAAGCGCGCCGCTACATGACGGAAGGCGGCTCGATCATTACAATGAGTTATCTTGGCGCGGAGCGAGTGCTCGACGGCTATAACGTGATGGGTGTGGCAAAGGCAGCACTCGAGTCCTCGATGCGCTACTTGGCGAACGATCTCGGAAAAGAGAATATCCGTGTCAATGCAATTTCAGCCGGTGCTGTCCGGACGCTTTCTGCAAAAGGCGTGCCGTCATTCAATACGATCTTGCACCAGATCGAGGAGAAAGCACCGCTCCGCCGCAACATTACGCTCGAAGAAGTAGCCAATATGAGCATGGTCATGCTGAGCGCGCTGTCGAGCGGTGTAACAGGCGAAGTGATTTACGTGGACGCCGGTTATAACATCATGGGATAAGCAATCCCCCTATATACGAAAAAAAGCTGTCCGAAATTCGGGTTCTCCCGTTTTCCGGACAGCTTTTTCTCATGCAGGACGCTCGGTCATCGATTCACTTTCATGGCCTGCTTCGTGCCTTTTCCGAGGATTTCATCGTAATCGATATAGGGATACAAATCCTCTTCGATGAAACTGCTGAACTGTTTGAGCTCAGCGACCGTGAGTTCTTCGATGCTTCTGTTCTCCTGTTCACAATACAGAATGAGCCGGCCGACAATACTGTGCGCGTCACGGAACGGCACACATTTGCTGACGAGGTAATCGGCGACTTCCGTAGCGTTCAGGAAACCGGCTTTGACAGCATCCCGCATATTTTCTTCGTTCACCTGCATCGTGCTGATCATGCCTGCCATGATACGGAGGCAGTCTGTAATTGTATCGGCGGCGTCGAAAAACTGCTCTTTGTCTTCCTGCATGTCTTTGTTGTAAGCGAGAGGCAGCCCTTTCAGCGTCGTCAGGAGCGCGAACAGCGAACCGTACACGCGGCCCGTCTTCCCGCGGATCAGTTCGGCGGCGTCCGGGTTCTTTTTCTGCGGCATGATGCTGCTGCCGGTCGAGAATGCATCCGCCATCGTGACGAACTTGAATTCCTGACTGCTCCAGAGGATCAGTTCCTCGCTCAGCCGGCTCATATGCATCATAATGATGGAGAAGCCGGACATGAGTTCCACAAGATAGTCCCGGTCGCTGACGCCGTCCATGTAGTTGTCCACAGGTTTCGCGAACCGCAGCAGTTCCGTCGTCACTGTGCGGTCGATCGCGTGCGTTGTTCCGGCGAGTGCTCCGCAGCCGAGCGGGTTTTCATCCAGAAGTTCCGCAGCATTCCCGATCCGCTGCTTGTCACGCTTGAACATCTGCACATAGGCTCCCAGATGATGACTGAATGTGACAACCTGAGCACGCTGCAAATGAGTATACCCCGGCATGATGACGTCATGGGCCTTCCCTTTTGCTGCGAGGGCGTCGATTAGTTCCTGCAGCAGTTCCGTCGTATTGAGTGCGATCTGTTTCGCGTACAGCCGCATGTCGACGGCCACTTGGTCGTTCCGGCTCCGCGCAGTATGAAGTTTCTTCCCTGTCTCTCCTATGCGGTCGGTCAGCTGCATTTCGACGAACGAATGCACGTCCTCGTAGTTCCCTTCGACTGCAAGCACCCCGGACGCGACCTCTTCACGGATTGCTCTCAATCCATCCGTCAGCAGCTCCCCTTCTCCCGGTGTCAGCAGATCACAATGCACGAGCATCGCAACGTGCGCCAGGCTTCCTGCGATGTCTTGTTCAATCAGTCGCTTATCGACCGGCAGCGATGTATTGAACTGTTCCATCAGTTCGTGTTCCGGTGATGAAAACCGGCCTCCCCATAATTTCATCTGCATGACGCCTCCCTTATGTATAAATATACGTTTTAACGAATTATAATTCAAAAGATGTTTGATTGCAACCCTATCTGTTGCTTGTATCAGATATGAAAGAAGGGTATACTAGAAGGTACGACAATTGCAAAGCGAGTGATTTGGATGTATCCAATGTTCAGCCAGCACACTTCCTATACTAGTTCCCGAAAAACCTCTGACCGTCCAGCGTCAGAGGTTTTTGTTTCCCCGCTGCAACATTTTCTTCTTGAGGAGGATGTCCATTGAACAGTTCCGCCCATTCCATCCAGTCCCAGATTGCCATCTGGGTCAGTCTCATCAGCAATATCTTCCTGACGATCATCAAGATACTCGTCGGCTACCTGTTCCATAGTCCCGTGCTGCTCGCGGATGGTTTCCATAACGCCGGTGACGTAGTAGCGTCCGCAGCTGCGCTCACGTCGATGCGTATTTCGAAGCGGCCGCCGGACGAGGACCACCCGTACGGACACGGCAAAGCGGAAGTGATCAGTTCGGCACTCGTCGGCCTCATATTAGGTGCTGCAGCCATCTACATCGCCGTCGAAGCGATCTCCGCCATATTTGAAGAACCGGCGGCAGCCAGTTTCCTCGCCCTCTTCACAGCAATCATCTCGCTTATCTGGAAACAGGCGCTCTATTTCTATACGATCCGGATTGGCAAAAAAGAGAACAGCAAAGGGCTGATTGCAACGGCGTACGACCATCTGGCGGACGTCTATGCATCGCTCGCCGCCGTCATCGGGATCGGCCTCGGCCTGTTCGGCACGCATTTTGATATTCCAATCTTGTCATACGGGGACCCGGCCGCCGGTCTGATAGTCGCTGTCCTCGTCCTGCGGCTTGCAGTCCACATCGGGAAAGAAGCACTCGACATCCTTATGGAGAAGACCGTCAGCGAAGTACGGCTGACCGAGTTCCAGCAGCTGATCCGGCAAACGCCTGAAGTGAAGCGGATCGACCGGCTGCGTGCGCGCGAGCACGGCCATTATGTGCTCGTCGATATCCGGCTCAGCCTGCCCGGCGACCTGACGATCCAGGAAGGTCACGATATAACAAGTAAACTGCGCAACGCCATCAAAGACGCGAATCCGGATGTCGGTGAAGTGCTTATCCACGTGAATCCGTGGTATCCAGGAGAGGATGCGCTGCCGAACCGAACAAATTGAGGTATACTGGAGAGTATTGAAGGAGTGGTTTGAATGATAACAAATTGGCTGAAAACCTATATTGAAACGAACAATACGGAGGGCATTGTCCCTCTGAACGCAGTACAAAAAGAATTCGCCGAGAAACACGGACTGCTGCCGGATGGGACCGAAGCAGCCGCGGCGCCGGTGTTCAGCCCGGCATACAGTCTCGCAGACAAAGAGACCGACGAGGAACGGAAGATTGATCAGGCACTCGGCAATACGCCTGTCTCCTATGTTAAACAGCACCCCGATGAGTACGTCTATGCGGAAGAACCGCTGTTCATAACAGTCGGTATTGACGGTGTCTCCATTGAGGTGGATGATGTATTCGGAACGGTGACTGCACTGTTCGGCCTCCGGGTCCAGAAAAAACACGGCGATTGGCTGAAGACATGCATCGACAGCAAGCTCGGCACCGCGCCCGGTACGCGCAGCCTCATGTTTTCCAATGAAGACGGGCTATGGGACGTCAACATCGCGCTTGACTATGCGGAAGGATTCTCCGAGAACTTCACGTTCGATGAAACCTTGCAGTTCCTGTATGACTGGGTGTTCCGCATGCTCGCCGCACTCGAGGAAGAGGCATGACGGACATGCAGACGGACCGGTATCTCTATACGTATGTCCGGCAGACCGATGATCACGACCTCTGCCGGCTTGAAATGCGGGCGCTCTTCGGAAAGGACACGGGCGGCAACTATCTGTTCAGCGATCGCTGTTTAGACCCCGAGCGTAGCCCTTTCATGAAGGAACGGCTCGATATATTGTTTGCGGCCGATTCCGTCGAAGAGATTACCCGGTTCTCTGCTTCCATCCCAAATGACGGGAAAACGTTCCAGATCCGCTGCCTGAATACGATGGACTTAGGTGAAACCAAGAAGATCCCCCACCCGGAACGCCGGCGGATCGAGCGGGCCGTGGGACTTCCGATGGCTGCGGAAGCAGACCTGTTCACTCCGGACACTCTGTTTGGCGTCGTCCGTGTCGGGGACCTCTTCCTGTTTGGCAGCCTGACGGAGAACACGGCGAGCTGGCGTAACCATATTCAGAAGCCTGAAATGTATTCAACGGCTCTCAGCACACATGTCGCCCGTGCAGTCGCTAATATTGCCGTACCGCAACCGGAAGGGATCCGCGCCATTGACCCGTGCTGCGGAATCGGCAACGTGCTCGTGGAAGCGCGTTCGATGGACATTGATATGGTCGGCCGGGACATTAACCCCCTAGCTGTGCTCGGCTCCCGGAAGAATCTCGAACATTTTGGTTTGGCCGGCATCGTGGCCGTCGGACCGATCGAAGAGGCTGCCGGTCATTACGACGCGGCGGTCATCGATATGCCATACAACCTCTACACACATGCGACACGTGAGCAGCAGGCTTCGATCCTCCAGGCTGCCCGCCCGCTCACCGACCGGCTCGTCCTTGTCACAATCGAACCGATGGACGATCTGCTCGCGGACGCCGGGTTTGAAGTCACGGACCGGTGCATCGCCCGAAAAGCCCACTTCGAACGGGAAGTCGTCGTCTGTAAGTGAATACCGAAAACAAGCCGCTCCCATGCCGGGGCGGCTTGTTTTCTGGTTCAGTCATGTTCCGGAAATCACACGACTCTAAATTGCGCAGGGCCCAGTCACCCGATTATTCCTCTGCTTGTTTTTGCTTCTTCTCCAAAAACTCCGTACGAAGTTTTTCAAGATGCTGCTTTTTATCGAATTGGTCAGGCTTTCGTTTTTCATGATACTTTGACACAGCCTTCATGCCTTTGTAGTCGAGTTGATATTTCCCCAAGTCCTGCACCTCCCTTTTTCTACAAGTTTTTATTAATTCATCTCTTTCCTATATGAACTCAGCTCAATTCCGCGACAGTCTTGCGATATTGGAGGGACCGCCCAAAAAGAAGTCGGCTCCTTTCATCAATAAAACAAATCCAATCAGCAGCCATACATACGCCATAAGCACCCAACCTTTACTGTTTGTCCGAGAACTGAATGACGCACATTTAGTATTGTACCGCATCTTCCACAAGTTCTATACTAAATTCATGAATACTCTTCCCTTCTTAGAAAAACTGACAGGTGAAACACGGAAAAAGCAATTTCCGAGTCGTTTCCCATCCGGCAGTAATCGCTTTCCATCTCATCTATTCACTACTGTTTCCTCTTGGCCTTTGCCGTCAAAAACAAGTTCGACGGTCACCATCAAAAGGACCGTCATCAATTCAGCCCCTGTCGACAGCGTAACTGTCGTCATGAGATCGTTCACGATATGAATGACGCCCCAAGTCAGGATGAATTTGAGGAGAACGGTACCGATTTTTTGCATTCCAGCGGTAATTGCAGTCATTCGGTCTAAGTATATCAAAATAATGAATTCAGCCAGTTCAAACACTAGCCCAATAAGTAAACAGAACCCAATGAAGAGCCAAAGTGATTTGGCCGAGTCATACGTCACACCGATGAGTGAAAAAAAGCCTGCCAGCGTAAAATACACACCGCCCAGCACGATAGCTGCGGAAAACACGACAAGTCCAACCATCAAGAGGATGATGGCTGCGTTGCTTCGTACTTTCAATAGCATTGCCTCCAATTCTATCGCCTACGCTTCGTTTCAATGGTGGGTACCTGGACCTTCATCAACTCAGACACTACTCAGAATCGAGTGAGGTCCAGGAATAAAATTCAAGATTTCGCTGGTTTTTTTATTAATCGGAAGTCTTGTCTGCTACGCAATCTGCAACAATCGCTCCCGATTCTGGAAATTACAATGGACTTGCAGTATTAAAGGACTCGTCAAAATCCATTTTTAAGAGTTGCCCAGCATGAACCAAACCACTTCCAAAACCATACATAAGGACCCGATCTCCATTTTTGACCTTGCCCTCGCGGATTCCAAGATCAAGAGCTAAAGGAATTGTAGCAGCAGAGATATTTCCAAAATTGACCAAGCTATAAAGGGTTTTATTCATTGGGTATTCCAACTTTGCACAAATTGGCTCGATTAGCCTTAAGTTGGCACTATGGGGTATAAACCAATCAATATGATCTAAACTCATTTGTGTTTTTTCTAAAATCTTTCTTATGCTTTCGGGGACGTTCCTAACAACCCATTTAAAAACTTCCCTACCATTTTGTACAAGATACTGAGTATCAAGTAACTCAATCCCATTGACCTTTTTTGACAGTCCAGGACGATATACATGTTGTGCTCCTCTGCCATCGCTTCCCAGATGGAATCCAATGAAACTTTTTGATTGTTCATCCCTTTCAACTAATACCGCACCAGCACCATCACCAAATAAAATACAAGTACTTCTATCGGTATAATCTGTGACTTTTGATAATGTATCAGCTCCAATAACAAGTATCTTTTTGTGAAGTCCAGACGCAATGTAACTGTGTGCAGTATGCAATGCATATACAAACCCTGCACAAGCCGCGCTTAAATCTATTGCACCTGTTTGGGAGATATTTAATCGCTCCTGTATGATACTTGAGACAGATGGAAATGGAAAATCCGGTGTACTTGTTGCCACAATTACCATATCTACATCTTCGACATTTTTATTGTATCTGTGCATTAAATCCTTTACAGCAGATACACATAAATCGCTTGTAAATTCGTCAGGACGACTGATTCTGCGTTCATTAATTCCTGTTCTTTGAATGATCCACTCATCATTTGTATCAACCATGTGCTCAAGGTCAAAATTTGTTAATCTTTTTTCGGGTACATATGTACCAATAGCTGTTATTCTGGCTCCTATCACGCGCTTCACCCCATATTCAGATTATAAACAAGTATTAGCACCTGGTACTAATTATATCTGTTTTAGAGTCTTTCCTCAACAATTTGGCCCGATTGTTGAGTTACTTTCAATTGGTTACTCTTTTCTCCATCCCTACATTCCATATTGACAAACACGTGTGCAGCAAGTGGTCGCGAATGTTGAAATTAGTACGATTGTTTGCAGTACAGGCCCCTTTTTCACCTTTTTATTGGAGGTATCTCCATGAAATCCTGCTCATAATAACTTGCCTTTGTTCGATCCAGCACAACCAGAATGATCAAGAACCCTAACAACAGAAAAGCAACGGAGCTTAACCGATAGATGAACTGAATCCCGAATAATTCAGCAGAAATGCCAATGGCCGCAGTAAATCCGATGACCAGCACAGCTTCCAGCATCCCGAATAAACTTGAAAACCTTCCCATGATCGAGACGGGTACATGGTGCTGATAAAATGTGAAAAACCCGATATTTGCAAAGGACAACGCGAAGGTGAGGATGAAAAAACCAGCAGCAGCCCACAGGAAAGTCTGAGAAAAAGCGAAGACGATATAACCGACCGGTGTGAAAACTGCCCCAACTCCGATTAGGATATTGGTTGGTACGCGGCCGGCAATCAGGACATTGATCAAGGAGCCCACAATAATTCCAAAACCGGCAATACTGACTAGAAATCCATACGAACTTTCAGAGAGGGACAGCACCCTGGTTGCAAAGGATGCTTCCAAAGAATCCAGCCCTGTCATACATACCGTGAGCATGCTGAAAAGCACGTAGACTACTGTCAGATGCCGGTTTGATCGGCTGAAGCTCAGTATTTCCTTCCAGTCCTGTTTAATGAGGTGGGCGCCCACTTTTCTTCTGGCCGCAGGTTTTTCATCGTTCTCCAAATCGGGAAGGAAGAACAGGACCACAGCCGACAAGCATAATGCCATGGAATTCAGCTGTATCGCCATCGCCGGAGAGCCGATCATGAACAACATACCAGCTATCGTAGGGCCTAGTATGAACCCGCTTGAATTGATGAAATTCCGAAGTGCATTAAATCTCTGCCGCCTCCCTTGTGGGACGAGCTTCGTCATATATACCATCGAAGCAGGGGCGAAGATTGCACCTGCACTGTTGACGATGAATACCCCTATATAGATGAGCAGTAGGGAATCCATCATGGGAAGGAAAAATATGAAAAGCGCCCGGATCAGGTCCAGTCCAATCATTACTTTCCGCTTATTCAACCTGTCGATATAACTTCCCGCCCAGAAGTTCGTGCATAACGCGGCAACCGGAATTAGGATATAAAGGATCGAAACTGCCAAGGGGGAGCCTGTCATATCTAATACAATCAGGTTAAGTGCGATTAAATAGATCCATCCCCCTAAGTTGGAGACACCGATACCAAGCAACAATAATAACGGGTTTTTCCATTTAGCAAGTGGTATCACCGCAATCACTCCTCTAGTCATTTGTTAATAAAACAAAAAAGAAATCTCGCCCCCAAGTCAATAGACTTGAGGACGAGACTTCCTGAATTGAGAAGTTCGCGGTGCCACCCCAGTTTGTTCTTGTGTCACCACAAAAACCTTTTCGAGTACAGTTGGTCTTGTATATACTCTATCTCTATAACGGGAGATCCCGTCACATCATCAATCGCCAGTCATAGAAAAGCAGATATCCTATGTGCAGCTCCGAGACTTGTTTCTATACGCTTCAACATCCTCCTTCGCAGCTGCCGGAGTTCTCTGTCATGCTTCAGCCTATATACTTTTCTCTTCTTTTCCTTTTATCTTACATTGATCGTACTATAGTTTCGCGGGAAAAGACATAGAAAATTTAATCATTTCCCTCAAATCTTTCACGCTGAGCAATCTTGAGAGTACTTCATCACTGAAGAGCAGCACTTTTCTTCTATCTAGTGCCATATAAACTCGATAAACCGCAAAGCAAGTTGTCATGGCAACACATTCACCAATGTTAGCAGCCCAGGCACTTGTTGCTTAACACTCCCCTCTTTCAAAAGTATTTCCTATTTAAGCACCTTGAAAACAGACCTGCCAGTCACCTATTCAGCATTCACTGCGTATGATAGCGCGACTAGAAAGTAAACTATGCATAGGGGGACGATGATGGTCTACTTAGGTAACTACATGTATCAGGGATACGATCCTGAAGCGTTTCAGAAGTCTTTAGCATTGATGTATGAAGCGGTTCAAGGTGAAAAGGAAGATCGGCTCTTTTATGAATACTTACTTTCCATTGCTCCGACGCAGGCAGACAAAGATATAATCACCTCCATACGGGATGACGAGATCAGACACAATTCAATGTTTAAAAATATGTATAAATATTATACAGGTCAAGATGTAATGGACGTTTCTGAAGAGGAATTTACAAAACCAGCGTCTTATGAAGACGGGATCCAGCAAGCCCTTTTTGGTGAGTTGAGAGCAGTGGAAAAATATCGCGATATACGAAAAGGTCTGCCGGATCGTCATCATCGGGATGTCGTATTTGAAATACTGACGGATGAACTGAAGCATGCGTCAAAATATAACTTCCTCTATACGGAGAACCGGACGAACGGCCATACGCAAATAGAATCGAATTCGGATAGAACTCCTGATGATTGGATAAGATACACAGCGTATTTAGTGGAGAAAGCTCAAGAGGATGTAAAACGAGGAATTAACTTAACTCACATTTTCCAGGAGTTTATTTTGATGGGGGTTCTTGTGGGGAAAGGAGCTTTACCCGAGCAAGCATATGAAACGGTAGAGTCTTGGGAGCAGACGGGATTGTCTAAACTGCTGCAGGAGAGTAAGAAAATGACCACGGACACTAACAATACGAAGCCGCCTTATTGAAGTCCTTGTTTTGCAATAATCCCCCGACGAGTCTCATATCTTGAGAGAAAGGGGGATTTTCATGAGTGACGAGCTGAATAGCAGCAAAAACAGCAAGGACAACCAATTGGAAGCATTCCGGGTTGACGATGAAGGCAAGACACTGACAACCAATCAAGGGTTAAAAGTGTCGGAGGATGAGTTTTCCCTGAAAGCAGGGGTACGGGGACCGACCCTGCTGGAAGATTTTCATTTACGCGAGAAACTAACACATTTTGACCATGAGCGGATTCCAGAACGGGTCGTTCATGCCCGTGGTTTTGGTGCGCATGGGGAATTTCAGCTGTACAAAAACATGGAACAGTATACAAGAGCTAAATTTCTGCAGGACACATCCAAAAAGACACCCGTGTTTGTCCGTTTTTCCACTGTAAACGGCTCGCGCGGCTCTGCGGATACCGTTCGGGATGCCCGAGGGTTTGCGACTAAATTTTATACGGAGGAAGGGAACTATGATCTAGTCGGAAACAATATACCTGTATTCTTCATTCAAGACGCCATCAAATTCCCTGACGTTGTTCATGCTTTCAAACCGGAGCCGGACAACGATATTCCGCAGGCCTCTACTGCCCACGATACGTTCTGGGATTTTGTTGCAAATAACCAGGAATCTGCACATATGGTGATGTGGATCATGTCTGATCGCGCCATTCCGCGCAGTTTCCGGATGATGGAAGGATTCGGCGTTCATACGTTTCGCCTAGTGAATAACCAGGGGAAAGCTCATTTTGTGAAATTTCATTGGAAACCTGTCTTGGGGACGCACTCCTTCGTGTGGGATGAGGCCCGTAAGCTGACAGGCATCGATCCTGACTTTCATCGGAATGACTTATGGAATGCTATCGAGAAAGGATTCTACCCGGAATACGAGTTGGGTGTGCAGATTCTTGCCGAGGAGGACGAATTCCTTCCTGAGTTTGACATTTTGGATGCGACCAAAATATGGCCGGAAGAAGACATCCCGGTGACCATCATAGGAAAGATGACACTGAATCGGCATGTAGACAATTTCTTTGCTGAAACCGAACAGTCTGCATTTCATTTGGGCAATGTAGTGCCCGGCATCGATTTTACCAATGATCCTCTCTTGCAGGGACGCCTGTTCTCTTATCTGGATACTCAGCTAATTCGTCTGGGCGGACCGAACTTCCACGAAATCCCCATTAACAGGCCGATTGTTCCGGTCCATAACAATCAACGTGATGGCTATCACCGCCAGACAATCAATGTTGGGAAAGTGAACTATCACCGAAACTCGTTGGCTGGCAACACTCCTGCGCCTGCCAGTGTGGAGGAAGGCGGCTATGCCTCCTATCAGGAAAAAGTGGAAGGCGTGAAAATCCGTGCACGAAGTGAGAGTTTTGCAGATCACTTTTCTCAAGCCGCGTTATTCTGGAACAGTATGAGTCCGCCTGAGAAAAGGCATATTATCGACGCGTTCAGTTTCGAACTCGAAAAGGTCAAAAGTGAATCGGTTAAACAGCAGGTGGTCGATATGTTTGCCAATGTAAGTATGGAGTTAGCCACTGCATTTGCGGTAAAAATCGGAGCAAATCCTCCTACAGATGGAGGTTCGACGGTTACAAAATCATCACCGGCCCTCAGCCAGGTAAATACAGCGAAATCTGAAAAGACACGGAAAGTTGCGGTCATCCTCACAGAGGGATTCAATGGACCTGAGGTTCAATATGCATTGGACAGAATGGTTTACGATGGTGTTCTCCCTGAAATAATCAGTGAAACTATAGGTATCGTGAATGGCACAGACGGAGTGAAGGTAAAGGCAATCCATACCTTCCTGACTGCGAAGTCGGTGCTGTTTGACGCTGTGTATATGATAAAGGGAAGCAGTAATAGGCAGTTCAACAAGGATGCGGCCTACTTTATTGACGAGGCGTTTTCACACTATAAGCCGATTGGAGCAACCGGCATGGGTATCCAGTGGCTTGAAGTCAACCATTTGGTAGGTAAACCAGGGGTTATTACCGGGACTTACATCGCAGACTTTGTAGAGGAATTTGTAGAGGCGATAGCTGCCCACCGGTTCTGGGAGAGGAAGATCGTTTAACAACTCCCCTTCCTTAACATCCATAAGTAACAAGTATCCCTAGTGAAGGTACTTACTTAAGATGCGTCGTTTATTCCATTCAAATGTTGGAAAGGGCAGGGATTTTCGAAACCTCTTTGAGGAGCGTTAGCCGTTCGAGACCCTCCTCCGACTACTTGACCCGGTTGGTGGAGCCTCCTGCCACCAACCCATTTATAAGTAACCTCGAGGTTCACAAACTCAAATCCCTTGCAACAGTGGGCCAGACAGAAAAAAACCGTTTACCTGTACTGATACCAAGACTTCCTCTAATGGTTTCTGAAAGTCAAGTAGTGTGCGGGCGGGCTATGATGCGCCACAAAGATGAAATATGATTATTCTCGACCTGCGCCGGCAAAATTATTGTGATTCCCTTTCTTAAGAGTGAAACTCGTTTTATAGCCAAACTGCGGTCAAAGACAGTTCTTGATCTGCCTATTGCCGCACTTAGTCCAGGTAGACATGCTGTTCTGAATGGTGAAACTGTTCAAAAGCCAGCTGAATTTGCGATTCCGTATTTCTCGCTACAGACAACGGAGGCAGTTCATCTTCTGCAAAGAAACCGACCGCGCTTGTTTCCAAACCTGCTTCGGCCCTCCCCCCGATAATTTCACATTGAATGAATAACTTGTAGACATGATAGGCCGATGGAGGATGCGGGTGACATTTTTTATCAAAAACACCGATCAATTTTGTCGCCTTCACTTCAAAACCTGATTCTTCCTTCACCTCTCTCACAGCCACTTCGCTTGGCGACAGACCGATATCTCCCCATCCACCAGGTAACGACCATACCTGATCCCTTTCTTCTTTGACCATCAATATTTTTTCATCTTTAAAAACAACGGCCCTTACATCGACTTTTGGGGAGCATATCCTGTTTCGTTGGCAAATAAATCTTTTATAACCCTGCTGTCCATCTGAGTTTGTTGTGACACTATTTCCACACTGATGTCTCTTATCATCTCAAATCTCTCTATATCGTATTTATCTTTTGAGTACGTTAAGCCTGCCTGTGCAATGGACTGCAGACTCTTCGCCCACTCGAGCCATTTGGGTTCCATATCGAATCACTCCTCCATTCAACACTCTTGTTAAAAAGGTAATTTAGCCGTTCTGTTACTTACGTACATCATTTTTAAAATAAACAAATACCTGTACAGCAACTTATCATGAAGGTTTTACCCTTCACGATAAGTTGTTGCACAGGCATCCCTTACTTCGAGATTTCAGTTACATAATCGGCGAGGAGACGTGCTCCGTAGCCGGTTGCAGTTTTCGGATAGTAACCGGAAGCTGATGTTTTCTGCATAGCACCGGCCATGTCAACATGCAGCCAGCGAGTGTCTTTTGTGACGAAGCGGCGCAGGAACAATGCCGCTGTGATCGAGCCTGCGAAGCTGAGGGAGCTGATGTTGTTGAAGTCTGCATAGTCACTGCTGAGTGTCGCGTCGTACGCTTCGACGAGCGGCATCGGCCAGACGGCGTCACCGTTTTTGGCACCGATCTCTTTCAGTGTGTGCGCCAGTTCGTCATCGCCAAAGACGCCTGCGATGTCAGAGCCGAGTGCGTTTTCAATAGAGCCTGTCAGCGTCGCGATATCTACGACGTATTCCGCCTTCAGTTCCCCTGCCCGGATCAGAGCGTCCGCCAAGATCAGACGGCCTTCTGCGTCCGTGTTGCCGACTTGGACGGTGTGCCCGTTCTTGTACCGGATGACTTCCCCAGGAAGGACCGCCGTGTTATCGATCGTGTTCTCCACCATCGGGATGAGCGCGACGACGTTGACGTCCGCTCCGGAATCGACAAGCAGTTTCATAGCGCCGGCAACCGCCGCCGAGCCGCCCATGTCCATGCGCATGTCGCTCAAGTCTTTACCGCTCTTCAGGCTGATGCCGCCTGTGTCGAACGTGACTCCTTTGCCGACGAGGGCGACGAGCGGCTTTTCCGCGTTGCTGCTGTATGTCATTTCAACGAATGACGGTGCATAGCGGCTGCCTCTTCCGACAGTGAGCACACCATTCATCTTCAGTTCTTCGAGTTTTGCTTTGTCATGGACAGTGATTGTTGTATCTGTTCCATCAAATACTTCTTTAAGGCGCTCTGGATACGTTTCCGGGTTCAAGACGTCGGATAGTTCGTTCATGAGGTCCCTGGCAAATGACATCGCTTCCGCGCGCAGTTCTCCCGTCTTCACATCCTGCTCCGCCGAGCCTTCGATCGTCAGCTTCGTGCAGAACGGCTCCGCGTCCGATTTGTACGTGAGGAACTGATATGCTCCTAAATACCAGCCTTCTGTGAACGCGACTGCCGCATCTTCTCCTGAGATTCCCGAGAACTGCTGACCTAGGGATTTTGCTGATAAAACGGCACTTTCGACTTTCGCACGGCTCAATGTCCGGGCAGCTTCCCCAGCAATTGACCGGACAGTTTCCAAGCACCCTTCCTTGCCCTCTTTCACTTTGAGCACCATCCATTGCTGCCCGTCTGCGAATACGGTGCTTGCGGATCCGGCCGGGATCTGCTGTGCAAACGTGTTCAAGTCCTCGCTTTGTTCGATCATTTCATCTGTTGAAAAAAGTACTTTGACTTGTGTCATTCCCATTCTCCCCATTCTCTCTGGATTACTGTTTCAGAATATTTCTTCCTCTGCCAGTGTACCACGGGATGCGTGAGGATTCGATGGAATATGATCAATTGCCGGAAGGGGTTTTGGCTGGAACTTCGAACATTCAGCCTTTAGTCGGAGTACCGATTCATGCAACAGGTTGAGGTGTTTTTGGAATAGTCACTTATAATGGAGGCAAAGGGGTGGTTATGTGAAGAAAATATGGATTGGGCTGGCAGTTGCAGCGGTGGTCATCGTGACAGCCGTGCAGGTCTATAAGGTGTACAGCTATTTCACGGCAGATGCGGCGGTGCAGGAGGTGGATATCCAGAAAGATGATGCGTCCTTCTTGGAGGTCGAGGTGACGTTCGGCGCTGGAGATCTTCGAATAGCCGGCGGCGCGGAAGGATGGCTGGAAGGCCGCCTAGACACCAATGTGAAAAAATGGCGGCCCGCCGTCAGTTATACCGAAAAGAAAGGGACTGGCACCGCAAAGATCCATCAGAAGATGAAGGCATTTAACAAGCTGGGCAACAACCGGAACAACTGGGATCTCCAGCTGTCGAATGACATTCCTGTCGTTCTCCATGTAGACGCCGGAGTCGCTGATGCGGATCTTGATTTGGCTGGGATCCAATTGCAGCATTTGGCTGTCGATGCAGGCGTGGGCGATCTGACGGTGAATCTGTCGGGACACTGGCAAGACAGCTTCGATGTCCAAATTGAAGCGGGTGTCGGGGATTTGGAAATTATCCTGCCGAAGGAGACCGGCGTACGGCTTCACGTGGATAAAGGGCTGGGAGATATTAAAGTGGAAGGGGTCATCTCCCAAGGGAAAGGACTCTATGTCAACGAAGCTTACGCAGGAGCGGATACGGTCATCGATGTGAACGTGGATACCGGAATTGGGGATGTGAAAGTTTCGGTTGCCAAGTAGGCAATGGTAGTCAGGCGTATATCCGAACGGTGTTCGAGTTGTAAGTATCCCATCACGCGTATAACCGAATTGTGACGAGGAATAAGTATATTCGGCAACATGTACGGTCCTCCAGGCTGCCTGCAACTTCTTCCTTCAAATACCGGGTGTTTGCTTGATTACTACTCCACCTGCTTATGAGTTTCCCCACAGCACCCAAAAGAACCGGTCCTCGGAAAGGGCCGGTTCAGCTGTTCACGGAGTTCATCGTATTCCCTTTTTGTACGTTCTCGAAATTCGCCGCGCCCGTCCGCTTTTTGATCTCCTCTTCTGTCAGCGGCGGGGTGATCTTGGACTCCTCGACAGGTGTCTCTTCCAAATAGTGCGTGTTCTCGAGTTCGCGTGCGCGTGCGTCGACTTCGCGGCCGTACCGTTCCGCTTCCTCGACGGTCATCTGGCTGTTTTCCGGTGATTCCATCGTATACCGCCTCCTTACAATTTGTTTCAATTCGGTAATTCAGTATTCCCTCATCCGGATAAATGAAAACATTCGACCGATGATGAATTTCCTGCTCATGCTGTGGTACGCTGAATAGGAGGTGATTCCATGAAACTTTTAGTCGATGCGGACGGCTGTCCGGTCGTCGATGTGACGGTCCAAGCTGCAAAACAGCATGGCCTGCCCTGCCTGCTCATTTGTGACACCGCCCACGAAATGCAGCGGGACGGGGCAGAAACACTTGTCGTCTCAAAAGGTGCGGATGCGGTCGACTTCGTGCTCGTCAACCGGATCCAGCCGGGTGACATTGTCGTGACACAAGATTATGGACTTGCGGCCATGGCGCTTGCGAAGCGCGGACGGCCGATCGACCAGAATGGCAGGTGGTATACGGATGAAAATATCGACCAGCTGCTGTTCGCACGGCATACTGCCCAGAAAGTACGGCAGGCGGGCGGACGGTTGAAAGGTCCGAAGAAACGGTCACCCGAACAGGATGAAGCGTTCCAAAGCAGTCTCAGGAAACTGATCGCAGCCCAATTTGACTGAAGCTTTGCCTCCCCTTCCCGTCATAGAAACCTGTCCATCCGCATAGACTGGATGCGTTACGGGGAGATCTGCACGACACAAATGTCCGCGTCCGTCTCTGCGTACAGGCTGTGCTTTTCAAGCGGTGCCATGTGAAGGATGGTTTCTTCATCGACCGGGACGGTCTCCCCTTCCACGGTGAAGCGGACGGTGCCATTGCGGACGATGATAAGGACTTCTTTATCGACATCGTGCTCCGCAACTCCTTCGCCTTTGCGAAGCTGGATATTAAGTATCTTTCCGTTGGTGCCGTTCCAGACGGCATTGACGGATTTCGGTTCCTTCCCGAGCAGGCTCGGTGTCTTCAGCACATTCATCAGTCAGTTCCTCCTTCTGCCTCCGGCTGTGCTGCGAATGGAACTGTGTCCGCACACCGGCGTTCGATTTTCTTTCTGCCAGTGTACCTCATTTTTTCGCAATCTTCTCATTAACTGCTTGATCGCGTTTCGGATGCCCGGAAACAGGAAATTAGATAGGTAATAACTATTAGGAGGTTCTGCAATGCCCCAAATTTTATCGGTCAGCACCGAGCTGCCATCGAATCTTATCAAGCAAGCCGAAGCCGTCGAACTGTCGCGGTCCGTCTTCAGCGGACGGTTCAAAGACATCGAACGGCTGTTGACCGTGTTCCAGAACGGCGACATCGAACAGCGCAACGTGTGCATGCCGCTCGAATGGTATGGAAAGGACCATGATTTCGAAGAACGGAACGAGTTGTACATATCCCATGCTGTCGAGTTCGGAAAAAAAGCGGTCGAGAGCTGCCTCACCTCCGCTTTTCTCGAACGTCCCGTCAGAGCTGAAGAAATCGATGCGATAATTTTCGTTTCGAGCACGGGGATCGCGACGCCGAGCATAGAAGCGCGCATCATGAACAAACTTCCGTTCCGGGATGATGTCAAGCGCATCCCGTTATGGGGGCTCGGCTGTGCAGGCGGCGCGTCCGGGCTCAGCCGCGCTTTCGAGTTCACGAAAGCGTATCCGGAAGCGAATGTCCTCGTGCTGGCTGTTGAACTGTGCAGCCTGACATTCCAGAAGGATGATTATTCGAAAAGCAACCTTGTCGGAGTTTCGCTGTTCTCGGACGGCGTCGCCTGTGCGCTCATCGCGGGAGATGAATCTTCCCTGAAGAGGGAACGCGTCCGCCCGTCGATCCTCGGTACGACATCAAAATTAATGCCGGACTCGGAAGGTGTCATGGGCTGGGACGTGAAGAACAGCGGACTGTATGTCGTCTTCTCGAAAAGCATCCCAACAATCATTACCGAGTGGCTCGGGCCATTTGTCCACAAGTTTCTAGCAGAACACGGCCTGACCAATGATGACATCACCCGTTTTGTCGCCCATCCCGGCGGTAAGAAGGTGCTGCGGGCATACGAGGACGCCCTGCATTTCGACAGTTCCATGACGGAGATCTCGCGGAACGTCCTGCGCTTGAACGGCAATATGTCGTCACCGACTGTGCTTTATGTATTGAAGGAATTCATGGAAGCAGAACCGCAGGCGGGAGAATACGGAATTCTGGCAGCGCTCGGACCCGGTTTTTCAGGTGAGCTGCTGCTATTGAAATGGGAATGAGGTGAGCGGCATGCTGTTCTGGATTCTGTTTGCCGTCGTCATCTGCCAGCGGCTCGCTGAGCTGGCGGTCGCCAAGCGCAATGAAACACGTATGAAAGCACAAGGAGCGTACGAAGTCGGCGCCCGCCATTATCCGGCCATCGTCCTGTTGCATACGGCATTCTTCGTCTCGCTGCTCCTTGAAGTGCTGATTCGTAAGCCCGCGCTATCACCGATCTGGGGTGTCCTTCTTGTTATTTTCATTCTCACCCAGATGCTGCGCGTTTGGTGTCTTGCGTCCCTCGGAAAGTTCTGGAACACGAAGATCATTATCCTGCCGGGAGCAGACGTCGTCATGAGAGGGCCGTACCGGTTCATCCGCCATCCGAATTACGTCATTGTCGCCACCGAAATCCTCGTTTTGCCGATGATTTTCGGAGCGTACTTAACTGCAATCGCCTTCAGCCTGCTGAATGCCTGGATGATGTCCGTCCGGATCCCGCAGGAGGAGAAAGCGCTGAAGGAAGCGACCAACTATACGGAGAAGTTTTCCCTAAATAAGTGAAACAGCCGCCCGGTACGCATACCGGGCGGCTGTTCCATGATCCTATTCATTTTTCCGTATACGTCAGTGTTTTGCCCGACAGGCTGAACAGCACGGTCAAGAGCGGCGAGAACAGGCAGAAGAACGCGAAACCGAAATAGTCGGCAACCGGGACACCGAGCACCCCGGCGATGAAGATTCCGCAGACGCTCCACGGGACGAGCGGATTGACGACCGTCCCTGCATCTTCCATAACCCTGCTCAAGTTCTTCGGTGCCAGACCGAGTTTCTTGAACTGGCCCTGGAACGCCTGCCCCGTCAGCAGGATCGATAAATACTGTTCGCCGATCAGGACGTTGATGCTGATCGCGGTCAGCGCCGATGCGCCGATCACCGAACCGGCCGAACGGAGGGACTTTTCCACTTGCGCGAGCAATGTCTGGACAATGCCGAGCTTGAACAGCAGGCCGCCCATCGTCAATGCGAGGATGACGAGGGTGATCGTGAAGAACATGCTGGTGATGCCGCCGCGTGTCAGCAGGCTGTCCACCGCCTCCACCCCGGTTTCCGATTTGAACCCCTCAAACAGGATCTTGAAGATGCCAGCCGCGCTGTACGGCTTGAGCAGGCAGCCGATCAAAACTGCGGAAGCGGTGCTCGCGGCGAGTGTCAGCAGTGCCGGCACTTTCAGCAGTGTCAGTGCGACGAGGATGACGAGCGGGAGGAAGGACACCCAATGGACGAGACCTGTTTCTGTGAGCGCCTCGCGAAATGACTGGATTGTATCCAGTTTCGCGTCCCCGGCAGCCGGCGAAAGGATCGCGAAAATGATGAAGGACAAAGCGAATGCCGGAACCGTCGTCCACATCATATTTCGGATATGCGCGAACAGATCGACACCGACGATGGATGACGCCAGATTCGTCGTATCGGACAGCGGAGACATCTTATCTCCGAAGAATGCACCGGACACGATGGCACCCGCTGTGATGGCAGGCTCAAGACCGAGGACGCCGGACATACTGAGTAGCGCGACACCGACCGTTGCGACGGTCGTCAGCGAGCTGCCGATGGAGATGCCGATGATGGCAGTGACGGTGAACGTGATCGCATAAAAATACGACGGCGTGATCAGCTGGAACCCGGCATCGATAAGGCTCGGGATCGTCCCGCTCATCATCCAGCTGCTGATGAGCATGCCGATGAAGAAAAACAGGAAGACAGCAGCCATTCCGGCGCCCGCCCCTTCGGTCATGCCTTCCTGCAGCGTGCGCCATGGCACCTTCTTCAGCAGGCCGTAGCCGATCAGCAGCAGAATGGCGGCAATGATCGGCACGTGAGGATCGGCACCGAACCGGATGATACTTACGCTGATCATAGCGATGATAAGAACGATCATGACGATCGATTGGACAAATGTCGGCTTGGCAGCCGGTTGAATATGGAACATAGCAATGGCCTCCTTGGCGAATACAAAAAAACTCCATTCGTTCCCGTTCACAGGGACGAAGGAGTTCTCCGCGGTACCACCCAGGTTGACAGGCATCTGCTGCCCGTCCGCTTCGTTAGGTTTCAAAGAGGATTGCGGATGACGTACTTCAGGACCCGCGCGCCTGGACTTCCATCGACCGTCCAGTCTCTGTATGCTGCGCTTTGCGGCTCCCTACTGCATCATCCCTTTGAAAGATATCTATTCAGGAATAAAGGTTATTGAAATCTTACCACGGTCTTTTTGTTTGTCAAGAGATGATGTGCACTATTTTGGTTTGCGGGAGGAGCCATTGGAAGGATACATCTCACTGTCGAATCCACGGTCCGTGACATAATCGTCGATCGTCCAGATGCCGATCCCTTTCTTCTTCGCGATCGCCTGCTTTTTCTCGTATTCATCGAGATAACGCGTATTCGGGGGATAGACATATGCGACACGTGCCAACCCTTCCTCCAGCAGCTTATCCTGCACACTCTCCCCGTCTATGTAGATATACGCGAGCAGCCGGTCGTACTTGTCATATTTCGGTCCCACATCGAACTCAATTTCAAGCTTGCCGCTGTTCAGTAATTCCTGATTGCGCTGTTTCGCCTGTTCGCCGAATGGCTGTTTCCCGAGCCGGGGATGATTCGTCTCCGGTGTGTCGATGAGCAGGTAGCGTACGTTCGTTTCCTTGCCTTCATATAGGATTTTGATTGTATCACCATCGATTGTTTTCACAAGTTCGACAGGGATCAGCCCATCTCTTGATGGTTCCGTGTCTTCTTCATCCAAATAATAATAGGCGATTGCCAGGACGATGGCAATCAGTAGTGCGGATAGGCTGCCCTTCGTCTTCTTCCGTTTGTTCGTGTTCTGTGCCATATGGGCGTCCCGCTCCTTGTGTCAATTTCTAGGGTGTGTGAAGCCCAGTACTTACCGGCCTCAGCCGAAGAGCCCGCCTGCCGAATAGCCGGTCCAGACGAGCAGCAGCCCGGCAGCCGCAGCTCCTGCCAAATAGAAGCCCGCTTTCAGCCAGGCGGTTCCGCGTGCCATGCCAAGTACTTCTTTCATCCAAGTGGAGAAGGTCGTCAGCGATCCGGCCAAACCTGACACGAGGAAGTAAATTGCAGCTGCCGGCAGACCAAGTGCTAAAACGAATCCGATGAGGAAACAGCCGGCAAGGTTCGCGAAAAGGGTCCCAAGTGGAAACCGTCCCTCGGTATTCAGTCCGCGAGACAGCCCATAGCGGATCAGTGCGCCGAGGAATCCCCCGGCGGCCACTGCCGCGATATCGATGACCGTCATGCCGCCACTCTCCTTCCCCCGAGCAGGAAGCCGAGCGCACCAGCCACCAGACCGCCAGCCAGACTCGCGATCATGTAGACAGCCCCAAGGGGCCAGTCGGTTGTAAGCAGATGGAGCGCTTCGGCACTGAATGTAGAAAACGTCGTGAATGAGCCGAGAAATCCGACGGTCACAGCGTCGTACGCCGTGTCGTCGGCGATGATCCACTGACGCGCGCGTTCAGCGAGGAAGCAGAGGATGAACGCACCCGCGATATTCGCAGCGAGCGTGCCGGCAGGGAACCCTCCTTCTGCAGGCATCCAGAGGCTGAGCAGAGTCCGTGCCAATGCACCGAGCGACCCGGAGGCTCCGATTGCGATCAGCTTTTTCATAACTCCGCCTTCTCCAGCATCCGCTTGTCGAGGACAGGCTGCAGCGCGAGCTTCTTGGTGGACGACGCGAATCGTATTTCGATTGTTTCCTCACCCACTTCAACGATCTGCCCTTTCCCGAACACCCGGTGTTTCACGAGCGTGCCTTCCGTCAGGAGTCCCCGCTCACCGATGCCACCCGGATTGACAGCGATCGATTTCGGAACCTGTGTGCTGTAGACGGTCTTCGTTCCGGCCGGCCGCTTTCCACCCGTCCCCTGCTGTTTCGGCAGCAGGATGCCGCGGACTTCATCCACAAACTTCGAGTCTTCCTTCGGTTTCCCTTCCTGCTGGGCGAACGAACATAATTCGAGCCGCTCTTTCGCCCGGGTCATACCGACGTAAAATAGGCGCCGAGCCTCTTCGAGGGCGTGCGGATCGGTCAGATCTTCTTCGGTCGGGATGATTCCCTTCACCAAGTCCACCATGAACACCCGGCGGAATTCCAGCCCTTTGGCGCTGTGGAATGTCGACAGGGTCACAACTGCCTCCCCCGTCTGTTTCTTCGCCTGCTGCACCGCCTGCTCCAATGCTTTCAGCTGTTCCGCGAACTCGATCATCGTCCGCGTCTGCTCGGCGATGGATTCCAGTGTGTCCAAAATATTCTTCAGGCTGTCCGCCCGGTAGCCGAACTTCGCGGACATGCTGACGATGCTTTCTTCATAGCCAAGCTCATAGCGGATCATGCGGATGATCTGCGCCGGCCGCATGTCCGGTATTTTGCGGTAGACCGCTTCATAATCCATCAGCTTGCGGTTCTGGCTGTCCTTCAAAACGGCGGACTGGCGGAACGCTTCGAATACGTTGCCCGGCACCGTGCTCGACTCGAACGCGGTCAAAGCCGAGCGGGAGACAAACAGATTCATCTTCCCGGCGACTTTCGTAAATACATCTTTCCGCTCCCAGTTGAAACTGAGGCGCATGAAATTCAGGATATCTTCCACCACCCAGTGGGAAAAAAACTGGTCATCCGCGTCTTTCATGTAGAACGGGATGCCGCGCCGGTGCAGCTCATTGACGAACTGGGTCGACGACGCGTTATTGCGGAACAGAATCGCCGTTTCACTCAAATCTGTTTCCGCCAGCAGCTCATAGATCACATACTCCAGCTGCCGCTTCGGGCTGTCGAACCGGCGCAGTTGGATGCCGCCCCCGGAAGCATTTTCCGTGAACATGTTTTTCGGCCAGCGCTTTTTGTTTCTCTTGATGAACATCGAGGACAGCGAGACGATTTCGTCGGAGGACCGATAATTCTGCTCCATGTACAGCATCTTCGCATCCGGATAGACGCGCTTGAAATCGAGCAGATAATCAGGATCCGCCCCCCGCCAGGAATAGATCGACTGGTCATCATCCGCGACGACACACAAGTTGCCGTGCATTGCGGTCAGGTGTTCGACGAGCTTATGCTGGACGAGTGATGTGTCCTGGCTTTCATCGGTCAGCACGTAGTCGTATTTCGTCTGGAACTCGGCAGCGAGGTCATCGTCGAGCCGCATCGCTTCCTCGGCCGTCAGCAGCAGATCGTCGAAATCGAGCAGTTTCACGTCGGTGACAGCCTCTTTCATCTGCTCATACTGCCGGGCAATTTTCGCTGCCTGCTCGAACGGTTCGGTTTTGGCTGTCCACTCGCTCCTCGGAGTCATTCTGTTCTTCAGGAGGCTCAGGTACGTGGAAAGTGCGGTGATCTGGTCGTCCGTCGCATTCTCTTTCAGGACGCTGCGGCAGGCTGCTTTCATCATCTTCTGTTTCCGGAAGCCTTCCAGCAGTTCAAAGCGTCCGCCGAGTTTTGAGAGCCTTCTCTTTGAGATCGAGAAGGCGAGGCTATGTATCGTCGAAAAGTCCGCAGGCGGCAGCTCCGGAAACAGTGCAGTGAACCGTTTCTGCATATCGAGTGCGGATGCTTTGCTGAAAGTGATGGCTTTGATGCGTCTCGACGGGACATTCAGTTCTTCGACCAAGTAGCCGATTTTCATGATAATTGTCGTCGTTTTACCGGAGCCCGGGCACGCCAGGAGCAGGAGCGGACCGTCTGTCGTCCGCACTGCTTCCTTCTGGATCTCGTTCAGCCGGATGGCGTTTTGCTGGTGTTTCCGTTCGAAAAAGTCTGCCATATTCATCAGATCTCCCTGTATGATTCTTACTTCCAATTTACCACAAAGCGGGCCAGTACGCTTGGACGGCAGACAGAAAAACCTTTCCGCGTGAAGCGGAAAGGTTGTTGGGAAGGATCATTCAGCTCAGAAGCCGCCTGTTTCAAGACGGTCGTTCTGCAGATCCACTTTCTTTTTGTCACTGCCGGTGTAGGCCGTCGAGGCCACTTCGTTCTCATGACGCTGTTCGTCGGTGTATTCGGTCCCTTCCATCGAGCCGGTCTTCTGCGGATCTTTCTGCTTCTCGGTATCGTGGTTCTTCGCCATCTGCCACACTCTCCTTTTCACAGGTCGTTATGGTCAGTATACCCGCTCAGGAACAATGTAATCCGCGGAAGCACCTGTCACTCCGGACTGCCGATCTCAGAGAATGGATAAAAACGGAACTTCACCTTGCCGACGACAGAGTCCTCATCGATGCTGCCGAAAATCCGGCTGTCCATACTGTTCGTCCGGTTGTCCCCCATGACGAACAGCTGTCCTTTCGGTACAGTCACCTCAAAATCCTGCGTCAAATTCTGGCCGTCCGGAAGCGCGGCTTTGTTCGAATCGAGGTAGTGCTCGGGATACTCTTTACCATTTATGGTGAGCACATCATCTTTCATGACTACCGTGTCACCCGGCAAACCGATGACCCGTTTGATGAAGTCCTCTTTTGCAGTAGGCGCATGGAAGACGATTTTATCAAAGTGATCGAGTGATGAGATTTTGGAGATGACGACACGGTTCCTGTCATGGTAGGTCGGTTCCATCGATTCGCCCGATACGATGACCGGGGTGAACAGGAATTGCCGAACAAGTATCGCGATGATAACTGCAGCAAAAAGCGACTTCCCCCATGACCAAAATTCTTTTTTAGATTCTGCTTCCATTGGTGTTCCTCCCATTTCAGTCTTCGATGACATAGCCGAGAGACCGTAATCCATTGTCAATGAATGATTTCGTATAAAGAAACACTTCTTCGCGTTCCGGTTCCTGATACACATCATGATACAGGCCGCGCCATTCCTTGTATTGGAACTCACTGAGCGGCTGGCGTTTAAGCCACTTCTTCGTTTCCTGGATATCGGTCATCCGGTCGGAGCTGCCGGTGTGGACGAGTATCGGGATGTCCTGCACCGGCTTGTCGGACTGCAGGCTGTTCTTCGTGAAGGTAGTCATCTCCTTGTACCAGCTGCCCGTAACAACAGACCGGGTGTCCGCTGCGTGGCGTTTCTTCGGCCGTTCTTCCATATTTCTCGACAGCAATTCGTACGTGACGCCATGATCGAGTTTCATCGACCCGGCGATCCTCGTCAGCATAGACGAGAACTTCGGCGGCTGGTGTTTCAAGGCCAGCCACGGGGAACTCAGGATGATACCGGCACACTCCAGCTGCCGGGCAGTAAGCATGCGGATCATAAGTGTCGCCCCGAGCCCGTGTGCCAGGACAAAGACGGGCACCGCTTCCTTCAGTGCCGTCTCGATCATCTTATCGGCGAATTGCATGTAGTCTTCAAATGGTTCGTTATAGGGGGCACCTTTTTGATCCGGTCCGTGGCCCGGCAGATCCCCCGTAATGACATCATACCCCGACAAGCGGAATTGCTGGATGAGCCAGGCGTATCGGTGGTGGTCTTCATATGCGTTATGGACGATGACGATGACTGCCTTCACCTGGCCGTCCGCTTCCCATTTCCACATCGCGATTTCCTCCCTTTGCTGCCTTCTGATTCCCCTCTTTTGTACATGTGCTGTCACTTTGTTAAGATTAGTATACAACATTGCGTGAGCGAGGAGGGCATTTCATGATTTATCCATACCAAGCGGCTGTGCCGCAGATCGACGAGTCCGTGTTCGTTGCTGATTATGCCGTCATCACCGGTGACGTGACGATCGGGGCCGGGTCATCCGTCTGGTTCAACACGGTCATCCGAGGGGACGTGGCTCCGACGCGGATCGGCCGCAACGTCAGCATCCAGGACTTGTCCTGCCTGCACCAGAGTCCGGATACGCCGCTTATCATAGAAGATGACGTCACGATCGGCCACAGGGTTACACTGCACAGCTGCACCGTGAAAAAAGGGGCGCTCGTCGGCATGGGCTCGATCGTCCTGGACGGCGCCGTCATCGGCGAAGGCGCATTTCTCGGCGCCGGCAGTCTCGTGCCTCCCGGCAAAGTGATCCCGCCCGGCATGCTTGCACTCGGTTCCCCCGCAAAAGTAGTCCGCGAAGTGAACGCGGCCGACCGGGCGGACATGGAGCGGATCGTTGCGAGCTACGTCGAAAAAGGGTTTGCTTACAAGATGATTCAGGAGCAGAATGCTTCATCTGTTCAACAAAAGCAAGGCAGCGAATGATCCGCTGCCTTGCTTTTTTTCAGGTTCAGATCGATTTCACGGAAGCTGCATCCTGGTTCAGCACGTCCGCCTTGTCCGTCTTTTCCCAGGGGAGATCGACGTCCGTCCGGCCGAAATGGCCGTACGCTGCTGTCTGTTTGTAGATCGGACGGCGCAGGTCGAGCATCTTGATGATGCCGGCTGGACGCAGATCGAAATGACGGCGTACCAATTCGACAAGCTGTTCTTCCGGCAGGCTTCCCGTACCGAATGTGTCCACCGAGATGGAGACCGGTTTCGCAACGCCGATCGCATAAGCGAGCTGCACTTCACAGCGGTCGGCGAGTCCTGCAGCCACGAGGTTCTTCGCCACGTAACGGGCTGCATACGAAGCCGAACGATCCACTTTCGTCGCATCCTTACCAGAGAACGCACCGCCTCCATGACGCGCATAGCCGCCATACGTATCGACGATGATCTTGCGCCCGGTCAGTCCCGCATCCCCTTGCGGCCCTCCGATGACGAAGCGTCCTGACGGGTTGATGAAGTACTTTGTGTCTTCATCGAGAAGATTGCCAGGCACGACCTCGTCAATGACGTATTGCTTGACGTCATGCTGCAGGCGTTCCAGTGAGATTTCCGGATGGTGCTGTGTGGAAATTACGATTGTATCGACACGGACAGGCTCATTCTTTTCATTGTACTCGATCGTCACTTGCGTCTTGCCGTCAGGGCGCAAGTAGTCGAGGGTTTCGTCTTTCCGGACTTTCGTCAGCTGGCGCGACAGCTTATGAGCGAGACTGATCGGCAGCGGCATGAGCTCTTCGGTTTCGTTGCACGCATACCCGAACATCAGCCCCTGATCCCCTGCTCCGATCGCCTCAAGCTCTTCGTCGTCCATTTTGCCTTCACGTGCTTCAAGTGCCACGTCGACACTCGCAGCGATGTCCGGTGATTGCTCATCGATCGATGTCAGCACGGAAGACGTTTCGTAGTCGAACCCGAATTTCGCACGGGTATAGCCGATTTCCTTCACGGTTTCGCGGACCACTTTCGGAATATCGACATACGTTGTCGTCGTGATTTCCCCGATTACGAGAACGAGCCCGGTTGTGATCGTCGTCTCACACGCCACCCGTGCGTTCGGATCTTCTTCGATAATAGCATCCAGGATGGCATCCGAAATCTGGTCGCACATTTTGTCCGGATGGCCTTCCGTTACCGACTCTGATGTAAACAGCCGTCGATTTGTCATCTGATTTCCTCCTTCAGCCGCAGGATCGCCTGCAGCGGATTCGTGATACGGTACTCTCGTTTTCCCAGTTTCGTCCCGCGCCTGAAGAAAAGCGACGTTAACGGTTACAAGGATAAAGGCAGTCCAAAAAAATAGAAAAAGCCCCTCGCTCACGTAATGCATACATGAGGAAAGGCATAAGTTCGCAGGCACCTTTCACTCTTATCGTCCAGGGAGTGATCCCTGCTCCAGGTTTGGCACCTTCTCACAGACAAGGACGTCTGTGCAGGTTGCCGGGCATCATAGGGCCTGTCCCTCCGCCAGCTCGGGATAAGAGTATCCGTTCAACTATCTATGCTACGAAATTAGACATGGAATGTCAAACATTTTCATACCTTCTGCTTGAGTTTTCAATTAGTATAGTTTATTATTCTTAATGTGTTATACTAATTCAAACTATGCGCCCGCTTCAGGGCAATAATGAAAAAGGACGGTATTGACCTATGATATCAGCGAAAATTGATAATGGACTTAAAGAGCTTCTTTCCGGATCTTCTGTAACCGTGCAGCCCTCGGTTGCCGTACTGGTCGAAAAAGCAGTTGCACGCGGCGAAGCGAAGCTGTCAGCTGACGGTGCTGTTACCGCTCAGACCGGAAAGTACACCGGCCGTTCTCCTAAAGACCGATACATAGTGGAAGAAGCCTCGTCGAAAGACAAGATCGACTGGGGTGCAGTCAACCGCCCGATTTCCGAGGAGCATTTTGACTCGCTGTACCGTAAAGTGCTCGATCACCTCGGGGCGAAGGACGAATTGTTCGTCTTTAAAGGATTTGCCGGTGCTGACAAATCTTCGCGGCTGGCAATCCAGGTCGTGAATGAGTACGCATGGCAGAACCTGTTCGTCCACCAGCTGTTCATCCGCCCTACGGAAGAGGAACTGGCGGCTCACGAAGCGCAGTTTACGGTACTTGCAGCTCCTTCGCTCAAGGCAGATCCTGCAGTGGACGGCACGGACTCCGAGACATTCGTCATCATCTCACTTGAAAAGCGCGTCGTTCTGATCGGCGGCACGGAATACGCAGGCGAGATGAAGAAATCGATCTTCTCCGTCATGAACTACCTGCTCCCTGAAAACGGCATCCTGTCGATGCACTGTTCAGCGAACGTCGGGGAAGATGGCGACGCTGCCCTGTTCTTCGGACTGTCAGGTACTGGCAAAACGACACTTTCCGCAGATGCAGACCGTAAACTCATCGGTGATGATGAGCACGGCTGGTCTGACCACGGCATCTTCAACATCGAAGGCGGCTGCTATGCGAAGTGCATCAACCTGTCTGCAGAAAAAGAGCCGGAAATCTTCGGTGCGATCCAGTTCGGCACAGTACTCGAAAACGTTGTACTCAACAAAGATACCCGTATTCCGGATTACGATGACAACGCGCTCACGGAAAATACGCGTGCTGCCTATCCGATCCAGAACATCGATAACATCGTCCTGCCGTCGGTTGCTGGGCATCCGAAAACGATCATCTTCTTGACTGCTGACGCATTCGGCGTACTGCCTCCGATTTCGAAATTGACGAAAGAACAGGCGATGTACCACTTCCTGAGCGGTTTCACTTCGAAACTTGCCGGCACGGAACGCGGCGTCACTTCCCCCGAAGCGACATTCTCGACATGCTTCGGCTCGCCGTTCCTTCCACTCCCGGCAACAGTGTACGCGGATATGCTCGGCAAAAAGATCGACGAGCACAATTCCCGCGTCTTCCTCGTCAACACAGGCTGGACGGGCGGCGCGTACGGTGTCGGCAAACGGATGGACCTGAAGCACACACGGACGATGGTGCGTGCAGCGCTTTCCGGCCAGCTCGATGACGTGGAAACGGAAACGTCCGCCACATTCGGCCTTCAGATCCCGACAGCGATTGAAGGCGTGCCGACAGAAGTCCTGAACCCGCGCAACGCCTGGAGCGATCCGTCTGCCTATGACGAGAAAGCGAAAGAGTTGTCACAGCTGTTCAAAGACAACTTCAAAAAGTTCAGCCATGTCGATGAAGCGATCGTCCTCAAAGGCGGACCGATCATCTAATGAACGTAAAAGAACCTCCCAGCCGGGAGGTTCTTTTACGTTTGGGATTTCATCCAAGCCGTCAAGTCACGCACGATCTGGGCGTTGCGCCAAGCCGGGAAATGGTGGGTGTAGTCTGGGAAATACCAAGTCTCCACAGATTTATCCGCCTCACGAAGTGCGTCCTCCAGCATGATTGACTGTTCGAGTGAAACGTTTTCGTCTTTCATGCCATGAATGATCAGGACGCTTGCATCGATCTCATTGACACGGAACAGCGCCGTCCGTTCCCGGTATGCATCTGGGGCGTTATTCGGAGACCCGCCGATGACCCGCTTCATCATCCGGCGCATATCTTCGCGCTCCTTGTACGTGAATACGACATCGGAGACACCCGCCCAGTGGACAGTCGATGTGATGTCATCCCGCAGGATTGCAGTCCAAAGCGCCATCAAACCGCCTCTCGAAAACGAGAACAGGTGGACCCGGCCCGCTTTACATTGCGGGGACTGTTTCAGGACGTCGACTGCGCTGACAGCATCCTGCAGATCTGCACCGCCGAATTCGTCGCGTCCTTCCCCGCCCCGGTTGCCCCGGTAATACGGCGCGAAAACGACAAATCCCTGGCTCGCGAACTGGGCAACACGTGCAGGCCGCACCATGCCGACGTGCTGGATACCGCCGCGCATATAGACGATCCCTTCGTATTCTCCCATAGCCTTCGGTTTCGCGAGCAGTCCTTTCACTTTCACTCCGCCGGACCAGTACGTGATTTCCGTCAGCTCGACGGTTGGGTTTGGTGAAGGATACGCACGGCTTGAGACGATTTCCGCATCATTCAGCATGGCGATCCACCCAATTCCTGAGCTCCCGCATCCCTTTGTCTTTCATATGGAAACTGAGCGTCGTGCAGCTGTCGAGCTCTTCGTCCGACAGCCACAGCGCCCCTTCCGTTTCGAACAGTTCCGGGTTTTCATCAATGCCGGCCACTTCCGCCGTGAAGACAGCTTTGCAGAATGGCGGCTCCGTGTAGACAACATATTCCGCGAACTTCTCCGGGCTGACAATCGTCACGCCGGTTTCTTCCATGACTTCCCGGATTGCAGCATCTTCGATCGTCTCCCCAGGCTCCGCTTTGCCACCCGGAAATTCCGTGCCGCGTATCCGGTGGACTGTCATCAGCCACTTCCCGTCATGCTTCAAGACAACGAGGACGTGCCGGGCTTCCAATTCCTGTTCCCCGAAAACGAGTTCGACCCGGCTCCCTTTCAGATCTTCAAATGTCAACATGTCTGTCACATCCTGTTCCTGCCGGCCGCGTGCGCTTTACAGACCTCCTGTACGGACGGACTTCACCGGTTCCCTGAAGAACGGCAGCTGCTCGATGAATGCCTTCGATTCGTCATCGGTGAATTCGTGCACTAAGGCATAGACCTTGTGCAGCCTGCGGTCGACGTGATGGTTATCCCTGTCATAGTGATATGGGACGTAAGGCAAATGTGCCCGTAAAAAGTTGCGGAACTCCAATTCGCTGGATTGCGCAAACAAATGTTCAAAGATCTCTACATACGATTTGGGAATTTCCACTTTGAATTCGTATGGAGAGATATCGGGATATTGGAGTACTTGCTGGTTCACAACGGATACATACATCGTCACTCTTGGCTCAGTCATGTTCATCCCATCCTTTTTACATGCAGTATGGGCGTTTCAGCTCGATGTATGTATCCTATCCCCGATTATCGGGAAGTTAAGTTGGCGACTTTCTCGACGGCATCCGCCACGTTCTGGTGAACATTTGGATCGAGCGGATGAGGCACGAGGTCTCCCGGCTTCGTAGAGTCGAGGATGGCCAGCGCCGCCGCGATCAGCATATCGTACGTGATGCTCTTCGCCTGCGCGTTGAGCGCCCCGCGGAAGATTCCCGGGAATCCGAGGACGTTATTGACAAGACGGCCGTCCGCAGCAAATGCGGCACCTGCCTGCAGTGCAATTTCCGGCTGGATCTCCGCCTGCGGATTGGACAGTGCCAGGATGATCTGTCCAGGACGCACCATATCAGGTGTGATCAGTCCTTCCACGCCTGTTGTCGCGATGACGATATCACTCGTCGCCATGATCTCTTCCAAAGATGCAGCAATCGTCCCGCCATAGCTGGACAGACGTTCCAGTGCTGCTGCGTTACGGTCCGTTCCCTGCATTTTCTTGACACCGTATGCCATCATCATACGGCTGATCGCGAGGCCAGCAGCACCGAGTCCGATTTGACCGACGACGGATTCTTCGAGTTTGACACCCGACTGACGGCAAGCCGACAGCGTAGAAGCCAGTGCTACGACAGCCGTCCCATGCTGGTCATCGTGCATGACGGGAATATCCAGGTCAGCCTTCAGCCGTTCCTCGATCTCGAAACAATGCGGCGATCCGATATCTTCCAATAGGATCCCGCCGAACGTCTGGCTGATGTGCTTGACGGTTTCGACCACCTGATCCGGATCGCTTGTATCGAGCAGGATCGGTACGCCGCTGATTCCAGCGAACTGATCAAACAAGACCGACTTCCCTTCCATGACCGGCATGCCTGCAACCGGGCCGATGTTGCCGAGACCTAAAATGGCTGTTCCATCTGTGACGATCGCAACCGTGTTCGAGATGCCGGTAAAGAACTGGGCCTGCTGCGGGTCTTTCTCGATCACTTTACAGACGTTGGCGACGCCAGGCGTATAGACCCTTCTCAAATCTCCGAGCGAGCGGATCTCCATTCGGCTCTTCATATGTATCTTTCCGCCTTCGTGCGCTCGGAGAACGTCGTCCGAGATTGCCTGGACTTGGATACCGCCGCCGATTTCGTTGATGGCATCTACAACCTTCATCAACTGAGCTTCGTCTTTGCACTGGACAGACACGTCCCGGATTGTTGACAGTGTCCCAACTTTAATGGTCAGAATATCACCGATATCGCCTTCGAGCTGTCCAATTGCATACGCGACTTTTGCGAAATTGCCGGGTTTCGAAGGAGTTTCGATTATTAAATTGCGTAAATAAGGTGTTGTTGACATGGTACATTCTCCTTTGCTTCGTTCATCTGCTGTCTGTTTGAGACACAGACTCATTTTACACATTGGAATTTAGTTATACAACGAAAACAGAAAACCATGCACTGTTCCGCTTGGGAACAGTGCATGGTCCGTTACGCTTTTACGTCAATGGATGCACCTTTTGTCGGATGTGCCGCTTCCGGCATCGACTGAAGCATTTCTGCTGCTGCCGAAGCACCGAACGTCATCGCCTTGTCCAATATCGTCAGCTGGACGGCAGATTGGAGACTGTGCAGCTGGCTGGACATGATGGATGAGATCTCCATACAATCAGCTCCTCTCCCCTCTTATATCGGCTGGAGAAGGGCGGTGTGAAGGAGAGTCATCATTTGTTGTCTTCGCCGAGGAACGCATTCAGCATCCATTGGTGCTTCTCGATGCTCTGGTAGATCGCATTGAGAAGATCCTCCGTCATGACATCGCCCTCTTCAACCGAGAGTTCCATCCCTTGTTTGAGTGATTTCATGATCGCATCGAAATCGGAGACGAGTGCTGCGACCATCTGCTCCGCTTTTTCAGTGCCCGCAGCTTCTTCGACGACCGCATCCTGGATGTGCTGTTTCAGGGTAGCCGTCGGTTCCCCGCCAAGTGTCAGCACGCGCTCCGCGATGTCGTCCATATGCTGAGTCGCTTCGTTATAGAGCTCTTCGAATTTTGCGTGCAGCGTGAAAAATTCCTTCCCTTTCACGTACCAATGGTAATTGTGAAGCTTCGCATACATGACCGACCATGTGGAAACTTGTGTGTTCAATTCTTTCAACAGATCTGCAGACATAACAAAAGACCCCTTTTCCATCTATTTTGTAAGTTCTTGTCCCTGTTATTTTACCACCATACAGAGTACACTAAACACAGCTCACAATAAGGAGTCTGCCCCATGAAAACGATATTGATCTGGCTCATCCGCTTTTATCAGAAACGAATCTCCCCGCTGTCCCCGCCGACATGCCGGTTCTACCCGACCTGCTCCCATTATGGCGTTGAAGCTGTGGAGACCCACGGAGTGCTGAAAGGGCTGCTGCTGACAGTCATCCGCATTTCCAAATGCCATCCGTTCCACAAAGGCGGTTTCGATCCGGTCCCTCAAAAAAAAGAGAAAGTGCGATAATGTAATGCTTGCAAGCGTCCGCCTGTTCCGTTATGATGAATAGGCGCTTTTTTAAATCGTAATCATTACGCATTGGAGGACAACATATGAAGAATCGATATTTGCTGGCGGCGGTTTCCGTCCTGCTGCTGCTTGCGCTGGGTGCCTGCAGTAAAAAAGAAGGGAAACCGGCTTCATCCACTGAGGAAAAAGGAAAAATGACTGTTTACACTACGGTCTATCCGCTCCAGTATTTCGCGGAACGCATCGGCGGCAACACGGTCGAAGCCAAATCCATTTATCCTGCTGGTACAGATGAGCATACATTCGAGCCGACACAGAAGGAAATGATGAAACTGGCAGATTCCGATCTGTTCATCTATATCGGTCTCGGGCTTGAAGGATTTGTCGAGAATGCCAAGAAGACGCTCGACAATCAGCACGTGACAATGATCGCCGCTTCCAAAGCCATCAGCCCCGATAAGCTGATGGAAGGCCACGCCCATGGTGAGGATCACGACGGTGACCATCAGACGGATGAAGAGCATCATCACGGAGAAATCGATCCGCACGTATGGATCTCTCCTGTATTGAGTATTTCCCTCGCCGAAGCGGTACGGGACGGTCTGACGGATCAGGCACCTGAGAACAAGGAGTTGTATAACAAAAACTTCGACGAATTGAAGGCGGATTTGGAGCAGTTGGACCGCGATTATACACAAATGAGCGAAAAAGCAGCGTCCAAGACGTTTTTCGTCTCCCATGCCGCCTACGGCTACCTTGCAGGACAATATGGACTTGAGCAAGTGGCGATCGCCGGTTTGAACACGCAGAATGAACCTTCACAGAAAGAACTCGCATCGATTGTGGCGGAAGCGAAAGAAAAGCACGTGAAGACGGTCCTGTTCGAACAGAATGTCAGCTCCAAACTGACAGAAGTCGTCCAGAAAGAGATCGGTGCGGATTCTGCCGTACTCCATAACCTTTCGGTGCTGACTCCAGAGGACGTAAAACAGCATGAAGATTATTTCACGTTACAGCACCGCAATATCAGCATACTTGAAAAAGCACTGAATGAATAAAAGACAGGGAAGGACTCCGCCTGGAGGTCTTCCCTGTCTTTTTAGTCTGTTCATTGGCCGTCCAGCAGTTCCCGGAGTCTGCTGCGCATCAGTTTGTTCGATGCATTGCGTGGCATTTCACTGATCATCCGGAATGTCCGCGGCACTTTGTAGGCGGCCAGCCGGCTTCTGCAGTACGCTTCCAGCTCGTCAGCGGTGACAGGCGATGCCGCCGTGATGAACGCGGCCGGCACCGCTCCCCACTCGTCACTCGCCATGGCGCAGACACCGGCTTCCCTAACAGCAGGATGCGACGCAAGCACTGCTTCGATCTCTGCCGGGTAAATGTTTTCCCCGCCGGAGATGATCAGGTCGGAACGGCGGTCGGACACAAACAGGAACCCTTCCCCGTCAAAGTACCCGATATCCCCGGAATGGAGCCATCCGTCCTGCAAGGCGGATGTCTCCGCATGCCGGCCGATATAGCCGCTCGTAACATGCGGACCGCGGATAAGGATCTCCCCTTTCTCGAACGGCTGCTCCGCCCCGTCGATCCGAATGTCTGCGAAGAACAGCGGTTTGCCCGACGAACCGATTTTACGTAGAGCTTCACTTGCAGACAGTGTGGCGGTCTGCGAACTCGTTTCCGTCATGCCGTACGTCTGCATGACCGGCAGACCGAGATCCCGCGCCCGTTCCAGATAACTGACCGGCACGGGACCTCCGCCGGCAAGCAGTGTCCTGAATGTCTTCGGCACCGTGCGGCCGCTCGTGTCAAGCTCATGCAGCAGCCGCTCCAGCGTGACCGCCACGGCGGACATCCCGGTCACCCGTCCGCTGCAGATTTCATCCGCTGCTCCGGCAGCATCGAACTTGCGGAACAGGCGGACTTCCGTACCGTAGAGGACAGCCCGGGCGAGAATCGAAAATCCGCTAATATGGAAAAGCGGCATCATATGGAGCCAGGCATCTCCAGGCTCGAGTCCCCCGTTCAGGACGGCCGACACCGCGCTCGCCGTATGGTTGCCTGCGGTCTGGCGCACACCTTTCGGGAACCCGGTCGTCCCTGACGTGTACATGATCGTCAGCGTCCGGTCCTCGTCCCATTCGGCTGCAGGCGACACCGGTTCTGACGGAAGTGCCGTAAATGCTGAATAACGAAGCTTCCCGCATGGAGAAGATACGGTCATTGCATCGAAAGGATCCTCATATAGCAGCAGATCCGCTGCGGAATCGCTCAGCTGATACGCGATCTCCTCCGCTGTCAGCCGCGCGTTCAGCATCACCATCTCGACTCCTGCAAGCAGGCAGGCATGGATGAGGACCGCCATATCTGAAGATGTCCCGCCAAGCAGTGCTGCCCGGCTTCCTTCTGCCAGACCGGCTGTCCTCAGTCTGCCAGCCTGTGCCAGCGCTTCTGTATATAGTTCCTGATACGTCCGTGTCCTGCCTTCAAAGCTGATCGCCTGATGATCCGGCGTCAGCGCCGCCCGTTTCGCGAGCCAATTCGGAATCATGAACCTTCCTTCTTTCTAATGAAAAAACTGCCGGCAAGGGCAGCTTTTTCGGATTGATGATTAAGGGAAACGCGGGAATTGACCGAAGTCCGGCTTGCGTTTCTCTTTGAACGCGTCGCGTCCTTCTTTCGCTTCGTCAGTCGTGTAGTAGAGGAGTGTCGCATCCCCTGCCATCTGCTGGAGACCGGCAAGACCGTCCGTATCCGCGTTCATCGCCGCTTTCACGAAGCGGAGCGCAGTCGGACTCATCGAATTCATCTCTTCACACCATTGGACGGTTTCGTCTTCCAGCTGTTCGTAAGGGACGACCGTGTTGACGAGCCCCATGTCAAGTGCCTGCTGTGCATCATACTGGCGGCACAAATACCAGATTTCCCGGGCTTTCTTATGGCCGATGATACGTGCCAAGTAGCCGGAGCCGTATCCTGCGTCGAATGATCCGACTTTCGGTCCCGTCTGTCCGAAGATTGCATTGTCCGCAGCAATCGTCAAGTCGCAGACCACATGCAGAACGTGACCGCCTCCGATTGCAAAACCGGATACCATTGCAACGACCGGTTTCGGGATGACGCGGATCAGTCGCTGCAGATCCAATACGTTCAAACGCGGAATTTCATCGTCCCCGACATATCCGCCATGGCCGCGCACTTTCTGGTCGCCGCCTGAACAGAATGCCTTTTCCCCTTCGCCTGTCAAAATGATGACACCGATGCTTTCATCGTCACGCGCGCGTGAGAACGCGTCGATCATTTCAGCTACGGTTTTCGGACGGAACGCATTCCGGACTTCCGGACGGTTGATCGTCACTTTCGCAATGCCGTTGTACTTCTCATACTTGATATCTTCATATGTATGAAGCGTTTCCCATTGTCGTGTCATAGTAGTCCTCCTCATAGTGTATGGTGTGCTGCAAAACTCTCTACTATTGTAGCAAATTCTCGCGGTTTTTCCACGTGAACGGCATGTCCGGCGCCTTCCACTTCTTTCCGGCCGACATTCGGGAAGAACCTCTCCATCTCGTCTGCCAGCTTCGTGAACTTGACGTCAAGTTTGCCGGTGACGAGCAGAACGGGAAATCCAAGCGTTGCAAGCACCTTCCAATACGATGGCTGGCTGCCTGTCCCGATGCCTTCCAGACTGTTCGCCAGACCCTCAGGCGATTGGTTCAAACGCTCACGCCGCAATGTTTCCCGGACGGATGACGGCAGCTGCCGCTGCGTATCGAACAGAGGGATGCCCTGCCAATAATCCACAAAGCGTTCAAGCTTCTCCGTCCGCAGCCGTTCAGCGAGCCTGCTGTCGTTACGTCTGCGTTCTTGCCGTTCCCGTTCCTCTGCCAAGCCCGGTGATGCACTTTCCAGCAGGAGTCCTGAAATGCGCTCCGGGTATGCCGATGCATACCCGAGCGCCACACGGCCGCCCATCGAATAGCCGATCAGCAGGAATTGTTCCAGTCCAAGCGCTGTGACTGCCTGTTCCAGATCGGCTGTCTGATGACTCATATCATAAGCGGAGATATCGGAAGGAATGGAGGACTGGCCGTGTCCCCACAAATCGAACAGGACGACGTAATAACGGTCCTGTAATCCTGCTGCAAGTGTGCGCCACGTCGCTGTGCTGCCTGTGAACCCGTGCAGCAGGACGACAGCCGGCTTCGAGTGTTCTCCATACGTTTCCGCATGAAGGCGTCCGTTTTCAGTCATGATCCACTCAGAAGCCATGATTACCGAGCTCCTCACCGATCGCCGCCCACAGTTCACGGTGGGCAGCCGTATTGTACGCACGGTCTGAGACCACCTCGATGATCCGGAGCGGCGAAGTCTTAGCAGACGCGAGTTCCTCTTGAAAGGCCGCTGCCGTGGAGATCCGGCTGTACTGGATGCCATATAGCTCCGCGACAGGCGCAAACGATAGGCCCGTCGGCGTCCCGAACAACTCTTCGAAATGTGCCGGTTCCGTCGACTGCGGCAAGTAGGAGAAGATTCCGCCGCCGTCATTGTTACTCAGGATGATCGTCAGGTCCGTCTGCTGCATGCGGGAAACGATAAGGCCGTTTACGTCATGCAGGAAAGATAGATCGCCGATTAGGAGCCAGGACGGGCGTTTCCTGGCAGCCTGGATGCCGAGCGCCGTGGAGACGACACCATCGATGCCATTTGCCCCACGGTTCGAAAAACAGGCGATATCCCGCGCGGTCTGCCGAAAATACGTATCGAGATCTCGGATTGGCATGCTGCTGCCGGAGATCAGATCACTGCCGTCAGGCAATGTCCCGAGCAGTGTCCGGACGTAATCACCCTCCTGGACTTCCCCAGTCCGGAACCTTTCCGCCACTCGTGAAGCGACTTCATTCCCTTTTGACCAGTCTGCCGTATAACCGGCATTCTGACATGATTCCGTCCGGAGGGAGAGCATATCCGAAGGAGCTGTTTGAAGATGGTGTGTAGCGATGCCGAGCGGATCCCTGAATAGCGGGGATTCATCTACAACTGCATAACATGCCGGTCTTACTCGTTTCAGGAACAGCGTCAGCGGCTTCGATACCGGCTGCGGCCCAATACGGAGCACCATATCCGGATCCATCCGTTCCGCAAAAGGAGCGTGTTTCAGCAAAGCATCGTATGAGTCGATACAAAGGTGTTCACAGTCTGCCGGCACCTCGGACCGCAAGTTGGACAGGGGATCACACAGCACGGGCCATTCCATGCGCCGTGCGAACTCCCAGACAAGGGACTTTCGGAAACCCGGCGGAAGTTCCCCTGCTATCAGGATCCCCCTGGTCGATGAGCGGAACAGGCCGCCCACCATTTCCTTCTGGTCTTCCGTGAGAGCCAAGGCGCCCCCGATCCTTCCGACGAACGAAATCGGCGGCGCCGGCTGATCCAAATTGATCAGCAGCGGCTCCCGGAATGGTGCGTTGAGATGGACCGGGCCTTTCGGTTCGGTGATCGCGATGCCCGCAGCCCGCGCAAGCTGACGTTCCAGAAAGTCATCGACTGCTGTCGATGCTTCCGGGATCGGCAAATCTGCACTGTATTTCACGTGCTCCCCGAACATGCCGGGCTGCCGGATCGCCTGCGGGGCCCCGACATCGCGCAGCTCGTGTGGCCGGTCCGCTGTGATAACAATGAGCGGAACCCGAGCATAGAAGGCTTCCGTCACTGCTGGATGAAAATTCGAAGCCGCCGTACCGGACGTACACAGCAGGGCGACCGGACGCTGGGAAGCTTTTGCCAGACCTAATGCGAAAAAGCCTGCCGAGCGTTCATCTACCTGCAGATGAGCAGTGATGCCCGGAGTGGACACCAGTGCATATGCAAGCGGGGTGGAACGGGAGCCGGGACTGATGACAGCATCGGTCATCCCCATTTTAATAAGCGATTCCGCCATCCGCTTCACGTGATCCGTGAGTATTTTCCGGTTATCCATTCAAAGTCCCCCCGAGTGCCCGGAGCATAGGTCTGAATTTCACCCAAGTCTCCTCATATTCCTGCTGAGGTTCGGAATCGGCCACAATGCCGCCTCCCGCATACAGCCATGCATGATCTTGTTCGAGAAGGGCGGAGCGGATGGCGACGGCGAATTCCCCGTTGCCGGAGGCGTCCGTCCAGCCGACTGGCGCTGCATAATAGCCCCTGTCCAATTGTTCCTCCTGCCGAATGATCTCCATTGCGACCGACGTCGGGACGCCGCCGAGCGCAGGTGTCGGGTGCAGACAGCGGATGAACTGGAAGATGCTGCTTTCCTCTCCGAGCGTTCCCTCGACGGGTGTGTATAAATGCTGGATATCCCGCACTTTCATCAGTTTCGGGGCGTTCGCCGATGTATAGGAAGCACAAAGCGATTCGAACACATTTGTGATCATATCGACGACGTATTGGTGCTCTTCCCGGTTCTTCTTATCTGCGAGCAGCGCTTCTCCGAGCATGCGGTCCTCATCAGCGGAGGCCCCGCGTTTGCTGGAACCCGCCACACAGGCGGAATACGCCCGTCCGTTCCTGATTTCGATCAGCCGCTCGGGCGTCGCTCCGAAGAACAGCTGACCGCCGCGTTCGATACCAAACAAATAACTATCCCGCTGCTCGTTCGTGATTGACTGCAGTACCGCCGTATGATCGGCAGGCTTGCCGAACCGGAGGGCGAGCGAGCGGGCGATGACGACCTTGTCCGCTTCCCCTTTTGCGATCTTGTCCGTAACAGTGCGGACTGTATCCAAATAAGCATCCTTCTTCAGTTCGTGCATGGACAGGACGTCCGGTTTCGGGAATTGCAGCGAGTCTCTCATCTGCGCCTCATGGATCAGCTGATCGCGCTGTTCCCGCAGCCGGTCGAATTGGGCAGCTGCATCCGGCCCGTCCGTAATCAGGTTGATGGCGACGCCTGTCTTGCCGTCTTCGATCTTCAGCTGAAAAATAGGCACCGCAAAAAAGGCATTCGGAAAGTCATCCCACTCCGATGATTCCGCAGTCCGTTCTCCGTCGAATGAAAAACCGCCGACCAGCACGGGATCCATGTCTTTTTCTTCTTTTATGAGTGCGCTGCAATACTGCTTCCATTCCGCCTCCATTGCGGAGAAGCGGTCCCCTCCGCGGGAAGCTGTCAATGTCAGAGCATGGCCGATTCCGACCAGCGTCATCGTTTTAGACGCGTTTTCCCAGAAAAACCGCTCCGCATGCGCGAGTGAAGATCCAGCCTCAAAAAAAGAAAGCGGTGAAATTCCGCCCGCTTCTATCGTTTCGGTGAAGAAGCGGACATGCGGGCTGGCTGCTGGTGATTGGTGTGCAGGCCGATCCGTAAGCTTCCGGTTCATGTTTTTCTCTCCTCTTGTGGCGAAAACGTTTTGCCATTTGTACGTTCATTATAGCCGAAAACTGCGGTTTCCGCATTTTTAAGGATCTGCGGGATACCGAAATAACCCTAAATAGCGTACAATGGAAGATGGATTAAAAAAGAAGGAGAGAACGAAATGCAAGATACAATCAAAGTCGAACAGGGCTGGCGCATGTGGTGGCAGCTGACACGGCCGCATACATTGACAGCCGCGTTCGCCCCTGTTTTTCTCGGCACGATGCTCGCCCTTCCATTCGGCAGACTGCACTTCCCCCTGTTCGCCGCAATGCTTCTGGCGAGTGTCCTCATTCAGATGGCGACGAATATGTTCAATGAGTATTATGACTTCAAACGGGGTCTCGATACGGAGCATTCGGTCGGGATCGGCGGTACCATCGTCCGCAACAAAGTGAATCCGGCAACGATATTGAACCTGGCACTGTCCCTATATGGTATTTCCGTCTTGCTCGGCATTTATATCTGCAGTCAGACATCGTGGTGGCTTGCGGTGATCGGGCTGATCTCCATGGCGATCGGCTACTTCTATACAGGCGGTCCCTACCCGATCGCCTATACGCCGCTTGGTGAACTGTTCTCAGGCGTCGTCATGGGGATGCTGCTCGTCCTCATCGCCTTCTACATCCAGACCGGCACTGTAACGGAACGGGCGGTTCTCCTGTCGATCCCGAGTGTCCTCCTTGTCGCAGCCATCATGATGGCGAACAACATACGCGACTTGGAAGGGGACAAACTCGGCGGACGCAAAACGTTGGCGATCCTGCTCGGCCGCGCCAATGCGGTCCGCATCCAGAGCGCGTTCTTCATCCTCTCGTTCGCATGGATCATCGGACTTGTACTGTTCGGGGGACTCACTCCATGGAGCCTGCTCGTCATACTTTGTGTAAAGAAGCCGGTTAGTGCAATACGCATCTTCCGGCAGTACGATCGGCCGCTGCAAGTCATGCCGGCCATGAAATTCACCGCTCAGACAAATACATTTTTCTGTCTGCTGCTTGCCATCGGCCTCCTGATCGGCCATTTGACACAATAAGAGTGCAGGGAAGCCCGCCTATCACGCGGGCTTCTTTTTTTAGGTTTAAGGAACAGCGGAAAAAGGAATTCAGAGAACTAACAGCCGAATATATAGTAATTCGGCCGTTCCGAACCATACTAGTACGTAAATTGATAAAGGACGTGAACGAAATGCTGACAAAAGAACAGACCATGACACTGAAAAAAGAATTGCTCCGTCTGCAAGATGAACTGACGCTGACGGAAGAGAATACATCGACAGACGTGGCGCCCCAGGAAGAAGTCGGAGAGCTCTCGACGTATGATAACCATCCTGCAGACATGGGAACGGAACTATATGACAGAGAAAAGGACAGGGCTCTCCACGAGCATGCAAGTGAAGAACTCGGCAAAGTCCATCATGCTCTTGAACAAATGGCGGAAGGTTCGTATGGAGTGTGCGAAGTATGTGGGAAGGACATCCCCTATGAACGGCTGGAAGCCATTCCTTACACTACGTTCTGTGTAGAAGACGCGGTACAGGACGTACCGGACGACCGTCCTGTTGAAGAGAGCCTGCTGAAAATGGCCAATCCGGATACATTTGCGGACAGACGGAAAGGGATTTATGAAGACCCGATCGACAGTTTCGAAGCCATCGCAAAGTCGGGTACATCCGAAACGCCCTCTGATTTTTTCGGCAATCAGAAAGACTACGACAACCTGTATGACACAGCAGTGGAAGATGAGAGTACAGAAGACATCGACGTCATCGCTGCAAGCGACATCGACGGCGAACCGGCAGGATATGTAAGAGGAGAAGCGACCGTGGAATACGAAGAAGAGCTCGATGAAACGGGACTTGAATCGGAACTCGGAGACATCCCCTACCGCAAACGGGACAGTTACATTGATAAGTAAAAAAGTGGAAAACAAAAAAACCTGACTGCAAACCAGTCAGGTTTTTTAAGTATGACCCCTACGGGATTCGAACCCGTGTTACCGCCGTGAAAGGGCGGTGTCTTAACCGCTTGACCAAGGGGCCATTACTCTGTATATTGTGCTGCTGTTCGAAAACTGGAGCTTCCAACCGGATTCGAACCGGTGACCTCTTCCTTACCATGGAAGCACTCTACCTGCTGAGCTATGGAAGCAAGGACATGGAAATGGCTCCGCAGGTAGGACTCGAACCTACGACCGATCGGTTAACAGCCGATTGCTCTACCACTGAGCTACTGCGGAATAGTGGGCCTAAGTGGACTCGAACCACCGACCTCACGCTTATCAGGCGTGCGCTCTAACCAGCTGAGCTATAGGCCCAAATGGAGCGGGTGAAGGGAATCGAACCCTCATCATCAGCTTGGAAGGCTGAGGTTTTACCACTAAACTACACCCGCAAGGAAATGGTGGTTCAGGACGGAATCGAACCGCCGACACAAGGATTTTCAGTCCTTTGCTCTACCGACTGAGCTACTGAACCATACAGATTAAAAGAAAATGGCGGTCCCGACCGGGATCGAACCGGCGATCTCCTGCGTGACAGGCAGGCATGTTAACCGCTACACCACGGGACCATTTGGTTGCGGGGGCAGGATTTGAACCTGCGACCTTCGGGTTATGAGCCCGACGAGCTGCCACTGCTCCACCCCGCGATAATGAGTATACTGTTGCATTTGAGCTTTCACGCTCGTTGTACTGCTGTTTGCAATGTTAGTGCATTGAAGCTAAATGAAAATGGAGGAGGTAGAGGGATTCGAACCCCCGCGGGTTTTGACACCCCTGTCGGTTTTCAAGACCGATCCCTTCAGCCAGACTTGGGTATACCTCCGAGTAAGAAAACAGCAATACTGGTGGACCTTGCAGGACTCGAACCTGCGACCGGACGGTTATGAGCCGTCTGCTC
>DAMDKL010000006.1:0-185268 GCA_032099885.1 Sporosarcina sp.
TCCAAACGTTAATTCGTTGACATTTTGCTGTTCAGTTTTCAAGGTTCATGTTGTCGTTCTTCCGAAGCGACTTGATTATCTTAACACGTCCGGTATATTCCGGTCAAGTTATTTTTGAAAAACTTTTTTTCAAGCATTTCGTCCGTCTGGCAAGCTAGCAAGCTGCCTTCGTAACGACAAGAACTATAATAGCATTGATCTTTCGTTTCCGTCAACACCTTTATTAAAAAAAATGAGAAAGCCTGTAGCAGCGCCCTCTGGGACAGAGGGCAGCAGGAGTTCAGTCTCTCTGCTGCTCATTAACACTGTACATCCGGTGGTAGATGAATTCGTTTTTGGAATCCGATAGGACGACTTGTAAAATGTTTTTCTCTATTAAGAATTCGATCAGCATCTCCAGGTCGACTGAATACATTTTCAGTTCTTCGTGTTCGTGCAGTTCCTGAATGGTCCACCGTTCTTTCGAGGCCATGACCTCGAGTATATGCCGCGCTCCGTCATCGGTCCGGTTATGGATGAAGAACTCGCTCGCTAAGAACAGGAGCTCCAGCCGTTTCTGGAGCGGTTCGTCGCTCATGACCAGCTCTTCATAGAGTTTATAGATCGACGGGTCGATTTTTTTCACTTGGGACCAGACTGTCACTTCAGGTAGGATGCCTTTTTCAATGACCGACAGTCTTGCCAAGTGATGCAGTGATTGGACTGCATGATGATAGGCGTCCAGGTAATGATGCTGATCATAAAATGTTTTCCCTTCCATATAGCGACGGACCAGTTTTGCAAGTTCAATCCCCATCTTCAGGTCTTTTCCGAAGAACGGGTACTCCCCGAGTTCCTTCTTCAAGTTCTCAACGTATTCGTTACGGTCGAAGAAGACTTTTCCGTAGAACAGCCAGTCGACCACCTTCCGTTTCGTTCCGAGCAACAGCCACTTCTTCAGCTGCTGTTCGCTGATAATGTGCATGGCCGCTTTTTCTTCACCGTCTGTGTAATGTTTCGTTTGGATCGGTATCGTGTTCGATGACGTAATGATTAGAAGAATTTCATCGAATGTGTCGGTCAGCGGATCCCCTTCCCAGCGCTTGCTGACCAGCAGGACGCCGAGCGTATCGGGAAAACTTGCTCGTTCTTGGTAGATCGGTCTAAGTGTTTGTTCCATAGCTTTACCTCCCAGCACCTATCTATTCGCCAGTATTTCTCGAAATTCCTTCTTTAAAGCGACTCCTATGTTGCTCCTCTGCAAACTATGCTATATTAAAAGAGTAAGCTAAAGGAGGTCCTGCAGTGAAACCTTATAAAAATAAAATTAACCGCATCCGGTCATTTGCACTGTCACTCATATTCATCGGAGTGATCGTGATGTATATTGGTCTTTTCTTCAGGAAGTACGAAATCATTATGCTCCTCTTCATGGTCCTTGGAGTGTTTGCTATTTTGGCCAGCGTTGTTGTCTACGCCTGGATCGGCACCCTGTCCACCCGAGCCGTCCAGATTGTCTGCCCGAATTGCGGCAAACAGACGAAAATGCTCGGCCGCGTCGATATGTGCGGTCACTGCCGTGAGCCGCTGACTCTCGACCCTGCTCTTGAAGGTAAAGAGTTCGACGAGAACTACAACCGGCCCGCGAGTAAAAAAGAGTAGAAAAAAAGCACCGCCCCCACTTGGAGGGCCGGTGCTTTTTTCAGTTCGCTTTCGACGCTTTTCCCTGCTCTTGGCAGGAAGGACAGACGCCGTACACTTCAAGGCGGTGGGAATTCACTTTGAATCCTGTCACATAGGAAGCAAGCCGTTCCACTTCTTCAAGCCCCGGGTGATGAAAGTCGACAATACTGCCGCATTCGTCGCAAATGATATGGTAATGATCATGCGTGACGAAGTCGAATCTGCTGGAAGCATCCCCGAAGGTGAGCTCCTTGACAAGGCCTGCATTTCTGAAGACGCGCAGATTGTTATAGACTGTAGCGACACTCATGTTCGGGAAATCGTGTTCAAGTGCTTTATAAATTTCATCAGCCGTCGGATGGGTTTCAGAAGAAATGAGGAATTCCAAAATGGCGTGCCGCTGCGGTGTAATCCGCACACCGCTCTCCTTCAATGTGACCAGCGCATTTTTAAGCATTGCACCAGGCATGTCGAGCACCTCTATTCCGTAAAGATTACTTCATTGTAATGATTACAATTAGTTTACTGAATTTGTGGTGTTCTGTCAACCAATCCGTTTGCAGCCGTTATGCTGCCGGTTTTTCAGTAGCCGCGATCCGGTTCAATGATATTCTTATAATCACCAGTATCCTCCAGCCAGGTACGGAGATTGCTTTCGAAAATTTCAAGGGCACGCTCGATATACTTTGCAGACAGTGCTGACACGTGCGGCGAAACCGTGCAGTCCGGCAATGACCAGAGCGGGCTGTCCTCAGGCAGCGGTTCCTGTTCGAAAACATCGAGGACGGCATGCCCGATCTCCTTGTTCTGCAGCGAATCGATGATCACTTGTGCCTTCACTAGATCGCCTCTCCCGAAGTTCATGAATACCGCTGTGTCTTTCATCTGTCTGAAATGGTCTTCATTCAAGATCCAGCGTGTTTCCGGCGTACTCGGCAGGACGGATATCACATAGTCGGCTTCACTGAGATGATCGGTGAGGCAGTCGAAAGAAATGTCCGCATGCATGCCGTCGTGCGCACTGCCTGATCGGCTGCAGCCGATTGTCCGGACCCCGAACGCCTGCAGCAGCCTCCCGATTTCTCCACCGATCGAGCCGGGTCCGAGAATGAGAGCCGTGGAGCCCCGCAGCTCGCCAGACCGCACTTTTTCCCAGACTTTCTGTTTCTGCTGCTCTCGCAGCTGGGGCAGCGTCCGTTTCAGCGATAATATATGAGCAAGCACAGTTTCTGCCATCGGGGTTTTATGGATCCCGCTGACATTGGTGACGAGAATATTCCGTCGGCCGAGTTCCTGCAGCGGCAGCTGGTCGACGCCAGCCGAAGCGACCATCACCCATTTCAGCTGCTTCAGCTGATCGAGCACCCCGTTATCCAGATCGGATCCGTATGTAACGAGGATGTCGACACCTTTTTCTTCTGCACCTTCAATTGTACCGGAAAAGTCGAAGGTCACCCCATTGAATCTTGCGGCCAGCTCATTGCGGAACTGTTCTTTAATGGGAAACGTGAACAGGACATTCGTCATCACGCGTCCCCCGCTTCGTCATCCGTCAGCTGCAGCAGCGTCCGGTAGACATCATCACTGTGTCCGTCGACTTTCACTTTGCGCCACTCCTTGACGATCGTGCCCGTCGGATCAATGAGGAATGTGGAACGTTCAATCCCCATGTACTCCTTGCCGAATGACTTCTTCAGCTTCCAGACGCCATATTTCTCCGAGACCTCATGATCCGGGTCGGACAGCAAGGAGAATGGCAAGTCGTATTTATTGCTGAACTTCGTGTGGGACTCTGCGCCGTCCGGGCTCACACCGAGGATCACGGCATTCACCTTTCCGAAATCAGTATGGCTCTCTTTGAAAGACTGCGCTTCAAGCGTACAACCAGGCGTTGCGTCTTTCGGATAGAAGAAGAGGATGACGTATTTCTCACCGGCGAAGTCCGCCAGGGATACCGTCTCCCCCTTTTCGTTCGGTAATGAAAAATCAGGTGCATGCGTGCCTTCCAATGTGGACATCTGCGATTCCTCCAATCAGTTACTTCCTATTTATATAGTATCGGACTAATCCGTCATTTTCAATTCCTTTGGTGTTCCGTCCTATTTTAGGTAAAATGGATAAGAACCGATTTGAACGGAGGAATAATAATGGAACGAACCAATTCAGAAGTCATTTACGAAGAAGCATGCAAGCACATCGTCGGCGGCGTCAACAGTCCGTCCCGCGGGTACAAAGCGGTCGGCGGAGGCGCCCCGACTGTGATGGCGCGCGCGGAAGGCGCTTATTTCTGGGATGTCGACGGCAATAAGTACATCGACTACCTCGGAGCATACGGCCCGATCATCACCGGCCACGCCCACCCGCATATTACGGCGGCGATCACGAAAGCCGCGGAGAGCGGTGTCCTGTACGGTACGCCGACAGAACACGAAGTTAAATTCGCGAAGATGCTGAAGGATGCGATCCCCGGCATCGATAAAGTGCGCTTCGTCAACTCGGGTACGGAAGCGGTCATGACGACGATCCGTGTTTCACGCGCCTTCACCGGCCGTACGAAGATCATGAAGTTCGCGGGATGCTACCATGGCCACTCGGACCTCGTGCTCGTCGCAGCCGGTTCGGGCCCTGCCACTCTCGGCACCCCTGACTCGGCAGGCGTCCCGAAATCGATTGCAGAAGAAGTCATCACGATCCCGTTCAATGATCCCGAGAGCTTTAAAGCGGCGATGGACCGCTGGGGCGATGAGATCGCCTGTATCCTCGTCGAACCGATTGTCGGCAATTTCGGCATCGTCGAGCCGCAGGAAGGCTTCCTGCCGCTCGTCCACGAACGGGCGAAAGAAAAAGGCGCCCTCATCGTATACGATGAAGTCATCACGGCGTTCCGCTTCCATTACGGATCTGCCGCTGAACTGCTCGGACTGCAGCCCGACCTGATGGCGATGGGCAAGATCATTGGCGGCGGCCTGCCGATCGGCGCATATGGCGGCCGGAGCGAAATCATGGATAACGTCGCCCCGCTCGGCCCTGCCTATCAGGCCGGGACGATGGCCGGAAATCCAGCTTCGATGCTTTCAGGGATCGCCTGCCTCGAAGTGCTCCAGACAGAAGGACTTTACGAGGAACTTGATCGTCTCGGTGCCATGCTTGAAACCGGTATCCACGAAGCGGCCGAAAAACACGGCGTCCCGATCACCATCAACCGGAAAGGCGGCGCGCTGACGGTCTTCTTCACAGACGAGACGATCGTCAATTATGACCAGGCCGAAGCGACGGATGGCGAACGGTTCGGTAAGTTCTTCAAGCTAATGCTGAAGAACGGCGTCAACCTGGCACCTTCGAAGTATGAAGCTTGGTTCATCACCTCGGCTCATACCGAACAGGATATCAAGGTTACGCTCGCCGCTGTCGACGCTGCGTTTGCTGAATTGCTGTAAACACGGGCTGTTGACCCGTTCGGGGTTTTATTGTAAAGTAGCGCAAAAGAGACCGTTAAAGAGAGGAAGACATCCATGAAACTTGGTGCCCGAAGTTTGAAGACGGGTATTGCCATTGTCTTCGCCCTGTTCCTTGCGCAAGTGCTCCACCTGCCAAATCCTGTATTTGCCGGGATTGCTGCGATCTTCGCCATCCAGCCGACCATCTACAGATCGTATCTGTCGGTCATTGAGCGGATCCAGGGCAACCTGATCGGAGGTGCGGTCGCCGTCGTCTTCGTCCTCATGTTCGGCAACCACTTGATGATCGTAGGCCTTGCAGCCGTCATTGTCATCCTGATCATGCTGCGTCTCGGCCTTGAGAAGTCGATCGGCCTCGCGCTCGTGACGACGATCGCTATCATGGAGATCAAAGGAGATGGGTTTCTGCTGTTCGCGGGGCTCAGGATCCTTTCCATTACGGTCGGGGTATTAGCCGCATTTCTCGTGAACCTGGCGTTCATCCCGCCGAAGTATGAGGTGAAAGTGTTCCAGTCCATCCACCAGGTGCAGGAGGAGATCATCCGCTGGATCCGTCTGACGAGCCGGCAGGCATCCGACTTTCTGGCCACAAAGAATGTCATCGAGAATTCGCGTGATCAGCTGACGAAGATCGACCAGTTATACTTACTGTACAAAGAAGAGCGGTATTACTTGAAAAAGAACCAGTATGCGAAAGCACGGAAACTCGTGCTCTACCGGCAGATGATCGTCGCTTCGAATGCAAGCCTGCAAGTGCTGCGGAAACTCCACATGCATGAAAGTGAGCTGGCAGCACTGCCGGAACACTTCAAAATGATGGTCCAGGAACGGCTCGATGCGCTGCTGACATACCACGAGCAGCTGCATCTGAAGTTTGTCGGTAAACTGAAGGCCGATCAGTTGAGCACGGGGCTGCATGATGAATACATCCACCGGCAGGAAGTGATGGATATCTTCCTGAAGGAGATCGCCATTTCAAAGGAAGAGAACGAAGAGTTTTCTACGTATTACTTGTTTTACATCCTGTCTTCCATATTGAATTATGAAGAACAGCTCGAACACCTCGACAGCCTGGTTGTCACGTACCAGCGTCGGTACGACAATGAAGCGAATACGAAGCTGGAAGACGAAATCTACTAAAAGAGCTGCCCCCGATAATGGGAGCAGCTCTTTTTCACGTCAGCTTTTCATTTTCGGATCGAGCGCGTCTCGCAGCCCGTCACCCATCAGGTTGAAACCGAGTACGGTCAGCATGATCGCGAGCCCCGGGAAGATCATCGTCCATGGTGCAGACTGAAGGTAGTCCCGTGAGTCGGCGAGCATCTTGCCCCACTCGGGACTTGGCGCCCGGGCACCGAGGCCGAGGAAACCGAGTGCTGCTGCTTCGAGGATTGCTGTTGCAATCGCCAGTGTCCCCTGCACGATGACAGGCGCCATCGAGTTCGGCAGGATATGTGAGAACAGGATCCTGACATCTTTCATGCCGATCGCTTTGGCGGATGTAATGTATTCATCTTCCTTAATACTGAGCACTTTCGACCGGATGAGCCGGCCGAAGTTCGGGACGTTGATCGTCGCAATCGCAATCAGCGCATTTTGCAGGCTCGGCCCGAGAACCGCTACGATAGCGATGGCCAGCAGGATCGATGGAAACGCGAGCATGATATCGAAGATACGGGAGATGATGACATCCACCCAGCGGCCATAGTACCCGGCGACGATGCCGAGGATACTGCCGACGACGACGGATCCGATGACGGAGAAGAATCCGACCGCAAGGGATATCCGAGCGCCGTGCATGATGCGGGACAGGATATCACGGCCGAAGTCATCGGTGCCGAACCAGTATTCTGCCGATGGCGGGTGAAGCCGGTCGGCCATGTTTTGATCGTTGATGCCCTGGGGGGCGATGAATGGCGCCAGCACCGCCATCAGAATGAAGAATATGACAACGGCCATCCCGACGACGGCGACTTTGCTTTTCCGGAAGCTTCTCCAGGCATCCCGCCATGGACCGGACTCTTTTTCAATCTGCACTTCAGCAATCCCATCGATTTTTGGTGACAGTTCAGACATGAGGGCTTCCTCCTTCCTCAATCATATTTGATCCTCGGATCGATGACGCCGTAGAGCAGATCCACGACGAGATTGATCATCACGAAGAAGAACGCGACTACGAGAATCCCCGACTGGATAACCGGATAATCCCTGTAATTGATAGCATCGTAAATATAGCGGCCGATACCCGGCCAGGCGAATATGGTCTCGGTGAGGATCGCTCCGCCGAGCAGCATCCCCATCTGCAGTCCGACAATCGTCAATACAGGAATAATTGCGTTTTTTAAGGCATGTTTGTACACGACCCAAAACATTTTCTGCCCCTTTGCCCGCGCTGTCCGGATGTAATCCGAGCGCATCACTTCCAGCATACTGGAGCGGGTCATACGTGCAATGATCGCCATCGGAATCGTTGCAAGAGCCAGTCCCGGCAAGATCAGATGCTTGAACACTTCCCATACCTGATCGAACCTGCCATTCAGCATAGCGTCGATCAGATACAGATGGGTGATGGCGGATACAGGATCGCGGACCTGCTCACGGCCTGTCGTCGGAAGCCATTGGAGTTCAATGGCGAACGCCCATTGACCGAGAAGCCCGAGCCAGAAGATCGGCATGGAAACTCCGACGAGCGCCAGGATCATTGCGGTATAGTCGAACCAGGAATTTTGGAACCAGGCGGAAATGATGCCTGCGTTAATGCCGATGATGACGGCGATAATCATGGCGAATAAAGCCAGTTCGAGCGTGGCGGCCAAGTATGGCCATATTTCGTCCGCGACCGGAAGCCGCGTTCTCATTGACTCGCCGAGATTGCCTGTGAAAATTCCTTTTAAATAGCTGAAGAATTGGATGTACCATGGCTGGTCGAGTCCGAGCTTCGCATTCAGCGCAGCGACCGCTTCCGGTGTCGCCTGCTGACCCAGGATCACTTGGGCCGGATTTCCGGGAATAGCCCGGATCATCATGAATACGACAAATGTCATCCCTAATAGGACGGGAATGAGCTGGAAAAGCCGTTTCCCTATGTAACTAAGCATTCCGTTCACCTCTCTTGGCTCTTTTGAGCGTTGTTGAAAACAAGAAAGGGGGATGGGCGGATCGCCTTCCCCCTTACTGCTGCATGGACAGAATTACTTGAAATCGACGTTCGAAAGCAAGTCGGAGCCAGTTGGGTGCGGTACAAACCCAGTCAGATCCGCTGCGCCGCCAAGCAATGGCGTTGAGTGAGCAAGCGGTACCCATGGCGCTTCGTCGTGAAGGATTTCTTGTGCTTTCTTATACAGTTCGTTCCGTTTGTCTTCGTCCACTTCTGTTTGAGCTTCCAGGAATAGTTTATGTGTCTCTTCGTTTTTGAAGTACGTGTAGTTGTTGCTGCCGATGTTGTCTTCGTCAAGGAGGACGTACAGGAAGTTGTCGGCGTCGCCGTTATCTCCTGTCCAGCCGAGCATGAATGCATCCGCTTCCCCTTTGCTTGCCTTATCAAGGTATGTCGCCCACTCATACGAGACGATTTTCGCTTTGATGCCGACATCTGCAAGGTTTTTCTGAATGACTTCAGCGACTTTCGTTCCGTCCGGCATATATGGACGCGGAACAGGCATCGCCCAAAGTTCCATCTCAAAGCCGTCTGCAAGTCCTGCTTGTTTCAGCAATTCTTTCGCCTTTTCAGGATTGTATTCGTATTCTTCGATTTCATCGTTGTAGCCGGAGATGGAAGATGGCATCGGGTTCTTCGCCATTTCCGCGCGGCCTTCGAAGAACGAATCGATGATCGTCTGCTTATCGATCGCATAGTTCATCGCCTGACGGACTTCCTTCTTATCGAACGGAGGACGTGTGACCGTCAATCCGAGGTATCCGACGTTCATGGACGGACGTTCGAACAGCTGCAGGTTCGAGTCGTTCTCGATCTTCTCACCATCGGATGGGTTGATGCCGTCAGCCAGGTCGATTTCTCCAATTGTCAGTGCGTTCAGACGGGCAGAGTTATCCGGGATGGAGCGGAACACGACTTTGTCGAGTTTCGGAAGTCCTTCCTGCCAGTAGTCTTCGTTCTTTTCGATTGTGATGGAATCGTTCGCTTTCCAGTCAACGAACTTGAATGGACCTGTACCTACCGGTTTGCGCTCATACTCGTCGTCACCTTTTGCAAATGCTTCCGGACTTGAAATCGCAAACATGCTCATCGCGAGGTTTTTCAGGAATGGCGCTTGTGCACGTTTCAGTTTGAACACGACCGTATTGTCGTCTTCTGCTGTCACGGATTCGATCACAGCTTCTTCTTCGCCGTCAAATCCGCCGAACATCGAGCTGTAGTACGGGAATTTCTCAGCGTCCCCGCCTGCCCAGCGTGCGAAGTTCGCAACAACTGCATCTGCATTGAAATCAGTGCCGTCGTGGAATTTGACGCCTTCCTGTAAGTGGAACGTGTACGTCAATCCGTCTTCGGATGTCTCCCATTCTTTCGCAAGACCCGGGTGGATTGTCGTGTCTTCCTCGCCAAAATTGACGAGTGTTTCGAACAAGTTGACTGTTACTTTGAATGTTTCCCCTTCTGTTACTCGGGATGGATCGAGTGACGTCGAGTCTCCTCCGCGGCCGAAGACGAGCGTTTTTTCTTTGCCCCCTGATTTTCCGCTATCTCCGCTGTTTGATGCTCCCTCTTTCTTGCCGTCATCCCCACAGGCTGCAAGTGCCGTGGAAAGGACGAGCAGCATGATGAGAGCTAGTGACCATAACTTCCCTTTTCTCATACAGACCCCTCCATCTCTTTTTCTTTCAATGCTATGTCAGTGCCAGCCTGTTCAGTATACAAATGACAGGCGACAGAATGACCGTTTTCCTGTTCGATAAGTGCAGGTGTTACTTTCGTGCAGACATCCATCTTAAAAGGGCATCGCGTATGGAACGTGCAGCCAGGCGGAGGATTGGCAGGGCTCGGTATATCCCCTTCGATCATTACCTGTTCCTTCTGGTAGTCCGGATCCGGAATCGGCACAGCGGACAGCAGGGCTTTCGTATATGGATGAAGCGGCTCCGCATACAGCTTTTCACTCGGAGCGATTTCGACGATACGGCCGAGATACATGACACCGACACGATCGCTGATATGGCGCACGACTCCGAGATCGTGTGCGATGAAAATATACGTCAGGTCGAACTCTTTCTGTAGATCCTGCATGAGGTTAAGCACCTGCGCCTGGATCGATACATCGAGCGCCGATACCGGTTCGTCCGCGATGATCAGTTTCGGATTCGTCATGAGCGCCCGGGCGATGCCGACACGCTGCCGCTGCCCGCCGCTGAATTGGTGCGGATACCGCTTTGCATGGTAGGGGCTCAGCCCGACGATCTCAAGGAACTTATTCACCGTCTTCTTCCGTTCTTTCGCATCCGCAATTCCATGCACAATCAGCGGTTCTTCAAGGATCTTGCCGATCGTGTGCCGTGGGTTCAGAGAGGCATATGGATCCTGGAAGACCATCTGGATGTCGCGGCGCATTTTGCGCATCTCCCCGGGAGACAGGTCGGTCAGCTGCTTGCCGTCGAATTCGACTGTCCCTTCTGTCGGTTCCAGCAGGCGCATGAGCACCCGGCCGGTCGTCGACTTGCCGCAGCCGCTTTCCCCGACGATGCCGAGGGTTTCCCCTTTGTTCACATGGAATGAAACATTATCGACCGCTTTCACATAACCTGCAGTCCTGCCGAGCAGCCCCTTTTTGACGGGGAAGTACTTTTTCAGCCCTTCAACTTTCAACAACGGCTTTTGGTCCATCTTCCCTCACTCCTTCCTCGCTGTACAAGAAGCATCTTGTCTGGTGTCCGGTTTCTGTTACAAGGAGTGCCGGGTCTTCCGCAAGACATCTATCGAACGCGAACTCACACCGTGCCGCGAACTTGCAACCCTGCCGGACAGAACCGGGTTTCGGCACGTTACCGGGGATGGAGAACAGCCGATCCTTCTTATAGCGCATATCCGGGACGGACTGAATGAGTCCTTTCGTATAAGGATGCTGCGGGTTCTCGAAGATCGTCTTCACCGGCGCTTCCTCGATCACCTGTCCGGCATACATGACGATGACACGTTCACACGTTTCCGCCACGACGCCAAGATCGTGGGTGATGAGCATGATGGCGGTGTCGAGGCGCGTATTCAAATCTTTCATGAGCTTGAGGATCTGGGCCTGAATCGTAACGTCGAGCGCCGTTGTCGGCTCATCGGCAATGAGCAGATTCGGATCACAGACGAGCGCCATCGCAATCATGACCCGCTGCCGCATCCCTCCCGACAGCTGATGCGGATATTCGTCGATCAGCTCATCAGCACGCGGCAGGCCGACCAGTTTCAGCATCTCGATGGCCCGGGCCCTCGCCTTCTTTTTGGACCATTTCTTTTCATGGATCAGAATCGCTTCAGTCATTTGGCTGCCGATCGTGAAGAGCGGGTTGAGGGAAGTCATCGGTTCTTGGAAAATCATTGCGATGTCGTTGCCTCGTATGTAGCGCATTTCCTTTTCACTTTTTTTCAGCAGGTCGTTACCTTGAAATAATATTTCGCCCCCCGTTATTTTCCCAGGAGGATTTGGCACCAGTCCCATTACGGAAAGTGATGTCACGCTTTTCCCGCACCCCGATTCACCGACAATCCCCAGCACTTCGCCTTCCCGTACGTAGAAGTCGACATGATCCACCGCTGGAATTTCCCCTGAGTCGGTAAAAAAAGTGGTCTGCAAGTCTGTTACTTCCAAGACTTTTTTTCGTTCACTCATGACATCCTACACCCCAATACTATTTTTCTTAAAATATCTGTTATTCAGTATTATACGTTTTTTTAGATTCAAATCAAGGTAATTTTCAAACCAATCAAAAAAAGCAGACAACTAGGAAATTTTTCCCTAATTGTCTGCCTTTTCTTTTTACATTGATTGCACCCGGAATAAGTCATGGTAAATTCCGCCGCGGTCCATCAGCTCTGTATGCGTACCTTGTTCTTTCAGTTCTCCGTGATCGATGACGAGTATCTTATCAGCATGTGTGATTGTCGAAAGCCTGTGTGCGACGATAATGGTTGTCCGATTATGCGCGAGCACCTGGAGCGAGTCTTGGATGAGCGCTTCGCTTTCGAGGTCAAGAGCGGATGTAGCTTCGTCCAATATGAGCATCGGCGGGTTTTTTAAGAAAACCCGCGCAATCGACAGGCGCTGTTTCTGCCCGCCGGACAGCTTCACGCCGCGCTCGCCGACTGTCGTTTCATAGCCTTCCGGCAGCTCCATGATGAAGTCATGCGCATTCGCCGCTTTTGCAGCTGCAATCAGTTCATCTTCCGTCGCATCGGGTTTCCCCATCAAAATGTTGCTCCGCACCGAATCGCTGAAGAGGATGCTGTCCTGCAGCACCATGCCGATCTGATCTCGGAGGGTACGGACTTGGATGTCCCGGATATCGGTGCCGTCGATCCGGATGGCACCCGCCGTAACGTCATAGAAACGGGGGATCAGGCTGACGATCGTCGACTTGCCGCCCCCGCTCATCCCGACAAGCGCAACTGTCTCACCGGGCTTTACTATGAAGTTCATGTCTTTCAGGACAGGATGACCTTCTTCCTCATACGTGAAACCGACATGGTCGAACTCGACTTTCCCGCTGATCGCAGGCATCGGACGCGCACCCGGTTTGTCCGTCACTTCGTATGGCTCTTCCATCAGCTCAAGGACACGGTCCATCGAGGCGAATGACTGTGTGAGCGATGTAGACGCATTCACCAGACGGCGGAGCGGGCTGTACAGACGTTCAATATAGGCGATGAACGCAACCATCGTCCCAACGGACAGGTTGCCGTGGATGACCTGGTATCCGGCATAGGCGATGACGAGCAGCGGAGCGACGTCCGTGATCGTATTCACGACCGCGAAAGCTTTCGCATTCCATTTCGTATGCTCGATCGCCTTGTCCAGGAACTGGCCGTTCACTTCGTCGAACCGTTTCTGCTCCACGTCCTCGAGCGAAAAGCTCTTGATGACGCTGACGCCGGCGACGCGCTCATGCAGGTAGCTCTGCACGTTGGCGAGCGCCTGGGACCGCTCACGCGTCAGCGTGCGGAGCCTGCCAAAGAAGTGTTTGACGCTGTAGGCGTAGAACGGGAACGCAAGAAGCGTGACGAGCGTCAGCGGGATGTCCATCGTCAGCATGATGATGACGGCGATGATGATCGTCGCGAAATCGAGCCAGACGTTCATGAGCCCGATCATGACGAAGTTCTTCGTCTGTTCCACATCGTTGATGATCCTTGAGATCACTTCGCCCGCCCGTGTTTCGCTATAGAACCGGAGGCTCAGTTTCTGGAGATGCCCGTAGAGGTTCTGACGGATGTCATAGAGAATCTTGTTGCTCACATACTGCGCATAATACTGGCGGTAATACTCGACAGGCGGACGGATGATGAAAAACAAGAGTGCTGTCCCGCCAAGCCAGTAGAACAGCTGTTTTGTCTGCTCGGCAGCTGTCATCGTCGTCGAGCCGATGATCGAGTCGATGACGATCTTGATCAGGAACGGGATGAACAGCGGGATCGCAAATTTGACGATCCCGATGATCACCGTCAGTACGATCATCCAGTTATACGGCTTTACGAATTTCATGTAACGTTTAATGCTGTCTCCCATGCAACCCCTCCTGCAAAAAAAGCCAGCCGCAACCAGCGCAGCCCGCTTTCTCAGTTTTCTTTGTTCATGTTTTTGTAGAACTCATAGCGCGATGTCCAGACGTCGATGAAGTCCGGAGCAAACGGGCCTTTGCGCTGTTTCACCCAGCTGAGCAGTGTTTCCAGATTGCGGCGGAGGATCTTGTCGATCACTTCCGGGTATCCCATCTGTTTTTTGTGTTCCGCGTATTCATCTTCATCCAGAATGAGGTAACTCATATCCGGGAAGACCTTCACATCCAGGTCGTAGTCGATGTATTTGATGGAGTGGTTATCGAACACGAACGGCGAGCTGATATTGACGTAGTAATAGACGCCGTCTTCACGCAGCATGCAGATGATATTGAACCAGCGCTCCGCATGGAAATAGCAGATGGAGGGCTCCCGGGTGATCCAAGTCCGGCCGTCCGACTCCGTGACAAGCGTCCGGTCGTTCGCCCCGATGATGATATTGCGGGTCCCCTTCAGCACGACGGTCTCCTGCCATACTCTGTGGATATGGCCGTCATGCTTGTAACTATGTACTTGTACGGTCTCTCCTTCTCTTGGAATGTCCATCATTAAAACCACCTTTTCGCAACAGGAAAATTGTTCGTCCATTCTTATCAGACCATTATACCAACCGTTCCCGCAAATAGAAAATGATTGAGACTGCGCACGGAAAAACCGGCAGGAGAAAAGGTTCTCCTGCCGGCCGGCGGTGTCCATCCAATTATTTTGTCTGGTCTCCGTTACGGTTTGCACGCGGTCCAGAAGCTTGCTGCTTTTTCGCTTCCGCTTTTTGGTTTTGCTGTTTCACGTGCTGTACGTCTGTTTCGGAACCAAACTCTTCATTCGCGAGCGGGTTGTTTTGATTGTTTTGGTTGTTTTGGTTGTTCTTGTTGTTCTGGTTGTTGAACTGCTGGTTTTGCTGGTTTTGCTGGTTACGCTGATTCCGCTGATTCCGCTGGTTGTTGTTTGTCATGGATTTTTCACCTCCGTAACAACTAGCATATCCAGCATGCAGGAATTTATCCGGCGCCCTTCAATTTTTTAACCGCATCCCACAATTTGTTCATCGGTTTGGATTTCGGGAGCTCGGATATTTCCTCATCGGTGAAAAACCGGTATCCTTCCGGGAGCGGCGATTCATCAAGCAGCTCGGCAAAATGTCCCTTCACCTGCCAGGTGATATGCGAAAACACATGCTTGTACTCTGTATAAGGTGTCTCCTCTACCAGTGCCCGGAGGCCGCTTTCCGTCTCCAACACAGCTGAAAGGGAATCGTCTTCCGCATTTTCTGCTTGTGGAAATTCATAAAAATCTCCGAGCAGGCCGCCGGAAGGCCGTTTCCGTAACAACCATCGTCCGTTCGGTGTGCGGATGGCGAACGAATGGACGGAGACCGCCCTGTTTTTGACTTTCTTCGTTTTGACGGGCAGCTCCTCCTGCACACCTTCTTCAAATGCATCACAAAACTCACGGACTGGACAGAGAAGACATCTTGGTCTCGGGATGCAGATTGTCGCTCCAAGTTCCATGATCGCCTGGTTGAAAGAAGAAGGATCGGATTCATCGATGATCTGCATCACTTTTTCCTCGAACACTTTTTTCGATTTCGGCACGGCGATATCATCACGGAGGAGGAACAGTCTGGAAAATACGCGCATGACATTCCCGTCCACGGCATGTTCGGGCACCCCGTACGCAATGCTCAGCACGGCGCCCGCCGTATAAGGACCAATCCCTTTCAAATTCATGATTTCTTCCCGCGTCTGCGGAATGACTCCCCCGTATTGTTCCACGACTTCACGTACACCTGCCTGGAGATTGCGGACGCGTGAGTAGTAGCCGAGGCCTTCCCAATGTTTAAGGATCGTCTCTTCATCCGCAGACGCCAAGTCTTCCATGGAAGGAAACGACTTGGTGAACCGCTCGTAATACGGAATGACCGTTTCGACACGGGTCTGCTGCAGCATCACCTCGGACACCCAGATGAAATACGGGTCGGTTGTGCGGCGCCAGGGGAGGTCGCGCTTTTCGCGGGCATACCACGCAAGCAGCCGTTCGTTGAATTCATTCTTTTGCTCGATCTTCATGGCCAGCCTCCTCGCTCGCGTTGCAATTACTTTTAGGTTATTCGAAATTGGGTATATACTTATAAGAACTGCGGAGAGACCCTGCGCAGATTAGTCATTATGAAGGGGTGAGAGAGTGGATACAGGCACACATATCGCGATGGGCATCGCTCTCAGCGGAATTGCGATGGCTGACCCCGCTGTCGCCTCCCATTCAGCGACCATGGGACCGGTTTTCGCAGGCATTATGCTCGGCTCCCTGGCACCTGATACCGATACCGTCCTGAAATTACGGAACAATGCTGTCTATATACGGAACCACCGAGGAATCACCCATTCAGTTCCGGCAGTGCTGCTGTGGCCGGTCCTGATTTCCCTTGTTCTTTCCTTGTTCGTCCCGGAAGCGAACTTCCTGCACTTATGGGCATGGACGTTTCTTGCCGTGTTCATTCATGTTTTTGTCGATATCTTCAATTCATATGGCACACAGGCGCTCCGGCCGTTTTCCCAGAAGTGGGTCGCCCTCAGCGTCATCAACACGTTCGACCCGATCATCTTCGGCCTTCATGCCGCCGCCATCGCAGCCTGGCTGCTCGGCGCGCCCCCAGTCCGCACGATGATCATCCTGTACAGCGTCGTCTTCGTCTATTACCTGCTGCGGTTCGCTGTCCGGGGCGCTGTGAAGCGGGCGGTCTGCAATACGATCCCCGACGCAGTCGATGTCTACGTTGCACCGACAATGCGCTTTTTCCAGTGGCGGATCGCCGCATCAACAGCGACAGATCATTATGTCGGACGCGCGTACGGCCGGTCCATCAGCATTTACGATCGGTTCGACCGAAAACCGCTGCCAGACTCCCCTTATGTCCAGGCCGCGATGACAGACCGCAATATCCAGGTATTCATGGGGTTCTCGCCGATCTACCGTTGGGAGATCACGCAGGTGGACGTGCTGACGGAAGTGCGGCTCATTGATTTACGGTACCGCAGCAAAACGTATTACCCATTCGTCGCAGTCGCTCATATTGATGAGAACATGGAAGTCGTCAATTCCTTCACGGGCTGGATCTTCTCGGAAGATAAGCTGCGGAAGAAACTGAACTTCATCCAGGATACATGATCTTCAGCGACTCATTTGCCGGTTTTCACGGACGCGAGCATCGCAATCGGCAGCGCTTCTGCTGCCAGCTCGCTGCCGAGCCGGTATCCCCACGCGAAGCGGCCCTTTAAATAGTCCACTTTGAAAAACACACCTTCGTCTCCCTGGATTTTATAGATTTCACCCGGCACGATTGTTGCAGGATCGACGAGGAATGATTGCGCCATCACCGCTTTCCGCTGGTAGACGGCAAATTCGTTCAAGATCCCGAGCTGTTCGGCTTTTCTCGCTTTCTCCATGAGACGCGCGATTTCCGAACGCAGTTCCTGCTCGGTCATCTGACTGTATTTCTTGTCATTCTCCATTTTCTTCAAGCTCCTTTTTTTCAATGAATGCATCGATCCGATCGAACGGGATGCCTTTCTGGTAAAGCGCCTGTTTCATGCGCTGTTTACGCTCATAGCCGCTATACTTGCCGCTGATACGGCGCCATGCTTTCTCACCGGCCGTTTCTGTAATAGCCGTCCACTCGTCTTCATCAGGCTCGAATTCAATTGAGTTCACCGCTTCTTTAATGATGTCAAAGGAGAACCCTTTCCGCTGGAGTGCATTCTGGATGCGCTGCTTCAGCTGTGCCGGCGCGATGGCGGCATGCTTGCGCGCCGCTTTTTCTGCAAGACGTTTCGCGGTTGCAAGCTGTTCTACCGGGTCATATGCTTCGAGCACCGATTCTTGGACGGACGGATCGATCCCTTTTTTCTTCATTTCCTGACGGATGGCTTCCGGCCCCTTTCCACTTGAACTTTTCTGCGTGCTGAGGAGCGCTTCCGAGAATGCCGTATCGTCGAGGAAGTCGAGTTTTTTCAATTTGAGGATGGCTTCTCGGATGACAGCCTCTCCGAATTCGGCTTCGGAGAGTTTCTGTCTTACTTCCTGTTCACTCCTCATACGATAGCCGAGAAAGTGCAGTGCCCTGTTGAAGGCGCGCTGGATCTCTTCCTCATAGATGAGATCATCCTTCAGGAACTCATCCAGTGTCATCCCTTTCGTCAAGCCGAACTTGACGAGGCTGGACTCATGGACGCTGAAGGAATAGACATCATCCAGAAAGATATTGTATCGCTCTTTGTCTTTTTTCTGCTGTGTGATCTTTGTGATGATCGTCACGTCTTCACCCCCGCTGTTTCTAAGTATATCTGTTCTTAAACAGCCCGTCAGCTGAACCGTATCAAAACTTTGGAAGGGGTTGCTTCAATGGAAATTCTCGTTACCGGGGGCACCGGTTTCGTCGGAACCCGCCTGCTCAGCCTGTTAGTACAAGAAGGTCACACAGTCACTGTCCTGACGCGCGGGCAGCCGGAAAAAGAAGATGGCGTCCACTACGTCCAATGGCTCCAGCCAAATGCACATCCCGAGAGTGAACTGACGCCCCCTGATGCTGTCGTCAACCTTGCCGGCGTGTCGATCAACGACGGCAATTGGTCTGAAGCTCACCAGCACAAAATCTACAACAGCCGGATGGAAGCGACCGACGAACTGCTGCGTATCTTGAAGACATTCGCCCGCAAACCGGATGTTTTTGTGAACGCGAGCGCGGTCGGCATTTATCCGACTTCCGAATTCCACGTCTATACCGAAGAGTCGCCCGAAGTCGCCCATGATTTTCTAGGGAAAACAGTCCACGACTGGGAACTGAAGGCAGCGGAAATCGGTATGTCCGGCACCCGGGTCGTCTTCACCCGTTTTGGCACAGTGCTCGGAAAAGGCGGCGGAGCATTGCCGCTCATCGCCCTGCCCTACAAACTGTTCGCCGGCGGCCCGATCGGCTCTGGCCGGCAATGGATCTCCTGGATCCATGTTGAAGATGCTGCACGCGCCATCTTATATGCCATCTCTGCTTCCACCTTGGAAGGGCCCGTTAACGTGACCGCTCCTGCCCCGGTCCGGATGTCGGAGCTCGGCAGAACGATCGCCTCCCTCCTTCACCGTCCCCACTGGCTGCCGGTTCCAAGTTTCGCCATGAAAGCGCTGCTCGGTCAGAAAAGCAAGCTCGTGTTGGAAGGTCAGCACGTGTTGCCGGAGAAATTGCTGGACAGCGGCTACACGTACCGCTATCCGACGATCCGACAGGCTCTTGCCGATGCATTGGACGTAAAGGATGTATAGAATTTCACATTGAGCACACGTTAAGGAAAAAAGGAGTGTGCTCGATCATGATGGAACAACACGGTCCCGGTATTCTGATGGCAGCATTCGTCATAATCGTCGGTCTCTCGTTCAACCCATTCGCCGCTCATGCTGATGAATTCCACTGGGGGTTCAAAAAAGCCCAAAACGGCGAACAGCCGAATGCCGGCGGTGTTCTCGAAGGGATGCTTGAAGATCATGGTGCCATCTACAAGGGCAAGCCAGACAAGAAAGTGGCCTACTTGACATTCGACAACGGCTACGAAAACGGCCTTACAGAAAGTATTCTCAATACATTGAAGAAAGAGGATGCCCCCGCTACGTTCTTTTTGACAGGCCACTATCTGAATAGTGCTGCTCCGTATGTAAAACGGATGGTCGATGAAGGTCACGGTATTGGCAATCATTCCTTCGGCCACCCGAATATGGCGAAATTGACGCCTGCCCAGATGGAGGAGGAGTGGAAGAAGTTCGACAGTCTGCTTGAGAAGACGACCGGCCTGAAACGGACAGTCTACGCCCGCCCGCCGGAAGGGATCTTTAACGAAAACGTACTCGACGTCGGCAACAAACTTGGCTATCGTCATATTTTCTGGTCGGTCGCATTCATCGACTGGTATGCAGACAAACCGAAAGGGAAAGCATACGCTTATAACGAGCTGATGAATCAGCTGCACCCGGGTGCAGTGATCCTTATGCATACTGTATCGACGGACAATGCCGAAGCATTGCCGGATTTCATCCGGGATGCAAAGAAACAAGGCTATACATTCGGCACACTTGACGACTTGGTGATGGAATACGAGGACATCCAGCTCGGACTCGCAAATTGACAGCACGACGGCGAAACAGGCAGTTCCAGGAAAGCCGCTAATGGACTTTTCAGGAACTGCCTGTTTTTCGTTATCGCACCATTTACACCGTCCGCTGCGGCTGTTTTTTCCCTAGCCATGTCAGCAGGAACAAGATGCCGAGCATCGCACTGAACAAATACAGATAGCTCGCCTGGAATGTCTCCAGCACATAACCCCCGAGTATGGGTCCGGTCAGACTGCCGATGCTGAAAAAGATACCGCAGAGCAAGTTGCCGGTCGGCAGCAGCGATTTCGGCGTCAGGTCGGACATATAGGCGACTCCGAGTGAAAACAGCGAACCGCAGAAGACGCCGCCTGAAAAGAACGATGCCATGATGGCAGCGGCCGAAAAGCTGAAAACCGCCGCACTGGTGAAGGCGAGCACGCCTCCCCCCATCGCGATAAGCAGTACGGCACGGCGGCCGATCCTGTCCGAAAGAATACCGAGCGGCACTTGGGAAAGGATCCCGCCGAACGCAAACGCCGGGATGATGATGGACACCATGGTTAGCGGGATGCCGTTCCGCAGCGCATACACGGGAAACATCGCATTCAGCGAGGACTCGAGGAACCCGTACGCCATCGGGCCGAGCATGGCGATGCCTGCCACTGCCACCGTCGCTTTCACACGTTTGAAGAACCGCCCTTCCGACGCTGTTCCGGCCATCACTTCCGGCAAATCGTTCTTCAGTGTGAATACGAGTCCCCATGCAATCAGCGTCAGGCATGCGGACACGATGAACGGCAGGCCTTCGAAGATGGTCACGAGCGGCACAAACATTGGACCGACCGCAAACCCGACGCCGACGGACAGGCCGTAGATCGAAATACTGCGTCCGAGCCGCTCCGGAGGGACCGTACTCGTGACCCATGTCTGTGTGGCGAAATGGAGCGCATGGTCACCGATACCGATCAGAAGCCGAAGGAAGAACCAAAACACGACACTCTTCCAGAGCGGAAATGACAGAAGGGAAAGGACGACGATCAGACCGCCGGCGATGATGACTGGCTTATAGCCGAACCTGCGCAGCGGTGCCTCCATAAAGGGAGACACGAGGAGTGTTCCTATGTATAATCCGGTGGCATTCAGTCCGTTCAATGTGCCTGAAATGCCATCTCGTTCAAATATCGAAGAAATGAGCGGCAGCAGCATCCCCTGTGAAAATCCCGATATGGAAACGATGATGACGAGCACCCAAAAACGATGCCGCTGCCGCTGTTGCGCATTCTGCATTCTTCCTGCACCCCTTTTCCTGCTGAAACCCTTATAATGATAGCATAACGAGGAGGGAATACTAATGAAATTCGAAATGACAGAACACGGTTTTGAAACGGAAACAGAATTCGGCACGCTGACAATTTCGTCGAACGAAGAAAAGGGATTTCGTCCCTATCAACTCATGGTTTCCTCGATTGCTGCCTGCACGGGCGGAGTCATGCGCAAAATCCTTGAGAAGAAGCGGATGCCGGCAGAATCCCTGACCATCGAAGTAAAAGAAGTCATCCGTTCCAATGATGATGCGAGCCGTCTGGAAAAGATCCATTACCACATTACAGTGCGTGCAGAAGGTCTCACAGAGGAGAAACTCCCGAAGATCATGGAACTGACTGACAAGAACTGTTCCATGTACCAGTCTGTTGCAAATTGCATCGACGTCCAAAAGACAGTCGAGATCGTTTAATCGCTGGTTTTTTCACTTTGTGAATTGTAACAGCCCCTATTTTCCGGTACACTGTTGACAGGAAAGAGGTGTACGTCTTGCAGAACTCGCAATCTTCACAAGTGGAAGAGCTGAAAACCAGGCTCAATCAGTTTTTGGAAACGCTCGATACAATCGAACCGGAAACGACCGATCTGGAAGAAATCGACCATCTCATCCGGCTCGTCGACGATTTGGAAATTCAAATGGGTAAGCTGAAATAAGACATCGCTGAAAAACCGGAACGCCCCCTGAAAATCAGGAGGCGTTCCGGTTTTTTGTATATGCTCTTTCATTCGCAGACTTTTTTGCTTATCGGTTCACTTTTCAGCTAAGTGTGGTATAGTATAAACAATAGTAATTCTAAATAAGTTATTGGTATCGTTATAGTCAGTTTTCCCTTTCGATATATGACTTTACTGTTTCACCAAGGTTTGTGATATTGAAACTCATTCTCAGTTAGGAGGGATTGTATGGCGACATCTCATGCAACCGCGGAAGTTACCAAATCCGCGAATTGGAAAGAACATATAGAACTGGTGATGGCCATCCTGTCAGGAATCCTTATCGTTGCTGCTTGGCTGAGCGGTAAAAATGGGGCTGATTCTATATCCATCGTCCTCTATGTTATCGCTTTTCTGATCGGCGGATATGCGAAAGCGAAGGAAGGCATCGAGGAAACGATTGAAAACAAAGAACTGAACGTGGAGATGCTGATGGTATTCGCCGCTGTCGGCTCTGCGCTGATCGGCTATTGGGCAGAAGGTGCCGTCCTCATTTTCATTTTCGCGGTAAGCGGCGCGCTCGAGACCTACACATTGAACAAAAGCCATAAAGAGATCTCCTCCCTCATGGAGCTGCAGCCGGAAGTAGCCCGGCTGATCCTTCGAGATGGCTCAGAGCAGAGCGTGCCGACCGATTCACTGTCCGTCGGGGCATGGCTCCTCGTGAAGGCAGGCGAACGGATTCCTGTGGATGGAATCGTTCGAAAAGGCGCCACGTCAATCGACATGTCTGCCATCAACGGTGAGTCTGTCCCAGCCGATAAAGGGATCGGAGATGAGCTGTTTGCCGGCACCGTCAATATTAGTGGCGTTATCGAGATGGAAATGACGAAGCCGAGCAGCGAGTCGCTGTTCCAGAAGATCATCACGATGGTGCAGAACGCACAAAGCGAGAAATCTCCATCCCAGCAGTTCATCGAACGGTTTGAAGGCCGTTACGTGAAGGTGGTCCTCGCGACAGTGGCAATCATGCTGTTTCTCCCCCACTTTTTGTTCGGATGGGATTGGACAACGACGTTCTACCGGGCCATTGTCCTGCTCGTCGTTGCCTCGCCCTGCGCACTTGTTGCGTCGATCATGCCGGCGACCCTGGCTGCTGTGTCGAACGGAGCAAAGCGCGGTGTCCTCTTTAAAGGAGGGGTTCACCTGGAGCATTTGAGTTCCCTGAATGCAGTCGTCTTTGACAAGACTGGAACGCTGACGACTGGCCGTCCGGTCGTCACGGACTTCCTCGTACGTGACGGCGCTTCCGAGGAGGCAGCCCTGTCACTCCTCGCCGGAATCGAGTCCCGCTCGAATCATCCGCTCGCAGCTGCCATCACCGCTTATGCCGCAGAAAAGTCGGTGGAACTGCGGCGCGACTTCCAGATCGAAGAGATCCCCGGCAGCGGACTGCTCGCCCGCCTGAACGAAGGCGAAGTCATCGCCGGCAGTCCCCGCTTCGTCGGTACCAGCGAGGCGCAAGCATTCCTGGATGGCAGAGCACTTACGCTGTCGGAAGAGGGCAAGACCGTCGTATTTCTGAAAGACCAGCAAGGTATTCTAGCTGCAGCAGCCCTGCAGGACACCCTTCGTCCTGAAGCTGCAGACGCGATTCGGGAACTGAAGAAGACCGGAATTCGAACTATCATGCTGACGGGAGACAACGAAAAGACTGCACACGCAATCGCAGCCGAAGCGGGTGTCGATGAGTATACGGCAGAGTGTCTGCCTGACACGAAAGTGGAGAAATTGAAGGAATTGATGGCTTCCTATGGCGCGGTCGGCATGGTTGGAGACGGCATTAATGATGCTCCAGCACTTGCCACAGCGACGAGCGGCATTTCCATGGGGGAAGGAACGGATGTCGCGCTCGAAACTGCGGATGTCGTTCTGATGAAAAATGATCTGACAAAACTCCCCTATGCGATCGGACTGTCCCGTAAGATGCAGCGCATTGTGAAACAGAATGTGTTTTTCTCCATCTTTGTCATCGTCCTGCTGATCATTTCCAACTTCATGCAGGTAGTCGACCTCCCTTTCGGCGTTATCGGACACGAAGGCAGTACGATTCTTGTCATCCTGAATGGATTGCGCATGCTGAACACATCAAGATGAAAAAAGCAATGCGGCCGCACATCATGCGGACGCATTGCTTTTTTGCCGCTGAATGATCTCAGCGCGTTCTTTCGTGACGGCGTTGATCTGCCCGCCGATCATCAGGATGATTGCCGACAAATAGAGCCACAGCATGAGTACGATGATCGTCCCGATACTTCCGTATGTCGCAGAATAACTGCTGAAATTCGATACGTAGAACGAAAATCCGAGTGTCGTGATGATCCATCCGACAGTAGCGAAGAGAGCTCCAGGCAAAGCGGTTTTAAACGGCATTTTCACATCAGGGACAAGCCAGTAGGTCAATGTGAAAACAATTGCGATGAGCACCGGCGGCAAGACAAAGCGCAGAGAGGCCCATAGTTTCGCAAATCCTTCTTCCAGTCCGAAATACGAGAAGACGACAGAACCGATCTGCTGTCCGAACACTGGAAGCACCAATGCGACTGCCACGACGAGGACGAGCATGAGCGTAAAGACAATCGACATACCGCGCTGGATGATGAACGAGCGGGAATCCTCTTTGAAGTACGAACGGTTCAATGCTTTCGTCAAGGCGTTCATCCCCTTCGAAGCAGACCACAGTGTCGCAAGGACCCCGACGGACAGCAACCCGCCGTGACGATTGTTGAGCACTTGCGATATATTTTCTTCAATCAGATTGCCGACGTCGGATGGCGCATAATCACGGATGAACATGATGATCTCCGACTGATCGAGATTCAGATACGGCAGCAGCGTGAACAGGAAGATCAGCATCGGGAACATTGACAGCAGGAAGAAATACGACAATTCCGCTCCGAGTCCCGACACATCGACCGTCTTGATGCGCAAGATGAGTTCCTTCATGAACCCCTCTTTTTTTGTCACGTCAAATGAGTGGATATCCCCGTCTTTGATGTCGGTGACGAATCCGCCGACTTTCGTATCCGAGAAGCCGTCCTTTTCATTACCTGAGCGGTGGGATACCTCATTTATGTAAGGCTTGTCCTGATGGGCCTTCTTTAAAGAAGGCGACCCATCGGACGTTTTTCTATCATCTTGTTTGTTCAATTCGTGTCACTCCTTTTGTACTGCAGCGCACTCAGGATGTAGCCGAAGAGGAGTCTTTCAGGATTTCTTCATACTCTTCCTTTGAATCCGCAAATGTCTCTTTCGTGTCTGTGACAAGTTCTTTCACCTGCGGCGTAAGTGACTTCAGCTCCTCCACTTGCTCTTTAATGTAGTTGACGTCCCCGGAAAGCTGTTCGTAGGCTGCTTGGAACTTGTCTTTCTGCTCCATCAGCTTGTCCTTCAGCTCATCTGGATTTTTCGCATAATATGACAGCTCATTCGCCGTTTTCTTAGAAGTCGAAACGACCGTGCTGCGTGTGGAGCGGTCGATCATCGCTGCTGCAAGACCAAGCAGCGCACCGATCATTACAAATCTGCCGAGTTTACTGTTTCCCATTCAAACAACCTCCAAATTGATTATTGAATTTCTTACGGTATTATACCCTGGCAAGTTGAAAACAAACAAACCGCTCTCTATTTTTTAAAAAAGGCTTGACGTACGTCTATAAGTTTCGCAATATTAATAATAATCAACAATATCATTCACTTGACCGACTGGTAAACGGAAGGGAGGTGAGGAATACTGCAATTCTGCAGAACAAAGAGGCAGGACCAATCATAAGGGGGAATTGGGGATGGAACAGGTTCAAAATATTTTGGGGAAAATGAGTGACTTCATCTGGGGTCCGCCATTGCTCGTTCTGCTTGTCGGCACAGGAATCTTCTTGTCTTTCCGTCTTACTTTCATTCAATTCAGGCTGCTGCCCTACTCGCTCAAACAAGTATTCTCAAGAAACCACGATAAAAAAGCGGATGGGGATATTTCACAATTCCAGGCGCTGATGACCGCGATGGCGGCTACTGTCGGCGTTGGAAATATCGTAGGGGTCGCCAGTGCTGTCGCAACAGGAGGGCCGGGTGCGATCTTCTGGATGTGGATCGCCGGGCTGTTCGGTATGGCGACAAAATACGGAGAAGCCATCCTTGCAGTCAAATACCGCGTCAAGGATGCGAACGGTCAAATGGCAGGCGGGCCGATGTACTACTTGGAACACGGGCTGAAGCAGAAATGGCTCGGCGTCCTGTTTGCCATCTTCGGTGCATTCGCTGCATTCGGGATCGGCAACGGTACACAGTCCAAAGCTGTCGCGGATGCTATGAATAACGCTTTTAACGTGCCGTTCTGGGTGACAGGCATCGCACTCGTCATCTTCGGTGCGCTCGTTATCCTCGGCGGCATTAAGTCCATTGGCCGTGTAACCGCTTTCTTCGTTCCGATCATGGCCCTTTTCTATTTCATCGCAGGAGCTATTATCATTATCATGAACTTCAACTTGGTACCGGCTGCATTCGGTCTCATCTTCAGTGATGCCTTTTCAGGTCAGGCACTTGCAGGCGGTGCTATCGGAACAGTCATCCGTTTCGGTGTGGCTCGCGGATTGTTCTCGAACGAAGCCGGTCTAGGATCTGCTCCGATTGCCGCAGCTGCAGCCCGTACTGACATGCCGGGACGACAGGCTCTTATTTCGATGACACAAGTCCTCTTCGACACAATCATTATTTGTTCCATCACAGGTGTCACGATCGTCATGTCCGGTCAGTGGAACAAAGGAATCGACAAAGGTGCTCTGACAGGCGTGGCATTCGGAGAGTTCCTGGGCAGTGCAGGACCGCTCGTCGTAACAATAGGTCTGATTTTCTTCGCAACTTCCACAATACTCGGCTGGAGTTATTATGGAGAGAAGTGTTTCCAATATCTGTTCCCGAATCCGAAAGCTGTTTTCGGCTACCGTATCATTTTCGTGCTCTTCATCTTTGTCGGCGCGACTGCCACACTCGATGTCGTATGGTCGCTCGCTGATGTCCTGAACGGTCTGATGGCGATTCCGAACTTGATTGGATTGCTTGGTCTGTCGGGCGTAATCGTCTATGAGACGAAACGATTCCAAGCGAAGATCCAGGAAGAGAAACAGCTGAAGGCGGGTTTGAAGGTTGACACGAAACAGGAATAATGGAATGATGGGTTCCATAGAAAGCGAAAGGCGGAACCCTAATGGATTTAACACAGCCAACTCCTGAAAACGTCTCGTATATGATCGACCAGATCAAGGAAAAACTGCGCATGGTGAACGTCGACGCCATGAAAGCTGAAAACTTCAGTACTTCACAATACGAAGACTTGCGCTATATTTACGATATGGTGATGAAACGGGAAACGATCTCACCGAACGAAATGCAGGCCATCGTCACTGAACTCGGTTCTATGCGCAGCTGATCTGAAATAAACCAACCATACAAAAAAGGGACTGTCCGAACAGCCAGCAAATGCTGGAATCCGGATAGTCCCTTTTTTTGTTTCTTACTCGTTCGGTGCTTCGTTTGCAGTGCCGTCTTTCAGCACGAGCGGCTGGATGAGCACTTCAACCCGCCTGTTTTTCGCCCGGCCTTCTTCCGTATCATTCGGCGCGATCGGCCGGAATTCCCCGTACCCTTTGGCGCTGAACACCATCGGATCGATCTTATTGTTTTCAGCGATAATGGATAGGAAGTTTACAGCACGCATGACGCTCAGTTCCCAGTTCGACTTGTATTCCCCGTTCTTCATCGGAACATTGTCCGTGTGGCCGGTGATGACGATCTGGCGGGGTTTCTCAAATACAAGCAGTTTGCCGATATCCGTTGCGATTGAACGGTACTGGTCATCGATCTCCGCCCGGCCCGGGCCGAACAGGACACTGTCCCGGATCGTAACCAGCAGCCCCTCTTCCGTCATCTTCGTATCGAACTGCCCTTCCAGCTTGTTCTCTGCGATGTAGTCTTCCAAATTCTCCTGGATCTCGCTTAACGTGCGCTGATCCTCCTCGTAGGACGAACTCTCGTTCTCCTCACCCGCATCATCCTGAGGGAACGGAACAGCCGTCGGCGACGAGTTCTGCATCACGCCTGTCCCACCTTCGAATATTTCATTGAAGACGGAGGAAAGCTGACTGAGTTTCGCTTCGTCGATGGAACTCGACGCGAACAAGACGATGAACAGCGCAAGCAGCAGCGTCAGCAAATCCGAATACGGCAGAAGCCAGGACTCGTCCACGTGGTGCTCCTCTTTCTTGCGTTTACGCTTCTTTGGCAACTTCCCCCGCCTCCTTGCCTTTCGGGTCTTCGTCTGCTAGTTTTCGGCGCTCCTCCATAGAAAGGTAGGAAGAAAGTTTCTGTTCGATGACTCGCGGGGCTTCCCCTTCGAGTACGGACAGGATGCCCTCGATCATCATATTCTTCTGACGGACTTCTTCAGCTGACTTCCGTTTCAGCTTGTTCGCGAATGGGTGCCACAGCACATATCCCGTGAAGATCCCGAGCAGGGTGGCGATGAATGCTGCTGAAATTGCGTGGCCGAGTTTTTCAATATCGTTCATGTCGCCGAGTGCTGCGATCAGTCCGATGACGGCGCCGAGCACCCCGAGTGTCGGTGCGTACGTGCCCGCCTGGGAAAAGATCAGCGACCCTGCCGAATGCCGATCTGCCATGGCATCGACTTCCTCCCCGAGCACATCACGGATGTATTCCGCATTCTGGCCGTCGATGGCAAGCCCCAGTCCGTTTTTCAGGAATGGGTCCTCGATCGAGTCAGTCTGCGCCTCCAGAGAGAGCAGTCCTTCCCGTCTAGCGATGTCCGCCCACGAAGAAAACATCCGAATGATCGATGCATCTGACGACAGCTTCTGTTCCTTGAAAATGACGCCGAACAATTTCGGTACCCGCTTGATCTCGCTCATTGGAAACGCGATGACGACCGAAGCGATCGTTCCGAAAATAATAATTAGGATCGCTGCAGGGTTGATCAGGCTGGAAAGTGCCGCGCCTTTCAAAAACATCCCGACGCCGAGCGCCACAACCCCGATGATTAACCCGAACACTGTTGATAAATCCATGCGAAGACCTCCATGTCTTTCATTCTGCTTATTATTTCGTCAAAAGACGGCCTTTCTTTAGCAGATCCGCACAGAAAACTCGACAAACTTCCCAGAACCCGGTGGAAGCGATATCAAATCTTTCTTTTTGCACTTTTCGGATCATACTTGGTACTATATACGTAGACAGCGAAAGGGGATTATCGAGATTGAAAACATTTGAACAGCAATTACAGAATTATGCGGACCTTGCCGTGAAAGTCGGTGTAAATATCCAGCCGGATCAGAAGTTATTCATCAGCGCATCGACTGACGCCGTGGAGTTTGTCCGGATCATCGTAGAAAAAGCTTATGCAGCAGGTGCACGTCAAGTTTTCGTCGACTGGAGCGATGATGTCGTTTCCCGTATCCGGTACGAACAGGCACCGGCCGATTCGTTCGCGGAGTTCCCTTCTTGGAAAGCCGACGAGCGCATCCAGCTCGCAGAACAGGGAACCGCCTTCATGAGCATCGTGTCACAGAGCCCTGATCTCTTCAAGAATGTCGATCCTACCCGTATCCGCGATGCTCAGAAAGCGAGCGGGCAGGCGCTGGATAAATTCCGTCAAATGATGCAGGCGGATAAGTTCAGCTGGACCGTCATCGCGGCGCCTTCGAAAGACTGGGCTGCCCTCGTCTTCCCTGATCTGCCAGAAGCCGAACAGGTTCCCGCTCTCTGGGATGCCATCTTCAAAGCAGTCCGTGCCGATAAGGAGAATCCGGTGGAAGAGTGGAAACAGCATGACAGCACGCTGCACGAAAAAGTCGACTACCTGAATGACAAGCACTATAAGAAACTGCATTACACCGCTCCCGGAACAGATCTGACTATTGAACTCCCAGAAAAACATACGTGGTGCGGAGCAGGCAGCGTCAACGTCGACAACGCGGTGTTCATGGCGAATATGCCGACAGAAGAAGTCTTCACGGCTCCTATGAAGACAGGAGTAAATGGGTACGTCTCCAGTACGAAACCGCTCAGCTACGGCGGTACGATCATCGATGACTTCAAGATCACATTTAAAGACGGCAAGATTACAGAAGTGACTGCCGGCAAAGGGCAGGATATTCTGGAAAACCTGATCGAAGCGGACGAAGGCGCCAAGTACCTCGGCGAAGTGGCACTCGTTCCGCATGAGTCCCCGATCTCTGCATCAGGACTGCTCTTCTACAACACACTGTTCGATGAGAACGCTTCTAATCACCTGGCGATCGGCAGCGCCTACGCCTTCAACCTGACAGGCGGCAAGGAGATGGACCGGAAGCAGCTGGAAGAGAACGGTCTGAACCAGAGCATCACACATGTTGACTTCATGGTTGGCTCAGGTGAAATGGACATCGACGGCATCCTGGAAGACGGAACCGCCGAACCGGTCTTCCGCAGCGGAACATGGGCATTCTGATAGCGATTCCACATTAAGTTCCCGAAACCTCTTAAAGTTTTCGTGAAAGTGCGGTATACTGGTACCAGTCACTGATTATTAACTTAGAGAGGAGACTCATTATGGGCTTGCTTATCGTTACAGTCATCGGATTCATGATCGTATTCGGCATGGCTGCGATGTTCATGATTCACTACATGAATGATTCTCTAGTATCGCACGACTCGGAAACCATTGATCCGAAACCGGATGTCCGTTTTTAACGGATCGTTTTAAAGAGTCCGTGCACCATAGGAAATAAAAAGGGCAGCCGATTGGCGCCCTTTTTCTCTCTACATACTTCTATCCGGAGGCGATGATTATGACCAACCTTTCTTCCATATTGGAACACAACGCAAAATTTGTCGAAGAACACGAATACGAAAAGTATGCGACGACCAAGTTCCCGAACAAACGGATCGTCATCTTGACGTGCATGGATACCCGCCTGATCGAACTTCTTCCGAAAGCGATGAACCTGAAGAACGGTGATGCAAAAATCGTCAAAAGTGCGGGCGCTCTCGTCGCTCACCCTTTCGGCAGTATTATGCGGAGTCTCCTGATCGCCATCTACGAACTCCAAGCGGACGAAGTGTACATTGTCGGTCACTATGACTGCGGTATGAGTTCTATCAATACGGACGTCATTATCGACAAGATGGTCAGCAGAGGGATTGAACGCGACCTATTCAGCACATTGACTCATGCAGGCGTCGACCTCGAAGGATGGCTCCACGGCTTCGAAGATGTAACAGAAAGCGTGAAACAGAGTGCTGATGCAGTGCGGAATCACCCGCTCATGGACAAGAAGGTACCCGTACACGGCCTTGTCATCGATCCGAAGACCGGGAAGCTGGACGTCATTGAAGACGGCTACGAAAAGATGGCTGCTCAGGGAAATGACTAATCGGGTTATTTCCCGGGAAATAGACAAAAAACGCATTTTGCGCGCTCATCGAGCCGACAAAATGCGTTTTTACGTATGGAACAATATCCGGAAACGGCTTTTCAAAAACCGCCACACGGTCTTACCCTTTCAATAATCATCTTCCAGCTGCGCATACATATAGTGATCTTCCCATACGCCGTTGATGTATAAAAGTTTACGATGGAGACCCTCGCGCAAATAGTCCGCCTTTTCAAGAACACGGATCGACGCTGTATTCCGAGGTGAAACGTAGGCTTCCACACGGTGCAGTCCCGCCGTCTCGAACGCAAATGCGGTAATCAGCGCGAGCGCCTCTGTCCCGATTCCTCTGCCGGCAGAGGAATGATCGATTGAATAGCCGACAAATCCGCTGGAAAACGGCAGCCGCTTAATGCTATAGAGGGAGATCTGGCCGACAATCCGGCTCGTTTCGCTGTCGAATATCCCGAAATTGTATTCACGGCGATCTCTCATCTGATAGAGCGATTCCCGGATTTTTTCGCGCTGCATCCCGACTGTGTAATAACTCGCGTCATGACGCGGCTCAAACACGGTCCAGTATTCTTTGTTCCGCACGACCATCTCCGTGAAAACGGCAGCATCCTCCTCTGTCAGGATGCGCAAATAACAATTCTTCCCTTCAAGCATGATCACAATCCAGTTCACCCCTCATGCGTCGCTGCTTCGGTCTTCTTCCGGCCGACAGCCAATAACCTGTTTTCCGTATAGTATACCACGTTCTTTCGGCAGACTCCTCACCCGTTCCCTGCTTTCTCGTCAAAAATTGTAAAGAAAACTTCATAATTCCTGTCTCAGGTCCCTGTCCAACCTAGTATACTGAGTGAAGGAGGATGTTTCATGAAAAAAATGATTTGTTTTCTTGCATTGCTTGCACTTACCGGGTCACTCGTTCTTTCGAATGCAATCCCGCTGAATGGTCTGACAACAATGAGTATTGCCCATAAACTCCCGATCCTTTTGCTGCCTGCTGATTATGTGTTCCTTGTCCGCCCTGTGCTGCTCGGCCTGCTCTTCTGCTGGATTATCAAAATGCCGCCTTCCGATCCATCCGCCTCCCTGCGCACGCTGCTGTTCTCGGCCGCTTGCGCTGCGAATGCGGCATGGTATCCTCTCTGGCATTTCGGTTACTTCGGCTCGTCATTCACTATCAGTATTATCACCGGACTTGCGCTGTATGCACTTTACCGTACCTATCCTGCGAAACAGAATGCATGGTATGGACGAATCCCCGTTTCCCTGTTCCTCGCCTGGACACTCATCGATCTTGTGCTGAATGCAAATTATCTCCTCGTGTTCGACGACTGGAGCCGTCTCGGTATCAGTACGGTGCTGTGGACAATCCTCAATTTGACGATTCTGACGGCAGTCGCCCTGCACTTCAGCTATCATCACCGGGATGGCGTCATCACTGCGGTCTGCTTGTGGGTATTTGCGGGCATCATCGTAAATATACGGATGGAGGAATTGTTCGTCACCCTTTCCACACTGTTCCTGATGGGCCTGATGAGCTGGGGATACTGGTTCTTCTCTGCGCCAAAAGTACAGCCGATCCCGGAAGAAACTCCTTTCTAGCACGATGCTGGAACGGGGTTTTCTTATTCTCGGGGCTGCCGTGTACTTTTTCCATCCTTGTTGACCATACTAAGGGAACCTTGCCAAAAATCGAAAGGAAGTGCCCTGATCATGACGCCTGCCAAAGCCTTTTCATCCCTCGGCTACTTCAGTATATTCTTTGCCCCGCTGCTTGTTCCGCTGATCGTCTGGTTCGCTGTCGAAGACCGGGTTGTCAAACGGCATGCCAAACGCGCATTCGTCTCCCATCTGATTCCTGCACTTCTGGTGGCTGCCGCGTCCCTGTTTTCCTTCTTCCGTCTCCTGTCAATGAAAACCCGGACCGAACAGTTCCTCACCAATCCGGCGGACGCCCGTATTCCGGAGACATTCGGCTATATGGGGGCTGCTCCACTGCTGATCATGCTGTTGTACAGCTTCCTCTTTGTCATGGTCGTTATCTGGAATGTCGTACAAGGGATCAAAGTATTCCGGATTTGAAATGAAACAGCGTGTTCGAAGAGGTGCCCGGAATTATGGTATAGTAGAAAGTGACAATGACAGTACAGAAAGAAGGACTTTACATGATTGCAAAGACGGAAGAAGAAATCGAAGGTCTGCGGAAAATCGGCAGGATCGTCGCGGAAATCCGCGAAGAGATGAAAGCCGCAGTTCGTCCGGGCATGACGACGAAAGAGCTGGATGAGCTGGGCGGCCGGCTGTTTGAGGAACGCGGAGCTGTGTCGGCACCGATTGATCAGTATGACTTCCCCGGATATACGTGCATCAGTGTGAACCATGAAGTGGCACACGGCATTCCCGGCAAACGCGTGCTGAAGGACGGCGACATGATCAATATCGACGTGTCCGGTTCCTTCGGCGGCTACTTCGCCGATACTGGCATCTCTTTTGTGATCGGCTCTGCTGATGCAGCGAAACAGAAACTGTGCGATACGGCGAAAAGCGCGTTCGACCGCGCCATGATGAAAGTGAAAGCGGGTTCCCGTCTGAATCAGATCGGTAAAGCGGTCGAGCGGGAAGCCAAAGATAATGGCCTCGCGGTGATCAAGAACCTGACCGGTCACGGTATCGGCACATCGCTGCACGAAGAACCGCAGCATGTCCTCAACTATTACGATCCATGGGAACCGACAATCCTAAAAGAGGGTATGGTGCTGGCTGTGGAGCCGTTCATCTCCGAGAAAGCCGAGCACATCATCGAAGAAGGGGACGGCTGGACGTTCATCACGCCTGATAAGTCACTTGTCGCCCAGATCGAGCATACAATCATCGTCACAAAAGACAAACCGATCATCCTGACAGAAATCTGATCACCAAAAGCCCCGCACTCATGTCGAGTGCGGGGCTTTTGTTCAGTTCTTCTTCTTTTTGGGCGGAGTCTTGCCCTGACCGCCGACCGTTTTGGAATTCCCCTCGACCAGCTTTCCGCCGTGCCATACTTTCTGGACTGGCTTATACCCTTTCGCAAGCTTCCGATAGTCCCGCTCTTCAGGGTATGACAGCAACGTCAGGACCTCTCCGTCCGCTCCTGCCCTTCCCGTACGGCCGGACCGGTGGACATACTGTTCCGCCGTATGCGGGACCGTCACATGGATGACGTGGGTCAGCCCTTCGATATCCAGACCGCGGGCGGCCAGATCCGTCGCGATCAGGATCCGGATGTCCCCTTTCCTGAACTTATCCAGCGTTTGCTGTCGTTCGAATTTGTTCATATCCGAATAGAGGACGGCAACCGGCGCCCCTTCGTACTGAAGTTTCATTTCTTTCATGCGCAGCTGGTCGACGTTATTGATGAAGGCGAGCGCACGCAGCCCCTCCACGTGGGACAGCCCGCGCAGCAGATCCGTCTTATCCCGGGCATCCGTCTTTACATACGAATGAATGACTTCCCCGGTCGCCGGCATTTCTGCTGCTGTCACTTTCAGCCGCAGCGGATCTGTCATGAAGCGGCTTGCGACGTCTTCGATGTCTTCTGTGATTGTCGCGGAAACGACCGCGACCTGACGCGCTTCATTAGCGGCTTCGATCAGTCCTTTCACCATGACCCGGCTCTCCCTGGACAGCAGCTGATCCCCTTCGTCCAGAATGATATGCCGGATTTCCGACATCTTCAGCTTCTTGGTCTTCACCAGTTCCACAAGACGGCCGGGCGTCCCGACGACAATGGTCGGTTTCTTTTTAAGCTTTTCGATCTGGCGCTGCATGTTGGCGCCGCCAATCAGCTGTGTGACCGATATCGGTGTGCCTGTGATCCACTCCCGGATGACATTGACGATCTGCATCGCGAGTTCTTGTGACGGCGCCATGATGAGCGCTTGCGTCTGCTTCTTCGAGCCGTCCGTCAATTTCAGCAGCGGCAGAACATAGGCAAGCGTCTTGCCCGAGCCTGTCGGTGATTCCGCTACAATGTCCCGGCCGGCCAGCATTTCAGGGATCATCTGGTTCTGAATCGGCATCGGTTCCTCAAATTTCCATTTTTCTTGAACGTTTCGGTCAAATTCCTCTAAAAAGGACATATCCATCCCCACTTTCGCTCTCTTCCTATCAGTTTACCACATGGAGCCATTCGATTGTCTACTTCTTCCGGACACTCATCAGCCGGCGCCTCGTCTGTGTCCGCTGTTCAAACGCGTACGCACAGCCAAGCAGGGATGGTTCCGAGAATGCAGGACCTGTGAAGGTGATGCCGAATGGTTCTCCTGTTTCCGAAACTGCAGCCGGAACCGTGATTGAGGGGTACCCGGCGGCGGCTTCGAAGCTGCAGCCATGGTCTTGCGGGAAGACGAGCATGTCGACGCCGTTCTCCTCAAGCGCTTTTCCGAGCGCCACTTGCTCGGCAAGGTGACGGTTCCGCAAGAGTGCATCGATATAGGCAGGTTCCGCCAGTGAGCCGCTGCGGCTGCTGATTTCCTCCATCAGCTGCTGCCCGTAAGCGAGCGTATCCGCAGGATGTTTCCGGTTGAAACGGAGGATGTCATCGATCGAGCGTATCGGGTTGGCGGCTGCCGTCTTCCCGAGATAGGCATTCAATGCCGCTTTGCACTCATGCAGCAGTACGTCATAACCGAGCTCGTCTTCCTTCGTTCCAAGATCGACTTCGGACACGGCAGCTCCTGTCTGTTCGAGGATTTGCAAAGCCTTGTTGAACAGCTCCATCCGTTCAACGGACACTTCGTTCTCGAAGATCGCTCGCGCCACTCCGATCCGCACTCCCTGCAGTGCGTCTTCCGACAGGCACGCATCCCAGTCGATATCCTCATAGACAGCTGCGGCCGCCGTCACAGGATCATCGGGATCGCAGCCGATCATCATTTGGAAGACGGCTGCAGCATCGCTGACTGTCCGTGTCATCGGACCGGCCGTATCCTGCGTGACGGACAGCGGGATGATGCCGGTCCTGCTGACGGCACCGACCGTCGGCTTCAGCCCGACGATGCCATTTTGTGCAGCCGGATGAATGATCGACCCGGTTGTCTCTGTTCCGATGGCCGCTGCTGCCAAATGAGCCGCAGCCGCCACCGCGGAACCCGAACTTGAACCGCCCACTTCGAACGGTCCGTATGCATTGCTGACCTGACCGCCCCGTGAACTGTAGCCGTTCGGCATTTCCTGTGATAGGAAATTCGCCCATTCCGTCATGTTTGTCTTCCCTAACAGCACAGCCCCAGCCTGTCGCAATTTTGCTGCAAAGAAAGCGTCACGGCCTGCGTAGTGGTCTGCCAATGCGAGACTGCCGGCGCTTGTATGCATGGCGTCACCAGTGTCCATATTGTCCTTCAGCAGTATCGGAACACCGTGCAGCAGAGACCGCTTACCTGACTGCTGACGTTCGAAGTCAAGTGCCTGGGCGGTCTGCAGCGCATGCGGGTTCACTTCGAGGATGGCGTTCAATTCCCTTCCTTCATGGGCGATCCTGTCCAAATAGAACAAGACGAGCAGTTCAGATGTCAGCGATCCGTCTTCCATTGCCTGCTGGAGCGTTCCAATATCTGCTTCCAGAACCCAAGCGAGTTCCTGTCTCAGCCGATTATTCGTATCCATGAGTTCTCCTCTTTTCTGTATGGTGGATGCTACAACAAAACCGGCTAAGGAGGACCCCTAACCGGCTGAACGTGTTACACCTGCTTATAATATTCTTTCATGAGTAAGTAGAAAGGCAGTTCGTACAGTTGCTTCCCGCCGATTTTGAAGATGCCTCTGGCGACAAGCCGCTGTATCACGTCTTCGCGTTTCATGTCCATTTTTGTTTCTTCGATTTTCATCATGGTGCTTGTTCCTCCTTGTAATCGGACCCACCAGTCTATTCCTTTTCCAGCGGGTTCGTAAACCTCAAAACAGGACAAGTGCGTGATGAAAATCAATGGCCTGCCGGGCTTGTCTGCGGTCCGGCGGTACTCAGCGGAGAGCTGCACCACATTTCAGGATCACAGCTTCCGACAGGACCTGCATTGCATCGATATACCGGTTTCCGAGAGCGAGTTCCTTTTTCACGATTGACAGTTCTGTGCATCCGAGGATGATCCGGTCGCAGCGTTCGGTATCCATGGAATCAGTGATCGCCTGCCACATATCTGTATCCGCCGGCTTCCCGGCTTTCACCTGGTCGTAGATGACGTCCATGATCTTCGCCTGGACATCCGCGTCAGGGATGACCGGCGTCAGCCCTTCGCGTCTGCATGCTTCTTGATAGACACCGGCCCGGACTGTACCTGTCGTTGCCAGAATGCCGACGCGCACAGCTCCATGTGCAGCAGCACGGCGCACGGTCTCATTGACCATGTGGACGAGCGGAATACCGACAGATCCCTGGATGTCTTCATAGAACGTGTGGGCGGTGTTGCACGGGATGGCCAATACGCCGGCGCCGAGTGATTCGAGCAGCTGTGCGTCACTGATGAGCCGCGGGACCGGATCCGGCTTTGTCCGGTCGAGGATGAACGCTGTCCGATCCGGAATCGATGTGTCATTCAATATAATCGTGTTGAGATGGTCCTGATCTTGTGCAGCATCGGTCATGCGGACGATCATGTCACCGAAGTACATCGTCGCAAGCGGCCCGACACCGCCGATAATTCCTAGTGTTTTCATGGGGTCATCTTACTTTCTGTTCGGATTTTTGATGGGAGAAGTATAGCATACTATGTGGAACGAGCGGAAGAGCAGTTTAGTTCCCCGTGGCTTCTTCCGTTCTCCAAACGGAAAAAGAGCTGCCAAGGCAGCTCTTTGGTTCTTTGCAGTTCTGTCAGTTGCGTTTCAGCTTTTTCTTCAGCTGCTGGACTTTCGGAACAACTTTGACGAACAGGTTATACAGGAACGGCTTGTACACATGGTCGATTTCACCGATATACGTCGTCACGCTCTCCTCATCGTCATTGAAGAAACTCTTTTTGAACGCATACAATCCATCTTTCTCAGCATCCGTGCTGAAAATACCGCCGAGGTCATACGAGACGGCCCCTTCTTCGAGTCCCCACTTCATCATTTCAAAATTCATGAGGTGGTTTGGATTCATGTTGCGTTTGACATTCGTGCTGCCGGCATACAAATAATACATTTTACCTGCGTAATTGATGGTGACAGCACCGGCCAATTTGTCGCCTTCGTGCGTCATTAAGTAGACACGCAACCCATCGAAATTATCACGCAGTTTCACGAAGTAGTCATAGGAGCGGGTCGTAATGTGATTGCGTTCTGCCATCGTCTTGTAGATATCATAGAAAGCAGTGAGGTAATCGTCCGTCCGTGCCCACGACGTCTCAACGCCTTTCTTCGCAGCGCTGCGGATCAGGTTCCGTGTTTTTTTGCGGAAGCCCGCCATCAGTGCGTCCTCGTCCTTGCCGTCCAGCTGGACGATCATGTTCATACGCGGCTGGATGAGATCATCCTTGCCGGCTTCCGAGTTATGAACTGTATATCCGGCATCTCGGTACACCTGGTCAAGCGCATCATCGTAGGCTGTTTCGGAATCCATCTTCAAAGCGAACGCCTTATGCATTTTCGCCAACGGCTCCGCTTCCTTTATGAGCGCGGCAACTTTCTGTTCGTCGTAAAGATCACAGACTGGTCCGCGTGGCGCGTATAAGAGCGAATAACCGCCCGGCACTTTCTTGATGAGCAGCGACATCGCTGCCGTAATTTCCCCATCTTCTACTAAATACACTTGTTCGTTGCCCCAGTCGTCTTTGACACGGGACCAATTCAAGTCTTGCGTCAGCGCCCGGTATGGGGATGACCGGACGAACGCATTGTAGCGTGCGATGTCGGCTGCGTTGTTTTGATCCAAAATTGGCACTGATTTGACACTCCTTAGCGGCAGTTAGTCTTTGTGTTTGAAATACTGGTCGAACCGTTTGTAATAATTGCGGTAGTAGTTATAGAGCTTGAGCGAGCGGATCAGGCTCTTGTCCTGATCGTAGTACAGTGTGGAGGCAGTCTTCCCTTCGCGGATGAGCCGCTTGACTTGGCTTTTGAGCTTGTCGTCCATCGTATACTTGACGAGCAGTTTGAGCGGAACGGCATGCCACAGTACTTCGTTGTTTCCGTATTCCACCGGATTGTCGCGATGGTAGACACGGTCTTCCACTAAGTACTTCGCCATGTTATAGCCGTTCGCTGTGACGAAGAAGCTGCTGCGTCCCTGACGTATATTGAGTTCAAAAATCTTAAACTTGCCATCCCTGCGGTCGTACTTCAAATCGATGTTCGCATAGCCCGTGAAGCCGATCGCTTCGAGGAACGTCTTGTATTGGTCGTACAGCGCCTGGTTCTCTTCCCCGACGATACCGACATAGTTTCCGATGAGAACAGGCGTGTAGTCTTCCAATATGACATGACCGAGACACATCATCCGGACTTTGCCGTTGCGGTCACAATACGCATTCAGCACCCGCATGACAGTGTCATCGCCCGGAATATAATCCTGGATGATCAGCTTGCCATCATAGGACGACCCATAGATCCGTTCGATAGCATCGACGTATTCTTCTTTCGAATGCAGCACATACGCTTTCTTCTTCCCTTCGAACTGGGCGATGAAATACCGCATGCTGTCGGAAGGTTTCACAACCACCGGAAAATCGAATGGAAGCGGCGCATGGGGATCCATCCCTTTTTCAAACATGACCGTGTCCGGGTAATCCAAGTTGTATTTCTCCGCCATGTCGTAAAAGTTTTCTTTAAAAATGATATCATCCATCATCTGTTCGTCGACAAATGGCAGTATGTAATAGGATTCCAGCTGACTGCGGCTTCGCACCGCCAGCTCCACGTAGTTTTCGTTGCTTGCGATGAGCAGCAGCTTTTCCGTCCGCTGCAGCAGGTCATCTTTCAGTTCAAGCAGACTTTTCACAAACGTCTCCGGCTGGTCGAAATCCGCGAAAATTCGTTTGTCGACGATCTTGCTGTGCATGGTCGACAGCAGCTCGCCTTTCGTTGCGACAATGCTGACGATCCCGTACTGTTCGTGGAACGCACGCGCCATTCCGTAAGCATTATCGTCAGACCCGAGAATGACGGGCAGAAAATCCGTTTTTTCCATGAGACTCCTCCATTCCAAGACAGCAAAACAGCGCCAATGCGCGGTTTTTTCACTGTCCATACCTGTCACAAGTTTAGCCTACCCCCTATTCCAAGTCAAGAAACGCAAGGGCGGCACCCATCTAAAAAACCGCTCCGAAACGCTGGAGCGGCTTGTGTTTTCTGTTATTCGTTTTCCAAATCGACGTTGTGATACACTTGCTGAACGTCTTCCAAGTCTTCGATTGCATCGATCATCTTTTCAAACTGCGCGGCTGCGTCTGCGTCAAGCTGCACATCGTTCTGGGCGATCATCATCAGCTCCGCGACCGTGAAGTCCGTAACACCTTCCGACTTGAACGCTTCCTGGACATCGTGGAAAGCGGAAGGATCGGCGTAGACGAGCACTTGCCCGTCTTCTTCTGCGATGTCGTTGACGTCAACGTCATGCTCCATCATCAGTTCAAGCACTTCATCCGCCGTCTTGCCTTCCACGCCGAATACTGCCGTATGGTCGAACATGTACGCAACCGAGCCGCTGACGCCCATGTTGCCGCCGTTTTTGCCGAATGCCGCACGGACTTCGGAAGCTGTCCGGTTGACGTTGTTCGTCAGCGCATCGACGATGACCATCGAGCCGTTCGGGCCGAACCCTTCGTACCGGAGTTCGTCGTAGTTCTCATCACCTCCGCCTTTTGCCTTTTCGATCGCCCGCTCGATGATGGTTTTCGGCACGCTGTATGTCTTTGCACGTTCGAGTACGATCTTCAAAGCCTGGTTCGACTCAGGATCCGGCTCCCCTTGTTTTGCTGCTACATATATTTCACGGCCGAATTTCGCGTAGATCCGGCTCGTATTGGCATCTTTTGACGCTTTCTTCTCTTTAATATTGTTCCATTTACGGCCCATCATGACCACTCACTTTCTGTTTACAGAATCGGATATGAAAACCTTACTCCTCAGTATATCACGACTGAATTCATTACGAAAAGAAAAAAACGCTATCGCTGGGCGCTTGCAGGTTCTGCAAAAGTATGGCAGAGTGTTAGATGAAACCAATAACTTCATCACTGACAATATGTAGGGGTACCGGACAGCCGGTTGAGATGCAGGATCTGCAGACCCTTTGAACCTGATCTGGGTAACGCCAGCGGAGGGAACATATTCATTTCAAAATGACTATGTGACGCGTACTTCCGCAAAATTCGGAAGTACGCGTTTTTTGTTGCAGTGGGAAACTCCAGGAGGGGGATTTCAATTGAAACGGATGACAAGTATTTTGATGGCCGCGCTTCTGCTTGCAGCGTGCGGGAATGACAGCGGCAGCAAGAAGGATGGGACTGGTGAAAACAAGGACACACCGGCAAGGCAGGTCCACTTCGCGCTCGATTGGACGCCGAATACGAACCATACCGGAATCTACGTCGCACAGGAAAAAGGGTACTTCAGCGACGAAGGGCTGGACGTCGAGATTATGATGCCGGGGGAAGCGGGCGCAGATAACCTTGTTGCTTCCGGCAAGGCAGACTTCGGTATCGGTGCCCAGGAAGCGCTGACAGAAGCCCGGGCGGCCGACATCCCGATCGTCTCGATCGCAGCCATCATCCAGCACAACACGTCAGGCTTCGCTTCGCTGAAAGAAGACGGCATCGAATCCCCGAAAGACTTTGAAGGAAAGAACTACGGCGGGTGGGGAGCGCCTGTCGAGCAGGCTGTCGTCAAATCGCTCATGGATCAGGACGGCGGCGACTTCAGCAAAGTAAATTTCATCAACATGGGGTCTTCCGACTTTTTCACGGCGATCCAGCGGGACATCGACCTGGCGTGGGTGTATTACGGCTGGACCGGCATTGAAGCAGAACAGCGCGGCATGGAGCTGAATATGCAGTACTTGAACGACTATTCCGAGGCGCTCGATTACTATACACCGATCCTCACGACGAACGAAAAGCTAATTAAGGACGAACCGGAGACGGTCAAAGCGTTCACTGCTGCCGCTGTCAAAGGCTATCAGTATGCAATCGAGCATCCTGACGAGGCAGCCGACATCCTCGTGAAAGCTGTGCCGGATCTGGACGCGGACCTCGTAAAGAAGAGCCAGCAGTGGCTGTCGCCGAAATATCAGGATGATGCCCCGCGTTTCGGAGCACAAAAGCTTGAAACGTGGAAGAACTACGCAGACTGGATGAAAGAGAACGACCTGCTCGACGGGGAATTCACACCTGAAGACGCCTTTACAAATGACTTTTTACCAAAATAAGGAGGAACCCATCATGGCAAATGCACTCGTCAGTATTCAGATCATACCTAAAACACCAAACGGAGAGGACGTCATCCCATACGTCGATGCGGCCATAAACATCATCGACCAATCCGGCGTCCCCTACCGCGTCGCGCCGCTAGAGACAACGATGGAAGGGGAACTGGACGAACTGCTCCGCATCGTCGAAGCAATGAATACCCGGATGACGGAACTCGGTGCGGTGAGTGTCATCTCCCAAGTAAAAATCTTTATGAATCCTGCTGGGGCGTCCATGGACAAACTGACGGAGAAATACGAGTGAGTTCGCTTGTAAAAAAAGGATGGCGGCCCGCAGCGGTCCTCATCCTTTTGCTCATTCTATGGGAAGGAGCGGCACGGCTGTTCGACGTCCCTTCCTGGCTGCTGCCGCTGCCGACACAGATTGCGGAGGAAGCGGTGTCCGGTTCGGCGCTCTATGCCCCGCATATCCTGTCGACGGTCATGCTGTCCGCAGCCGGCTATCTCGCCGGTATATCAGTCGGGATCTTTACGGCCATCTGCCTGTTCCGTGTCCCAGCACTGCAGCAGGCGGTCTACCCGCTGATCATCCTGTCGCAGAACATTCCGGTCATCGTACTGGCGCCGCTGCTCGTCATCTGGTTCGGCTTCGGGATGCTGCCGAAAGTGATCGTCATCACGCTCGTCTGCTTCTTCCCGGTCACCATTGCGGCACTCGACGGGTTCCGCCATACGGATCGGGACATGCTGCATTATATGAAGATGACGGGAGCGAACAACCGACAGATCTTCTGGAAGCTGCAATGGCCATATGCGCTCCCTTCCCTCTTTTCAGGTCTGAAGATCGCCGCTACGTACAGCGTCATGGGCGCTGTGATTTCCGAATGGCTTGGTGCAAACAAAGGGATCGGCGTCTATATGACAATGGCGTCTTCATCGTTCAAGACCGATCGCGTTTTCGTCGCGATCGCCCTCATCATGGTACTGAGTCTGCTCTACTTCGGCATCATCACGGCGGTTGAACGGATGGCGCTCCGATCCCGCAGCAAAGGAGGCAGTTCTGATGGCACAGCTCACACTTGACCATATCGCAAAAACTTACGGCAGCAACCATGTACTGGAAGACATCACACTTTCCGTCGGTGATACCGAGTTTGTCTCCATCCTAGGGCCGTCCGGCAGCGGCAAGAGCACGATCTTCCAGCTGATCGGCGGATTGTTCCCCCCAGACGCCGGGACGATTTCACTGGACGGCAGCGTACTGAACGGCTCCCGCGGCCATATCAGCTACATGCCGCAGAGCCCAGCGCTATTTCCGTGGCGCACAGTCCTGCAGAACGTCCGGCTCAGCTCGGAAATTGCCGGGACGAAGCCAGACGAGGAACAGATGAAGGAACTGATCCGCAGTGCCGGACTCGCCGGTTATGAGAACGCTTATCCGGATGAGCTTTCAGGCGGCATGAAACAGCGGGTATCGTTCATTCGCAGTCTGAATTCACCGCATCAGCTCATCTGCCTCGATGAACCGTTTTCCGCGCTGGACGAATTCACACGTCTCGAGATGCAGCAGTGGCTCCTTTCTATCTGGGAGTCGAATAAAAAGTCAATCCTGTTCATCACACATAACATCGACGAAGCGCTGTTCCTCTCCGATCGGATCATCGTACTGTCGGACAAGCCAGCAGTCGTCAAGAAGGAACTGACCGTCCCGTTTCCACGGCCGCGCACCGAAGACCTGCTGCTGAGCGAACCTTTTTTGCAGCTGAAGCGGGAAATCTACAACGAACTGCGGGGCTAGGACGAGTTCCAAGTTCTAACAGGTTTAGCCGCAATCCTTTTTCGGGAATGGAAGAGTACACTTAACATTAGAGGAGCGAGGGCTATGAAACTTGGCAGACTTGTAAAAACAGCTATGAAATGGGGACCGGTCATCCTGCCGGTCGTCATGAAATTCATGAATGATAAAAAACAGCAGGACCAGCCGATGAAACGCAGACGCTGAAAAAGCTGTCCCTCGAGCCAAGATGGCACGTGGGACAGCTTTTCAACGTCTTCCTGCTTCGTTAGGCAAAGACTTTCTCGTTGACGGGACCGCAGACGAGTGCATGCACTTCCTCGCCATCCAGCGTTTCTTTCTTATACAGCTCTGTCACGAGGTTTTCAAACTGTACGGCATGGCCTCGGATCAGTTCCTCTGTCCGTTTGACAGCCGTCTCAAAGATTTCCTGCATTTTCTTTTCTTTCTCGGATGTGCTGAACGTCAGCATAAAACCGTCTTGTAACAAGCCGGTGTCCACCATCCGCTCGATGATGTCCTTCGCCTGCTGGACATCACCGCTGACACCGATACTGTGCTCGCCGAGGTAGATCCGTTCTGCAACACCGCCGCCAAGGATCATGCTCACCTGGTCCATCAGCTCGCTCGCCGTCTGCAAATGCATCTCTTTCTGGATAGGTGCCACATAGCCGAGGGCCTGCCCCCTCGGAATGATCGTCGCTTTCCGGACGGAGTGCGGTTTCGTGATCGCCGAGATGAGCGCATGGCCTGATTCGTGGATCGCGACACGGCGCTTTGTCAGCGGATCATTCAGCGTGCGGGATGTGTTGCCGAGAATCGTCCGGTCGATGGCGAAATCCATGTCGCTTTTATCGATTTCCGAACGGCCTTCCCGGATCGCACGCTTGCTCGCTGTCGTGAACAGCGCGCTGATTTCCGCACCTGAGAACCCGGACGTGCTTTCCGCCAGCATATCGAGTGAAGCTGCGACATTCGGCGCAAGCGCTTTGCCTTTCGTATGGATATCCATGATTTCCCGGCGCCCCTGTGTATCCGGAAGCGGCACCTGGAACGAATAGTCGATCCGGCCGGGACGCAAGAACGCCTCATCGAGCATGTCTTTCCGGTTCGTCGCAGCGATGAACAGCACGCCTTCGTTGTCCGCACCGCCGTCAAGCTGGACGAGAAGTTCCGTCAGCGTCTTCTCCGCCTCTTCTCCGCCATGCGCTTTCCGCTTGCCGGCAAGAGCGTCCACTTCATCGATGAAGATGACGGCATTGCCCTGCTTGCGTGCATTTTGGAACAGTGTCCGTACCCGGGATGCCCCAACGCCGACGAACAGTTCAGTGAACGACGCACCGCTCGAGGAATAGAAGGCTGCCCCGATTTCGTGGGCGATCGCCTGGGCGAGAAGGGTCTTCCCGGTCCCCGGAGGGCCTTCGAGCAAGATCCCTTTTGGTGCTTTCACACCAAGGACCGCAGCCCGTCGCGGGTCTTTGATGATGTCGAGTGTCTGGTGGATTTCGTCTTTCATTTCCTGGGACAATCCGCCGATATCATTTAGTGTAATATCGGGCAGCGGCGTTTCTTTCGATGCGCTGTGTTTCATGGTCGAAGCCCCGATTCCGAGCTTCCCTTTCCGATGAAGGATGAAAAACGTCAGCAGTGCCGCAAGCAGCAGACCTGCGACAATGTAGCCCGATGCGTTGCTGTTCGAATACGAGTAGGAAACGTTATACGTAGCGACAAGCTGTTCTGCAAGCTCACTTGCCGGACGCACATTCGTCACATACAGTCCGTTCTCCGTCGTCAGATAAAGTGCACCGGACGAGGTTTCTTTCAGCGCAGCCGTATCTGCAGCCGCCGCGAGTTTCTGCTCGAGGGAGGCGAATGATACAGGAGTTGCACGATGGGCATCACTTGTCAGCCAGAAGAAGACCGATGCCGCGCCAATGACTAGAAGGGACAGGACGATACCAACTTTTGAAGAAGTCAGTTTCCCAAACTTCAAATTCTCCAGCTCCTTAAATAAGATATTTCCATTATAAGGACTCCTCGTCAGAAAAGACAACAAATAATCTTGCATTTTCGTGTCGATCCCGTGAACGAAAATCTGACTAAAAACAGAACAGCCCTCAAACTTTTTCATTGCATTTCCCGGCTGCACGCAGTATAGTATGTACATAAGCTGCATTGTACGTATTCCCATAAAGTTTTAACCTTTAAGCTGTAAAAGGGAGTTTTATATAGGATGGGGAATGGCAAACCGGCCAGTACTGACCGGACGGACAGGAACCATCCTGCGAACACCCACTTTGAGGAGTGGTGGTTTAAAACTTTCTATGTATTGTAATACGGCAAAGGCGGCCGACAAACCGCTTCATACCATTGGTTGAAGCGGAGCACCTCCCTTTTGGGGAGGTGCTTTTTTATTGGTCATTTTGGCGTTGGGGTTAAATTGGGGTTAATCAATGTGATAAAGCACGATATTTCCTGATAAGATATGGCAAAAGTTTTGGAGGTACAGTACTATTGATGGTAAACAAGGAGGTCTCTGTTATGTATGTTGGAAAAGTAAGGTGGTACGAATCTTTCTGGTCGGTCTTACTTTGTTTTTTATTAATGCCGCTAACAAGTTATTTTTCTTTACTGCCTGCTTTCGTATTCTCGATTATGAGAATTAGAAAAGAAATCAAACGAATGATCATTAACAAAAAGAATAATCTTCCACTGAATTACAAATCAAATTATGAAAAACCAGAAGTGCCTTCCAGCTTTGCACCATCCATTGAAACTTCAACAGCGATAAAGCCTGTGAATTACGAATATACGAAAGCAAGAAAGCTTTCTCCCGACTATACTGTCCTGGATTTTGAGACAACAGGGTTATCCCCTGAAAAAGACTGCATCATTCAAATAGCTGCTGTCAGGTATAGAGGATTCGAAAAGGTAGATGAGTTTGTCACATACGTGAATCCACTGATTCCTATCCCTTCGTATATAACGAACTTAAATGGCATCAAAGACACGGACGTCAAAAAAGCACCGCCTGCAAATAAGGCGTTACCTAAACTGCTTGCTTTTCTTGGTGATGATCAACTAGTTGCGCATAACGCTTCATTTGATATGAAGTTTTTATTAGCCAATATGCAGAGCAATCAAATAGAGAATCAGAAATTCAGGGTCGCTGATACCCTGACGCTGGCTAGGAAAAATATAGATACGACTAAAAATCACAAACTTGAAACATTGAAGGGCTTTCTTGAGCTGAATCATCTTTCTTCACATGATGCCTTGCATGACTGTTATGTTGCAGGAGAACTCTATAAATATTGCTATGAACAGCAGTATCTTTCTAAGAGCCAATGATGGTTTACAAAGATAAATACTGAACACTCAGAAAACGCCCTATCCGCAAATGGATAAGGCGTTTCTTCGTTAGTCTAAATGCTGAACGGCGATAATCAGATCGGCCGGAATCCGCTCGGTGGAGAAAGGGTCTTCCAGGACAACCAGCCGGTTATGTATGTCGATGTCTTCTATAGTACCTATGTAGCTCGTGATGCGATCGTCTTGCCAGATGCTCACCTGTGTCATGCAGCGTTTCATGCGCGCTGATTCCAGCTGTGTCTGGATCTCTTTCGGGTCAAACTCGGACAGTACCGGTTGCGGCGCCTTATCGTCCTCTGCCTGCCACTCGCGTAGCTTGGCAATATGTTTCGGCAGCATCATGGCCGTCCATTTGATTTTCCCGCGGTCTCTCACATTGTCGCGCATCAGATCACTTCCCTTTCGTGTGTATTGAAGGGAACAAGGGCGAGCACATTGTCGATCACGAAAGTCCGACGGGATCCACGCAGATGGCAATAGGCCCGAAACGATGTGTCTCCTACCTGCAGCACCTTGACGCGCCGCCTGCTGATCTTGCCGTCTCCTGCCATGTAGACCATGTCCAGCAGTTCTCCATACTTTACCGCTCTCTCCGATGTTTTGTGCACGCTTGTTCTCCTCCTTGTAATCAGTATAGGGAATGTATGTTCGTGTGTAAAGGAGGTGATTTTCTGTTGTTTCGGATTTTACATCCCTGTATAGTTGACATACAGAGGAGGCTTGGTAATAGTGAGCTTAAATGAAATTACAATTGAGGAAGTTAGTTTAGGGTTACAAAAAAATGCACATGAATTTATTGAAAAAGGTTTGAGTTACATTATTGCTGATGAGACAACTGATTATAAATATTCCATACTCCATATTTTTTCTGGTACACTCATCTTTTTTAAAGATGTATTATTTAAAGAGCATTGGTCATTTATTTTTCAGGACATAGACAAAGCTGCAAAAGACGATTTAATTAACGACAAAATTAAGAGTGTTGATTTTACAACTTTAATGTCCCGAATAAATAACTTAACAGACAAAAAACTAGAAGATAAACTTGTTGGAGACTTAGAATGGATGCAAAAGCAACGAAATAAAATCGAGCACTTCCGCTATGATCTAAACTACCAAGAAGTAAAATCTAGGTTAGCAAGTATGCTTGGAAATTTGATAATCTATATCAAAGAATTACACAGAGCTGACGATAGTTATGACAAGACTGGATTTAGTGAACACGATTACGAAGATTTATTCCAAATGCTACAAGGATACTCATTAAAGTTTCAAGAATACATTAACAAAAGAAACGTTAGAATCCAGAGTGATATAAAGAATTGTGATTGCATAATTAAGTGTCCTTCGTGCAACCAAAAAGCTTTAGAGATAAAAGTAGCTGAAGGTGAGACACTATGTCACTTTTGCTTAGAAGAACTTACTCATGATATATTTTTAGGTAAATATACAACTATAAAATATGATGTAGAAACCCATGATATAGTAGAGAACGGCCAATGTCCTTCATGCCATAGTTGGTTATTGTATGAAGGAGAAGAAATAATTTTCTTGGAATGCTTAGATACATTTGAAAAAGGAAGCCTTACCGGCTGCTTAAGATGCGGCATAACAATATCTGGTGAAGGAATATGTGATTCTTGCATGGATTTTGTAATGAACCAATAGGTTAATAAACACGAAAAAGCCCTCCTGTCCGCGATGGATAGGAGGGCTTTGTATATTATTCAGCTTTACCGACAATATGGCCGCGTTCCAGTGCGACATAGATGGCACCGATGGCATCTGAAATGGTCTTCTCACTAGCCAGTAGCTTTTCGCGCCATACAGGATCCAGCGGGAATTCAGCTTTCTGCTCTAGCCGGCGCAGGGCGGTCGCAGTTGAAATGACCATAGCAGACGGTATGAGTACATGTCTCCCACTGATGAATAAATGTCTTTAAATGCTAACAATCAATGGTCGAATATTGATCTATAACAAGCATGCGATCGTATGAAATATGTATATTAATTTCCTATGCCTGGCGATTTCATTAAGACAATTCTCCAACCGTCAGGATCTTCAATTGTAACGCCCTTTTCTTCCCAGTAAGGATTTTCCGAGGATACTGAACCATAACCTAACGCTTTCAGTCTATTTGTAATCCTGTCAATTGTCCTGCTTTCGGGGATATAGAAGACCAGCAGATTATCCTTAGTAGGAGCAGGACACGGACTGCCATCTTCATGCTGGGTGAATTCCAGATGATAGTTGAACCCCGGAAGCCCGACCATTACACCGTCATATCCCTCGTGTCCTTCAAAAGAACCGATTTTTTTCAACCCTAAACCTTCACAATAGAAGTCGACAATCTTTTCCAGCTGATCGGTAGGTCGTGCAACCCGGATTTGCGCTACTCCCATTTCTTTCGGCCATTCACTTTCCATTCTTTTCTCCCTCTTCCTCACTGAACTTTATTCACCTGAACACTGCACATCGGATGCCGCCATACCCTCCTGCATTTTAAATGGAGCCGTTGCGGTCCCTTTAATTGCGGCCTCATCGTCGAGGGGCCGGCCTTATTTCATCCTATCATAACTGTGCAGCTTGGAGTTTACCGATGCGTTTTTGTCCGGAGACAGGATGAAGGTACTCCGCCGCACGGACTTGGACAAAGGCATCAGGACGTTGCAGATGTCTTTTCGTCCCCCGCTTATGGGTCTCCTTCTGATTTTTCATTAATGTACAGGTCCCCGTTCTCTTGAATCTCTGCGTAGAAAATTTGATCCACCCGATTGATCCCCTTCTTTTTCAGCTCGGCTAATACCCATTCTTCAGTTACGTTCAGATCTGCTAGATTCTTTAGAATAAGTTCTCCATCCGAGATAATTTCAGTTGGAATATACTTCGGTTCTTTTACAGATGCCTTCACATCCATTCTTGTTGCATTCTCGGTACCGGCCCGTTTCATAACACTTAACTTGCCGTTCACTTCAAAGATCGCATAATACACATCTTTTACAGAGAAAATGCTTTGCTCCCGCAGCAGCATATTCAAGTCGTTTGTCGTGAGTCTTGCCTTCCGCAATGCCTCTTCTTCAATTCTCCCCTCTTGAATAACAATAATTGGTTTATCGTCTAATAGTACGCGAGCTTTTTTCGATTTCATCGCGATAAAATTCATGATTATTGTAAGGACTGCCCACCAAACCATCGCAACAAGCCCGTCCGTAAATGGTGTCTCCGATTCGCCTGCAATATCTGCAGCAATCGAGCCGATCGTAATGCCTGTAACGTAATGAAAAAAAGTGAGCTGTGATATTTGTTTCTTCCCCATAAATCGAGCCAATACTAATAGCACCAGAAACGCAATTGTCGTGCGCAGAATCATTTCCCAAAAGTCCACTTTAAAGAAATCCGTATGTTCCATCGTACAAACTCGCCACCTTCCTACGGCAAGTATGTACCTGACCTATAGACCTGATACATGTAATAAATTTCAGAGGAAGGTTATTCGGAGTCTTAGAACTGCAGTCATACCAATGCCCTCTCGGCGGATAAATCCCTATGCTGGGTGCCCGCAACAACATTCCTCAGCGACGTTCACTATATGGGAATGTCAAAAGGATTCTTGTATGACAGGATGGACATTTCTTATACGATTCTTCGTCCTCTAGGCGCGCAATCGTATCCGCGCAATTCGTGAACTCTCTGTCTTCAGGGGGTGTTTCCGTAAATCCGCAAGCATCCCCCGCATTTCTTTTGTTATGGATTTTTCTGTTGATATGGTCGATAAAGTACATAGTGATTCACCACTCCTTTATTTTTCTCCATAAAAAAACGCCAAAAAGAATAGTCATTCTTTTTGGCGTTATTGCCAGCACTATAGTCTGGAATACACTGCCCGAGTTATTGAATTGAGAAAACCAGTATTTGCAACTTTCATTATATTCTTACCATACCATACTCCTTTCCATTTAGAAAGGAAATATACCAGTTGCTGACTGTCAGTCCTTCTTATGGTCTGAGGTATTCCGATTTTCCGGCTTCAGAACAAGGACAATATAACCAACATCAACGCGGAAATCCCAGTCCAAGAAGATTTCATCAATCTCCCGCTGCAAACTTCTCTCCAATCCTGCACGTTCAAACAAACCGCGTTCCAGCGGCCGTTTCACCAGTCTGAGTACTTCTGTGAAGCCTTCTCGGACTAACGCTCTTTCGATCTCCACAAGCATGTCAGCCCGCTTTACTACTATCACCCGGTCACTCAGCCAAAAGCTGTCCAAGAACCCCGGGACCTTTTGTGCTAGCGCATTTGCTCGGGCCACTCTCTTATGAAGGTCCTCTTTGCTGGCGGTATCCGGCCAAGTAAACGGCTCGCGGGCAGGATCCGCTTCCGTAACACCGATCAGCATGCCTGTTTGACGGGACAAATTCCAGTCCGCGAATAACGAACTTACTTTTTCACCGATTAGAGCCGTCAATTCTTCCAAAATGTGAGGACTCAATTCCTGCATCATCACGTCTCGCGTTTCAGCAACCCGCTTTTCTTCACCTTGACGGCACAGGGCGCTTTCCATCGGGCTCATGAATCCCTTGCAATGAATGGTGACAAATGGTCGGCGCATCGTAACATGGACTGAAACGGGTCCTTTGCCGAAATGTGTGCGAAGCAATGTAGAAATATAACCTGCGATCTGAGACTCTGTCGTTTTTCCATTCATGCGAACGCCCCCGCTCCCAATCCATAGTTATTCGCTATAACTGCCTGTCATGTCTGCATCAGACAGCAGCCCAACAGCAACGAGACCTTTCGCAATCCCGTCTTTCGAACACGTATCCGTGACGAGATCCGCCTTCGCCTTCAGTTCTGGGATGGCGTTGCCCATCGCGATGCCCGTGCCGACGCATTCGAGCATCTCGAAATCGTTCGGACCGTCGCCGAATGCGTAGCTGTCTTCCCGTGCGATCCCCGTATGCTTCAGCACTTCCAGGATGCCGACCGCTTTCGATGCACCTTTCGGCAGCATGTCGACCGCATTCTCCCCCCAGCGGATGAACACGTACTCCGGATACCGTTCTTCATACTCCCGAATTTCATCTTCGTCTGCATACAGCTGAATCTGATGGACAGATGAATGGGAAAAGACATCAGCCTGCACTTCCGGATACGCCAATTTCAAGCGGCCGAGACTCCCCTCGATGAACGGATGATCGGCTGTATTCGATGAAAACAGGTCATGGTTCGAATAGGTGATGCCATGTCCATGCTCACTTGCGAGTATGCTCACTTCTTCCAGCAGCGCGGGATCCATCGGGTTGGAGAACAGTTCCTTCCCTTCGAATACGACATGCTGGCCGTTCATGGATATATAAGAATCAAACTCAAGATCTTGCGTCAGCTGACGGAACATGTATGGCGACCGTCCAGTGCAGATCACCGTGATGATGGCTTTGTCCCGCAACGCTCTCAGTGCTTCTTTCGTCGACGGCAATATGGTTTTGTCATCACTCATCAGCGTGCCGTCCAGGTCGAAAAATACGATTTTGCGATTCGTCAATTCAATTCCTCCTTGCCGAAACGATCCGTCACCGTTTCAATGATAATAGCGCCAGTCTATCTTTCGAGACCGCGGCCGTATAGCAATCGGCTCGGCATCAGTTGACTTCGCGCAGGACGTATTTGTCTTTCAGTGCCTGTTGCAGCGAGCTGTGGGTCGATATCGTGGAGAAATCGAGACCAAGCTGGATGGAAGTCTGTGCGATTTCTGGACGGATTCCGGTGATTGTCGCCTGCACACCAAGCAGACTGAGCACTTGGATCACTTCGTATATCTGGTTGGCGACCATCGTATCAATGATGGAAACGCCGGACAAATCGATGAACAGGTTCAAGATATTGGCTTCCGCGCATTTGTGCGGGACCACTTCCAAGATCATCTTTGCCCGTTCCGTGTCGATGTCACCGACAAGGGGCAGGATGCCGATCGTTTCGTTCACTTTGATGATCGGCGAACTGAGTTCATCGATCAGGCTCTGCTGTGCCGTCAGCCGTGTTGTCATTAAGTTATAGTACTGTTCTGCAAAGGCGACGAGCAGCTGATCGAATGCAATATGGATTGTCTCTCCCCATAGGAGGACTGCCGAAACAGGAACACTTTCGTTCCCCGGAATGGCCGTGAACTTCTCGATCTGCCGCCAGAATACTTTCCGGACCCGGCTGATCGCATCCACCACCTGGTAGATCGGTGTATTCGAGGCGATCCTGCTCTCAGCGATCAGTCTTGCCCACTCCTGTTTCCGCTCGTTAAAGTTTTCACGATCCCCGAGCAGACTGCTCGCCACTGTGCAGTTCGTCACATTGTTCTGCTCCCGCAGCGTTCTCTCTGCCGCGGCTCCCGCGTCGTTCGAGTAGATGGAATTCTTTTCGAAGTCACGCAACGCAAGCCATTCATCTGTGATTGTCGTGACGTGTTCCAATAAGTAGTCATGTAACTCCTTGTTCCAATCTCTCATGTCATTTCCGCTCCAATCTCTTGCACTATGTACGCTTTACCGCTTCCCATTTTACATGAGAACTCAAAAGTTTGCAGAGAAAAAACCGAAGACAGTGTCTTCGGTTCTCAATTCAGTACTTTCACCCGTACTTTCTTTACTCCCCAGGCCATCGCGGACCCCTTCCCGGGAATGAACACATCGATCTTATGACCTTTAATGGCGCCTCCGGTATCTCCGGCAATCGCCTCCCCGTACCCTTCCACCCATACTCTCGAGCCTAGCGGGATGACGGAAGGATCGACCGCAATGACTTTCTGGTTCGGATTCGCCCTCAAGTCGATGCCGGTCCTCGTTGTTCCCGAGCATCCATTGCAATAGGCTGTATAGGCTGTGGCTGTCATCGTCAGTTCTCTGCCGTCCGGAACTGACGCCGGGGCTGCTGAAGCTGTTTTCGCTGTTGCAGCCGGGGGAGGCCCGCTTGCCGTCACTTGCTGTTTCTGCGCAGCCGGCTGTGAGGCGAGCACTGTCATCTTCTTCTCGTTCGTCGCAGACCCCGGTGCTTCCCTCGATACGTTGAGGACGTCACCCGGGTGTATCAAATCGCTCATCAGTGCATTCCATGCCGTCAGTGAACTGAGCGGGATGTCATGAGCTGCCGCAATGGCAAACAGTGTATCTCCTTTCTTTACGGTATACGTCAGCGGAACCGGATCGGTCGCGAGGATCGGATTGTCCGCGATCGTTTCAGCTTCGAGTGCCGGTTGGAATGGGAAAACCTCCCGGCCGTCAACCTCCTCTGTTTCCGTGTTTCCATCGAAAATCATTGTCCCTGCAGCAGCCGGTGCAGCGAAAACACTGCTAACCAGTAAAAGAACAAGGACGTGGGCAATTGTCTTCAATTGCGTTCCTCCTTCACGATTTAGAACTTTTCACCAGGACAGGCGTGTCCGGCGATGCTAGTAAGTCTTTCCAACCGTCCTCTTTTTAGACATAATTTTTGGTAATTCCCGTATTCATCTTGCTGAACGCATAAAAAAACAGGATTCCGCGTGTAGGAATCCTGCCTTCTCTGATGGCGTGTGTTACCATTTCATGTTGTGCAGCTGGTCGATCAGCACCGTCTGATCGGCAGCGGGGATCGGCCACGTCCGGATTTCAATAGCGGTATCATCCCGCGTCCCGAAGCTTTTGACGAGCCCATTCAGTCGTGCCGCGAATGTTGATCTTGTCAGCAGGCGCTGTTCCGGGTACAGCGTGCTCAGTTGTTCCAGCGCTTTCGGATAGCGTTTCAAGTAGTACTTCTGGTGGCCCTCTTCCGCCTCAGTGAATGTGTCGAACGGTGCGATCTCCGTTTCGATCAGTTCACCGAGACGCTGTTCCATCCGCTGTTTGACGCGGGCCGCGATCTCCCGCTGCTCCTCACTGAAGTATCGGATAAGTGAAATGTACTGGCGCCCTTTGTATTCATCCCGGTTCGGATAATGGTTCTCCCAGAACACGGTCAGCAAGTCTTCATAGGAAATGATCTCCGGCTGGAAGGTGATTTCGACCGTTTCCGTGTGATCGCCCATATTCCGATAGACCGGCTGCTCGGTCGTACCGCCCGCGAAGCCGACACGTGTTCGTACTACACCGGGCAGACTGCCAAATCGTGAATCCGGCCCCCAGTAACAGCCCATCCCGAACAGCGCCGTCTCCGCCGGCTGTGTGTGCAGCCCCTCTTCCAACTGTGCAATTTTCTGTGCTCGCTCCATATTCTCACCTCTTGCCTCCCTGTACCCTGTTTTCAGTGGGATTCCACCTGTTTGGAAGGATTTATTCAGCTGGCGGGAGGGCGGCTGCTCATAAATTCGGGATTCCGCTCATAAATCCTGGGAATCGCTCATAAATCCCGATTTCCGCTCATAAAACTGCCGAATCGCTCATAAATCCTGGTTTCCGCTCATAAAACTGCCGAATCGCTCATAAATTACGGTTTCCGCTCATAAAACCGGCGAATCGCTCATAAATTCCGGTTTCCGCTCATAAAACCGGCGAATCGCTCATAAATTCCGGTTTCCGCTCATAAAACCGGCGAATCGCTCATAAATCCTGGTTTCCGCTCATAAAACCGGTGAATCGCTCATAAATCCCGATTTCCGCTCATAAAACCAGCGAATCGCTCATAAATCCCGATTTCCGCTCATACCCCCATCCCCCACCGGACCAAAAAAGAGACGCTGCCGCGGCAGCGTCCCCCTCACACACTTAAAACATTTTCGTCGTCCATGTTTCCCCGTTCCACACATGGTTGACAACGCCTTCATAGAAATCAGGCTCGTGGGAGATGAGCAGCACGCTGCCTTTATACTCCTGCAGCGCCCGTTTCAGCTCGGCCTTCGCGTCGACATCCAGGTGATTCGTCGGCTCATCGAGTACGAGCAGGTTGGTCTCTTCGTTCACGAGCTTGCACAGGCGCACTTTCGCCCGCTCCCCTCCGCTCAGCACCTTCACTTTGCTCTCGATATGTTTCGTCGTCAGGCCGACCCGCGCCAGTGCTGCCCGCACTTCGTACTGCGTGAAGCTCGGGAACTCGCTCCAGATCTCTTCAAGGCATGTCTTGTCGCTGTCGGACTTCATCTCCTGTTCAAAGTAGCCGATGTGCAGATGCTCGCCGCGCTCGACCGACCCGGACAGCGCCGGGATCTCGCCGAGCAGGCTCTTCAGCAAAGTCGTTTTCCCGATGCCGTTCGCGCCGGAAAGCGCGATTTTCTGCCCGCGCTCCATGACGAGATCGAGCGGGCTCGACAGCGGGTCGTCATAGCCGATGACAAGCTGCTTTGTCTCAAATAGATACTTGCTCGGCGTGCGGGCCGCCTTGAAATCGAAGTGCGGCTTCGGCTTCTCCGCATCCAGTTCGAGGACGTTCATCCGGTCCAGCTTCTTCTGGCGGGAGCGCGCCATGCCGCTCGTCGCCGCGTTCGCCTTGTTGCGCGCGACAAAATCTTTCAGCCCGGCGATTTCTTTCTGCTGCTTCTTGAACGCCGCTTCCATCTGCTGTTTCTTCATCTCGTGGACACGCAGGAACTCATCATAATCACCGGCATACCGTGTGATTTGCTGGTTTTCCATATGATAGATCAAGTTCACGACACTGTTCAGGAACGGAATGTCGTGCGAGATGAGGATGAACGCGCTCGGATAGTTTTGCAAATACGTCCGCAGCCATTCAATGTGCTCCACATCCAGATAGTTTGTCGGCTCATCAAGCAGCAGGATGTCCGGTTTCTCAAGCAGCAGTTTCCCGAGCAGCACTTTCGTCCGCTGCCCGCCGCTCAGGTCATTGACATCCCGGTCAAGACCGAATTCGGTGAGCCCGAGTCCATTCGCCACTTCCTCCACTTTCGCATCCAAAATGTAGAAATCGTGCTGTTCAAGGTCTTCCTGGATCTGCCCGGTTTCTTCCAAAATCTTCTCGAGCTCATCCGGGTCGACGTCGGCCATCTTCGCAAACAGATCGTTCATTTCACTTTCCATGTCGTACAAATATTGAAAAGCCGTCCGCAGCACGTCGCGGATCGTCATGCCCTGTTTCAAGGCGGCATGCTGGTCCAGGTAGCCGACGCGAACCCGTTTTGCCCATGACACCGTTCCCGCATCCGGCTCCAGTTTCCGTGTGATGATGTTCATGAACGTCGACTTTCCTTCGCCGTTCGCCCCGATCAGGCCGATATGCTCTCCCGCCAGCAGCCGAAACGATACGTCTTCAAATATCGCCCGGTCCCCGAAACCGTGACTTAAATCCGTTACTGTCAATAAACTCATAGCGTGTACACCTTTTTCCTCACAAGATTCAGGCGGCGCGCGACTCTCTTGCTCCGCATCTAACCGTTATCATACTAGAAATAGACCGCCCGTGCGAGGAGAAAAAGCAAAAACGTCTCGGCAGCCGAGACGTTTTTGCTCATCCGAGGTCATGCCCCGTAACGATAATATAACCGATCAAAAACACGTTCAACACAATGATGACGACCGTGCTCGCCCAGGCGAGCACTTTGACGGGCAGCGAGTTGACGAAGCTGCCCATCTTCCGTTTGTCGCTCGTGAACAGCACGAGCGGCACGACTGCGAACGGCAGGGCCAGACTCAGGACGACCTGACTCCAGAGAAGCAGCTCCCCTGTCCCTTTCGATCCGGCGATCCATGTCACGATGAATGCGGGGATGACCGCGAGCAGCCGGGTGATGAGCCGGCGCAGCCATGGACGAATCCGCAAGTGAACGAACCCTTCCATGACAATCTGCCCGCTGATCGTGCCGGTGATCGTCGAGTTCTGCCCGGACGCGAGCAATGCCACCGCGAACAGCGTACTCGCAATCCCGACGCCGAGGGTGGGGCTGAGAAGTTCATACGCCGCTTCGATTTCCGAGACGTCGAGATTCGTTCCGTAAAACGCTGCGGCGCCGAGTATGAGAATCGCCGAGTTGATAAGGAACGCAATAGACAGCGAGAACCCGGAGTCGATAAGTGAGAACTTGATCGCTTCCTTCTTCCCCTCCTCCGTCCGCTTGTAATTCCGGGTCTGCACGATCGAAGAATGCAAAAATAAATTATGCGGCATGACCGTCGCCCCCAGGATCCCGAGCGCGATGAACAGCATGCTCGGATCCGTCACGATTTCCGCCTGCGGCACGAATCCGGCGAACAGATCTGCGAGTTCCGGTTTCGACGCAATCACTTCTACGACAAACACGACAAAAATTGTCGCCATCAGCACGATGACGATCGACTCGATGATGCGGAACCCTTTGCTCTGCAAATAGAGCAGCAGCAGGACATCGAGTGTCGTGATGGCGATGCCCCACAACAGCGGGATGCCGAACAGCAAGTTGAGTGCAATCGCCGAGCCGATCACTTCCGCGAGATCCGTCGCGATGATGGCCAATTCCGTGATGATCCAGAGGAAGACGGACATCTTCTTCCCGACTGACGCACTTGTCGCCTGCGCCAGGTCCTTCCCTGTGACGATACCGAGTTTCGCGGAAAGCGACTGCAGCAGCACCGCGATCAGATTGGAGATCAGGATGACGCTGAGCAGGATATAGCCGAAACGCGCACCCCCCGCGATCGATGTCGCCCAGTTACCGGGATCGACGTAGCCGACCGCGACGAGCGACCCGGGACCCGCGAAGGCGAACAGCTTCCGCCAGAATCCTTTCTTGTTTTGCACGTCGACCGTGCTGTTGGCCTCTTCCAGACTGACCCCCGAGCTTTCACGGAGCCAGCCGTCTTTTTTCTCACTCATGGGCAGCCTCCTGACTTTCTTTCGTGAGTGTAACTTTTCGGGCGAAACCCTTTTATTGTTTTAAAGCATAGCATTTTTTTAAGAATAGTAAATCGCTTTGCTCGCTTCTTTGTAAGCGTTCCATGTATCCAATCAAGAAACCGTCCAGCTCAGACCGAACGGTTTCCTAAGTGCCCATTATCATCATTGCTCAAACTCCGAGACGCTCTGCAATCTCCCGCACGAACTTTGCATAGGGGGAATCCGGCATGCTCGACATATTCTCATTCGCTATCTTTGCAAGTTCCCTAGCATACATCAAATCCCCGAGCTGTTCTGCACAAAGTGCTGCATAAGCATCTTTCTCGTAATAGATGGACAGGTCAAATGGATGATGGATCTCTGGGCTGATCACCACTTGCTCCAGCAGTCGGATGGCCTCGTGGTACTCACCCATTCCATACATCGCTTTCCCTCGTTCCAGTGAAAAAAACTCGTAAAGAAATCCGCCTCCGGCATCGAATCTGGCAGCTCGTCAAGTTTTCGAAGAGCCTCTTTGTAATTCCTGCAGACCGAATTCAATTGATGGATCCGCATCAGACGCGTGTACCACACTGCTTGTTCATCCTCAGCAAATTCACCATACTGCAAAATTTTCCGTTCATAATAATCCAGCTGCTCTTCATCACCGTCAATTACTGCTTGGTAGGCTGCCACTCTATACAACTGTCCGATCTGATAAAATATTAGATTTTCTTTCGAATAAGCAATCGCTTCTTTCAATAATACTGTTGCAGCTTCTTTATCATTGACCGCGAAGCGCATGAGCACCTCATACGTATAGAAATCCAGATGGGTAAGCGGATCAATATAACCGCTTCTGCTGGTCACTTCATGTTTTTCTTCCAACAGTCGCACGAGTGCTTCAGCGTAATGATGCTCCGTGAATAAGACAAGCGAGCAAAAAATCCCAACGGCCGCCCGCCTCGGCAGGATATTGAGTTCTCCGTAAAGTACGGAAGACCTATCCACAGCAGCCTGCCAGTCTGGTTGTTTCAAGTGAAATTGCAGCCGTCCATAAATTTCAAGCAGTCTCGCTGCTTCATAGCCTCTCTTCAATTTCGGAACGAGAGGCTTGATCAGACACACTGCCTCCTCATACGCTGTCTCATCATCCGATTTGTACAACTGTTCCGCTTTATCGAGCAGTACACGCAGTTCACTGCCGTTCATTTCTTCCAGCAGCTCTGATACTTCCACTCCGAGCCGTCCCGCCAAATAATTCAAGTTGTCCATCGAAGGATTCGCCTTATTATTCTCGATGAGACTGAGCATGCCCTTCGTCATCTGCTCACCAGCGCACGCTTCTAATGTCAGTTTCCGTTCTTTCCGCAAAGTCCGGATCCGTTCCCCTAATGTCGTCATAGTGCTCCCCTCCCGTCCATTTGCATAGTTTAATTATATTAAACTTCAGCTTGAATTGAAAGTGCCCTCGTGATATCCTTTGTTTAATCCGATTAAACTTTCAGAATAGAGTGTTAACTATGGACGTTGCTGCTGTCAACCTGAGACGCGCCACCTATCATCTGTGGACTTTCACTGCGAGCAAGATGATCGGCTCGTTCGGCGCTCAAATCTATTCCTTTGCCGTCAGTTTTTATATTTTGCAGCTGACAGGATCTGCGACGAGTTTTGCCGCCAACCTGATCTGCAGCCTACTGCCGCGGACAGTGATGGGCCCTTTTGCCGGATATCTGGCCGATACGTACTCCAGGAAACGGATTGTCATCATCGCTCAAGCCGTTTCCACCGCTGCCATCGTGACGCTGCTCTTGATCAGCCGCGTCCACGGACTGTCACTGCCGTCCATCTATGGAACGACCGTTGTCCTGTCGCTCGCTTCCACGTTCTCCGGTGTCGCCTTCACCTCCTCCATCACGGGACTTGTCGATGAGGAACGGGTGCAGCGGGCGATGTCGCTGAACCAGATGTCCATTTCCCTTTCCGCCATCGCGAGCCCGGCGGTTGCCGGTGTGCTGTACGGATTCGTCGGGATGCCCGTATTCCTTATGCTCTATGCAGGCGCCTCCCTTCTAGCGGTACTGCTCGAGTCGACAATGGATTTCACACTATTTGCCGTCAGGGCGGAGAAAGCGGCGGGTGCCCCGAAAGAGAAGATGCTCGACAGTATGAAAGCGGGCGTCGCATATGCACGGCTCCAGCCGCTCCTCATGGCGATGATCTGGGTGGCGCTGCTCGTCAATTTCCTGTTCGGTGCTGTCACTGTCGGGTATTCATTCATCCTGATCGAAAAGCTGAAGATCCTGCCGGAGCATTTCGGGCTGATCGAAGGCGCCACTGCGGTCGGCGCTCTTCTGATGTCCGTATACTTGGCGGCCCGGAAGCCGTTCAAGTCTCCGCTGCTTGTCTCGAAGTGGGGGATTCTCGGACTCGGACTCCAGATGGGGCTGCTGGCACTGCCGCTCCTCATCCTGCTTCCCTATGGCGGCATGTTCGGATTTTACGCAGTTCTTGCGTTCATCTCCGGCTCTGTCATCCCGCTCATCAACACACCGCTCCAGGTATACATGATGAAACTGATCGAAGACGACTACAAAGGCCGTGTGTTCTCCATTCTCGAGACGATGGCGATGGCACTCATGCCGCTCGGAATGGTGCTGTTCGGCTTCCTGTATGATGTCCTGCCTGCGCCTTGGATCTTGTTCGGTTCGAGTATACTGCTCATTTTGACAGTTTTTGTCCTATTGCGGGCGTCCGTCCTCAAGTCCGTTTCGGAACCTGCTGCAGTGCCGCCTGCAGCACATCCGGCAGACCAATAAAAAACCTGAGACTGCCGGGGATTCCTCAGCAGTCTCAGGTTTTTCAGTTTTCATTCAGGGGGATTTCTTCTAGTTCCGCGCCGTCCGGCTCCATCCGGAAAAGAACCTGATCGGAATACATCTCGCCGAACGCACGATCAACCATGAAATAGACGGATCCATCCGCGCCAAGGATCGGTGAACCGGCGTAGGCATGGAGAGTGGTCAGCTGCCGGATCAGCTGCGTCTCCCAATTGTAGGAGAACAATTCATACTCCAGCATGCCGTCTTCGCCTGTGCCGGCTATTGCCTGGTAGATGAGCACAGCATGATCAGGGATCAGTAGAAAGTCATACAGATCTGCCGTTTCTTCCGGAATGCTGATGATCTGTTTTTGGTCTGTCCGATTGAGCGGTATCTTGAAGATCCTTCCTTTCGCAGCCAGCTCACCTCCGGCTGTCATCCCCTCTTCCTCGTCCATCTGGACATAGACAGCGTCTTCATCAGCAGATACTTGGAGAGAAGTCATGCTCTGCTGCGACATCTCTGTCACCCTTGCGTGCTGCCCGCTCCGCACATCGTACCGATGGATATCGAAATCGTACGGAAACAGGCTGGCTCCGGGCGAATAGCCGGAAAACTTCTCGGCCTTCAGATAGAAGAGATGATCCGGTGATTTAGGATCGGCCATCAGCTCTGTGATGATCCCAGATGCAGCAACTATCTTTTCATTTTTCCCGCTTGCCAGATCCGCTTTGAAAATCGTACTTCCACTATCTTCTCCGAGTTCATCATCCGATACGATGTAGTACAGGGTTTCGGCATCTGGTGTGAGGGTAAGATCCAGTATCGACCGGTCGTCGGGCAGCTGGACGATCTGTCTGCTGTCCGTGGACTTCACGTACAGCGTCGGCTTTCCCTTTTCATACGCCGTGTAGGCGATCGTGCCATCTGCGGAGACATCGAACTGCCCGGCGAGCCCCTGTTCCTTCTCCGCCGCCGGAACACGGTACATGAACCCAAGAAGCAGACATGCTGAAGTCATCACCGCAACTGCAGACAGCATTACAGACCGTTTCTTCATACCCATCCCTCCCCGGCACTGATCGTGCGCCACAAGAAGTAAAGGACGAGTGGAAGAAGGAGCTGCACGAAGCCAAGCCCGAGACGGAGCAGCCGGTTCTGCCTTCCGTTCAGCACCGCCTGAATGCTATAGATTGCAGCAAATAACGCGAGCGGAATCCCAAGCAGCCAGACTGCCCCGCGGCCGTCCTCACTGAACAGGTAATACTCATACAGCAGTCGAGCTGTGACAGCTGTCAGAAGGAAGCCAATCCATATATTGACGATATGAAGTTTCCGCTCTTCCCGCCGGTCTGCAGTCAGGATGGCGCAGAGTGCCGCCGCTGCGGATGATACGGCAAGCCAGCCGGTCAGCAGAATTACGAACGTGTACCCGGACAGAACAGCAAGCCAGATGCCATAAGCGGAGCCCGCTGCCGCCAGAAGAACCAGCAGCGCAGGTACAGCCCGGCCGGGTGAACGATCAGGAACCCCCATACCCTTATACAGTAAGATGAGGGAGACGGCGGAGACTAAGACAAGCCAGACCATATGCGCATCCCCGAAGACAAACAGATCAGCCAAATAGACGCTGTATGCAAAAACCAGCGATCCTGCCCCTGTCATAAGAAATAGTGTATGTTGCAACGTCATCAGAACCAACTCTCCCGTCTTACACCGTTCAGTTGTTTCCTTAAGATTACCATTGAGCCGATGAGGTGACAATGATCGATTTATTTACGTTAGGAAGCGCCCCTTGCTACTGCCTCAGTTCCCTGGGATAGGGGTGATCCTGCCGAGCAGGATGGCATCATAATAACAGTCTTCGATGAAATAGTGATCCCTCAGTCTTCCTTCACGGACAAACCCATTCTTTTCCAGAATCCTCAGAGACCCGGCATTCGCATCGACGACCTCCGCTCTCAGTTTATGGAGGCCGAGTGTGCGAAATCCAAACTCACTCATCATAGCTGCCAATTCGGTTCCATACCCCTTCCCCCATTTTGTCCGATCCATCACATATCCCAGTTCCGCTTGGTTTGCTTCATCATCGAAATTGAAGATCATCGCCGTGCCGATCACATCCTGAGTCGATTTTTCCAGGATGGACGCATACAGATGGGTTCCCGCAACTTCACGCTCAATAAGGGTCTACACATGTTCTTCCGTCTCTTCGATGGACTCCATCTGTTTCCAGCCGATGTACCTGGACACGTCCGAATCTGATGCGAACCGGTAGACAGATCCGGCATCCTCCTTTTCCAGCGGTTTACAAACAATCAGTTCTCCTGCAAGCGAATGGAATTCTTCACAATGCCTATTCATAAGCGGTTCCTCTTTCCCGTTTCTATGTATACGGCCGCAGCCGTCGTTCCAATTATATCCCCATTCCAAAATAGCGGAAGGCTGAGCCCGCTGTGCCGCTTTACTGCCATTCTGCTGATTTCCATTCCATAGCATCCACTTTCAAGTTGTTTCTCCTGAAAGGGGATGTCTTCCGGAACCGTTCTCATTCAATCATTCGAGCAGGGGAACCTGTTCAGTATCTCCACCGTCAACATCCATCCGGAACAGCGTATAGTCCGGCTGCCGTCCCGCAAAATTGTAGTCGACCATATAGTAAAGTTTTTGATCAGCGCCGAACACCGGACGGGTGGCATTCTCTTTCTGGAACGTGAGCCGCTCGGTCTTCATCGACTCCCAATTGTAGCCGAACAATTCGTATTCGTAGACGCCCCGGTCATTCGTACCGGCGACTGCCTGATAAACTAAAGTCGAATGATCCGGAATCAATGCAAAATCATACAGATCGCCGGTTTCCATCGGCATGAAGATCATTTTGGGCTGATCGGGCCGGTCGAGCGGAAGCTGGAAAATCCTCTGGTTCGACTCGTACAGTTCTTCAGGTGAATCGGCATCCATGTCATTGTCCATCTGGACGTACATGGCTTTTTCCTGCCCGGACACTTGCAGGGAGGCCATGCTGTATTTCTTCATCTGGGTCAGCTGGTCACGTGTCGCATTTTCCAAGTCGTAGCGGTAAATATCGAATTCATGCGGATACGAGGCCGCCACCGGTGAATAATTCGTATAGACGGCAGCCTGCAAGTAGAACAGCTGCCCCGGCAGCTTGGAGTCCATCGCAAGTTCCGTAATAATTGCGTCTTCTTCAAACAGGACCTCGTCCGTTCCCTTCATGAGATCGACTTTGTGCACGGTGCTGCCGCTCTCGTCTGTCATTGTTTTATCGCTGCTTACATAGAACAGTGTCTTACCGCCCGAAAGTATGACAATATCGAGGATCGACTGATCGGCGGGCAATTGAGCTGCCTGTATCTCCTTCTCCGCCTTCACATGGATTGTCGGTTTGCCTCCTTCATAGGTGACGTAGCCGACTGCTCCGGTATCCGCCACGTCATAGATTCCTGTCAGTCCCTGCTGTTTCTCGTTGTCCGGCACGACGTAGTTGAATCCGAGCAGAATGCAGACAGCCGTTGCAACCACGATTGCTGCTACGGATGCGTAGATTTTTTTCATACTGCTGCCCCTCCTCGTACGGTAAGTATCCATAAACCGAACAGCACGAACGGCATGGAGAGCTGTACTGCTGCCATTACGTATGCAGTCCGCTGCCGGCCGTGTTTCAGCAGCGTCAGCTGGATTGCATAGACGATTCCCCAGACGACAAGCGGAACAGCTAATATCCATAGTCTTAAATAGCCGTCCGAAGCGAATATCAGGAACACATACAGGAAGAACAGCGTCCCGCAGACGAGTACGATGCCCATGAACAGATTATAATAGTGTATGATTCTCGTACCCGTGCTCACGTTCACCGCCGTTGCTGGAACGTCATAGATTGTTGTCCGGAAAATCAGGATGATCGCAAGCAACAGGACGGCTGCATCCCAGATACCGAAGACCATCGAATAGGGAGGCAGAAGGTCCATTGCCAGCAGCAGACCCGCGACCATGACGGCGATGTGGAGGACGAGCAGCGCATTCATGACCGCCCGGCGGTTCAGCACCACGACCGGCCGCAATGTCAGAAACAAAAGTGCTGAACTCGTCGTCACACCGAGCAGCAGCCATCCATAATGCCAGTCTCCCATGATGAAAAGCTGGCTCAAATAGAGTCCGTACGTCATCAGCAGGGACATGATGCTGAGGGTCAGCAGCATTTCACGCCGATATGGATACATGGCATGCTGCAGTTTTTTCCCCACAAACTTGCCATCTCCGAAATGGGTCATTGCCATCTCAGCTGCCTCCTCTTCGGAATAACCGTTTTTTTGATAATCGCACGCAGCACACTCCAGATGGACGACCAATTCTTCAAACAGGTCCTCCCGCTCCTCGCGGCTGCAGTCCGTCTCATGCACGACTGTTTTGACGAACCGTTCAAACGCCGTATTCATAGCAGACCTTCCGAACTTTTGTGGACGAGCGCATTCATCCAGTCCCAATTCTCTTTCTTCACGGCAAGCGCCGTCGTCCCTTCGTCCGTAAGCCGGTAGTATTTCCGGCGGCCGCTTTCCGTCTGCTGCCAGTAAGACGTCACCCATGTCTTCTTCTCCAGACGCTTCAGCGCCGCATACAGCGTTCCTTCACTCATTTCATACGTATCATCGCTGAGCTCCTTCAGCACTTTCACAATTTCATAGCCATACATATCCCGCCGGCCGATCAGAGATAATATGAGCAGATCGACACTGCCTTTCATCATTTCCTGATCCATTCCAATCACCTCTCTCCATTGTCCCCGGCACCCTCGCTTTGCAAGGGTAATCCTTACCAACCATCTTACTGCAATGTACATCGCATTGCAAGGTTGTTTATTCAAAAAAGCCTGCTGTCCATTGTATGAACAGCAGGCGATCGGATTATAGAGCGTTCTGAACCGTTTTCCTGTAGTAACCGACTGTCAGGAAGGCGAAGACCAAATAGATGACGACGTACACGCCCATGGCGATCACAGTCGGAACGGTGATATCCGACATGAAAATGAACGACGCGGAACGGATAGCGAAGATCGAATGCAGCAGGCCGACTGCGAGCGGCAAGCCGAACACGAAGAGCTGCTTTTTCAGAACTCCTCTCATGATTTCACCAGCGCTGAAGCCGAGTTGGCGGAGCGTTGTGTAACTTGCCTTCTCCTGATCTGCTTCCGTCATCTGCTTGAAGTACAAAATACTTCCTGTCGAGATCAGGAACACGAGACCGAGGAAACCAGCGATAAAGATCAGGAGGCCGCTCGACTGGATGGCCTGGTGATATTGCGTGAAGTAATCATCCTTCGCTCCGTCACTCGCGATACGTCCATACAAATCAGTCGCTGTTTCCAAGTCGGCAGTCTTGTCGAGCTGAAAAACAGAAGCTGTCTTCAGCGCTTCGGAATCTTGCCTGACAACCGCTGATTTCAGTGCTTCGAAACGTTCATTGCTGACGACCAGTGTCTCGTGGACATCGAGCGTGTTAAAAGCATTTCCTTCTGCAAATTTCTCCACTTGAATAATCTCGTTCACACTATCTGGCGCAACTGCGAGGGCAGCCGGCACCTCTGCCGACTTCAACAGCCAATACAGAGGCCCATCTAATACCGTACCTGACTGCGATGTCTCAAGAGATACGGGATGACCAGCTTCCTTCAGTTGCCGTTCACTGACTATGCGAAGCGAAACCGTTTCATCGAGAAAAATAGGATTTGGCGCTTTTTCATAGACGCCCTCTACATAGAGCTCTTCAACTTCGGTTGTTGTAAACGCGATACCCGCCTGTCCGAGCGACTCGCCAAATTGCTCAGCAGCTGCCGGGTCGTCCTCAAACATGTAATCATACGGTTCCAACAGACGCGTTTCTTTTTCAGCGGAATAGAACAGAGAATAGGCACCGGCCAGCATTGTCAGTGTCATCGCTGACAGAACGGTAATAATCGTCAGCGAATTCGCGTTCGACTTCATGCGGTGCATAAGCGGAGCTAACGACAGACTGTTCGTCAGACCGAGATGTCCGTCTTTTGTGAGACGGATCCGGTAAAGCAGCCAGCCAATGGTCACTCTGAACAAAAGGTATGTGCCAAGAATGACGGATGCGAGAACTGCCAGCATATTGACAAACAGCAGCGCATTCAGCATGTGTCCTGACAACCAATAGCCGAACGCGATGAGCAAGATCCCCGCAATTGCAAGGATCGCTGAAATCCCGGACTTCGGCTTTTTGACAGCCTCTCCGGATCGATCGCCAGTGAACAGCGAGATCAGTGTGCTGCGCTTCACTGCGAATGCCATCTGCAGCGAGGTAAGGACAAGTAACAGCAGGAATACGACAGCCGTCTGAATGACTGCAGCTCCAGAGAAAGTCATGGTCAGTACGCCTTGCATGCCGATCAGCTTCATAAGCAGAAGCAGAAAGATTCGGGATACTAACATTCCTGAAGCAATGCCAACAGCCAATGCGCCGATACCCATAATTAGATTCTCTGTGATCAGCAACCTGCTGACGGTAAACTTGGAAAGACCAATCAGCTGGTACAGACCGATTTCCCGGCTTCTGCGCTTCAAAAAAATTGAATTCGCATAGAGAACAAATACGCCAGAGATGAACAGCAGCAAGATTCCCGCCGTCTTAAAAGTGGTTGCCATATTGAATGAGGAAGCAGTCCGCTCCGCCACTGTCCCGTCATGCTGCAGCGAAGCAAAGACAAAGTACAGCACCACACTGACAATCATCGCAAAAAAATACAAGTAGTAATGTTTTAGGTTTTTCCGCATACTGCGGACGACCAGGTCAAAGAGTGTCAACGCTGTCACCCCCGAGAATTCCCTGGACTTTCAGGATTTCCTGGAAGAACTGCTGTCTCGTCTGATCCCCCCGGTATAATTCGGAATAGATGGTGCCGTCTTTCAGGAAGACGACCCGGCTGCAGTAACTCGATGCGACCGGATCATGTGTCACCATCATAATCGTGACATTCCGTTCCTGATTCACTTGTTCCAAAGTGCCAAGCAGCGAAGCGGCCGATTTCGAGTCGAGCGCGCCAGTCGGCTCATCCGCAAAAACGATAGACGGCTCGTGAATAAGCGCACGAGCAGCAGAGGTCCGCTGCTTCTGGCCTCCGGAAATTTCGTGTGGGTATTTATCCGCCAATTCGGCAATGCCGAGAATGCGGGCAATCGATTTGAATTGATCATCCGCCACAACCCGCTTCACCTTGCCGACCGAAATTGGCAGCAAGATATTCTCTTTGACAGTCAGCGTGTCCAGCAAGTTGTAATCCTGGAAGATGAACCCGAGCTGATCGCGGCGGAACTGCGATAGCTTTCGGTCATTCATAGTCGAGATCGGTGTGCTGCCGATTGTGATGGACCCCTCTGTCGGACGATCAATAGTCGCCAGCACATTCAAGAGCGTCGTCTTGCCTGCACCTGACGGACCCATGATTCCTACGAACTCCCCTTCCATCACGCGCAGATTGATCCCTTTCAATACGTGCTGAATCTGCTTGCGGGACCCATATGATTTCCGAAGAGATTCCGCGTGCAGCATTGTTTGTGGTTGTGTCATAATCGTGCCTCCCTGTTTTTCTTATAAGTCCACTTTACGCCGAAAAAACAGGAAGATCGTTCGATTCAGATGACAAATCCGATTGGCATCCTTACAATTTCGTCACCTTCGTGTCGCATCAAATTCATTTTCAACAGGAAAGATCATGATCATCTCAGTGCCTCTGCCGATATCAGAGATCACACACAGCTGGATACCGATTTTTTCAGCTGCCTGTTTCGCCAGGTATAAGCCGAGACCAGTCGCGGCGTTATGAATGCGTCCAGCACTTCCTGTGAACCCTTTGTCGAAGATCCTGGGCTGTTCGTGTCGCGGTATACCGGGACCTTCATCTTTAACACAAAGTATCAGACGGCCGGCATCGTCATGCGTGGTCGTTATCCATATAGTTCCGCCTGACGGGCTGTATTTCACAGCATTCGTCACCAGCTGCCGGATGATGAATCGGCACCATTTTTGATCCGTAATAGTAGGTGCCGGCTCTTCTGTGAGCTCGACCGCAATATTCCTCTCCATGCACCATGGCATCAGATGACGGATTTCTTCCGCTGCAAGACGCATAAGGTCTGTATTTTCCAGCATGTAGTCTGCTTCCAGAGACGGCAGACGAGATATGTAAAGCTGCTGATCGACTAACAGACTGATCCGGAGCCAAGACGTTTCCACCTTGCGCATTGCATGATCTGAACGGTTGGCATCGATGACCAGCTTCATGGCTGTCAGGGGAGCTTTCACTTCATGCACCCATGCGGCCGTGTCATTCTGACGGGAGCGGACCGCTTCTTGAAGCCCCGCTGCTTCCTTCCGGTATGTCCGGTCAAGCTGACGAAGCAAGTCGGAGATCATCACCTGCTCATTCGACCGGGCAGCCGGCAGCCGCTCCAGCCAGTCATCCTCAAGTTCACGGTTCAATTGCTGAAGGGAGCGGACATAGGCGGTTTCTTTCCGGTAACGCCAGCTGAAAAAGAATAGAAATCCCAAGACTAGCAGCACGTTCAGATACAGTACAGAAGTCATCGATAGATCGAGTCCATCATCGAGGAACAAGAGAAGATCCGTCAGCATCAGGGAACCGGCATACAGGCCGACCCAGCTGGCACGATCCCTAATATAGGCTCTCAGCACGACAGTCCGTCCTTGACCGTAACCGCCATGTATCCCATTCCTTTCTTGGTGAGAATCGCTTCACCTAGCCCCAATTCCCCGAGTTTCTGTCGGAGCCGGGTGACATTCACGGTGAGCGTGTTGTCATTCACGAACCGTTCGTCGTCCCATAATCGGCGGATCAGTTCATCCCTCATAACGATCATGTCGGCGGATTCCACCAGTATGGTCAGTATGTAGAATTCGTTTTTGGTCAATTCCACTTCACGGCTGTCCCGTCTGATCGCGCCTTTCTTCAGGTCGATGACTGTTCCGTTCCACAGCAGGCTGTCTGCCGTTTCATCGATCTCACTGTATGCATATGCCCGCCGTATGGACGCCTGGATCTTCGCAAGCAGGACATCCATGTGGAATGGCTTCTGGACATAGTCGTCACCGCCCATGTTCATCGCCATGATCATGTCCATCGGATGGTCGCGCGACGACAGGAAGATGATTGGCACGTTGGATACTGCGCGAATTTCCCGGCACCAGTGGAAGCCGTCGTATGCGGGCAGCTGGATATCCAGGATGACGAGCTGCGGCTGGACCTCCCGGAAACCGGTCATCACATCCTGGAACGTCTGCGGGCTTTCCACACGGTAGGACCACTGTTCCAAATGTTCTTTTAGGGAGCTGAAGATCGCCTGGTCATCTTCCACGACAAAGATCGTCCCGTTCATGCTCATGCCCCTTCCTGCAGCCGGTTCAGCACGTGAAGCGTGTCCATGACATGCTGGAGGAAAATCGGCAGTTCGTTCATATTATCTTCAGTCAGCCGTTTTTGGAAAACGGCGTCGATCGTGTTCTGCTGACTATCTCGCCGCTCCCCGAAGGTATAGCTGACCGTTTGGCGGAGTTCGATTTCGCCCTCCCAGATCGAGCCGAAGACCTGCTCGATTGCAGGACACTCGTCATCAGGATCGGTGCATGCTTTCGTGAAGTGCAGTGCCAACGTACATGCAGGCTGTGAATTCGGAAGACTCATGATTTCTCCGGCCAGATCCTGCACACCGGCCTTCAAAATTATGGACGCTTCGATTTCCGGTTTTCCAACCAGGACAAAGGTCAACACAAATTTCCGGGCAAGAACAGCAAAGTCCATGACGTCCTCCCGATCATGGATTTCGATCATCTCTTCGATCGCCTCGTAGTCATACAATTGGTTTTCCAATGCAACTTTCAAGTTGTCAAATATGGTCGGATCATACATGTTCTCCTGTTCCCCTTCCCCGTTATCTGAAATGCGGTTTTCACCCAGCTTTTACTTGAACCTTCTTCCTGTTAGTGTACCATTTTTCTCGTTGGGAGAGCTCCGGAATGTCAGCATCTCGGTTTCATGGGAGTTTGTCCGTTCACTGTCCTGACATGGTATACTTGGAACATGCAGAAAAGGAGGTGAGACGAATGAGTGAAGTACTGTTACAGCAAATCCTGTCCGAATTGAAAGATGTCAAAACCGGTCAGCAGCAGGCGAAAAAACGGTTCGACACGATTGATATGCGCTTGGAATCCATGGATGCGCGGTTCGACAGTATGCAGGGACAGATCGATTCCATGCAGACTCAAGTCACAAACCTGAAAAACCAGACGGATCGGATCGAAGCTCGACAGGAGACAATCTTGGAACAGACCGCTTTCCTCAGTGAGTTCAAAGAAAAGACTGTCGTAAGATTGGAGAACACTGCCACAAAAGATGACTTGCAGTACATTGAAGCCAAACTGATGGAACACGACCGTGAATTGTTCAATTTGAAAAAGCGGGCCTAGCTGACCCCCTATCACAGTTGGAAAACGCCCGCTCCTTCTCTATCCTCCCTATCCCGTATAATTTTCTTCCTGCCCACGCATCTTACATCCTAGGAGGTGAGATGCCATGGGCAGCAAAAACAACCCAAAAACAATGAATGAACGGACACACAATCCATTCGACACGTATCAGCACAAGGATCTGGACGCAACCAACAGCAACAGCAACAACCCACTCGATAACGCGGATACGGAATTCGCTCCTGAGTTCGATGCAAAAGTGAAAAACAAAAACAATAAGACGAACCACGACAAGACCCAGCAATCGAATAAGAAATAGAAAAATGGTCGCAGACTACTCAAACTGGGTAAGCTGCGACTGCTCGTACATACATGCCTCTCTACCCACTTTCTTTGGCACCCGGCAGACCTTTCGATCGAAATACGGAGAACATGAATCTTTCATTCCTTTCATCCAGTAGACTAAAAAGATGTACTGTTTGGAAGGAGATTGAACATGAACCCTTTTTTATCAATTTGGAGCCGTCCAACGGAGACGATCCAGTATGTGCTCGACCACAAACCATTATCATACAGCTTTTTGCTGCTCGCTTTGGCTACAATTACCATGGCGCCCCTCTCGGCGTCTCAGTTCCTCTTCATCGAAGAACTGCCGGTTGCAGCTGTTCTGTTCATTGCTGTCTTTGGTTTGTACGCCGCATCGCTTGTAGGCTGGATTTTGAATGCTGCGCTGTACACGTGGGTGGGCAAGTGGCTTGGCGGAACGGGCACCTTTAAGGGGATGCTCTCTATTGTGCCGCTTGGATCGCTGCCTGTTATCTGGGTCAAGCCGTTTTCCCTGCTGCTTTGTCTGGCACTCGTTGTTCTGCGTTTTACCGACTCTGCATTAGCTGCCGCTTTTACAGTAGTTGCAATCATCCTCGGGCCGATGATCATGTTCGTCATTATGGGATTATCCGTGTATGGTACGGTTATTCTATCGAAAGGGATCGGTGTCGTGCATCAGTTTTCTGCATGGAAGGGATTCGGTACGATTGCAATCATCCTAGGTTTTTTCGTTGCGCTGTATGTTATCTTCATGATTATCGTATTTGCGCTGATCTTTTCGTTCACTCTGTAACACTTCCTGACAGCAAAAAGCATCTGTGCGCTATTGGCACAGATGCTTTTTGTATGTAGCCAGTCCCCGAACCCACCCTCGCGGCCGCTGCAAATTAGTGCGCGGTAGTAACATTGACAATCATTTATACGTTTGTGACAGTACTGGGCATCAGCTGTCTGCGGTTTAAGCCGCAAAGCAGGCCCCGCTGCTTTTCGTAAATCCAGCGTTCCCTGCTGGCGGGTCTGCACTCACCTTTGCATCCGGCCGCTACCGACTGTGCATTCCTCATTCTTTCAGGTCAATCGTCCAGTTCATCCCTTGGATCTTCGTGTCCATTTCGCGATACGCTTTCGAAAGCTGATCGACTTGCTTCTGTATAGCTTTTACATTAACGGTGCTGACGACCCGGATCTCCGACTGGCTGTACCGGTCGATATGCTGTGATGCTTCTTCGACCACTTTCGAAAGAAGCAGCCGCTGATCGTACAGCTGATCGCGTTCTGTAAGTGCGTCAGCAAGTGTTCGCTCCGAGTCAAACGGGATGTCACAATTCGTCCGGTTGATGCGTTTAATAAGCGTTGTGAGCTCTTGCCTGATTTCCGAGAGTTCCGAGAGCATCGCCACCGGATCTTCCGACGGCTCGTCACCTTCCTGGACTCTCAGGTTCATGTGGATCCTTCTTTTCAGCTGTTCGATCCGCTTCTGGTAGTCCGCGCGCTCGATCAGTGCTTCTGCTAATTTCATAGTGCCTGCCTCCTTCTTGCAAACTTGCTGCTGCGTCATTTCTCCGTATTTCTAGTATACTCTTTATCCACCCTGATGAAACACATCACCACAGCGGTTCCTTATCAGGATCTTCAAGCTGCAGGTCGATATAGTAAGGAATCATGGTCACCATGAGCGTAACATAAAGTACGAGAAACAAGGTTGAGCCGTACAGACTGCTTTCGAAGAGGTTGGCAAACAGCAGCATTAACGGGGTGCCTATACTGAAAAGCGCTGTTCTCCGCTGTGACTTTCTCGTTAGGTGGACAGCTGTACCGCAGCGCGGGCAGTCCACTTTCTTCCCTCTCCAATACTTTTTCAAGGCTTGTTTCCGGCTCCATACCATCCCGCATTCCGGACAGATGGGAAGCCCTTTTTCTTGCTTGTTCAAATTTCGCTTCGCGAGAGCATATATGCTAATAAACAGGAGCACGAGCAGAACAGTCTTCACGGAATCATAGGCGATCAGCTGAAGAAAGTTTTCCACTGTACTGCCCGATGCCCGATGGACTTCAGCGGATTCCGGCTTCCGCAAGCCGCCGCCCGCAAGCACGAGTGCGAGCAGAATTGACGCTGCGAAAACAGCCCTGTACCGCCACACCGGGTGTTTTCCTCTTCTCTTCGGAGAGGACTTCACGCTCCGGATCAGCCTATTCCGCCGTTCATCGGAAAAGGAAATCGAATCAAGTTCTTCTTTCAGCCGTTTCTCAATCGAATCCATGCGTGAACCCCTCCTGTTCTTCCAAGACTTTCTTCAGCTGGCGGCGCGCCCTTTGGAGGCGTGTTCGGACGGTTGCTTCCGGACAGGCCAGAATATCAGCAATCTCCACAGTCGTCCAATCATCGTAATAATACAAGGCAAGCACTTCACGGTACTGAACCTTCATTGTAAGAAGAGCCTTCACTACTTCCTGTGACATCTCTTTATCTGTCAGCAGACTTTCCGGACTGCGCTGCCTGCCAAAACCGGCAATGCGATCAGTGAGCACCATCCGTGTATAGGCGAAACTCCGCAGATGGTCATGACTGCGGTTGACTGTCATGCGGACCAGATAAGTTTTCAGCGAGCTGTCGTTTCGGAACTGCTCCGCGTGCTGATAATAGCGGATGAAGACGTCCTGCACGATATCCTCCGCGGTCTTCTGATCTTTCACATATACAAAGGCGACGCGGAGCAAATAATCACTATATTCCCCAATCACCAGTTCAATCGTTCTGCTGTCCAAGCCCCGACCACCTGCCTTCCCTTCTATAGACGGAAGTCCGCACGTTTCCGATTCACTTTCCAATAAAAAAACCTGCAGTCCCGTTCCTATCGGGATGATGCAGGCCGTTCGTCACGAACAGGAGGCAGCGGCCATATCGAGGTCCCGCTGCTGAATCAGTACGTTTTTTCCATTATCGAGTTTGAATTCAATACCGCGATCGTCGAGGCAGTTGATCAGATAATCCCTTGAAACATCGTTCATATTCCCATGGTCCCCGTAAAGGATCCATTCACTTTTGTCATCTGAACAGGCACCGGCCAGCAGAACACCAGTGATGCTCAGCATAGGAAAAATCAACCTTTTCCCTTTTTCCATCCCTATCATTCTCCTTTTCGCAAGACATCCTCGATCTCCCGCGCTGCAGAGCCGGTCTCCTGCTATTCCCCTTCAGTATAAGGAACAGTTGACAAAAAATCCATATGAATTTCTTGACGTCCTAAAGCTTATCGCCTCCCTAACATCTCTTGCACATAAACTAGGCACTTCCCTTATAGGAATCCGGGGAAATACAGCGTACGATAACAGATGAGAACGATTATCAATAATTATCGAGGAGGCCACTTACATGTCAACCATTACACTCGACCGACACGTCTCTGATATCGTCACTGAATTACCCCGAAGTGCCGACTTGTTCCGCAGTCTGCGCATCGACTATTGCTGCGGCGGGAAGGTTCCTTTACACGATGCCGCGGTTCAGCGGGGCCTCAGACCTGAAGATGTGCTTGCACAACTTTTGCAAGTCAGTGAGCAGCAGGAAACCCGGCAGCAGCTTGTCCCGTCGTCCTTCGGCGAAAAGACATTGATCGCCTTTATCCAGGAAAAGTATCATGCCGGTTTGCGCGAAGAATTCCCTTCGCTCGCTCCTTATATTACGAAGGTGGCGCGTGTTCACGGCGAACACCATCCCCACCTGCTGCGCGTCCAGGAGATTTTCAAGTTACTCCGGTCGGAGCTGATCGACCATACGGATGATGAGGATACAACTGTTTTCCCGCTGATCCTCGACTATTTGCACTCACCGACATCTGCTAAAAAAGAGTCGCTTACGCCTCACGTCACCGAACTGGAACAGGAGCATGACACTGCCGGACGTCTCCTCAAGGAACTGCGGAAGATCACGGACAACTTCACACCGCCTGCGGAGGCATGCGGCACCTACCGGCTCGTATATGCGAGGCTTGAGCAGTTGGAAAAGGAAACTTTCGAACATGTCCATCTTGAAAATAATGTTCTGTTCGAGCGTGTCCGCGCAGCCATGTAATTTAAAACAGCGGCCCTTCCACTATGCGGGCCGCTGTCGTATCACTTATTTCCTCGAGTCTTGTATGCTGGATTACATAGAATCGCCCGTTATGGCCGGTAATTCCACGGCATTCGACTTGCTTTTCCGCGGCACGGGCGGGTCAGACGGCTTCCGCTTGCAATTCTCTTTTCCGGACAAACAGGATGATCAGTTCCGCAACGACCAGACTGTACACAAAATGGCTCGCTGTCCAATAGAACCAGGCCGCCGGGTCATCTGCAGCGGGCGGCAGTTCTGTCAGCAAAGTAAGGAAATATAAGATTCCGCTGCCTGCCGTGTAGACAGCAGTATACGCCCATAACTTATATTGCCAGCCGAATAATACCAATATGTAATATAAACCAATGACACTCGCGATACAGAATACAAAATGAAAGGCCAGCCCAAATCCCGGGACGTCCTGGAATACATGGATGACCGGCCAGTAGTCCACGTTATAGAGCAGCATATACGCTTCACTGCCGGCAGCGACGTGAATCAGCTGCATGAGCGCTGCCAGAACCGTACCACCCGCCACTCCGATGCCAGTCAGCTGAATAAATTGCTTCATCGAAAACTCCCTCTCTATGGCGTGTTGCTCCCCTATTCCCTATCCCTTTGCACTGGTAAACGGCTGACAGCACCGGTTTTGTTATTTTTCCTGAACATCGTTTCTCCCGCTTGCCGACTCATTTAAACCATGCTATAGTAATGAATAGAAAATTTTCATATAAGGCCGATCTGTATAACCTCGATAATATGGTTCGAGGGTCTCTACCAGGAACCGTCAAATCCTGATTACAAATTTACATTTGTAATCAGGATTTTTTTATTTTCAGAAAACAGTCAGGCTCTTGTCTTAGGAGGAGATCAGATGGACTTTCGTGTACTTTTATTAGCCATCTCTGCCGTCACCGTCGGATTGGTGGAGCTTGTGGTCGGCGGTATCCTGCCGATCATCGCAGAGGATCTTGATATTTCGATTTCGACTGCAGGACAGCTCATTACGATTTTTGCACTTGTGTATGCTATCGCGGGTCCTGTCCTGCTTTCCGTCACTGCAAAAATTGAGCGGAAAAAACTATTCATCATAACGCTGTCCATATTTTTCCTCGGGAATGTCATGACGGTCCTCAGCCCGAATTTTGCTTTCATGATGATAGCCCGGATTATAACGGCAGCCAGTGCAGCGCTCGTCATCGTCCTGGCGCTGACCATCACCGCCCGGATTGCCCACCCGAGCAAGCGGGCGAAAGCGCTCGGTTATATTTACATGGGAGTCAGTTCCTCCCTCGTCCTCGGTGTGCCGATCGGCATCGTCATTACAAACGCGTTCGGCTGGCGCACCGTATTCATCGGCATCGCGGTGCTGACGATCGGCTCGATTTTACTTATCAGCAAATTCTTCGAGAAAATCCCGGCCGGTGAAGTACAGCCGCTCAGCGAACAGCTGAGAGCGCTCGCCAACAAGAAGATCATCTTTGCGCACCTTGCGACGATGTTCATGCTTGCAGGACATTACACGGTGTATGCCTACTTCACGCCGTTTCTCGAAACGACGATGCATCTTGATCCGTCCTGGATCAGCGTTTTCTACTTCCTGTTCGGCATCGCAGCAGTCGGAGGTGGGGCGTTCGGCGGAAGTCTTGCTGCACGCCTCGGCTCGAAGAAAAGCATCCTTATCATTCTTGCCGCGTTTTCCGTCAGCTTGTTCATCCTGCCCCTTTCAACAGCCGCCATGCCGGTTTTCATCATCGTCATGATGGTTTGGGGCGCATTGAGCTGGGCGCTGGCACCGGCACAGCAGGATTACATCATTCAAGCCGATCCGGTTTCCTCAGAGATCCATCAGAGTTTCAACAACTCCGCACTGCAGGTCGGCATCGCACTCGGGTCCGGTATCGGGGGGATCGCCTTCAGCCATACAGGCAGTGTCACGAGTATGCCGGCAGTCGGCGGATCGATCGTCATCGTCGCTTTCGTCTGCGCAGCAGTATCTTTGTCGATGGCTGTGAAACAACGTCAGGACAGGCAATCACCTGCCTCGCAGACAGCGGAACGAACCCATTAAAAACGTGCTGTTCCCAAACGCGGGACAGCACGTTTTCAGTTAGTTGCCAATTTGGAGTATCCCTTGCCGTGCCTTGAGGACAGCGAGGATACTCAGCGCTGCAAGCAGGCTCGTCTTCGGGTTTGACGGCATCGGTTCATTGTCGACAGCCAGCCGCATCTCGCCAAATATTCCTTGTGCTTCTATTGTATGCGAGTTGCGCTTCACGGCCGGATCGGCGATGACCCGGACGCGCGTGTCTTCCATGCCGATGCCTGCCAGCGCCAGGACAACCGCCACATTGACGTTTTTCGGGAATTCCACGATTGCGTCCCTCGCGTTTCCGTCAAATAACAGTTCTTCTCGTTCAATATGCCCGAGTCCGAGCGAGTCAGGCGATTTCCGGGTCGTAATCTGGACGCTTTTCAGGCCGCCCGCCGCGTTCGCCGACTGCAGCAGATCGAGACCGCCGATCGCTCCTGACGGCAAGTGAATTTCCACTTTGTTTTTTGCAGCCTGCTTTTGCAAGTTCTCCAGAAACTCAACATCTTTAAAAGCTCCTATACTGCCGACTACGAGATCCTTGTTACTTTCCACCACTTTCAACGCATATTGAGTTGCAGCTTCCACGCCCGCCGCCTCAATGACTACGTCAAGCGGTCTGGATAGGAACACTTCAATATCCGTATCGAATGGAACGCCGAATCGTTTGCTGAGAGGCAAGCCTGTTTTTGGATTTCTACCGAACACGGCCACTACCTTTCCACACTCAACTTCACGCCCATTTACCTGTTCCAGCAGAAAACCCGAGATTGCACCGGTGCCTATCACTCCGATATTCATTTCCATCATCCTTTCCATTTTCTCGTTGCTTTCCAATCCGGTCCTATCATATCATTCCCCAACTGCTATATTTAACGATACGAATAGGAGATTTCGTTTTAACAAACCTCTACGAAAGAAAGCCTCTTCTTCCGGCATGGAAGCAGGGGCTTTCTTTCGTGGAGGATCCCCACGCTATTCATCATATTTGTAAAAACTCTATATTTCTAATAACTTAAAAGCCATATATACCTCTCATGATAGCATGATTTAATGACTTCCAAAAAATATTATGCTCAGTGACAAATCAAGATAAGAACCTTTTGTGACATAGATATTCAGCTATTGTAATCTTTTTTTCAGGGGACTATTATAGATTTCATGAAGCCGGTAGTTTACATTTAATTGAAAACTATAGCTATTTGAATATACTTTGACTTTTAAATAGTTAAGGTGCCGGCCGATCTAATTACACTTGAGAGGAGTACCTACATGAAGAAGAAGCAGGCCGCATTTTTGCTCTTTGCCGTAACTTCGATTTTACTTGCCGGATGTGATAATCCGCTGCTTATATTTGACCCGAAAGGTCCGCAAGCGCAGACAATCTCCAGCACCATTTTGTTCTCCATCGCCATGATGGCAGGAATTTTACTCGTTGTGTATGTACTTTACACAGTCGTATTGCTTAAATATCGTGCTTCCAAGCAGGATGAAGCGTACGAGCCACCCCATGAGGAAGGTAACAAGTGGTTAGAATTGATCTGGACGGCGATCCCAGTGATCATTGTCGTCATCTTGTCCGTCGTGACAGTCACGTCCACTAGTTCTGTGGAGCAGAAATCCACTGTCTACGCTGACCAGAAACCGCTTGTGATCTACGCGTCTTCGTCTAACTGGAAATGGCACTTCAGCTATCCTGAAGAAGGAATTGAGACAGTGAACTACGTCAACTTCCCTGCCAACCGTCCGATTGAATTCCGGCTCTATTCTTACGGGCCAATCACCAGTTTCTGGATCCCTCAACTTGCGGGCCAGAAATATGCAATGAGTGACATGGTGACAAAGATCAACATGTCTGCGAACGTCCCAGGATCATTCATGGGGAAAAACTCGAACTTCAGCGGAGAAGGTTTTGCGAAGATGGAGTTTGAAGCACAGGCTCTGACTGATGCTGACTACAAAGAATGGGTAAGCGACGTCAAAGCGACTGCACCTGCCTTGACAGAAAGTGAGTTCGACAGTCTGCTGAAAGCAGAACATGTCGGCCGTAAAACATATTCGTCGAACCACTTGAGCTTCCGTCCTGCTCCTGAAGGCAAGAACAGCGGCCACCACCACGGTAACGCTGATGATGAGGGTGACATGGACATGGAAATGGACATGGATATGGATATGGATATGGAGGGACAGCATGATGGACATTAATACGATCAGCCGCATGCCTCTCTCTGCAGAATCTCCAGTGATCGAAAGGAGCTCAACGATATGAAATGGGACGAATTTTTCGTAACCGGGGAACCGATGATCTATGCAGCGATGGTCAGTATCGTCGTTGTCTCGCTCGCGATCCCGATTGCGCTCACCTACTTTAAAAAATGGAATTGGCTATGGACCAACTGGCTGACGACTGTTGATCATAAGAAGATCGGTGTTATGTACATCCTCGCCGCGCTGCTGATGCTGTTCCGCGGAGGCGTCGATGCGCTTCTGATGAGAGCACAGACAGCAGTTCCGGATAATGGCCTGTTGGACGGCCAGCATTACAATGAAATCTTTACGACTCACGGAGTCATCATGATTCTCTTCATGGCGATGCCGTTCATCATCGGTCTGATGAACGTCGTTATTCCGCTCCAGATCGGTGCGCGCGACGTTGCATTCCCCCGTTTGAACGCAGTCAGCTTCTGGCTGTTCTTCGCGGGTGCCATGCTGTTCAATATTTCGTTTGTCATCGGCGGATCGCCTGATGCTGGATGGTCGGCGTACTTCCCGCTTGCGAGTATTGAATTCAGCCCGACTGTCGGGAATAACTATTATGCCATCGCACTGCAGATTGCCGGTATCGGTACGCTGCTGACAGGTATCAACTTCCTCGTCACGATTCTGAAAATGCGTGCGCCAGGCATGACACTCATGAAGATGCCGATGTTTACATGGTCGGTTTTGATCACCAATGTCATCATCGTGTTTGCCTTCCCTGTATTGACAGTTGCGCTTGCACTTATGACTCTCGACCGTCAGTTCGGAACACAGTTTTTCGCCATGCAGAGCGGCGGGATGGATATGCTCTGGGCCAACTTGTTCTGGGTTTGGGGCCATCCTGAAGTTTACATCGTTGTTCTGCCGGCCTTCGGTATTTACAGCGAAATCATTGCCACGTTTGCACGGAAAAACCTGTACGGCTATAAATCGATGGTCGTCAGTATGGTCGCCATTTCGCTGCTTTCGTTCCTCGTCTGGGCCCATCACTTCTATACAATGGGTCATGGTGTCATGGTTAACAGCTTCTTCTCCATTACGACGATGGCGATTGCTGTACCGACCGGAGTTAAAATATTCAACTGGCTGTTCACGCTGCGAAAAGGGAAGATCAGTTTCACGACCCCGATGCTCTATTCGCTCGCGTTCATCCCGATCTTTACAATCGGCGGGGTGACAGGTGTCATGCTTGCCATGGCGAGTGCGGACTACCAGTACCATAATACGATGTTCCTTGTCGCCCACTTCCACTACGTGCTGATTCCGGGTACCGTCTTCGCGGTCATTGCCGGATTCCACTTCTGGTTCCCGAAAGTATTCGGCTTCCGTCTGAACGAGAAACTCGGGAAATTGGCGTTCTGGTTCATCATCATCAGCTTTAACGTAACGTTCTTCCCGCTCTTCATCCTCGGGCTGAACGGAATGACACGCCGGATGTATACGTATTCGGCAAGCACAGGCTATGGAGCGCTTAACATGCTTTCCATGGTTGGGGCTGTCGGTCTTGCGATCGGTTTCATCATCTTGGTGTACAACATTTACTGGAGTGTCCGCTACAGCCCGCGCGATACAAACGGCGACCCTTGGGATGCCCGTTCGCTCGAATGGAGCACACACAGTCCTGTTCCGGAATATAACTTTGCTGTAATTCCGCAAGTGAACCGTCTCGATGCTTATTGGTTCGCCAAAAAAGAAGGAAAACCACTTGCGGATACGGTTTACGAACCGATCCATATGCCGAATAACAGCGGTCTGCCGGTCATCATGGGGGCACTGTTCTTCTTCTGGGGCTTCTTCATGGTATTCAGCTGGTGGATCCCTGCGATTCTGTCCTTCGCGGTCATTATTGCTCTGATGGCATACCGGTCATTCGAGAAAGACCACGGTCATTACATCTCTGTCGAAGAAATTGAACGTACAGAAAATGCATATCGAGGTGAACAGCATGAAAATTGATCATACAGTGCCGATGGAATACAGCACTGAAGAGAACAAGATGAAGATCCTCGGTTTCTGGATCTTCCTCGGGGCGGAGATCGCCCTCTTCTCTACTTTGTTCGCTGTGTATTTCACATTGCAAAGCAATACGAAAGTCGGACCTTCCGCCACGGACCTGTTCCACCTGAGCCCGGTCATGATTGAAACCATCCTTCTCCTCACGAGCAGCTTCACGATCGGGCTTGGCATCCATGCGATGCGGCTCGGTCTGAAAAAACCGATGATGACCTTCTTCGGAATTACCTTGTTGCTCGGCGCCGGTTTCCTTGGAGTAGAAGTGTATGAATTCGTCACGTACATCAGCGAAGGCGCGACGATCCAGACGAGCGGCTTCCTGTCAGCGCTCTTCACCCTGCTCGGCACGCACGGATTGCACGTCACGTTCGGTCTGCTATGGGGCGGCGCAATCGTAGCGCAGATCGCGAAACGCGGCTTCACGCCTGAAACGTCGAATAAGGCGTTCATCTTCTCTTTATATTGGCACTTTCTTGACGTTGTCTGGATCTTCATCTTCAGCTTCGTCTACCTGAAAGGACTGATGGGATGATGAAACAGCTATTTCCGGCTCAGCATGTCATGGGCTTCCTGTTTTCACTGCTGCTGTCACTCATCGCACTCGTTGTCGTCTGGTTCGACTTGTCGTTCACAGCAGGCATCACCATCTTAATTGTGACAGCTCTTGTGCAGGCAAGCCTTCAGCTTTTCCTGTTCATGCATGTGAAAGAGAATGCAGAAAGCAAAACATTGTATTTGAATATTTTATATGCCCTGTTCGTCGGACTGGTCACGATTTTCGGGACACTGTTCGCGATGCATTGGGGTTATATGGTGAGATAAGCACCTTGGCAGGATCCGATAAAACGGATCCTGCTTTTTTTGTTTGGATGGTACCTGTGCGCCACACAATTCGGACACGATTCAGAATTGTTTCGAAGTTGTGTGGCACACAGGTACCGGTCTTCCCAGTCTTACCGGCCTTCCCTCCCCTGCGTCAGGTTTCCCCTTGCCCGTTTGAGTGTATAGATAAGGGAAATGCGGAAACCTTATTGATAATGAGGAGGGACAGTATGAGAGCAGTGACATTTCAAGGCGCTAAAGATATCCAGGTAAAGAATGTGGAAGCCCCTAAGATCGAGAAACCGGATGATATCATCGTCCGCATCACGTCCACTGCAATTTGCGGTTCGGATTTGCATATTTACCTCGGCGCATTACCGACACACAAAGGGTATGTGATTGGCCATGAACCGATGGGCATCGTCGAAGAGATCGGCCCAGGCGTTGTAAACGTGAAGAAAGGTGACCGGGTCATTATCCCGTTCAACCTCTCTTGCGGCGAGTGTTTCTTCTGCCGTCACGAAATGGAGAGCCAGTGCGACAACTCCAACCCGAATCCTCATGTGGACACAGGTGGATTCCTCGGATTTACGGAGAGATATGGCGACTACCCTGGCGGCCAGGCGGAATACCTCCGTGTCCCGTATGGGAACTTCACTCCGTTCGTCGTTCCGGAGAGCTGTGAGCTGCCGGACGAATCGCTCCTGTTCCTGTCCGACATCATGCCGACCGCTTACTGGAGCGTCGAACACGCCGGGGTCAAACAAGGTGACACGGTTATTATTCTCGGCTGCGGCCCAGTCGGTCTGCTGGCACAAAAGTTCGCTTGGCAAAAGGGTGCGAAGCGGGTCATAGCGATCGATCACGAACCGTACCGCCTGGCGCATGCCGTCCGGACGAATAAGGTGGAAGCCTTCAATTTCGCCGAGATCGATGAGATCGGCAGCCACATGAAAGAGTTGACAAGCGGCGGGGCGGATATCGTCATCGACTGCGTCGGCATGGACGGTAAGAAGAATGTATTGGAAAAAGTCGGCCAGAAGATGAAACTGCAGGGCGGCACGACGAGCGCTATTGAAATTGGGCTAGAATCGGTCCGGAAGTTCGGCACCATCCAGCTGACTGGTGTCTATGGTTCGTTGTACAACGCATTCCCGCTCGGCAAGATCTGGGAGCGGAACGTCACGATGAAAATGGGACAAGCTCCGGTCATCCACAATATGCCTCTGCTGTTCGATCAGGTGACCTCCGGCAAGATCGATCCTACAGACATCATCACACACGTCGTACCGCTCGATGAAGCTGCGGACGCGTACCAGAAATTCCATGATCATGAAGACGGCTGTATCAAAGTCATTCTGAAGCCATAATAGTTTTGGCACGGCAAAACGCCCTTTCTTCTTTTTTCAGAAGAAAGGGCGTTTTAGTTCTTTCCATGCTTCCCAATGGTACATCAGTCAAGCAGCCGGTTGTTGGCATCGGTATCTAATAGTGGTCCCGACTGACCATTGTTCTGCGCGCCAAGTTCACCTGAGCCGTCGCAAATCGTGCAGCCGTACTGCCAGCCCTCGTCGTCAGCCAGCATCCCTGTTCCTTCGCAAGCTTTACATGTCGTTTCACGATTGATCATCATCCATTCCTCCCCTCAAGCTTCAATTTCATTTCGACGTGATTTTGCCCAATTGATCATTCCACCTTCAAGCATCACGTCGATCTGGCGGCCAGACATCGAATGTTCTACATGGATTTCCCGATTGCTTCCCTTCACACCAATAGTAAACGGCTTGCCTGATTTTACTTTCGCGCGGACGTCCGTCAATTCGAGGATATCTCCGTTCTCGAGCAGGTCATATTCCGATGGATCGCTGAATGTCAGCGGCAGAATTCCGAAGTTCACGAGGTTCTGCCAGTGGATTCGGGCAAAGTCTTTTGCGAGGGCTACCCGCAGACCTAGATACCGGGGAGCGAGTGCTGCGTGTTCACGGCTCGACCCTTGACCATAGTTGGAACCTGCTATGATAACATGCCCGCCCGGCGTCGCTTTCGCCCGTGAATAATACGTGCGGTCTACGTTCTCGAAGGCGAATTTGCTGATTTCCGGCAGGTTGCTACGGAACGGAAGGACACGCGCCCCGCCGGCGAGGATTTCGTCGGTTGAAATGTTATCGCCCATTTTCAGCAGTACCGGTAATTCCATCACGTCATGAAGCGGATCCATGTCTGGGATGAGAGCGATATTCGGTCCTTTGTAAAGCTCGACGTTTTGCGCTTCTTCATATGGAAGCGGCTCCGACAGCAGCTTCGTGTCGACGGTCGGTTCTTCTGGATCATGTACTTGCGGATACGGCAAATCGAGTGTACGCGGATCGGTGATTACGCCGGTCAGTACAGAAGCAGCGGCCGTTTCCGGACTGCACAGAAATACACTGTCCTCTAGCGTACCGGAGCGCCCCGGGAAGTTGCGCGGTGTCGTCCTTAAGCTGTTGCGGCCTGTTGCCGGGGCCTGTCCCATACCGATACAGCCATTGCAGCCCGCTTGGTGAAGTCGTGCGTCCGCCTGCAGCAGGGATGCGATATGGCCTTCCTTGACGAGGTCTGTCAGCAGCTGTCGGGATGTCGGGTTGATGTCGAAGGAGACGCCTTCCTTCGCCCGTTTGCCCTTGACGATTTCGGCGACGATTGCAAAGTCCCGGTATCCCGGGTTGGCTGATGATCCGACGTAGGATTGGTAGATCGGTGTGCCGGCAACTTCTGATACCGGTACGACATTCCCCGGACTGGACGGCTTGGCGATTAGCGGCTCGAGTGAGGAAAGATCGATCTCCTCATGCAGATCATATTCCGCTCCTTCATCAGCCTTCAGCTCCACCCAATCGGCTTCCCGTCCCTGTGTCGAAAGGAAGTGACGGATCTCGCCATCTGACGGGAACACAGTCGTCGTCGCACCGAGTTCCGCCCCCATATTGGCAATGACATGCCGGTCCATCGCGCTCAGGTTTTCAAGACCCGGACCATAATATTCAATGATTTTGCCGACTCCGCCTTTTACCCCATGGCGGCGCAGCATTTCTAAAATGACATCTTTGGCGCTCACCCAGTCGGGCAGTTCACCGGTCAGCCGGACGCCCCACACTTTTGGCATTTTAATGTAGACCGGGTTGCCCGCGATTGCAAGCGCGACGTCAAGTCCGCCAGCACCCATGGCGAGCATCCCCATACAGCCGTTTGCGCACGTATGGCTGTCCGAACCGAGTAATGTCTTGCCGGGGATCGCCAGTCGCTGCATATGCACCGGGTGGCTGACCCCGTTGCCGGGACGGCTGTAATACAGGCCGAATCGCTGGGTTGCGCTTTGCAGGAACAGATGGTCGTCCGCGTTCTTGTTGTCGACCTGGATGACGTTATGGTCGACGTACTGTGCGGAAGCTTCCGTCTGGGCACGCTTGACGCCCATTGCTTCAAGTTCCAGCATGACCATCGTTCCAGTGGCGTCCTGCGTCAATGTCTGGTCGATTTTCAGGCCGATTTCACTGCCCGGCGTCATCTCGCCTAACAGCAAATGGTCTTTGATCAATTTTTGGGTAACGTTCAATGGCATTTGAATATCCTCCCTGTCATGTAGTCACGTGTATGCGAAACAAGCAAATGCAATCGTGCATTTGCCTGTCCCGCTGAAGGCTGGTAGTCAGTTACTTACGATCCCAGAAACGCTGCTGCGCAATGGCACCGATGAATTGGTCGGTGAACTCCTTGTTATTCTCGGCGAAAATGACCCCGTCCATGTTGTTCAGTTCGCTCTTGATGATGTAATCACCCGCCCCGGACGCGACACCAATCGGTTTCATGTGTGAGTAATGCATGCGTACGAAGTCAAACAGGTTAGTGTCGAACTTCATCTGCATCGGTGATTTGCCGCCTACGACATAGATGGCGTCGTAAAGTGTCGGGTCGACCGCAAGGAAGGACTTGAGCACTTCCAGCTGCGTGCCGTCTTTCCCAGTCAGCATACCCTGTTTTTCCGAAATTGTTTCAAACAGTACACTATTTTCCGCAAATGCTTTGAGCACTGCGTTCACTTCTTTCCCGTCAAAGCCGTCTCCGAGGAGCACTCCCACTTTCATCGTCATTGCAGAGTGAGGCGAGTTCAGCTGGCTGAGTGATGCGTAGCTCGTATCCACATCTACGTGCTTCGTCTTCGGGGCGTCTACACCGATATTCTCCGCAATCATCGTTGCCATTTCCGTGTCGACATTCCCCCAAAGTTCCACGTTTTTCTGTCGGATCCCCTTATCTTTCACACTGCCGATATGGAAGCTGAACGATTCCACGAGATCTTGTTTCTCCGGAGCGGACAGGCTGTTCCAGAATATCCGGGCCTGCGAGTAGTAGTCCGCAAAGGAATCGCTCGGATGCTCTCGGGTCACATGACCTTCGACTTTCCCTGGATAATTTTCATAACCGCCTTGTTCAGGTGGTGTTTCAGAAGGCGTGTTATCCGCCAACGAATTATTATGGTAGTGGACCTCATCCGACTCGATCGGATATTTCCCGTAACTATCGCGGTAGTTGTTGTCGACTTCGGCAATCGGCCGATTGACGGGAAGTTCTTCGTAGTTGGCGGAGTTTTGACGGTAGAGTTCCGTGTCTCGATAGGCAAACGAACGGCCTTGGAGAACAGGGTCATTTGTGAACTCAATGCCCGGTACTAAATTACTTGGGTTGAATGCAGACTGCTCCTCTTCTGCAAAGAAGTTGTCCATGAGTCGGTTTAAAGTCATTTTACCGACGAACTTCGGAGGGACGACCTCCTCCGGCCATAACTTGGTATCGTCCAGGATGTCGAAGTCGAAGCTGAATTCGTCTTTCTCCTCAATCATCTGCACGCCGAGCTCGTATTCCGGATATGCACCATTTTCAATCGCTTCGACGATATCCCTCCTGTGGAAGTCGGGATCGACCCCACCGATAGTATTGGCTTCGTCAAGCAGAAGAGAGTGGACGCCGAGTTTCGGTTTCCAAACGAATCGGACGAACGTCGACTTGCCTTCCTTGTTCACAAAACGGAATGTGTTAATCGGATAGCCTTCCATCATGCGCCAGCTTCTCGGACGTCCCCGCATGGACATGAGCCACATGACCATATGGGCGGATTCCGGGTTGTTGACGACATAGTCCCAGAAACTATCGTGTGCTACAGTCGCTTGCGGCATATGTGTTTTCGGATTGGGCTTCGCGGCATGCGTCACGTCCATGAATTTCATGGCGTCTGCAAGCAGGAATACTGGGAACTGCAGGGCGAGCGAGTCATAGTTGCCCTCCTCAGTGTAAAACTTCACCGCAAAGCCGCGGATATCGACTGCAGTGTCTTTAGAGCCCCGGTTCCCGACGAAGTTCGAGAAGCGCACGAAAACAGGCGTCTTCTTCCCTTTTTCTTGAAGGAACTTTGCCATTGTGTATTTTTCCATCGATTCGTACAGCTCAAAATCGCCATAGACACCGAAACCGCGTGCATGGACAACTTTTTCAGGAATACGCTCCCGGTTGAAATGGGACTGTTTCTTGTAGAAATGGAAATCCTGCATGAGAAGCGGGCCGCGCTTTCCGGCACGCAGTGTCTTTTGGTCGTTGGCAACTTTCATGCCGCTTTCTTCAGTCATCGGCTTGTCTTCACCTGTGTTATGCTTGCGGTATTCCTCGAGCTGCTGGTCTTTTGTGTCCATGTCCCGGTTGTTTCCGTTGTCCTTATTCACCGATCATCATCCTCCTGAAAATTGAGTTTTTTGAGTGACGGTATATGTGGTGCCTTATTCAGGCACCTTGGAAATCTATGTACCTCCACCCATGTATCCTGTCTTTCCATCTCTTCCCTGACAATCTAGTAAGTAAACAGGGAAAGCGGCGTTGGAGAATACGAGAGAAGTAAGTGCAGTCCATCTATCTCCAGACACGGAGTGAATGCATCGTTAAGAGGACATCCCCGAATCACTATGCCGATTCGGAGATGTCCTCTGCAATGGAAATATATAGACGTGCAAGTCGTCCAGTTCCGCTCATTATTTACGATTGTTGTCTTCTTTCATTTCTATAGCACGGGCCTCTCCGCCCTTGCGGCCTGCTTCCTCACGGCTCATCTTGCCGCTATTGCTGTTTTCCCGGTCACTGCCGCTGTTTCTGGAACGTGACTCCCCGCCCTTGCGTCCTGCTTCTTCCAAGCTCATCTTGTCATCGTTTCGACTGCTGTTGCGGCTCTGTTCCACACGGGCTTCTCCGCCCTTCTGGCCGATTTCCTCATAAAATTCCTTGCCGTGTGAGTCGGCTGTTGCTTCTCCGCCTTTGCGACCGATTTCCTCATAGAACTCAGGGCCATGGTTTTCAGCGGTAGCCTCTCCGCCTTTGCGGCCGATCTCTTCGTAGAACTCTCTGTCATGGTTCTTCGCAGTCGCTTCTCCGCCTTTGCGTCCTGCTTCTTCCAATGTCATCTTGCCATCGTTTTCACGATTGCGGTCGTTATCATTACGGTTAGCCATCTGAAATTCCTCCTTAGTATTATGGGATACTGTCGCTCGGCGAGCTTGGTTTGTATATTCCCAGACTGCCATATCGTAAACCTTCCACTCTGTCAACAACCCACGCAGCGTATCCGTATTCTGTCAAAAAGAACGGAAAATTAATCTGCAGCGTATAGAACAGGCAATATTGAAAAGGATACGTTATAAGAAATACTTCTGTGTGAAAGGCGTGCATTCCGTATGTCCATTCCTGAACTTTTGCTGCGTCTCGTAATTTCCTTTGTAACGCTCCTCGTGTTGACAAGGATCATGGGCCGCAAAGAAATTTCGCAAATGACTTTCTTCAACTTTATTTCTGCCATTTCCATCGGTACGATCGGTGCCTCCCTGGCGATTGACTCTTCCCTTACCGTGAAGAACGGAATGATTTCCTTATTCGCATGGTCCTTTTTCACCGTCCTCCTTGGTCTGCTTTCGATTAAATCCAAATCAGCCCGCATGGCCGTTGCGGGAAGGCCCCTTCTGCTCATGCAGAACGGACTGATTATCGAAGAGGCGCTGCGGAAGGCACGTCTTGATCTGAACCAATTCAGGGTGCTGCTGCGGCAAGAGAAGGCTTTTTCATTGAACGAAGTTGAATTTGCGATATTTGAGACGAACGGACGGTTGTCTATTCAGAAGAAGGAATGGCTCCGGACAGCTACCAAAAAAGATTTGTCCGCTCCCGCTTCCGTTCCTTCTGTATATCCCATGGCGTTTCCTGTCATATTGGACGGTCAGTTCGATACCGAAAGTCTCGTTGAGTTTCACGTAAGCACGGAACATGTGATTCAGCTGCTGCATGAACAAGGCATTTCATCCGCCTCAACTGTTTTTTACGCAGAACTGGAGACAGACCGAACCCTATATGTCTCGCCGCGTTCTGATGCTGCTTTGTAACCTTGTACGGAACTAGGAAGGTCAGATCAGAAGGCTTCTGTACCATGCAGCTGATTCGCCGAGCACCGCGTCCCGGTACCGGGGGGATTGCACAAAAAGTTGTTTGCGTCCGCTGATTCGCTGTACAATGGAAGTCTACTACTCATAGGCTGCTTTTTAGTCTAAGGAGGTGCATATCGTTGGAGAATCCGTTGCGATTGTCTGATACCGCTCCCACTCATGCAAAGCCTGAAGTCAGAAAGGCGATACTTTGCATGGGGCTGACCGATTTACTCCATCGCTAGTCTGCTTATCTGAACGAATGGTTTTGCTCCCTTATTCCATTACAAAATAAGGAGCGGATACCTATGAATTATGTCAATGCGAAACAGATCCTTCCCGAGGAACTACTGGCGGAAATCCAGCAGTACATCCACGGAGAGACGCTCTATATCCCGAAGCGGAAAAACGAACGGGTCAAATGGGGGACGGCTACCGGCAGCAGGCGCTCCCTGGATGCCCGCAACCGGCAGATACGGAACCGATTTTTCAACGGTGCGGAACTCGAAGGGCTTGCTGCTGACTATTGCCTGTCTGTCGAAACCATTAAAAAGATTGTCTATACCCGTACGTAAACATCCAGTCCCTTATGCAGCTGTCTGACGCCGGCTGCATAGGGGTTTTTGTGTTAAAAACAATTCCAACTTATTCTTCCCCTATTCTGAGCGTCGACTCTCTTGTACACTATCGAAAGAAGCAAACTGGAGGCGAGAATACGATGACTGGGAACTTCATCAGAAATGAGCAATTTAACTACATCAGCAAACAGGCGGCACTCATGCGCCAAAGTACCAAGCAGCATTTGGCACCTGACGTGAGAGAATCGCTTCTTGCACTTTGTGCGGAACGTATATTGACCTGCATTCCCCATCTGTCGGCGGAACAAAGCAGACTGCTCGACTTCACTTCGTTGACGACTAGTGAAGAGTACGACCAGGCTTTGTCCCGGTTAGCATCTTGTCTGCTTCCTTTCCCGACAGTAACCGAGCAGCAGCTGAAGAAACTCTTCCCGAAACGGAAAAAGCTGAAGCTGCCTGCATTGGCTGATTTTGACTTAGAACGCACGACGTACCTCAGCTGGGTTGACAGCAGGTCCAATCGGAAATATCTTCTTTATGTATTGGACGGTAAACTGGAAGGGATTGAATGTACTTTTTCCCCAAACATCATCCAAAATACGTGTTCCATCTGCCGCCATCAAGAACAGGTCACCATGTTTTCCACCATTACGAAAGAACGGAAAGCGAACAATCCGGACTATTACAGAGCCATCGGAAATCTCATTTGCACGGACAGCGCCGTATGCAACCGCAACATTACGGATACGGAGCACTTGGAACATCTGTTCAGAGATGCATTGACTTAAAAAGGTGCCTGTGCGCCACACAACTCAGACACGATTCAGAATCGTTCCGAAGTTGTGTGACGCACAGGCACCAGTTTTCACACTTTTCTCAGCATGCGCAAGCCGTTGAGGATGACAGCGAGCGTACTGCCTTCATGGATGACGACTGCCCCTGTCATATTCATGTTACCAGTGATGTTGGCGATAACGAGGAACAGCACGACTGCGAGCGCAATCACGATATTCTGGACGACGAGGCGGCGCAGTTTCTTCGCGACCTGCAAGGTGTAGGAAAACTTTGTCAGGTCGTTTTTCATGAGCACGGCATCTGCCACGTCGATAGCGATGTCCGTCCCCTCTCCCATCGCGATGCCAACATCAGCAGCGACGAGGGCCGGCGCATCATTTACGCCGTCACCGACCATCGCAGTGACTGGATAGGTTTTCTTCAACTCATTAATAATACTAGCTTTTTCATCGGGCATAACGTTTCCGCGCACTTCGTCAATACCTAGATTCCGACCGATCGCTTCGCCAGTCCGCTTGGCATCCCCTGTGATCATCATTGTATGGATGCCCTGCTCTTTCAAGTAGCGGATCGCTTCGAGCGACGTTTCTTTCGGTACATCCTGGATGGCGAGCAGAGCGAGCACCTGGTCGTCTGTCCCGAAGTACACGACCGTTTTCCCTTCTTCCTCATAACGGATTGTCTGCTGCTGAATAGAGTCGGAAATCGTTACATACGAAGTCGGTTTCCCGATTTTATAGACCGCACCGTCCGACTCAGCAAGCAGGCCGACGCCGATAACGTTCTCCACTTCCAAGTCAAGCGGCTTCACGTCCTGATAACGGATCAGAATTGCTTGCGCCAGCGGATGATTGGACTTGCTTTCCATGGAGACAATTAAGCGGATAAACGCTTCCCGTTCCGCGACAGCAACCTCATCTGCGAAAAACGTATCGGTCACTACCGGTTTCCCCGTCGTCAGCGTGCCGGTTTTGTCGAACGCGACCGCTTTCAGATCGGCCAAATTCGAGAGATACGAACCGCCTTTGAACAGCACGCCGCGCTTCGCCAAGTTGCTGATCGACGATAGCGTAGCTGGGATATCGGTCGCAGCGAGTGCACATGGCGAAGTCGCGATCAGGAACACCATCGTCCGGTAGAAGCTTCCGTAAGCGCCCCATTGCAATACGTAATAGCCGAGCAGGAAGAACAATGGCGTCAGCAATAGGACCACTTTCACATAGACCGGTTCCAGCCGTTTGATAAACGCCGCTGTGCGTGATACGTTATTCTGCGTCTGGCTCACGAGCTGGATGATCTTCGAGATCACCGTATCGGCACTGCCCTTCGTGACCTCCATCGTCATCGTACCAACGCCATTAATTGTACTCCCGAACAGTTCGTCACCTTGGCGTTTTTCAACGGGCATGCTCTCCCCCGTGATGGACGACTGGTCAACAGACGAACTGCCGGATAAAACAATGCCGTCCGTCGGGATCTGATCGCCGTTCAGAATGGACAAGCGGTCGCCGATCTGAAGCGCCGACACATCCACCGTCTCGACCTCTCCGTCGGCTTTGATCCGCCGTGCGGTTGTTGGGTTCAGCTTCAGCAGGCTGGTGATCTCTTTGTTGCTCTTCTTTTCCGCGTATTCTTCTAAAAAATGCGCCCCTGCAAAGATGAGAATCAGCAAGGCGGCTTCCCGGTATTCCCCGATGATGACAGCGCCAAGTGCCGCAAGCGTCATCAGAATATGGACATTCGGCGTGAATTTGCGTTTTGTCCGGGTCTGACGGAACGTATCTGCAAATCCCTCAATGATAATGTGATAACCAGACAGAACGAGCGTGAGGACGTACAGCACCGCACTCCATACATCGGAAGCGATCACAAGCCCGATCAAGAACGAAGCCAGCCCGGCAAAGTAGAGAACAGCAGCCTTATTTCCGCCGTGCGAGTGATCATGGTCGTGATCATGGTTATGACTGCAAGAAGACGCCCGGTGATTCAGCGAGTGTTCACTCATAATGATAGATCTCCTTTACGTGCTCGATTGCCACATCGAAGATTTCGTGGACATGGATATCATCCAGTTGGTAAATCATTTCCCTGCCATGTTTCTGGCTCTTCACAAGCCGGGCAAATTTCAATTCCCGCAGCTGATGGGAAACCGCACTTTGTGAGACATCCAACCTGTCACAGATCTGTGTGACTGTAAGCGATTGTTGTTTCAGCAGGAAAAGAATCTTAATACGTGTCGGGCTCGACAGCGCACTGAACAAATTTGCCACATCCTGTTCTATTTCCTTATCAAGCATTTCCGTTTCATGTACTGTTTCCTGTTCTGACATCATCATCACCAGTCCTTTAATATGAACATATGAGTATTTGTTCATTTGTTACTCATAGTATATGTTGTCAGAAAAGTTTTGTCAATTAAAATGGTGCCTGTGCGATACACAACTCTAAAACGATTCTGAATAGTTTCAGAGTTGTGTGCCGCACAGGCACCTGCAATTTTATTTAATGAACAATCCAGCCACTTTCTGCTGACTATCGAACGATATCGTGAAAATACGTGTGCTTTTGCTGTATTTCACCCCAAGCACCGTAACGTACAGTGAGTCCTGTTCCTCAACAGAAGATTTGTCGACTTTCTCAAATGCACCGGAGTCTTCAATAATCCCAACTACTTCTTGCAGTTGCGCATCAGTGAGCGCCGCCTTCATATTGTCGTCAAGCATCCCCCGCACGCTTTCAGTATCTCCTTCATTGAGCAGCGATACAACCTGTTCCGCCTGATCGATATAGGTTCGGGCAGTTTCGTCATCCACTTTCTTTCCACCACAAGCAGCCAGCAGCAGCATTGCTGAAATAATCATCACTAGAAGTCTTTTCAAGTCCAACCATCCTTTCTCTTCCATCTTACACACCACCAGAACAAACCAATTGCCGTCAAACCTAACAGCAGTTCCGTACCTGCAAGCCGCCATGATTCCGGCAGCAGCTGCGGCAGGAGGACGGCCATCACGTCAACGATCGCATGCAGTCCGAGTGCAGCCAGCAAATACCGCTTTCTCTTTGTGACAACTGACCGCAGCACAACGATAGAAAGCCCTATGTGAAGCAAGATTGCCAGAGTACGTTCGATTCCGCCCGCTGCGTACAAAATGCTGTCTCCTGCGATCTCTCCAGACAACAACATACCTGCAGCCGGCAAACCGAGCAGCAGCATGGCTTCCACCCCACCATGCCCCGCACCGAATGACAAACCTGCCAGCCATGATCGTTTTTTCAACAGCAGCCGCATGGCAGCATACCGGGCAAGTTCTTCAGCAAGTGAAGCGGTGATGCCGAGAAACAAAGCATATTGTATGGGATGGAGCACGCTCATCATGGCATATCCGGTACTCTTTGCACTTAAATAGGATAGCGCCGGCAGCCGGACCATCACTTGGGATACAGTAAATGCCATCACTCCGAGCATGAATGGCTGCAGCAGCTTCAGTCTGACAGCGACAGCAAGCAAAGCGGCAGGAACGAGCAGTGCGGCAAATAATGCCACGACAATTCCACCCATTCATCTCCCCCCCTTTTCACCAGCATACTGAAACTTCGAGGAAATGAATATGGGGATTTCCTGTACGGTCATAATTTCATCCTAAGCGGTCATTTGTCCGTTTAATCTGCAGCTGCTGGCTGAACTGCCGGTCCTGAACATCGGTTTGCAGCGAGGCGTGCGGTATCCTTTCAAGAATACGCTTCAAGGAATACAGTCCGACACCGCGCCCTTTCCCCTTATCTGATTCGTGTTTCAAATAGAGCATGGAAAGTTCCCCGGCAAAAGGCCGGCTTGAATTCCGGACAATAACATACTGAGTATCATCCATCGCAAAGAGCGCCAACTCCAGTCGTTTCTCATCACTGACCGCAGCTTCTTCAATCGCGTTGTCAACAAGAATGGTCAGGATTCGCACAAAATCTGTCACCGGCATCCAAATCGTCTCTACAACAGTCGGAATGTCGACCAGTACATGCAAATCCCGCTGATACGCTTTCATAAGTTGAATGCCAAGCACACTTTTCACTTCCGGAACGGCCACCCGTGACAGCTTCAGAAGATCGTATTCACGCAATCTCAGCCGCTCAGACGTCGGAGCCACTGTGTCTCGGTACACTTTACTGAGCAACTGCATGTCCTGCAGGCGAACCCCTTCATCAAGCGTTTGGAGAACCCCCAGGTAATCGTGCCGAAAGCTAATGAATTCATCATGTATTTTCTCTAATTCTTCTATGTATGCAAGCAGCTCTTTGTCAAGCAATTGCCGCTCTTCGGCGTCCCTGCGGTCTTTGTACATCTGCCGGCTAATGAGTAAGATGAACCCCAGCAGGAAGAACAGGACGAACGCTGCCGCATAACTGATGTAAGCAGCCTGCTCATACCAGATGGTCTGCACAAGTGAGGCGGGCGATGACAGCAGCATGACAACCGCATAGCCTGCGATCAGCAGTAAGTAGCTGAGCCTATAGACAGGACCTGTCGTGGCGTACGCTCCGTACCGGGCGATCTGCTTCCTGCTGAAGATTAGTGAAACCAGAATGAGCACCGTAACCATGGCATGCAGCAAACTCGGTGTCCATATATATAAATTCCAGGGGCTCGACATGTAAAGCTGCATGGTTGCTTCCAGGCCGATCACCTTAGCCAGTGTCAGACCGACCGTACTGAATAAAGCAAAATATACTGATTGAACAAACGGCACGCCACCTTTCAAGCGACCGACACCCAGCAAAAACACGACTAGCAGAATCCCGTTCCATTCGGGAAATCCAGTCAGCGTGACAGTGAAGAAAAGCAGTATACTGAACAAAAAACTGATTCCCGCAACCATCCATAGTGACAGACGCTCATACCGGATGAATTGGCGGTACAGATACAGATGGCTGAAACCAATTACGAAAAGAGCAATCATGTCATATCCGGTCATCAGATCCCCCTCTTGACACACTGTCGCACAAAGCGCTGCATGCGTCGTGAGACAGGAACCCGATGGCCCGTTTCCAGGACAAGTTCACGGTTTTCGATGTCATATTCAGCAATCTGCTGTTCATTGACCAAATAGGACTGGTGACAGCGAAGAAGTCTGCCGTCAAGCGTCTCAGCCTCTTTCAGCGTTCCATAATAGTGAACAATCCGGTTTGCGGTCACCGCCATCAGGCGATGCGGTCCATCTGTAGCGATATAGACAAGCTGCGAATAGGGGATCCGTACTGATGCCTGTTCTGTATCCACTACAAAATCATCCCGAATAACTGCAGAAGTATTCAGCTTGTCATATCGCCGTACACAGTCCCTCACAACAGCCGCTTGCTCCTCCTCAGGCCACCCTTTGTCGATGAACGACAGGGCGGATACGAGATAGCGGTAGGAAATTGGCGCAAGCTCTGCATGGGTTGTGACAAACACAATCAGCCCTTCCGTGTCCTGCCGTCGGATTTCTTGTGCAATCTCCAGCCCTTTCCGGTTTTCCCCCTTCAGTTCAATATCAAGAAAATAGATGGGGATTCGCACGGCTGTAGGCACCCATTCCAGCAGCTCAGCACTGCGGCTCGTCACGAGGATCGGCTCATAGGGAATTTGGCTTGTTTCACAATAGTCGACTATCCATTTTTTTAATCGTTCGGCATGGTGCATATTATCTTCCAGGATGAATACACTCACGTCCATCACTCGTTTCAATCAAATTTCAGCGGTCCAGTATGTCCGCCGGCACTCTTTCCAGTATGTCTGAAGAAAGTTCACGGTTCAACTGCCAAATCGATATAGACACACATATACGAAGTAAGTTAATAAAAAATTCAACCTTTTCAAATCAAAGCAGGGTAGCTAAAAAAACTTTGACAATCGGCTTACGATAGTTTAATTTAGACAATACACGAACGAATTATTAAAAACTATAATTAACATTCGTGTTTAAATTCTCGTATAAACTTGGAAATAAGGTCCAAAAGTCTCTACCAAACTACCGTAAATAGTTTGACTACGATGAATGACGACTAAACGAACTAGCGATCGCACTTGCGGACAAGGTGCTCTATTTGCCATCTCTTCGTTTTCTCTGTCAATTCACCTGTCAAACTCTAGTTAACCAACTAGAGTTTTTTCCATTTTTATAAGGAGAATTGCAAATTGGCTCGTCGGAAAGGGAGAGTTCATTGAAAAGATCAGCAAGTACGGTACACCCAAAGCAAACCGCTTGGGGGCATGTGAAAGACAACTATCGATTGTATGCGGCAGCCTTTCTTATTGTTCTGATCGCAGAATTGATCGGCATGAAGAAATTCAATGCAGGCCCCGCCTTGATCGTCATCTATCCGATGCTCTTTGCTATCGTGATCGGAGTTGTGCTCGGCAAAGACATTCTTAAGTTCTTCACAAAAGAAGAAACCAAAAAAGCCTCCTCACTTGTACTTGTGGCCATCACGCCGTTCATGGCAAAAGTAGGTGTATTAGCTGGCGCCAATCTGCCGGAACTTGTCAATGTCGGACCTGCGCTTGCTTTTCAGGAAATCGGGCACATCGGGACGATCTTGTTCGCTCTGCCGGTAGCCCTGCTCCTCGGCATAAAAAAAGAAGCGATTGGCGCAACGAGCTCGACTTGCCGGGATAAGGATTATGGACTGATCTGCCACCTTTACGGATCGGAATCCCCGGAAGCACGGGGAGCCCTCTCCATCTACATCATCGGTTTTTTGATTGGCACAGTCTATATCGGTTTTTTAGCAAGTTTCGTAGCATCATTCCAGTTCTTTCATCCGCTGGCACTCGCGATGGCTTGCGGGATCGGAAGCGGTGTAATGATGGCGGCTGCCTCCGGAACACTCGCCACAATCTATCCGGAATATGCAGATCAGATCGTCATGCTGGCAGGAGCGAGCGATATGCTGTCTGCGATTGTCGGCATCTATTTCACGCTCTTCATATCCCTGCCAATCACGAAAAAAATGTACGCTTTCTTGGAACCGAAGCTTTCGTTCCGAAAACGTCTCAAGTACGAAGGAGATGTGTAACATGGCGATGACGATGAAAAACTGGACGCTTTCCCTTGTCTTCACGTCCGTTATTACGATGCTGCTGGCTAATCTGATCGGCAATCATGTATCCATTACAGAATCCATCCCAGGTGTTCTTTGGTTATCTGCAATTGCATTTACCGGCATTGCCTTAGGAAGGGTGATCCCTTTAAAGTTGCCGCCTATCGTATTTGTTGTGTTAATCGGAATGTTAGTGGCGAGCCCCATATCTCCTATCGCTCAGCCGATTATCGACTCGACTGCGAAGATTTCGTTTATGGCCCCTATTACCATTGTCGGCACGCTTGCGGGCATCGGCCTTGACTTCAAGTCATTCATTAGCCAAAGTTGGAAGATGGTCATTGTGGCCATCCTCGTGTTTACGGGAACTTTCCTGATCCAAGCAACGTTTGCCGAGTTGTTTTTGAAGATGACCGGCGCAGGCAACTAATCTTTCCACTAACGAACACGGAGGGCTATCATGATACCAAAAACCGAAAATGCAAGTCTGCTCATTATGAACTGTTCTCTATTGACACCTGACTTTCAAATCATGCATGATCAGACAATCGCCGTAAACGGAAATCGGCTGATTGCAATCGGTGATACCGCTTCCCTCTCGGCGGCCTATACCGCAGAAGTTACTGTGGATGCGAAAGGGAAGCTTGCGATGCCAGGGCTGATCGACAGCCACACCCATACGTCCCAGCAGTTGCTGCGCGGACGGATCACCGATGAACTGCCGATGATCTGGACACGGATCATGGTTCCTTATGAAAGCCGCCTTCAAGAGCAAGATGTCCGCAGCAGCTCCCAGTTAAGCTGTCTGGAAATGATCAAGTCTGGCACAACCTCTTTCATCGATGCAGGCGGACAGCATATGTCCCAGACAGCAGAAGCCGTTCTGGAATCCGGCTTGCGGGGAGTCCTTTCTTGTTCCACAATGGATAGCGGACCAGAGATCGTCTCGGCTATGAAACGGAGCATCGAGGAAAACATCAGGCAGAACCGGCAATTATTCAACGAGTATCAGGGAGCAGGAGAAGGTCGGCTGAACATTTGGTTTTCCTTGCGTTCTCTCCTTTCCTGTACACCCGAGCTTATTTCGAAAGTCTTTGAAGCAACCAACGATTGTGAAACCGGCATGCAGGCCCATATGAACGAATATACAAACGAAATCAACTACTGCTTGGAACACTATCAGATGCGCCCCTATGAATATTTGGATTCGCTCGGTGTCCTGAACGATCGTTTTTTAGGAGCGCACAGTATTTTCATGTCTGCAAACGAGATGGATATTGTAAAGGAGCGTCATTGCCATGTCGTCCACTGTCCAGTCAGCAATTCTGGAAAAGGCGTTCCGAACACCCCGCATCTACTGCAAAAAGGCATTCCAGTGAGTCTCGGTACAGACGGGGCCGGCCATACAGGATTGAACTTATTCGATCAGATGCGTGTGTTCAAATCGCTCATGCGTGCTTCCTACGGTGCTCCTAACGGCGATCCTGTTGTCATGCCTTCCTCGGCATTGTTGGAAATGGCAACATGCGGCGGTGCCAGAGCGATGCTTCAGGAAGACCAGCTCGGAACATTGGAAGTAGGGAAAAAGGCAGATTTCATCCTCATCGATATCGATCAGCCTCATATTCAGCCGACACACAATTTAGTCAATACACTCATTGAAGCCGTTAGTGCGAGGGACGTGACACATTCAGTCGTTGACGGGAAACTTCTAATGAAAGATAGACAGGTCCTAACTATGGATGAAGAAAAAATAATGTATGATAGCAAAATGGCAATGGAGAGTCTTTTCAGCCATGCTATCCGATAACTCTATCAGGGTTATGAACAAGTGAGGGGTAACACATGTCCATTTTTCTTATCAGTATCGTTTTACTTGCTAATTTAGTAATTGGCATATTTCTCGGCATTTCAGGGATAGCCGGATTTTTATTACCTTTAATTTATGTAGGATTTTTACATCTTCCTGTACACGACTCCCTCGCGCTGAGTTTTTTGGCATTTGCCGTCTCCGGGCTCCTCGGTGCACTATCTTACTGGAAGATGAAGCAGATGGATATCAAACTCGCTGTGCTGTTAAGTATCGGCAGCCTTCCCGGTGCCTTATTAGGTGTTCAGATCAATGTCGTAACTTCCGACTTCCTAGTAAAGCTTTTCTTATACTTGTTTGTTCTGTTTGCAGGGATTTCCATCCTTTTGAAAAAGAGTCCGCCCGAGGGTGAGCAGCAACTATCTCCACTGCTGCAGCATCGTCTTTTTGTTGTACTGCTGGGATTCCTGACAGCTGCCATCTGTGCACTGACCGGCGCCGGTGGGCCCATCTTATTAGTACCGATTCTGGCCAGCCTGGGAGTGAATATACGGGTCGCTGTCGGTGTGAGCCTATTGAACTCTGTTATCATTGCCATCCCTTCTATGGCAGGCTACTTCGCCCGTGCCAATCTGGAGTCTACAGTCTACCTGGTCGTCGCCAGCTTGATCGGGACGGTAATCGGTATTCTGTTCGGTACCCGGATCGCGAATCGAGTGCCACTCCCGCAGTTGAAACTTTTGATTTCCATTCTCACGATCGTTTCATCCGTTTACATGCTCGTTTCCATGTTTGCAGGAGCCTGATACTTGTTTTCTCTACGTAACAGCACCTATGAAAAAGACACTCTTCACCTCCCTGTGGGCGAGGCTCGAGTGTCTTTTTTCCTTAGTCCTGACTACGGAGGATTTTATTCATTTTCTTCCCTTTCGCCAGCTCGTCGATCAGCTTATCCAAATAACGGATTTCCTGCATTAACGGTTCCTCGATGTCCTCCACGCGGATCCCGCAAATGACACCTTTTACGAGACGGCGGTTCGGATTGAGGGAGGGCGCTTCTGCAAAGAATGACTCAAAGTCCGTCTTCTCTGCCAGCAAGTCACGGAGCTGCTCCTCATTGTATCCTGTCAGCCAGCAGATGATTTCGTCGACCTCTTGCCGAGTGCGCCCTTTCCTCTCCGCCTTCGCTATATAATGTGGGTAGACATCCGCTACTGGCATCGCGTAAATCTTATGCTTCTTCACTGTCCCGCCCTCTTTCACACATTCTGGTAAAACAATCCATGCTCTGTACAATACGACAGCAGCATCCCATGACGGCGGTTGGCAATGCGTGCCTGCAGCGCCCATTCGGGATATTGTTTAAACAGCTGTACCTGATCTCCTGTCGCGAAGGCGACAAAGGAAATGTAGTGATCCTTCTCCATCGGATGATTGCTCGAGATGTACAGTTCCCCGTCCATCAGTTCGCAGTTCAAGACATGACCGTCTGTTGCTTTCCTGGCTTCGAGCGGCTCTAGTTTCCTTCCGCAGCACGAAACCGATGCATTGCCTGTATTAAGTGTAATGTTGCCGCATGACGGACAAACAAAATAAGTAGATTTTTTCATATTGCCTCCTGTGAAATCGCCAGCGTTCAGGCCGCCGTCCAGAATGTCTTCGATATTGGCACCAAGAAGGGCGGACAGCTCCATCAGCAGCGAAACATCCGGAAAACCTGCGCCCCGCTCCCATTTCGAAACTGTCCGGTCCGATACATGCAGCCGGTCTGCCAATTCCTTCTGCGTCCATCCTCTTTCTTTCCGCAGCTGCACAATGACACCGCCTACTTTTTTCACGTCCATCGTCTATTCGCTCCTTCCTGATGCATCCATCGTACACCGGATCCCCCCGCCTTCTCAACAAACGTTCCGTAGAGTTAAAATGGTGCCTGCGCGCCACACAATTCGAAAACTATTCCGAATTGTGTTCAAGTTGTGTAGCGCACAGGCACCATCCAATCTGATCCAACCGCAAAAAAACCCCTTACCGAATGCCGGTAAGGGAGGTCAGCTGCGGTCCGCACGGATTGTTGACTGGACGAACTGCAGCATCTTTTCCAGCCAATGCAGGTTGAATTCATAGTTGCTGACCGCGTGATCGGCTATGAAATGAGCCGTTTCCACAGTTAACTCATCCACTCCTTCCAATTGTTCCGTCCAGTTGCCTTCGTTCTTGTCCTGCTTGGTCTTATTCAAATGTTTGGTTGCATCCCGTACTCTTTCTTCCAAGTAGAAGACGACTTTCAGCGGATCAACGAATTTGAGGAGATAGACCGATATATATAGATCCGGCACGTTCGAATTATATTTGAATGTATCATAGATGCTCTGCTCCAAGTACTCCCTGCCCGCCGCTGTGATGGCATACGTCGTTTTGCTCGGCCGGTTTTCGATTTTAGCCGTCTCAACCGGTTTGATGTATCCCTTCTTATGCAGGCTCTCAAAGTTGTAATAGAATTTACCTTCACTCAACTTCCCTACCGGCAGGACGTCCAGCAGGTTTTTCTTTATTTGATACGGATGATTGTTGTGTTCCGCCAGTGTACCGAGTATGAACAAAGAAAGTGACATCAGTTCCCCTCCTCAGTTATCAATCGTTCACGTCCAATTTCATCCATCATACCATACAGGCATCCCGGCAGCCGAAAAAGGAGTGCCTGCCGGATGACCGGGCACTCCTTCGACCCTTCCTGAAAGTCCCGTCGTCTTATTGCAAGCTTTCTCCGGCGACTTGCTCCCGGCTGTCCGGCAGCTGTTCCAGCGCGACCGGTTTATGGACGAAGGCGACGATGGCAATGTTCACTGCCATCGCAATCACGCCGACTGCCGCCATCGACCAGATGTATGGGCTGGCGCTGACACTGCCGTAGAGGTCCGCAAAGTAACCTTGAACCGAATAGTACATCGGTGAAATGTAGCTCATCCACTGGTACGGAGCGAACATCATCTCGCGGGGGATTGTCGCGCCATTCGCCAATGTCTGCAAGAGCATGATCGGGATATTAAGTATCATCCCCACTTCACCGAACAGGAACAGGAGAATCGCCGTAAAGTTGAAGCAGACCATATAATTCAATATCTGATGTGCCAAGATAGAGACGAAGAACATGCCATCCGGCTGGTTCACCAAATATGTGATGCCCGTCGCTGCAAGTGAAGAGAAGACGGCGACCAACAGCGCGGTCAGCTGTAAGTAGATGAACAAACGTGTCCTGCTGGCTTTCCCTTTGCCTGCTTTGAACGCACTGACCAGCTGCATCGCACCGATCATCGCACCGACATACCCGGCCATCGTCAAGAACATTGGCAGCATGTTGTTATGCATACCGTCCGGCATTTCGTTGATCCTCACGATATTGCCCTCATAGGCATGCTCGATCTGATCCGCCAGTCCCGCCGCCTGATCTTCCGGCACATTTACATTCATGAGAATCTTTTCAGCCGTCTGTGCCGAAAATTGCTCGCTCAGCTGACTATTGATCTGCGCGACGACCGATGAGATAGCGGAAGAAACAGTGGTTGCGCTCGCTTCGTTGATCGTAAAGTCGATAGCCGGCTTCTCTTTCCCCTGCTGCAGGCGGTCAGAGAAGTTTTGCGGAATTGTGATGACCAGCGCAAGTTCGTTTTTCTCCAGTCCCTTCAGCGCACTGCTGTTCGTTATATCCGTCTCGATATCCTCAAACGGCAGGCTTCCCTTTAGCTGCTTCGCAATCCCGGTCCCGTATTCACCTGTGTCTTCATTGACAATTGCAATCGGCATCCGGTCGAGGTTGCCGGGGATGGCCGCATAGCCGGGCAAAAAGATTCCGAGCATCGCGACGGCATAAAAGATCCCCATCACAATCGCTCCGATCGCCCCTTTGGACGTTAAAAACTCTTTGAATTTCATATATACTTCCCTTTCCTTCGTGAATTCATCTTACTCTGATTGGAGTACTTTTTTTAAAGTACTTGGAACACTTTATTGCATACGGAAGGGAAAGTCAACTGAAAAACGACCTGTCACAACACTGTCATCATTAAAGTGCCTATGCGCCCAAAAAAACCGATAGGAATCGGTCCCCATCGGCTTTTCAGGTACCTGTGCGCCACACAACTTGAACACAATTCGGAATTGTTTCAGAGTTGTATGACGCACAGGCACCGTTTATTCTATTTCCACCGATCCTGCACCCAGGCCTGATTATAGCGGTATAGCTTGGACGGTCGGTAGGCGCCTGTCCGGATTTCCTTGCCTGTGTCAATGACCATTTCCTCGGCATACCGGCGGAACTGGACTTTGTTGACCTTCCTGCCGAGGATCACTTCATACACTTGCTGCAAGTCGGGCAAAGTAAATTCTTCTTCCACGAGGTTAAAGGCGATATTCGTATAATTAACTTTACCTCGCAACCGCTCCAATGAATAGAGGATGATTTCTGCATGGTCGAAGGCGATTCCGTCCTGCCGGGTAACGGTCAGCGACGTCTGTGTATTGGCTCCTTCCGTCACAGTCACCCGTTCCACCGTTGCCGAGACGGTAATCTCCCCTGCTGTCAGCACAAGCCCGATCTGTTCTATCCGCTTCGCGGCTCCTCCGATCATCTCATCGTGCACATCCAGCACGGTATCCCGGACGGTAAACCATTTGACGTCGTCCGCGTCATCCCCCGCCTGCAGGGGAGGCAGTTTACTTTGATCGACGAGGGCCAGATAGCTGACGCTGACGATTCGCATGCGCGGGTCGCGATCCACGGCGCTCCATGTGTACAGCTGTTCGGCATAAACTCCCTCGACGCCGGTCTCCTCCTTCAATTCGCGTCGGACGGCTGTATCGAGGTCTTCGTCAATGTCCATGAAGCCGCCGGCAAGTGCCCAAGCACCTTTGTAAGGATGGCCGCCACGGCGGATCAGCAGAACTTGCAGCTCCTTTTCGGGCTTTTTGCGCATGTCGCTCGTCTGTTCCGTCGCTACAGTAAAAATGACCATGTCCGTCGTAATTGACGGTTTTTCGTATCGATCCTTTTCCGTCCTGCGATATTGGTCGATAAATTCTTGTTCACTCATTTTCTGTAATTGCTGTTCATCCACTGCGCCCTTCTCCTTTCAAACGGTCGACTTAGTCGCATTTTAAGCGTATCAGCTTAGGAAGACAAGCCCCGCACCCGCAGAATGTGGATCGGCAGCACCGCGCACTCAATGCCGGATGAGTTTCGTGATCTCCTCGATGGCACGATCCAGACGGGCTTCATAGTCGCCGCTAATACTGACGTATGGGATGCCTCGCTCGTCAAACATTCGTTTCAATGTACGGTTCGTCTCCTGCCTGATTTGGGGATCCTGGAACGTCCGGAAGCCGTCCGCCACCCACTTCACATCCGGTTCCAAGTACAAGTACAAATCATACGTCTGCGACCGAATGGCGCCTTCGATGAAATCCAGTTCACGTCCGAAATACATTTTCGCATAATACTGGGACACCACCGCTTCACTGTCGATGAACAGCAGCTTATTCGCTTTCTTCAGCTGTTGGAATTCCATATGTTTGTGACCGTATACAATCTCTTGATAATGTTCCTCTGTCAGCAGCGAGCTGCCATCGCCGATCTCTTCGCTGACCGTCCGACCGTATTCTTCGACGTACTCCGTGCCGAACAGCTGCGCCAGATTCCGAACCAATGTCGACTTCCCGCACGATTCCACGCCGACAACCGCAATCCGCTTTGTAAAATACGGTTTCGCTGCTTCCGGAATCATGTCCCAATTCGCAAATACCCCTTCGTTGCGAATCTTGGTCGCACTGATCGGAAAAATCGCCCGTGCCTCATCGATGACGACGTGCCGGATCTCCTCTCCATAGATGCGTCGGAACCACGAATCATACGCATGCTCTGAACTGAAGATATGGGTGATCGGCTCCGGAATTGCATCGATCATCCGGCGTCCCCCTTCAAGCCACATATGCGTTTCATCCACCCATGGCGGGTCTTCCACAGAAATGACCTTCACATTCGGCATCCCTTTCACACTTGTCATGATCCATTGCTGCCGTCTCTTGTAATCAATATATCCAAGTCCCGCTTCCTCGCACAGCCTGCGGTCCCGTGCCTCGTCATAACTGACAACGACGTACACCGTATCCACCTGAGCCGCCGCTTTCGTGATCGCATACAGATGCCCCTTATGGAACGGAATGAACTTGCCCCCGTAATGTCCGACTGTCTTCATCATACCCGTCCCCCTTCCGCTTTTTGCACTTTCGACAGCATGACCCAGTTCACATACCCATAGATCGAGTTCACAAGGAACGCCGTCCACATAATGACCATATTCCAGTCATTGCCCCCGGTCTGTATGAGTGTCACAAGCCACAATGTAATCGTCAGGACATTGACTAAAATCCAAATGACCCACTGCTCTGCATAGCGCTGGACCATCAGAATCTGAGCGATGACGGACAGGACAACGGCCATACTGTCGATCCGCACTTGCTGGGCGGACAGCCATGTCAGCAGCTCCGCATAGATCAGCGCCCCGGCGATGAACGAACCAATCACTACCGCCCACCCTTTCGGCGTCAGCCGTTTGACATACACGTCTTCCCCCTGTTCGGATTCTTCCTTCTTCTTCGAATGACGCATCCACAACCAAATCCCGATGAATTGTGTCGGGAAGTAAAACAGCCAGTTCAGCATGGCCTCCCCGTACAATCCATACCCGTAGGCGATAACCCCGTAAGTCGCCGTCTGAACAATACCAAAAAGATAGTTTGAAACCTTCCCCTTCGCTACCAACACGACGCATAACATGCCGGAAATGGAACTCACCAGTCCAAGCAATGTATCCTCGAATGCGAAATACAAATAGACGGTGATCCCCGTAAACAGCGTAATCCACACCTTTTCAAACACCGACCACTGCGCCAAGTACCCCTTCAACCGCTCGTTCATTCCGCTCACTCCCTTTACTTAGTTTTTATTTGTTACTAACTATATCACATAGTATAATATTGCAACTATGACATGTCAATGATTATTTAAAAAAGCCCTGCTGCAGCGGATTGGGAACCGCTGCAGCAGGGCTTTTCTTGTATAGGACTACCTTTATACGCGAACACGTTTTACAAATAAGGAGGCGACGAAGCCGATAATCGCGAATGCCGCGATAAAGACAAATGCGTGTTTCGTACCGGCTGCCAACGATTCAGCAACCGAAGAATCCGGCGCGTGTGCCAGGAGAGCTTGCTGACCGCTCAGCAGGAGCGTGATGGCAAGCGCTGTTCCGGTAGCTCCTGCCATCTGCTGCAGCGTATTCATCACAGCTGTACCGTCTCCGTACAGTTCCCGGGGCAGTTGGTTCAGACCATTTGTCTGCGCAGGCATGATGATCATGGAAATGCCGATGAACAAGATGAGGAATGCCAACACAACTTGCCAGACCGGCGTCTCTGCAGAAATGATGAAAGCGAACAGGACACAGGAAACGGATGCTAAAAAGAAACCGAGCGGCAGAAATTTCTTTGCGCCGAACTGGTCGAACAGTTTTCCGATGACCGGTGACAACATGGCATTCATCGCGCTGCCCGGCAGCAGGACAAGTCCCGCCATCCCTGCACTCAGCAATAGTGAGGTTTTCAAATACATAGGAAGCAGGATTGCTGTGGACAAAATCAGGAACATACCGATGAGCAGCAGTAGCGCACCCAATGTGAACATCGGATACGTGAACACCCGCAAGTTGATCATCGGCTTATCCATCCTGAGCTGCCTGCTGACGAACAGGACGAGTGAAATGATCCCGACCAGCAGGGGAATGAACACTTGTGGTGACGCAATCGACTTTTCAGCAAGTGTGCTGAAACTGTAAATCACGCCGCCGAACCCAAGCGTCGAAAACACAATCGACAAAATGTCTATGGCGGGTTTCGTGATAACCGATACGTTATCCACTTGCTTCATTCCGAAGACGACGAGTGCCACATAGAACAGCAGGCTGATCCAAAAGATGAACGGCCATCCTAACGTATCGACGATCAGTCCCGACAGCGCTGGTCCGACGGCCGGAGCAGTGGTAATGACGAGTCCCATTACTCCCATCACCGCACCACGTTTGTGGATTGGGAAGATCAGCAGCATGACATTCATCATCAGCGGCAGCAATATGCCTGTTCCTACCGCCTGCACCAACCGCCCGATAAGCAATATAGGGAAAGCCGGGGCCAGAGCCGCTAAAATTGTCCCTGCGATTGAAAAAGCGAGGGAGGCAACCAGCAGCTGTTTTGTTGTGAACCATTGGATTAACAGAGACGACACGGGTACAAGAATTCCGAGTGTCAATAAGTATCCCGTTGTCAGCCATTGCGCTGTCGCCGACGTGATAGAAAAATCAGCCATAATATTGGTAAGGGCCATATTCAAAGCCGTTTCACTGAACAGCCCGATGAAAGCTCCAAACATGAAAGCGAAAGCCATGGCTTTCGGCTTGCGGACATCTACGATTTGTAAGGACGACAAAACTAACTTCCTCTCCGAATAACATAATTGACCAGTCTATATAAGCTGAAGGAGATTCTTTATTTCACGGAGAGCAATGCGGGGATCATTTCCTGAACCTGCAAAAGGGGTTCATTGGAGTTCCTCGTCAGACTGAGGGTTACGCCGCCTTCAATAAGCGCTATCATCGACGTACTGATAGTACGGGCACGCTCTTCTGAATACCCGCATTGTAACAACTTCCCCAAGTACAATTTTTCCCACATACCAAACGTTTCTTCGCACGTCCGGCGCAAATGCTGATTCACTTGCGCTGTTTCAGCTGCCAATAAGCCAAGCGGAACGGTACGCAATTCAATGAGCCCATCAATCTGGCCAAATTGTTTCGCAATGAATTGAACGAGTCGTTGAAGTGCTTCTACAGGATCTTCATACGTATGCAAGTGGGTACGGATATCATCGGCGATAATCTGTCCGGATAATTGAATGGCCTCCGCAGCCAATTGCTCTTTACCTCCCGGGAAGTAATAATACAACGACCCCTTTGGAGCACCGCTCTCTTTCAAAATCTGGCTCACCCCTGTAGCATGGTAGCCTTTCAAATGGAATAACCGTGTCGCTGCCTCCAGCATCTTTTCACGTGACTGACTCTTACTCACTTGTTCCTCACCTCCAAATTATAACGATTGGTCTACATATAAAAATAGAGCAGGTAACAGCCGCTGTCAACCACTGATTCATATGTTCCTGTATGAATGCAAACATTGACATGGTACCCCTACGCGTATATATTCAGGTAAGACGTGTCAATCCGGGTGCCTGTGCGCCACACAACTCAGAAACTATTCTGAATCGTGTTCAAATTGTGTGGCGCACAGGTACTAACACAAGGAAGGAGCTGGCCCCCATGCCGGACATCACGATCTACACATCGCGTACATGCCCTATCTGCCGAATGGTGAAAGACTTCCTGAACGACGCCGGTCTTTCTTATACAGAAGTTCATGTCGACGTGAACCCACTTTCCCTCCTTAAACTGATTAGTAAACGCGGCCGCTTTACTGTGCCGCAGACAAACATAAGCGGCACGTGGATTGCCGGATTCGACCCGCTGAAAATGCTGGAAACCGTAAATTCTCTCAGCAAGCAGTGATCTGCATTGCGGGAAACGAATAAGCCATTCTCCGATCGCCTCAGGATGAGGTGACCGGAGAATGGCTTTTCATGTGACTGAATTCTCTTCCACAATCATGCCGGAAAAATTCTGTTCGATCTGCCCCCGGTCTCCGAAGACGAGCACCTGGTCCCCGGCTTGCAGCGTCTCCTCATACAAACTTTTCCGAAGCACACGGCCGCCCCTGCGGATGAAGAGCAGATGGATATCGTCTTCTTCGTCAAAAAGCTTAAGACACGGGCCGCCGATGTACGCGCATTCTTCCTCAATCGCCAACATCGCGACACTGTCCTCTTCTTCCAATTCAAGCGCTGATTTCAACGGCCAGTCTTCCAGTTCGAACTGCTCATCCATCCGGCGTTCGAATTTCCCCACCAAGAACCGGAACACTTTCCCATTTTTCAATAACACTTGTACGGCAATGAGAAATGCAATGACGAGTACGAGGAGCCGGACCTTCAAATCATTTGCAAGCAGCGTTGCAATCGATGAAATGATGACAGCCAAGGAAAAATAGCCGAACAGGATGACAGATGCGCTGAGTCTCCGCCGGATCGGGTGGTCGATGATCAGTGAGGACTCATCCGTTGTAAAGCCGGTTCCCGTGAGCATGGAGATGACCTGAAACCTCGCAATGGTCTTTTTCAAACCGGTCGCCGTAAACAGCACGACCGCCATCTCGATCACCAGCCCGACAATCACACCGTATAGAAGAATGAAGAGAAAATCTTTCATGTCTGTTTTCCACCCTCCCTTATACCGGCCTTGTACCGGCCATTCTTCCCAGGTCCGGACGTTTAAATTCCGCTCCTGTGAGACAAGGTAGAAGAAAAGGGAGGATTTCGGATGATTGAACCTGCATTCCAACACGAACACTGGACATGGATCCGCCTGGATGGCGCCTCCCCGCAAGATATTGCCGATCTGCGCGAACTGTCCCCTGCAAGCAGACGCTGGGCAAAGGCACTTCACGAGCAGCAAAACAGCAATCTTGAGATGGAAACCGACCAGCCTGGCGCCGAGTCGATATGGGGCTCCTTCATCTACTCGCAGGATATCGAAGTCCGCAACGAACGGACCATCCTCCACTACTACGTATCTGCTGGTACCCTTCTCACCTACGGCATTGACACAGCTATCTCCCCCCGACTGTCGGCACAGCATCTGCAGAAAAATATGCAGAATGCGGACAACGCAATTGAGGGATTCATGGTGCTCCTTGGTGAGATCACGGCTTCTTTTCTGCAGAACATCGACGCATTCGAAGACCGTACACACGATCTCCTCTGGCGCATCAAGGCGAAAAACGACGAACCTGTCTTCGAACGGATTATGGACAGCCGCCATGAAATCCTCGTCTGGAAAAACTTGCTCATTCCCATCATCGAGATCCGGGAAGCGGTGCAGGAAGCGTTCGGCAGCAATGTGCAAAATGGCCCTCACTTCGATCGCACATGCCGACGCATCCACCGCTGCCGCCAGACCATCCGGGAATATGACGACGAAATCGGAAAACTCATTGATCTGGAATCCGTCATTTCCTCCCACCGCGGCAACGAAATCGTCAAAACACTGACAGTCATCACCATGCTCTTCACCCCCGTCGCAGCTTGGGGCGCCTTATGGGGGATGAACTTCGAAATCATGCCTGAACTAAAATGGAGATACGGCTACATCGCCTCCCTTCTCATCATCCTCATTTCTACATGGGGGCTCTATTACTATCTAAAACGGAAAAACTGGATCGGCAGCGTGCTGAGAAGCCCGAAAAACAAGAAATTCTGAGCGGTTTGGAAATGTCGCTGCCTGAATGCCGGTGCCTGTGCGCCACACAAATCAGACACTATTCAGAATACTCATCATCTGACGACTTACTTTTCCTGATCGACAATTCCACATTGCACAGGGACCAATTCCATAAGGATACAAAAAACCAGGCCATCCTACCGGCCTGGTTTTACCATTCACTGTTCATTCGGATCATTCTCTGCGTCTTCATGCGTCTTGTGCACGGTCCCTTTCACATGGTCTGGCGTCCCGTATATCGAATACAGCTTCAGTGGAGTATCCCCTGTATTGGTCACATTGTGCCACGTATCTGCAGGAACCAAAATCACATCATCGTCCGTGACGCGGCGTTCGAAATTCAGATTGTCCTCAGACGGTCCCATCTGGCACAGTCCTTCGCCCTGCTCCACACGTAAAAACTGCTCGATGCCATGGTGGATTTCGAGCCCGACATCATCATTCGGAGCAATACTCATCACCGTCACCTGGATCTTATCCCCCGTCCAGATCGTCGTCCGGTAATTGTCATTCTGCAGCGTCGCCTCTTCAATGTTCAGCACATAGGGTTCCTTGCCATGATCTTTGTAATCTATACTCATCTGTATCAACCTCCTACTAGAGTAGGTATCACGAATCGGAACAGGTTAAACATCGGTGCCTGTGCGTCACACAACTCAGACACTATTCCGAATTGTGTCTGAGTTGAACATCACACAGGCACCCGCTTTTCCTCATGCTGTTACCGCTGTTTCCGCATCATATCGTAGGGCCGGACGGGCTGCTGCACGCGTAACCGGACTGTCATCATCGCGTTCGGCGCGCGATCGATCCGTTCACCGGCTTCGTTCCACATCTCATCGACAGTTTGTTCGAAATGGTGGAACCCAGGACCATAGAATTCAATGGCATCTCCGGCTTCAAACACATTACGTTGCTGGATTGTCGCAATCCCGGTTGTTTCATCGTACGCCAACACTTGTCCGATGAAACTATATGCCGGTATTTTACGCGGCTTGCCGAAGAGCTGCTCGTTCTCGCCAGGCGTTCCATAATAAAAACCGCTCGACAGTTCGCGCTGGGCGACTTTCCACAATTCATCCTCCCATTCCTGGTTGAACTCATAATGATCAGGGTCGGCGCAATACGCATCAATAGCCTGCCGATAAACGTTCGCCACCGTCGATACGTAATGGATGGACTTCATGCGCCCTTCGATTTTCAAACTGTCCACGCCATTCTCCACTAGCTCGGGAATGTAGCGGATCATGGCCATATCGACCGCACTCATCGAAAACGCTTCTTCAAGATCGGTTTCCGGGCTGCCGCCGAGACGGGACGTGCGCTCCGCTGCTTCATCCACTTCAAATAGACCGTACTTCCACCGGCAGGACTGTGTGCAGCCGCCTCGGTTGGCATCGCGGTCCGCCATATGATTCGACAGCGTGCAGCGTCCTGAGTAGGAGATGCACATCGCTCCGTGGATGAACGCCTCGATTTCCACGTCGGTCTTCTGACGAATTTCATGGATCTCCTCCATGCTCACTTCCCGCGCGAGCACGACACGTTCCAGCCCTTCTGATTTCCAGAAGTTCAATGTTTCATAGTTTGTCGCAGAGGCTTGCGTCGACAGATGGATCGGCAGTCCCTCCGCTTCCACTGCACAGATTTCAATTAGAGCCGGATCGGAGACGATGACCGCATCGATACCGATGTCACGCAGTGTGCGGAAGAAGTCACCTGCCCCTTCCGTATCCCCTTCGTGTGCGACCATATTGGCAGCGACGTAAACTTTGGCATCGTATTTGCGAGCAAACGCCACTCCTTCGGCCATCTCTTCATACGTGAAGTTGCCCGCGCGGCTCCGCAGTCCATATGCATTTCCGCCGATAAATACCGCATCTGCGCCATATCGAATCGCCGTCTTCAACTTTTCAAGTGTCCCTGCTGGCGCCAGCACTTCCGGTTTTTTCGTAATTACCCGCTTGATACTAGCCGGTTCTGGTTTGATCATAGTTGTCATTTCGGTTCCCCCTTACTGGATGTCCTCTGCATGTTTCACGAAAAAGCCTTCATCGAGCCCCCGTCCAGCCGGATGGAGTGCCTGAATCCGCTGCTGTATCCGTGTCGCAGCGTCTGCCGTCCACTCCCCGGACTCGATCAATCTCCGGGATTCCTCGAACTGCTTGGCGACTTCGACAAACGCATCCCCTTTTGTGTAAAGACCATCCAGCTTCCAGCGAGTCAGTCCGCCTTGCGCCAGCACATCGAGCTGTCCTGCAAGACTGACGTCATTCGTCGCAAAGATATGTGTACCGTTCCGATCTTCAAAGATCGAATAGTGGGTATCTTCCTTCTTCGGTTCAGACAGGAACAGACCTCGGTCCTGCCCTGCAGCCGCTTGTCCGACATAGTTGAAATAATTTTGTACAAGCGGCCGCTTTGACTGGTGAATGCAAGTCGCGCCATACACGAGTACTTCAACCGGCACAGTCGCCTGCCGGCTGATAGCGACCAGTTCCTCTTCGGTGAGTTCACGTGCCAGCACCGCACCTGCTGCACCGCGTTTCGCCCAGAAGTTCACGTGGTTCGCACTCGTCACCATCGTCTGTGCATCATATATAATTGGCAGCCGAATGTCGTGCTGCTTCATCAGAAGGATCGCCCCCGGATCCCCGACCACCACTGCATCCGCACCGATTTCCTCTAAAAAATGAAAATAAGGCACGACAGTCTTGATACGGTCATTATGCAGCAATGCATTCACCGCCACCGTTACCTTGCGCCCTGCTGCGTGTGCGAGCGCTATAAGTTCTCGCTGTTCCGTCCGGCTATATGAAACCGGCAGACGTAAGCCGAACTCATCCTCTCCTATGTATAACGTATCGACAATGCCGCACAGTTTCTCCGCCTGGCCCATCGATTCAGCTGTTGCAATCAGTTCAATCATCCGACCCACCCTTTCTCCCGTTTCCTCACAGGAATACGAAAACTATTATATAGAGCTGGGGTTGGAAAGTCTTTGCTATTCGGGCGATTGACGACGAAATAGGGAATTCCCTGAGCAGATGAAAACGGTGCCTGTGCGCCACACAACTTCGACACAATTCAGAATTGCGTCTGAGTTGTGTAACGCACAGGCACCGCTAAACAAGTCACTTTCAGCCCTCAATAATCGTCCACCACACTTCCTATGGAAACCGCAGTAATATGCGGATTGGAAAGAATGTCTGCCAGTTCATCCTTGGTGCCATAGACAACAACCCCTAAGATCCCGACATCCTCCATTCTCTGATCCTTCATCCTTTGATAAGCCTTCGTATGACCCAAATAAAAACTTTCATGCAAGAGATCCAAAAATGTCTTATAGTCGGAATCCAGGCGATCCGCAGATGTTATAACCGTATTCACCGAAAATCCCAGTGCCTTAGATTCTCCAATAAAAACGGACGACCAATCATTTTCCTTCGCTTCTTTTTGAAACTCTTTCACGTCACCTTCAGAGTACGTATCGATCCACAACCATGTCATCGCCGGCAGTTCTGCGAGAGGAAGTTCATTCTGCTGATAAGGAGCGTCAAAGGAAAGTGCTGCTTCATAGATTTTGTTCCCTTCCATTTTAGTTATAAGATCTTCATCGTGTTTATATTTTTTGTATTCCACTTGGGGATGGAAGAACATAAGATCCCTCATGCCGTTCTCCTTGTACGTCGACTGCCAGTCATCGCCGGTGACTGGAATGCTGCCCCCTGATCCCCTTGAAATGGTGAGAGAGGGGAAGAAACCGAACTGGTATTGCTTTTGTTCCACAACAACCGACTTCACGGTCAAATCTTTCGATACTTTATATTGGCTTGTGCCCCCTAACACCCCTAGTGTGTCCACTGTATCGCTTATGTACCCATTCGGCGTGCTGAGCCGGACATACGCATTCCATTGCTTGAACGCTTGCTGGCTGCTGAACGAAAAAACTGCAAAATTAATGGCATACAGGCCGATTAGAACCGATAATGAAGTGAACGCAACGGTAAGGAGTGTCTTCCGTTTGCCTTGCTTCAGCGCCTTCCTTACCCGCTTTTCGTCGAATAGATCGTTTGTGAAATTATCCATGTAAGGTCCTCCAAATATCATGAAATTCTTTTCTCGCCCGAAACAAATACGTTCTCACCGTCTCTACTTTCATCCCCAGTAACAACGCAATCTCCTTGTAAGTCATTTCATACTCATACTTTAGGACAAGCAGCTGACGAAACGTTTCCTTCATGCATGACAGCACACTCGTTATTTCCCGTTTCATTTCACTGCCAACTGCACTTGCTTCCGTGTCCAGACCGTTTGCGAAGTTATCCCAAAAATGTTGGTCGTCGATGACCAGCACACTCTCTCGCCCCCGTTTTTTCATCATGTTCCTCAGCTCATTTAACGCGATAGTGAACACATACGACATTGCTTTATCGGGCGAGACCCCGCTGCTATACACAAAGAATTTTGTATAACTCTCTTGCACGATGTCCTCTGCATCCTCATGAGTGCACCCATTCTTTTTCAAATAGAAATAGAGCATTCTCGCCTGTTCTTTGTAAACTCTCAATAAAAATTCGGAATCCATGGCTCCTCCCCTCGACCGCCCTTCACTTATAAAGAGCCTGATGTCTTCGAATAGTGTACAGCAATCGCCAACTATTTTTTCAAATTATTTGTCACGTATGCTTCGCTCCCCTATTTGGAAAACTAAAAAGCCGCTCTTTCGCTGAAGAGCAGCCGTTACTTATTCGTTTTCTCTGGATGTTACGGTCGGCCACACATCACTTGGAAAGTGATGTGAATTCACTGAATTATTTATCGTTCAGACACCCTTACTTGTTTTTTCTATGTCGTCTTTAAACCGCAGCCGCCCGACGCGGTTTTTTTAAAAGTACTGTGACCACCGTCACCAGTACAGTCACCCCCAAGATGAGCAACAGCGACTGGATCGGTTGTGTCAGTGCGCCGTCCGGACCCCCAAAGGCGATGGTGAAGTAACCGTCTGCCCCATAGGTGGCCGGCAGGACTGTGGCAAGCTTCTGATATCCGGTGGACAGCAGTTCTTTGGAGACGAGTACCCCGGATGTTACGAGTTGCAGTGAGAGTGCGAGAATATTGAACACCATACCGGCATTCCCGAATACATAGACAAACACCTGGGCATATGACAGGAACGTCAAGTACAGGATCGCCTGGAATAGATAGACCATTCCGACCGATTCATGGATTTCCACTCCGAATAGTTTCAAGAGGCCGAGTGTCAGCAGCGGCAGTGCGAATGCAACCAAACCATTCAGCAACTGGCGGCTCCAGAACAGACCCCACTTCGAAACACCGATCAGACCAGACGCGGCTTCTCCCACTTGCATGATCATTACCATCGCACCGACGAAAGACGAAATAATTACCATCAGAGGCACAAGGTTCGCAGAAAACGTCCCTGGATCGTTCAAGTTGTGCACCTTGCTGCGGACCGGTGTGGCGGACAGTACGGCAGCACCTCCAGTTACTGCCTCCTGTAACGCTCCTGCCACCGGATCTTCAATAGGCAATTGCTTGACCTGTTGCTCGAAATGATGGGAAAATGCTTCAGCTTTCATAACGAAAACCTGGTCGTTCACCCCTTTGCCGATCTCATTCGCAGCTTTCTCCATTATCGTTTTGACAGCTGATGAGGTGGCGGAATTGACCCAGTAATGGATGGACGGCGTGGCACCTGACTGTAAATCCTGCGTGAACTGTTCAGGCAGTTGAATGAGCATTTGGATCTCACGGCCATTCAGTGCATCTTTCGCTTCTGCGAACGACGCGTAGGACGTGATCTTAAACGGCAGAGTGTCACGCAGCGAATCATAAATGGATGTCCCGGCCTCTTCGTCTTCCTGCACCCAGCCGACCGTCAGCTGATCTGTCCGATCCTCCACTCCCTTATACCCCGTCAGCCAGACAGAAAAAAAGATGAGTTGAAACAAGACGGCTGCACCGATTCCGATCATTGTATTCCGTGCATGTAAAAGCATTTTTAAACTGTTCATTGCAATTCCTCCTCGTGTTGAATGTAAGTACTTGCTTGCAACATAGATAAAATTTTTTCTAGGGAGTGAGACCCCTAGAAAAAATCGTCATACTCGTTTGTAAGATATGCTGTCTCTCAAGAGTTGACACTCCTTTCCCCAGTCTTACCAGAGAAATGAAATGACCGAAGTTGAGTGCGATGAACGACAATGCTGCTTCTTCAACTGGAATATCAGCCATCTTGTCCTGAATTTTCATTGTTTCAAAGTAAGACATCAGCTGTTCCTTCAACTGCCGTGGCACACGCGCCAGTTCTTCATCAATTTCCGGGAATACCCCGGCTTCCTTGAACGCAATCAAAACCAATTCTTTGATCGGCAGCATGGTCTGAAAATACCGTTCTGAAAAGTGCAGCAGATCCGTTTTCAAATTGTAGCTGACTTCAAATTGCAAAACATCCTGAAAGACAGGTCCGTACGAAAACTTATCTACGATGGCTTTCAGAATGCCCCGTTTGTTCCCGAAATGCCGAAAAATCGTCACTTCGTTAACGCCTGCCAAGGTAGCGATCGAACGAGTCGTCGCAGCCGCATACCCCTTTTCGCTGATTAGTTGGACCGCGGCTTCCAAAATGCGTTCAGCAGTAGTACGTTCTGTCACACTTACCTCAACTCCTCCCTAACGTAATGCAAGCAACTACTTGCATGTTAGCATACGCATTTTCCAATTGCAATGGGGAATCGGATATTGCAGAGGACAACCTTGACTAACCTTTCTAGAATCACCTATACTTACTTACATAAAGTAAGTTACTGTCTTATCACTAGCTAGTGACTAGTAAACAGGAGATGAGTCCATGAACTTCCATCAAGCACCGACCACATTTGTAAGCCACGCAGCTTTGAAGGTGACAGACATACAGCGTTCCCTAGATTTTTATCAGCATGTCCTCGGCTTTCAAGTGGCAAGTCAAACGGCTGAGAAGGCTTCCCTGACTGCAGATGGGAAAAACGTGTTACTCACCATCGAACAGCCCGAAAATGCGACCGCAAAACAGGCAGGCACAACCGGCTTATATCATTTTGCGCTGTTGCTTCCAAAACGCTCTGATTTAGCCGCCCTCGTCATGCATTTGGACTCCAACGGAATTCAATTGGGGGCTGCCGATCATCTTGTAAGTGAAGCGATTTACATCTCGGATCCTGATGGGAATGGGATTGAACTGTATATTGACCGTGATCCCTCAGTCTGGACGTGGAACAATGGGGAAGTGGCGATGACGACGGATCCGCTCCAATTCGCGAGTCTGCTTGCTGAGCGAAGTCAACCATGGAATGGCCTCCCTGCTGCTACTGTCATGGGGCACATTCACTTACATGTATCCGATCTTGCTCATGCAGAGCAATTTTACCGCCAAGGTCTCGGCTTCAATGTAGTCAGCCGGTTTGGATCACAAGCGCTATTTCTTTCAAATAGCAACTATCATCATCATGTTGCCGTTAACACTTGGGCTGGACTGGGTGCTCCTGCGCCTTCCGCGTCGAGTGCCGGGCTCCAGTCGTACTCCATTTGTTATCCTGACGAGACAGCACGTGAACGAGTGATCCGACAGCTGGAAGCCATTGGAGTGTCGATCAGCAAGAAGGATAATTCCTATGTTACCCAAGACCCCTCCGGTACTTGTATTCAGCTGGTACTCCGTTAACTGGTATGGTCTCCACAGAAAAGGCACTGCCGGGTGATGGCAGTGCCTTTTTCATAATTGAGACCTGTATCCTCTTGCTATGCTTGGCGTACACTTTTCCGCGTTGGTTTAATAGACTCCCTCCAAGCCCGCACATAATCCAGTCAGCGAGGAATTCCCACCTCATTGATCGGATAAATCCGCAGTTTCACGACTCCGAAAACCGAGTCAGCGTCAACAAAACCATAGGCTCTGCTGTCGTTACTTTTCAACCGGTTGTCTCCCAAAACAAACAGAGTTCCATCCGGCACAGTAGTCTCTCCTGTCAGCTCTTGCAACGTAAAATCACCGGTGATTTTGTTTATCCCAAGCTCATTCGCCCGGTTCACATAGGACTCCTCTTGCAATTCTCCATTTACAAACAGCTTATCGTCTTTCATCTCAACCTGGTCACCCGGCAGGCCGATCACTCGTTTAATATACTGTTTCCCCGGCACATCCGGCGCCTTGAAAACAATCATGTCGAACCGCTCAGGTGAACTGGTTTTACTCACGATGACCCGATTATTGTCGTCAAACGTCGGTTCCATGGAAACCCCATGCACTGTTACCGGGCTAAACAGAAACTGACGGCATAAGACGACCAGGATGACCGCAAAAGCCATGGATTTCACCCAAGAAAAAATCTCTTTCTTCGTACTTGTCTGCAATACTATTCCTCCTGAATACTGATGTGATGGACAAGCCTGCGCCGCAATGAGTACTATTGTGAACCTGGTATAGAATTACTTGTGGCAGCCCTGCTTACCAATGAGACGTGTGTACTTCAAGAAGGTTCTGAATTTACGGGAACCCGTTAGAATTTTAATACCTGACTAACTACACCTGTCCGAGACAATTGTCTAGAAGAACGGTGCCTGTGCGTCACACAACTTGAAAACAATTCTAAATAGTGTCTGAGTTGTGTGACGCACAGGCACCATCCATTCAAAGAACAGTACCTTGCAATGAACACTACCAAGTGATATAGTATTCGGTAAGGCATTCCCTATACGCCAGTACTATACATTAAACAGTAGTGGGAGGAGGAATTACGGGTGAACGTCCAGTTTAAAAAAGGGGTGCTGAACCTCTGCGTCCTCGTCCTGCTCGACAAGCAGGATCAATACGGCTACGAGTTGGTACAGAAAATCTCAAATCAAATTGCCATCTCGGAAGGGTCCGTCTATCCCTTATTGCGCCGATTGACCAAAGAAGGATACTTTACAACGTATGTAAAAGAATCGACAGAAGGTCCGCCCCGAAAATATTACAGTCTGACAGATGCAGGCCGGGCTTATCTTCATGAACAATTGGAGGAGTGGCAGCACTTTTCACAAGGAGTCAACACACTTATCAAGGAGGGGCTATCTCATGACTGAACACTTATACATTACCGAATTGGAGCGCCTGTTGGAACGTCTCCCGTCTGAAGAACGACGAGACATTATGCAAGACATCCAGGAATATTTTGCAGACGGACGTCTGGATGGAAAAACGGATCAGGAAATTACGGCATCTCTCGGATCACCCGCCTCCATCTCCGAAGAACTTCTTGCCGGCTATCCGGAGCAGAGCGAAACCGTCCATACCGATACAGCCGAATTCATACGAATTGAGAATTCCAATTACGAAAATATCTCTATGGATGTGCATCATGGTTCCCTTCTTGTCTTCCCTTCCGATGATACTATCACAACAGTCGAACTGCTGAACGGAACAGACAAGCTCAAGCTTTCAGCCGAAGTGATCGGAAACACTCTCCGCGTTAAGCTGAACACGCTGCGGCCCCGTTTCCTGATGTTCGGACTTCTTGGAAAGGATGTCTTGCTGAAGGTTTCCATTCCGAAGAAGTTATACAGAGCCATTGTGTTAAAGACGGATAACGGCCGCATCGCCGCAGAAAAGATACTCTGCCAATCTTTGCGCATCGAATCCGACAATGGGCACATTCACTTACAGGAAGCAGCGGCCCGCCAACTGTCCATCACGACGAACAATGGGCGTATGGGCATCTCCAATACACAGGCAGACCGGTTTCTCGTAAAAACGGATAACGGTGTCATTGAGATGAATCACGTCGACGCAGAGATTCTCCATGTTAAAACCGATAACGGACGAATCGAATTGAACCACGTCGACGGAAACCTCAGCGGTGAAACCGACAATGGGCGTATCGAACTCACGACTGCCAGCCTGGACCGCAATATTGACATGAAGACCGACAATGGCAGTATCCTCATCCAGTCAAATGAAACACCGAGCAATGTCTCCATCCAAGCGAAAACTAGTCATGGCCGCATCGATATTTTTGGCGAAAATAATACCCGCACCGTATTCGGCCCGGGAGAGAACACCGTTCGACTGAAGTCAGCAAATGGAAAAATCACTGTACGTTAAAAAAAAGGTGCCTGTGCGCAACACAATTCGTATACAATTCAGAATTGTTTCTGAGTTGTGTGACGCACAGGTACCGACCACAACAGACACTCCTCATCCCCGGCTTGTGCCTTCGATACGGAGTGTCTGTTAGTCATTGCTTGTTTTTCTCTTGAATCGTTTCATAATAATTCTTCTGACCTTCTTTTATCACATCGTGATACTCTTTCTGGCCGTTTTGAATGCTCTCATTGTAAAGCTCTTGCCCTTTCATGATGACATAATTATATTTCTTCACCTTCTGATCGATAATATAACTCGATAGCTGGATGATGGAATCGTTGTCATCAAACGTGTCTCGCAAAAACTGGCGGGCGTCCACTAGACGCTCCTTTTCTCGGATGACCTGTGCTTTCAGTGTTTCTTTCGCGGACCAAGCTGCGTCCTTCAGGTCTTCCTTTTGTGTCCAGGCGTCTTCCTTGCCAGCCTCTTTCCACTCCCACCATTGCTGCTGGATGATCTCGTATTGCTCTTTCATATACTTCCTTAACTCTTTTTCGGAATTCACGTAGATGAATTCTCCATTCCCTGCATCCGCCACTTTCTTCAGCAGATTCTGCCCTTCACTATCGACATCATAGCCGATGATGTTGACAACTGTCTGGACATTGCCAGCCACGAGGTCGGATGCCGCCTTCACCGGATCACCGCCGCATGTTTCAATGCCGTCGCTCACGACGTAAACGACCGCTTCATCCGCTTCAGCCGGGATGTCTTCCTTTACCGTATCGAGCACAAGTCCGATCGGCGTCCATCCTGCCGGCTGCACTTTGCCCAGCGCTTCCCGGAAAGCCCCCTCGTCAAATTTTCCATTATAGAAGCTTTCCGTGCTTGTGCAGGACAGCTCTTTCTCAGAACGATTGCCGGAGCCTTTGTGGCCGTACACCCGCATGGAAACGGTCGCGTCTTCCGGGATCTGCTTGGCGAAGTCCAGTACCGCTTCTTTCGCAGATTCCATCCGTGTCTTGCCGCCCGCCTTCGCCTTCATACTGCCGCTCGCGTCAATAAGGATCGCGTAATGCGCCTTCTTTAAAGTCGGCTTCTCCACTTTTCCATCCGGCCGTTCCAAGTCCACTTTCACGGTCGGATCGAACGTCAAATACGTCTTCATCCCCTCATAGTAATCCTCTCCGAGAAGATGCAGCATTTCATTCAAATACTCTTCTTTCGTCAGATCGCCGGGGAGCTGGCGGAGCGCTTCTTGTACTTTCTGTTCATCATACTGTTCTCCGGCGTAGATGCCCGGTTTCCGTAACAGTTCCTTCTCCACGTCTGTCAGTTCACGGTCGACGCCTTCCATCTCATAATACTCCGCCACAGCAGGCTCATATCCGGACTCTCCTGTTTCGGAGGAATCTTCCTGCTCAGTGGGTTTCGCTGGCTTCTTCTCCGCTTTCGTCTGCGCTTCAGCAGAAATCGGTGCTTCTTCTTTCGCTGAACAGCCTACCAGCACGATTAGCGAACACAACAGCAATCCTATCAGTTTTTTCACCTTTCGCCCTCCTCTGCCATTCTTACCACGATTATATCGAAGTTCTCGAAGGATAAAATACAGAAAAGGAAAACCGTTCGAAAGACGCGGGTCCTACTTCCTGAAGTCCACATTAAAGGTGCCTGTGCGCGACACAACTTAGAAACAATTCTGAATTGTTATCAAGTTGTTCAGCGCACAGGCACCCGCCAATCTCTTACACGGTCATATCTGCTTGGAAAAACTCACCCAACTGCTGTTCCCGTTTGTCGAGTAGAATCTGTTCCGGCTCAATGCCCTGCCCCCGCAAACAATCGATGTTCTGTGCTAGGAACTCGTCACTGCCGACAACATAGAAAAGACCCTCTTTATCAGCTGCGATATTTTTCACTTCTTCATAGTAGTCATCACGATTATCGACGAACTGGGCCGTGAACTTATTCTCTGGAGCAGACTTGAACACAGCAGGGAACAAAAAGTCTTTTGACGAATCGACATTCAAAGAATGGATGTGATTCACCCCATCTGCCTGTTTTAAGTATTCCAGTACGAGCGGTCGGAACGTTGCCAATCCAACCCCTGACGACAGCAAGTAAACGTTTTTCCCTTCCCTCTTCAGCGGGACATTGGAATGTGTTTTGAAGATCGCAACTTCCTGGCCAATTTCCATATTCCGTAAAATAGTCTTAAATTCCGAACACTCCTGCCTGATACGTGTCGTGATTCCGATCGATTTTTCATGCGGCAGTGTAGAAATGGACATATGGCGGATCAGACTGCGATTCGGTTTATCTCCGGCATTGAACCCTTCCAGCGCAAAGTGTGTATGGGAACCTTCTTCCCAAACAAACCCCTCAGGGCAGTCGAGCATATACGTTCTCACCTCGGGCGTTTCTTCGATGATCTGATTGATTTTCGTCCAATAGATTTGCATGATCGATTCCCCTTTTTCGTTTATTCATCTCGTACCCCTCACTATACAGTAAATGATAACGGTTATCAATTAAACAAAAAAAGGTGCCTGTGCGCTACACAGTTCGGACACAATTCAGAATTGTGTTCAAGTTGTGTGGCGCACAGGCACCTGTAATTTATGCTTTTGCAGGTGTACCTTCCGCATTGCCGACGACTGCATCGATTTGAATCAACGCATCATTTGGTAAAGCAGATACTCCGACTGTCCGTCGTGCTGGTGTGCCGTTCGGGAAGAATGTTTTGTAAGCTTCATCCACAGCATCCATTTCCGACAGATCTTTCACGAAGATATTCACTTTAACGACATCTTCCAATTCGTGATCAATGCTCTCAACGATAGCTTTAATATTGTTCAAGCACTGTTCAGTCTGTTCCTTAACTCCGCCCGCTGCAAGCTTACCGGTTGTTGGATCGATCGGCAATTGAGCGGAAATGTGATTGTAATGGGAGAAGGCGACAGTCTGTGTGGACAGGGAGTCTTGTGGTGCCTGATCTGTATTGTTTGCCCAGATCACGATACCATGACGGTCTTCGATCTCTTGCGGCGGCGTGCCGTCTCCGTGGGATACGACTGCTTCCACTTGAACCCGTGCGCCCATCGGAAGCGCGGATGCTTTAACAGTCGTCCGTGCAGGGACGTACGCGACAGCCCGAGCAATCGCTGAGTCTGGGAAGAATCGTGAGTAAACCTCGTTGACAGCTTCCAGATCGGACAAGTCTGTCAGGAAGACCGTCATCCGGACAATGTCGTCAAATGGAACGTCGATGCTCTCCAAAATGGCCTTCACGTTTTTCAAACATTGCGCCGCTTGCTCTTGCACGCCGCCAACTACCAATCTGCCGGTTTTCGGATCAATCGGCAATTGGGCGGACAGGTTATTGTAATGGGAGAAGGAAACCGTTTGTGCAGAAAGCGCGCTTACCGGTGCATTGCTCGTATTATTGACCAGCTTGATAAGATCACCGGCTTGCGGTGCGTTCGGAATCGTTCCTTCACCATGTGAAACAAGTGCTTCGATTTGGACGGACGCACCCTTTGGCAACGCTGAAACAGCTACTGTCGTACGTGCAGGCACGTACGTTGGGAAATACGTTTTGTACACTTCATCCACAGTATCCACGTCTTGAATATCTGTGACAAAAACAGTGATACGCACGATGTCGCTCATGACATGTTCGAGGTTGTCTACGATGGCCTTAATGTTTTCGAAGCATTGAACCGCTTGTTCTGTAATGCCGCCAGATACTAATTCACCCGTTTTCGGATTGATCGGCAATTGAGCGGACAGGTTGTTGTAATGGGAAAATGCTGCAGATTGTGAATACAGACCGTTACCGCTTGGTGCGTTGTCCGTGTTGCTTGCTGAGACTGCGTTATAGTTGCTCATGAAAGTATCCCCTTTTATATGATGTGATAGACTCGCCTTGTATGATGCACCCTGTGATGTTGAAACATTCACAACAATGCGATACTGGCTATGCTAACTCATCTTATCATGGATATTCCGGCAAACTGTCCCGTTTATGAAATTGCAAGGCGGAATTGGCCATTTTTAACGCGTTTAGCGGATGCCGCCAACATCCAAAAAGTGCCTGTGCGCGAAACAGTCGCTGAATATGAAACTTTCACACACACAACTCCGTAAACTATCCTGATAAGTAAGATTTCTTAGAAAGGGAGCGATCACATGTGCACGACCATCGGTTTTTCATATCCGGACGGGTACATATTCGGGAGGACTTTGGAAATCACCACAAAGATGGATCATTCAATACTTTACGTCCCTGCCGGACAGGAGGAATTCATCAAAACCAGCGATAGTTCCTATGAGTCGCGCTTCGCAACACTTGGCATGAGCTTCCTTGGCATGCCGATGTTCGGCGACGGGATCAATGAAATGGGGCTGATGGCCTCGAACAACCTGCTGCCGGGCTATGCTTCTTTTGCGGAGGAACCCGTAGAAGGCAAAGTCAATCTAACAATATTCCATGCATTCTCCTACTTACTGACCCGCTGCAAAGACGTGCACGATGTGCAAAGAGAAGCAGCCCGGATGAACATCATCGCGAAAAACGAAGACGGCGAGGAATCCATGGGCATGCACTTTTTCTTCACAGACAACCAGGGCAACGGACTTGTACTCGAGCCAAAAAACGGGGTACTCATGGCATACGACAACCCTTATGGCGTATTGACGAACGCCCCTGAATTCCCATGGCACACTACAAACCTTAAAAACTACTTACACCTTCAGTCCTCGACTATCGACAGCCGTCCATGGAATGGGACAGCCCTGACAAAATTAGGCGAAGGCAGCGGACTGGCCGGGCTGCCCGGAGACTTCACGCCGCCCTCCCGCTTCGTGCGTGCTGCCTTCTTCGTATCCGCCACACCGCGTGACCTCGACCGGAGCTCCGCGATTCTGCAAGGTTTCCGCATTTTGTCCCAATCGGATATCCCGACAGGTGCGGTCATCGACCATACTGAAGGGAACGCAGACGAAACACTCTATACTTCCATCATGGATACAGAACGGCTTGCCTACTACGTCAAATGCCGTGAAAACATCAACCTTCAATCCTATTCGCTCGCCGACTTCAAGGACAGCAGCCATCTCCAGTTCGTTCCCTTAGTCCAAAGCATGGAGCTGTAATGAAAAAAGTGCCTGTGCAGCAAACAATCGTGAATGTTTAAACATTCACGATTGTTTTGCGCACAGGCACCGATTCAATACAGCAAGTACTGCTTCCGCACTTTCTTAAATTGTTTCAAGTCTTTCTCCCAGCGTGCCTGCATTTCTTCCACGGTCATCCCGTTGTTGATGCCTTCACGGATCCAGCCATTGCCGATCAGGTTATCGAAGAACGAGGTGAGCTGGACTTGTTCCGGATACAGGTCTTTCAATGTTTTCACAATGTAGAGTCCCGTGACGACCGGATCATATTTGTCGCGATCCGTCACATGGATCTGAATGCCGTGAGAGAGGGTTCCGCTATGTTTGGAGAACATCGGCGTGAACGACGCTGCACGGAATGTTACACCCGGGAGATCCAGCTGGTTGAGCTGGTTCACGAGTTGCGGGCTGCTGACGAACGGTGCGCCAATCAGTTCGAACGGCTTTGTCGTGCCGCGCCCTTCCGATATGTTCGTCCCTTCAATCAGGGCTGCTCCCGGATAGGAGAGCGCTGTATCCAACGTCGGCATATTCGGGGACGGCATCACGAACGGCAGGCCGGTTTCATCGAAGTAGGCTTTCCGTTTCCAGCCCTTCATCTTCACGACGTTGAGATCCGCACCAATGCCGAACTCTTTGTTGAACAGCTGCGCCAGTTCCCCGACCGTCATCCCATGACGGAGCGGAATCGCATACTGGCCGACGAACGAGGCGAATTCAGGATCGAGTACCGGTCCTTCGACCTTGTCCCCGCCAAGTGGATTCGGACGGTCGAGAACGATGAATGGAATCCCTTTTTCCTGCGCGGCTTCCATCGACAGCGCCATCGTATAGATATACGTGTAGAATCTCGTGCCGACGTCTTGAATGTCGAAGACGAGCGCATCGATTCCTTCAAGCATTTCCGGTGTCGGTTTCCGTGTTTTGCCGTATAGACTATAAACCGGCAGTCCTGTCACCTCATCGATATAATAGTCGACGTACTGGCCCGCCTGCGCGTCCCCGCGCACCCCATGCTCCGGCCCATACAATGCTTTGAGCTCGATATCCGGGTCGTTATTCAGCAAGTCGACGACACTGTTCAACTGGCTGTCAACACCAGTCGGATTCGTGATCAAACCGACCCGCTTGCCTTTCAGTAATTTCTTCTCTTTATTCAACAGCATTTCTGCCCCGACGGTGACCGCCGGCTTCCCTTTGCCGTTCCCTTTGTTTTTCTGGCTGCCGTTGTTGTAGTGGTTATCGGCAAGAGCCGCCGTGCAGGTTGTCATAATCAGCAGCGCCGTCACAACGACCATCAACCATTTTTTCATCGCAATCCCTCCCTTTAGTTGTTATAGGATAATCCATGACCAAACGGATACAGTGTACCTGCCGCCGGGTTCGGAATCGTTACCGGCAGTTTCCCTTGCGGTGACACTTTACCGAACAGGATGGAAGCAGTTGCATTGAAGCTTGCCGTCCGGAAACTGTATTGCGCGAGATATGCATCCACATCGGGATACGCCATAATGTCATATGGATTCCGCACGCCGACCGCAATCACCGGCACGTCCACCGCGGCGACCAATTCATTGACCATCTTCATCTGTGGGTGAGACGGTGATCTGCCTGCCACTGTCGAGGTTGTGGTGCCGACGATAATCGCCGAGACATCCGCAAGTTGTGTGAGTTCTGCGTCTGTTAGAGGTTCCGCTTTTTTAATCAACACTGTGTTCTCATGATGTTTCTTCACGGCTGCATACAAGTCGTCGATATACGAACTGCCGATCACAGCGATCTTGTCCGAATCTGCAGCTTGCAGCGGCAGAACGTTCTCATTCTTCACGAGGGTCACGGATTTCTCAGCCACTTCCCGCTCGACTTGCTTGTGTTCAGCCGAACCGACTGTCCGCTCGGCATTCGCGATCACTTCAGCGATTGGCGCCGGCGATTCCTCTTTCACGATACCGCGCTTCAGCTTGAGCGCGAGGATCCGCTCCACTGAGCTCTCGATACGCGATTCGGAAATTTCACCGGATTTAACAGCATCCAGCAGGCCGTCCGCTACGCTTTCCAATCCGACCGGCATCAGGACGAGATCAGTCCCTGCCTGTACCGCACGGATGACCGAGTCAACGGGTCCGAAATGATCCGCGATTGCTTTCATATTGAGCGCATCCGTCGTAATGAGGCCGTCATATCCCATTTCATCCCGCATGAGCTCCGTCAGCACTTTGTGGGACAACGTGGCGGGTACTGTAATCTCCGTACCGTCCTTTTGCGAAATCACAGTTGTTCCATCGATTTTAGGGAAAGTCACATGCGCCGTCATGATCGCATCGACACCTGCTTCCATCGCTTTCTGGAATGGATACAGTTCAACTTTCATGAGCCGCTCTTTGTCATACGGCACTTCCGGCAGCCCCAAGTGGGAATCCACTGCCGTATCGCCGTGCCCTGGGAAATGCTTCGCGGTACCGGATGTTCCGGTACCCTGTAAGCCATCTGTATACGCGACACCGAGGGCAGCGGTCAGCTGAGGGTCCTCGCTGAACGACCGGACGCCGATGACCGGATTGTCCGGATTGTTGTTGACATCGAACGTCGGTGCGAAGTTCATGTTGATGCCGAGTGCGTGCAGCTCTTCACCGATTGCCTGACCGACATGATGCGCCAGTTCTTCTGAACGCGCGGCACCGAGCGCCATATTGCCCGGCATGTCCGTCCCTGACTGCAGCCGAGTGACGATGCCGCCTTCCTGGTCGATCGACATGAGCATCCCGTATTTCTCGGACGTTTTCTGATAGTCCGCAACTAAACGCGCGGTCTGTTCCGTCGTCACGACGTTCTCACGGAACAGGATCACGCCGCCCAGATGATACTTCTTCACGAGCGCTTCGATTTTCGGCGTCAGCTCCGTAACGTCCTTGCCGTCCATCGTGCGGAAGTCAGGCATGAGCATCTGGCCGACTTTCTCTTCCAATGTCATGTTGCGAATCGCGTTCGGGATCAGGTCATACCGTTTCCCGTTCATCTTCTTCACCTCATATCGGACGCTTGGTTTCCCGTGTTTCTTCCCGCCGGACTTATCCGGCTTCGCCGACACGATGATCTTATCCGACAGCCGTCCTTCACTCACTTGGACGACAGAAGAACCCGTTTTGCCGGTCATCGTCACGACGCCGTTCTGGTCGACCGAAGCGACCCCGCGGTTGGCGGATGTCCATTTCTGATTCCCGGCCGGCTTCGTGAAATGGCCGTCCTTGTATACATGCAGCGCTTCCAGCTGCAGCTTCCCTGCCCCGATTTCCACTTTGGACTGTGGCACGTTCTGCAGCAGAATCAGATCATATTCAGACGAGCCCGGCTTCTTTGCAAAAGCGGCCGGACCGCTCCATGCAGCCGTCAGCACTAAAATCCCAGCTAACACGGGAATAAACAAATAGTTGCGCAGTTTCCTCATCGACTCTTCACTCCTTTAGTAGTTTTGTTTTTCCCAGCCGGACGAATCCTTCCCAGGGTGCACCTTCTTGCCGTCCAGTTTCACATCGCCCACGTACCAGCCGCGTCCGTTGACCGAAGCATCCGTCGAGTACCGGAACCGGATGAATTGTGTCCCTTCAGGCAGCGGCACGGTTGCTTCCTGCCACTTCGAATTCGTCCCCGTCAGCGCAGCTCCGGCTTTCTCCCACGCAATGCCGTCGCGCGAGACTTCGACGAATCCATAATCGGAATCCTGTTCAAGCTCGTACCACGTGCCGAACGTCATATTCCGGGCCTTGTTCTCGTTCCGGATGAGCAGCGTGCGATCCAACTTATCTCCATAACCCGAGAACCAGGCATCCGCCTTCTTTGGTACCGGAGCCGGGATCGCATCTGCCACTTGGCGCACGAAGTCACGCCGCACCCCGTTCAGCGAAATCGTATTCCGTGTCGGGTGCACCCGATTCGTAAGCAGCACGGCGACTGTCTGGTTTTCCGGACTGATGACGAGGCTCGTCCCGGTGAAACCGGTATGCCCGGCTGCCGACGGACTTGCAAGCGCGTCCATATACCAGCCTTGGTTCAGTTCCCACCCGAGACCATGATCATTACCGGCAAATTCCGGAATCTGGTTCTGCCCGAGCAGCCGCACCGTCTCCGGTTTCAAAATCCGTTTGCCCCCATACCGGCCTTCATTCAAGATCATATGGCCGAAAATGCCCAAGTCTTTCGCTGTCGAGAACACGCCCGCATGCCCGGCTACTCCGCCGAGCGACCACGCGTTTTCATCATGGACCTCTCCCCAGACGAGCCCCCGGCCGATTTCAGGCTGGTATTCCGTTGCAGCAATCCGCTTTTTGAGCGCTGCAGGCGGATTGTACATCGTGTCCTTCATGCCGAGCGGCTGCGTAATCTGTTCTTTCACGAACTGGTCGAGACGTTTTCCTGACAGCTTCTCGACAACCGCACCGAGCGTGATCATGTTCAGGTCGCTGTAGGTATACCGGCTTCCCGGCTCCGCTGCGAGCGGCTGTGCAAAGACGAGCTGCAGCCGGTCTTCCCGGGACGTCCCTTGAGAGTGAAGCGGAATCCACGCCGTGAAGCCTGATGTATGGGTCATCAGCTGTCGGATCGTCATTGTCTCTTTGCCATTCGCCGCAAATTCCGGGATGTACGAAGCAACCGGCGCATCCAGATCCAGCTTCCCGCTCTCATACAGCTTCATCGCAGCGACCGTCGTGAATATCTTGCTGATGGACGCAATATCGAAAATCGTATCCTTTTGCATGGCGACCGGGTTATCCATCTCCGTAAACGCATTATTCATATAACGTGCCGCATCTCCGTACGCCTCCTGCTTCACGATATGCCCGCTGCGCGCAACGAGGACAACCGCCCCTGGCACCGTCTTCGCCTCAATCGCACTCTCTAGGACGCCGTCGATTTTACGCAGCGGTTCCTGTCGCATCCCTGCTCCATTTGCAGAACCTGGATGCAGTACAGGCGCGCCATGTCCCGGATCGTTCCACGCCTTGTGCGGCACCTGGTTCCCATACGCCTCCGCTGTGCCTGATACGACCAATCCTCCCGTGAGCGCACCTGCCATCACCGCCGCCACAAACCTCTTCCTCGGTTTCACCATCAGTCCATCTCCTCCCGTCATTATGTAAGCCCTTTCACTGTAACCAATAAAAACACCTGCCGCCATACGACCGAAGGGCAAATGTTGCCAGTAAATCTGGGAAATAAGAACAGAGAGCAACCAGTATAATTGTCTGATAAATGAAATTAATATTCAGATCGGTTTCAACATATTCTGAAATATAACGACAAAAAACACCTCCCACATGACATGGAAAGTGTTCGTAATACGGCTTTTCGGCTACCTGTTGTCAGAACCGCAAGACCTATATGATTTAAATCTCTTCCATTTCATCTACGGTCGCAGTTCACCTACTACTTCGAATGCAAGCCAGAACTCATCGGAACCTTTTATGATTCATCATGTACAAGACATGGCTTTTTCAAGCATGTCACCTACAACTTATTTTTGCAATTTAATTTCTACCGGGTCGAGAGACAGCGTTTTATGCATTCCTGTTTTTTCATTGTCGAGCGTGAGTTGTGGCGTAATTTTCAGCACGGATGCCTGTTTGTCGATGTTCTTGACCGTCGTGTTCCATTGATAATTCTGCCCGTGATCGCTAAAACCACTGTTGCCATTTGGCATATATTCGTTGTCCAAATCATCTTTAATCAGCAGTTGAGCTGTTACCCAATCCCATTGCTTTAGCAAAAACGGGTCGACCACTTGGCTGTACTCGATCACTGTCGAGATATCCGTATATTGAATTGAATCGATGCTGACTTTGATCCCGTTCCCTTCAGTAGATTGGTTCACGTTTTGAGCAGCACCCTTAATGGCATGCAGCTTGAAATCGAATTTCCAATCCCCTTTCAACTCTTTCAAGGTATCATAATTGTCGACGCTCTCTGGCTTCCAGCTCACTTGGATAACATCCTGCGGTGAATTGAAATTTGGCGTTGTCGTCAACATACCGACATACTTTCCATCACCGACTTCCTGCAGGGCTGCAGATGTGCCGCCTGCACCCGTCGCATGGTCAACATCAAGTAACGAATTCACACCGCTATTCTGCCCAAGTTCCTTCTCAGTTTCAACTGAATAAGTCAGTGTCACCGTCTTACCGTCATATATCGCCTGGTCGACTGTAATCGTAATACCATTACTCGTCTGCGCTTCGCTGACATCCGTTGCGAAGTTCTCATAGGCTGTATAAAAACCGTCATGGTCTTCGTTGAAGATGGAAAAGATATTGCTGACGAGCGGAATTTGACTGGCAAGTGTCGGGAATCCGAAGCCGAGCGTCGCGAGGGAGGCGAACGCAATGACAGCTGCTGCTGCGGTATGGCGCCACACTTTCGGAACACGCCGCTGCCGGTTGATCTGCCTCCGGACCCGCTGTTTCATGGCTTTCCTCTCTTCCGGTGATACATCCATCGGCTCGATGTCCTCATCCGATTTCATCTCGTTCAACCGCTTGTATAAGGATTTCATACACACTCTTCCTTCCATTCGTTTTTGAGGACAGCCGACAGTTTCTTCTTCCCTCGGTATAGCCGATTATCGACGGACGCCTTCGTGACATTCAGCGATTCGGCTATCTCTCCGTTCGACATTTCCAAGAAATACTTCATCGTGAAAATATCGCGGTCCACCTCACTTAGCTGGCTCATCGCCATCAAAAGCTCTTCCTGCTCTTCTTTTACCAGCAGGACGTCCTGCCGATCCTGGATGAATGTCAGATCTTCCATCCCATGCTCACGTCCCTTGCGCTTCATGGCACGGCGATAGGCATCGATCGCCTTATATTTCGCCACCATGCAGATCCACTTCTTGAATTCGGACGCATCCCCTTCGAACTGATCTGCATGGTCCCAAACCGCCAGAAACACATCACTGACACATTCCTCATGATCTGCGTCTGTCGGTCCCAGAACCTTCCAGACGACCGCCTTGACGACGGGCATGTAAGTGTCAATGACGAATTCGATTGCATCTTCCTTCTGCCGCTTCAGCCGGCGGATGAAATTCTTCTCTGTCGATTTCATATCCTTGTCTCCCCAAAAAGCTGTTCTCACTGACTACAACGAATGGAAGCGTTGATTATTCTCACAATTACTGAAAAAAGCGAACCGATGCACGACTCCATCATGTTAGGATAGCCTCCATGATGGAATCGCGCACAGGCACGCTCACTAATTTTGTCCATAACAATCAATTCTCAAGTACTCCGATGACAAACCCTTCATATAGACTCTCCTGGTCACCGTCCCAATCCAAGTCGACCCGCGCCAGGACTTCCACCTTCTCAGCCGGGAACTCACCTGAACGCGATCCTGTATCGACCACATCCGAAATGACACGATCTGGCATCGGATCATACCATACACCCGCTCCGATGACTTCCTGAATGAGCGCTTCCTCCGAGTCGATCTCCACCACCATTTCCAGGATCATTTTACCCTTCTTGGTCGGGAGCTCGCGGAACACCCGCCAATCATCCTTTAACACGTGTGACTCCCCATACGTATAGAGCCGCTCGCCAGTCGTTTTATCGGTAATATCAACAAATACGTCTGTCTCAGTCGTCCGTTTCCTCAGGTTCACGTTCTGCTTTTCATAGGGTATCTCCACATACAGATGGTTCAGTGCCACCTGATGCTCTCCCAAGCCTGGCGGATCGATATAATCAGATACCTCACCCGGTTCGGCTGGTTCCACAGGGTCAAGAGTGGGCTCTGGGTCCCTGTTTTCATATTCTTGTTTATCAGAGATCAGAACTACCGCAAAAATGACAGCCGCCAGACCAATCCCCATCAACACTTTTTTCAACATTCCCATTTCCACCTTTCAGCAGGACAGCCGCCAACTGCCCCCTTCCCTCACTTGCGATTTGCCCGTTTCGTCCACACGATGGAAAGTATGGAACTGACGACCAACGCCACGATTGCACCAAAAACACTTAACGCTACAGAACGATTCGACAAGTACAGGCCTACAAATGTACCGATGCTTATCCCAAGCGGCAGTGTCCAGTTCATGTCAGCACCCCTTTCGCCATCTTTACGAATCAGCGTAACAGAAAATCGGGGGCTTCGCAGTAAAAAGAAGCAGAATAACCTGCCCTCCAGGCATCAGGCGAAGGCGGCGGATGCGTTTTTAGGCAAATAAAAAAGACCCTGCGAACAGGGTCTTTTTAAGGCGATTATGCTTTTTGAACGTTAGCAGCTTGAAGACCGCGTTGTCCTTGCTCGATATCAAATGTGACGCTTTGACCTTCGTCTAAAGATTTGAAACCTTCGCCTTGGATTGCTGAGAAGTGTACGAATACGTCTTCTCCGTTTTCTTGCTCGATGAAACCGAAACCTTTTTCTGCGTTAAACCATTTCACTGTACCTTGTTCCATAGTGTTTTGCCTCCTGGGTGTGGTGTTCCACACGTGTTGTTACTATGCTTGCTCAAATACCTTAGACGAAAATCAAAAACTTTTTCTCAATTTGAAAAGAACAAATATAATACTTCTTAAGAATAACATGCCTTCCTCGAAATTGCAACCATAACGATTGAAGTTCTATAAAGAAGTTTTCACATCCTATTTCTTTATGTACCTGTGCAGCAAACAATCGTGAATGTTTAAACATTCATGTTTGTTTGCTGCACAGGTACCTTCCGGACTTTCTGGACTTTCCTGGTTGACCGGGTTCCGCTGAAAGTGATAACACGCCAGCCCTCCTCCGAATACAGTGAGGATGACGAACAAGAAGGAGAGAAGCGGATTGCAGATCTACGTAGTGAAACAAGGAGATACCTTATGGAAGATCGCTCAAGCTTACGGCGTCACCGCCAATCAGATTGCAGCGGCCAATGGGCTCGACAACCCGAATGCACTGGTCGTCGGCCAGGCACTCGTCATTCCTACTGCCTCTGGCACAACCCGTCCGAAACCCGTCATCGACGTCAACGCCTATACGATCAACGCCGGGGAGAGCGGCGCACGGGAAATCCAGGAGGTCGGCCGTCATCTGACCTATTGGATGCCATTCGTCTATAGCGTGAAAGATGATGGTACGTTAACGACACTCGATGATAAGGAAATGCTCAAGTCCGCCGCGGCCGAACGCGTCGTGCCGGTGCTGGCGATCACCAACTTCAGTTCTACGGAGTCCGGAACCGCCCTTGCCCACACGATCCTGTCGAGCAAGGAGCTCCAGGAGAAAACCATCACCAACATACTCGCGGTCATGAAAGAAAAAGGCTACCAAGGGCTCAACATCGACTTCGAGAATGTGCGGCCGTCCGACCGGGAATCCTACAACCAATTCCTGCAGCTCGCCGTCGACCGCCTGCACCCACAAGGCTACTTCGTCTCCACCGCGCTCGCCCCGAAAACGAGCAGCGACCAGAAAGGCCTGCTTTACGAAGCCCATGACTACGAAGCCCACGGCAGGATCGCCGACTTCGTCGTTCTCATGACATACGAATGGGGCTACCGGAAAGGCCCCGCCCAAGCGATCTCCCCGCTGAATGAAATCAAAAAAGTACTGGATTACGCCGTCACCGTCATCCCGCGCGATAAGATCATGATGGGATTCCAGATCTACGCACGCGACTGGCAGCTGCCGTTCGTCCGCGGACAGGAAGCGGAAACGTTCAGCCCGCAGGAAGCGGTCCGCCGCGCCGTCCAGCAGCAGGCCGCCATCCAATACGACCCAGTTGCACAGTCCCCGTTCTACCGGTACACCGACGCGGCTGGCAAGGCGCATGAAGTCTGGTTCGAAGACGCCCGCAGCGCCCAGGCAAAATTCGATCTCGTGAAGCAATATAAACTGCGCGGTATCAGCTACTGGGTATTGGGTTATCCATTCCCGCAGAACTGGCTGCTGCTGGAGGATAACTTTACGGTCCGGAAGAGGTTAAAATAAATTAATAAACGCACCGGTGCACCAAACAACCGAGAGTGTTTAAACACTCATGTCGGGTTGGTGCAACGGTGCGCTGTCCGTTCTGCGTACCTCACTTAATATACAAACCCGCCACTTCGTCCTGCTCGTTGAACGTGATAGTGAACACCCGCTTCTGTTCACTGTATTTGACGACGAGCACCGTCGTGTAGTACTCATCCTTCTTCTCGACAGATGATTTATCCACTTGCTCGTACTCACCGGACTCTTTGATAATCCCGACCACTTCGTCGAGCTGGTCTGCGGTCAGCTGCTCTTTCATCGTAGCATCGAGCATTCCATGGACACCTTCCGTATCTCCATCATTCAATAACGTCACAACCTGCTCTGCGTCCTGAATAAAGCGATCCGCGGTTTCACCTTCCACTTTCTTATCGCCGCACGCACCCAGCAGCATGACAGCCGCCAGCAGCACAACCACCCATCTCTTCATGTCCATCCATCCTTTCGTTTCAATCGAAGTGTAAACACAAATAAAACAATGGCAATCAAAGCAATCACCGACTCCGTCACCAGCAGCTGCCATTCAGGTGGAACGACCATGGGCAGAATGCCAACTAACGCATCCGCCAGCAAGTGGATGCCGATCGCACCAGCCAGGAAGCGAAGCTGTCGTTCCTTCACCGACCGCAGGACGAGCAGCGATAATCCGATATGCAGCATAATGGCAAATATCCGTTCCAGTGCGCCGACTGCAAGCATGGCACCTCCCGCAAACGGCGCGGCCGCCGCGAGCAGACCGACAGCGGGAATCCCGAGCAGGACGACCGCTTCCACGCCACCATGCCCTGCTCCGAAGAACACACCCGACAGCCAAGTGCGCTGCCTCATGAAAAACCGGATGGCGACAAATCGCGCGAGTTCTTCCGCAAGCGCGGCAGTCAATGCGAGGAACAAGGCAAAGACGACCGGGTGAAGCGTACTCCACATCAGGTAGTCTGTACTGTGTGCATTCAGCCAGCTCAGCAGCGGCAGCCGGATCAGCAGCTGCGCTATTATAAATGCCAGCAGCCCGAGCACGAATGGGATCCAGCACTTCTTCATCAGCGCCCATATGAACAGGACGGCAGGCAAAATCAGGCCGACCGTCACTGCAGTCAATTCTCCAGCCATATTCCGACTCCCCTTTTCAGACTCAACGTTGCGTTGGATTGGTGCACAGATATGTCAGTTGACCCGGCTCACAAAGAACGGACTGACCAAAAAAAAACGGAGGGAAACAGCACATAAGTGCCGGCAAAATAGATCTTTGCTTGCTTCATCGCCTATCCTCCCATCAGATAATCGGTCGCCCTCATTACTCTCTATACGGACCACCTGCCGTTCGGTTCCATATTTCAGGAAATCAAAAAAACGTACCTGTACATGAAACAAACGCGATTGTTCAACGACACGTGTTTGTTCGGTGCACAGGTACGCTATTTTTTCCATGTCACTTCAATCACAAAGTCCTCGTCCTCCATCCATGCTGCCGCACTGCCGCCCTGCTTCTCCGCAAGCTGACGGACAATGTGCAGGCCGAGGCCGAGCTGGCCGCCCCCACGGCTTGGATCCACACGGTAGGTGCGGTCGAAGATACGTTCGAGCTCTTCAGCATCGAAGGCGTCGGTGTCATTGACTGCGCGCAGACGCATGGTCTCTGCGTCCTCGATCAGCTCGATTGCGATATAGTTTTTGCCGTAAGCTAGCGCATTCTGGATAATGTTCACAACGATGCGACCCGCCGCTTTCCGGTCAGCGAGTGCAGGGGCCGCCGTCAGTCTGCCCATGCGCACTTCGAACCCTTTTTCTTCAAACGCTTTGTGGTACGTCAGCATCGTATCGATGATAATCTGATCGAGCGGCACGTTTTCAAGTACGGGCCCGCTGTCCAGCGAGTCAAGCTGCGACAACTCGAAGAACAGATCGACCGTCCCGACGAGATGGTCGATCTTCTTTTGGACAATCGATAAATACTCAGCTTTCTCGTCTGGCGAAACAGCGGATGAACTGAGCAGATCCGAGAAGCCTTTGATGGAAGTCAACGGCGTCCGCAGATCATGCGAGATATTCGTGATCTCCCGTTTCAGGTCGAGTTCCGCTTTCCGGCTCTGCTGCTGTTCCTGCTTGGAGGATTCGATGAGCCGGTTGACGGCCGCCGCAAAGCGGGACAGGGGCCGGCTCTGCGTGTTCGACCGCACCCGTTCATTGGTTCCTGGATTGCTGATAATCCCGTCAAGCTGCCGGGTCATCTTCCTAAGTTCCACCTGCAGCACGAGCAGCCAGCTGCACGCCGCCACCAGCAGTCCCGCAAGCACCACCACCACCGCTATCAGCCAGCCGCTCATACGCCATCCCCCTCCTTCAGTCGATCGTCTGTTTCGAAAACTTCGTGACGCCGATTACGATGGCCGCAGCCGACAAAATCACCCCCGTCACCCAGCAGGCAGCATTGAACTGCACAGTCTGACCCATGAATGCCATCATATTCTGTCCGAGGAGTGTATCCGGCGCATAGTCATAGAGCGTCCGGAACGCGTCCAGCTTCTGTGCACCGATCCGCAGCAAATACCCCGAGAACCCATAAACCACCAGCAGGACGATGAATACATACACATCCCCGACCTTCATCATCTTCATCGAATGGATGAAAAAGAACGCACTCAAAGCAATCGGCGCCATATTGCCGAGTGCCGTCAGGAAATTCCGCACCGATCCGCTGTCCGTAGCAAGCATCGTTTCACCGAGCGCAATCATGAGTGCGACACCGACGACGCTGATGATCAGGAAATAGCCGAGCGTCAGCAGCAATTTGGACCAGTAGATCGTACTCCGGCGGATGCCGAACGACACCGCGTTCTTCAAGACATCCGTATCACGGCCTGTCAGACTGGAGTTGAACAGGAAGATGACGATCAGCACGAGCACTGTACCGCCCAGCAGATTCGAATAGTAGAAGCTCGCTGTTCCATAAGGGAACGTCGGGTCGGTCCGCTGGAAGTAGGCCAATACAGCAGCCGCCGCAGCGATCAACGCCAGGCAGACGACACTCGTCAAATGAAGCGACTTCTTCCGCAGAAGCCGGTACTGTTCACTCTTCATGTAATTCATCATGCCGGCTCACCTCCGACCAACCCGAGGAAATATTCCTCGAGATTGCGTGCCTCGACTCGGAACTCGGTGACGGAAACACCATTTGTCAGCAGGAGCCGGTTAATATCCCCGCTTTGATCAATATGGTTGTGGATCGCAAGCACGCCGTCCGGCAGCACCCGGTAATCGATATCCGGATATGCCTGTTCAAGCAGCCGGGCAGCCGTCGCCGAATCATCCATCGCCACAACGAGCTGCTTGCGGCTTTTCGTCTGCAGCGTCTCCTTGCTCACGTCCTCGACGATAGCCCCGTCTTTCAGGAACACGAACCGGGTCGCAAGCATATGCAGTTCCGCCAAGATATGACTCGAGATGAAAATCGTGATCTGCTGTTCCTCATTGAGCCGTACAAGCAGATTACGGATCTCACGGATCCCTTCCACATCGAGACCATTGATTGGCTCATCGAGCACCAGGCAGTCCGGATGGCTCAGCAGACAGAGCGCGATGCCAAGCCGCTGCTTCATGCCCATCGAATACTCCCTGAACTTCTTCCGTTTCTCATGCGCCAGGCCGACAATCCCGAGAACTTCCCGCACACGTTTCTTCTCCACGATCCCCCGCTGCAGCCGGTAATACTCCAGATTCTGCACCGCCGTGAAATTCGGAAAGAAAGCGGGCGTCTCGACAAGGAAGCCCATCCTACCCCGCGTCTCCCCTGCCTCATTCCCCGTCTTTCCGAACAGCCGCATCTCACCCGATGTCGGAAGCAGCTGCCCCGACAGCATTTTGAAGATCGTCGACTTCCCAGCACCGTTCCGCCCGATCAGCGCGCAGATCTCCCCTTGCCGCAGCGTAAAATCGAGCGGCTCGATCACCTGCACGTCCTTGAACGTTTTCATCAATTGATGGGTCTGGATGACCGTCTCCATCGTCCTCACTCCTTCGCTTTCTTTTACTACTTCCAGTCTAGCAAAGGGTGTTTTAAAAACCTTTAAGCAAAACGTAAGGAAATCATAAGGATCACACCAACTTGGACAGGATCCCCTGTTTTGCGCCGGACTCCTCTCAGAGACTCCCTAGTGGTTGTACATATGCGCGCAAGCGAAACTTCCACTTGATAATCGCGCAATATTAGGGGTTACAAGAAACTACCATGACAGGAGTGTAAAGATTTTATAAACCATCCGTTTCATATTGAAACTAAGGAGGGCTTCCTATACGCTTTCAATATCGGATGTCGATAGTGAATTTCGATTAATCAAAGTCAGAAAAGAGGCAATCGAACTCTTCAAAGAAATCAAGACTAATTCAAAGAAATCAAGACTAATTCAAAGGAGGCAGCAATGAACCCTGCTAACCCTGCAAGGGGACTTAAATCACTTTTGGAAATACTCATAGTTTCGACGCGACTCGGATTCACTTCCTTCGGCGGACCGACAGCTCATTTAGGGTATTTCCATGAAGAATATGTACGAAGAAGAAAATGGATGGATGAAAAGACATATGCGGACTTAGTCGCTCTGTCGCAATTTTTGCCGGGCCCTGCCAGCAGCCAAGTGGGAATCGGTATTGGCGTTATGCGGGCGGGCGTAGCAGGAGGGATAATCTCTTTCATCGGATTCACGCTCCCCTCCGTGATTGCGCTCATCCTCTTTGCTCTACTGCTCACTGATTTCGACGTTGGAAATGCAGGTTGGCTGCACGGATTGAAAATAGTGGCAGTCGCCATCGTGGCACAAGCCATTGTCGGAATGGCCAAAAACTTGACGCCTGATTTAAAAAGAAAGGCCATCGCGCTGTTCGCTTTGCTCGCCACACTTCTTTGGCAATCCGCGTTCACTCAAGTGAGCGTCATTTTAGCAGCAGCGATTTTAGGGCTCTTTTTATTCAATAAAAACAATGAAGTGAAAGAGACTCGCACACACTTCCCGGTCACTAAAAGGATCTCGGTGATTTGCCTGTCGCTGTTCGTCGGTCTGTTATTTCTGTTGCCGGTGATCCGGGAAGTGACCGGTTCCAGCTGGGTGGCGATGTTTGACAGCTTTTACCGTTCAGGCTCATTAGTTTTCGGCGGAGGGCATGTCGTTTTGCCTCTATTGGAACAGGAACTTGTGCCGACTGGATGGATAAGCGAAGAGGCGTTCCTCGCAGGATACGGCGCGACACAAGCAGTGCCTGGTCCTCTGTTTACGTTTGCAGCCTATTTAGGAACTGTGATGAAAGGCTGGCAGGGAGGAATGGTCGCAACGCTCGCAGTTTTCTTGCCTGCCTTCCTTCTGATTGTCGGGGCATTGCCATTTTGGGATCGCTTACGTAATAACCCGAAGATCAGCGGCGCAATATTGGGCGTCAACGCAGCCGTTATCGGTATCCTGATATCTGCCTTTTACTTTCCGATCTGGACAAGTTCCATCTTGGCACCTGCTGACTTTGCGCTCGCTGCCGTTCTATTCAGCATGCTTGCCTATTGGAAACTGCCGCCTTGGATCGTTGTCGTTGCCGGAGCGGCAGGGGGATCCCTTCTGACAATCATGTAAATGACTCAGGAAGAGCGGATAGGGGATCCCTTCGCCATTAAGACAAGGGGACGGTAAACAGGATTTCTTTCCGATTCAGCTCACACGAGCATGAACCCGATCCCCCAAATCGTCTTGATATACTCCTCGGCCGTCACAGCGGCGATCTTCTTTCGGATGTTCGACATGTGGACGCTGATCGTATTATCATCGCCATAATACGGACCGGTCCAGAGGCTTTCGTAGATCTCCTTCTTCGAAAACGCGCGCTCCGGATGGCGCAGCAGCAATGTCAGTATATCGAGTTCCGCTTTCGTCAGCGACAGCGCCTGTCCGTGTAACGTCACCGCCAGCTTGTCCAAATGCAGCGCAAGATCCCGCCATTCAAGCTGCACGGACGGCGCCTGTGCCACAGCACTTTTGCGCAGCTGCACTTCGACGCGCGCCGCCACCTCCTCTTGATGGAACGGCTTTGTCATGTAGTCATCCGCCCCCATCTGCAGCACTGCCACCTTATCCGCGACACCCGCCTTCGCGGATATCACCAGGATCGGCACAGTACTGTCCCGCCGGATTTCGCGGATCAGCTCCTCCCCGCTCATTCCCGGCAGCATGAGATCGAGCAGCACCAGATCGAATGACGCGCCCTGTCCCTGCAGCCGCAGCAGCCCTTCCGTCCCCGAATACGCCGCCACAATCTCCCGGTCATCCGCCGCCAGCATAACCTGCAGCAGCCGGCTGATATCCGGATCGTCTTCGATGATCAGTATCCGTTTCTTCTTGTCCATGTTGGGTCACCTGTCTTTTGGGTTGTGTTGGTTTGAGTATACAGTAACGAGCGGGAAGAGTGGGAGGACTTGGGGAATAAAAAAACCACCCTCATCTGCTCTAATAAGCAGGCGGGATGGTTGACTCTTCTATCTTCTATATTGACACTTTCTTATGGGAATGAATCGTTATCCAATTAACAACTTCCTGAAATTCCGGACGGGTTGCACTGTCGGCCACCAGAATTACAAACCGATAGACCTCCTCGTCCTCAACGCTCAATTGGTAGCCATTAATGTCCAAGAAGGTAAAGGCCGCCAAGAAGGAGGTTCGCTTATTTCCATCTTTGAAACAATGACCACTGGCTAGTTCATACAAATAACAGGCAGCTTTCTCTTCAACGGAAGGGTACCTTTCGTGACCAAAGACGTTTGTTTTAGGCAAAGCTAATTTTGCATCCAGTTTATTCAAGTCCACACCTGGCAAACCCTCATAATCCTGCAGCGCCAGATCATGGAGCATGATGACATCCTCGACATCGAGATAATCCGGCGTCATCAGTTCTTACTAAGCTTTTCCAAAGCTTTCCCGTTTTCTTTCACTGCTTTTTCGTAGCTTGCCTTAATCATTTCTTTTCGCTTTGTGGATTCAGTTTGTTTTTTGTCTGTAGCTTGCATATTTGAATCCTCCTTTTTATTCTGCATTTGATCGACCTCCATATATGCGTTCGGTAGTATATATGGTAATCTGGTCAAAAATAGAAGAGGTTAATCAACTATACCCTATACTATCATAGTTCAATCAAACCTTCGATCTCATTTATCCTTCATTTCCAATAAATAAAGGGGGCTGCAGACTGTATTTAACAGCAGTTCACTCCTCCACATCCGTCAACTCCGCCTTCACCATCTGATATTTATTCAACTCGACCGTCTGCCCCGTCTCTGTCTCAATCTGCAGGAACACTTGAGCCACCCCACTCAGCCAGTGACTGATCGGTGCGTCGAGCCGGACACCTGGAAACTGCTCCCCATTCGCCATCGTGATCGTGTACGTATGTACTTTTTTCTTCATGTTTCACCTCTCCTAAGCAATTAAAGATAAAAGCAGAACTGCCATCTGTCACGCCAGCTCTTCCACCGGCCGGAAGCCCTTCGTCTTCAAGTGGTTCATATGATGCTCGGTTGCGCTCACAAATTCCGAACTGTCGACCAGGTCGAGGAACACAGCATCGAGCGACGCCCGATCGATCCGCGCCGACACGAGACAGCCTTTCACCGGCGGCTCATCCGCCTGCCCCATGCCGTACACATGTACAAGGACCTCATCCGCCGGCACGACCGCGAACAGATCACGCGCCGCGCTGATCAGGCAGCTGCATACGTAATCCTGATACAGCGCGTGATAATTCGTCTTCCCCATCGCCTTGCGCGTGACAGTCCCCTTCGCCGTGAGCGAAAGCACTTCCGCAGGCACCGTGTCCTCTCCGATCATCTCGACGTATAGAACCGGACTCGCGCCAGTCAGCTGCACCCGCACCGTATTGCCGAATGACCGGACCTCTTCAAACGCACCAAACCGTCCGAGCGCCTCTTCCTGAGCCGCCCGGTCGCCCGCAAGCACCTGCTCCGCCAGCCGCTGCAGCTTTTCCTGCTCCGCCACCTGTGCCGCATCTTGCGCCTGCGCATCTTTCAGCGCCTCCACGAGCACTTGCCGTTCCGCAGCTTCCCGCCGGAACAGCCGGGACACCCACGACGGCTTGTACGCCTTAAGCGCACGCCGGGCGGTTTCCGCTTTCGGTCCATCTCCAGAAATCGCCGGGGAGTCTGCTGCGAGCTCCGCCCAATCGATAGGAGGCACCGTCTCCAGATGGACCGTCCGCAGCAGATTGACGTACGCCGTATACGCCGCCACTTCCTTCAACGCCGCCGGATCTCCGCCAGCTGCTTGCCCTGCGGCTGGACGGCTCGCACTAGCGCCGCCCGACTTCCCGGCCGGCCGCCGCTTCTTCGTCAGCTGCTCCGAATACGACAGACCCGTCCCCGGAATGCCCACATGCGCCCGCACGCCCCGCTTGCCCACCGTCACCGAAGCGCCCCGCGGCCCGATCGACGTACTCACCCCGCTCTTGCTGATATTAACCCGTGCACCCGGCGCAATCTTAATGCGCCGCTGGAACCTGAAGCCCATCATCCATGTCCCCTTTCCCTGTCTTTTACAGAATTATAACATAGAGCAAGAAGTGAATCCCTCAATCCTTAAGAATGCTTACTGTGATAAATCCAGCAAATTCGCGTTATAGAAATATGAACAACTATCTTATGGAAGCAGAATGTCGTCCTCCCTACTTTCCGCTCACATAACCGACAATACTTCAGCATCCTAGGTTAGGCTTCCCAATTTACCTTTTCGCTCATATCCCACTTCCCTTCGAATATAATGAACAAATCTCATTCCAATATAGAAAGGAGATTCCATGGAAAAGAAAGCTATGCGCCGTGTGCTCCTCGCAAGTCTTATCGGCAGTTCGATCGAGTGGTTCGACTATTTCCTGTACGGCACGGTGGCGGCACTGGTGTTCAACACGATGTTCTTCGTCACGGAAGATCCATCCATCGGACTTATTCTTGCGTACGCTTCATTTGCCCTGTCATTTTTCATCCGACCGCTTGGCGGCGTCATCTTCAGCCATATCGGTGATAGAATCGGCCGGAAGAAAACACTCGTATTGACGCTAAGCCTCATGGGCGTCGCGACATTCGCGATGGGGCTACTGCCGACCTATTACACAATTGGCATCTGGGCACCAATCCTGCTGATCACCCTGCGTCTTGTCCAGGGACTCGGCATCGGCGGTGAATGGGGCGGCGCCATGCTGCTGGCAGTCGAATATGCACCGAAGGAACAGCGCGGCTTCTTCGGCTCGGTTCCACAAATGGGCGTCACAATCGGAATGGTGCTCGGCACGTTCTCCCTCTCCATCATGACGCTGCTGCCGGAAGAATCCTTCATGAGCTGGGGCTGGCGTGTGCCGTTCCTGCTGAGCATCCTCCTCGTCCTATTCGGCCTCTGGATTCGTAAAGGCATCGAGGAAACGCCGTCCTTCAAAAAAGTTCAAGAGAGCGGCAATATTCCGAAAGTGCCGGTCGTCGACACACTCAAATACCACTGGCGGGAAGTCCTGATCGCAGTAGGCGCAAAAGTCGTGGAAACCGCGCCGTTCTATATCTTCGGCACGTTCGTCGTCTCCTACGCTACTAAGAACGTCGGCCATTCCAATAGCGAAGTCCTGCTGGCGGTCATGGTTGCCACCATCATTACGACTATCCTGATCCCGATCATGGGGAAACTGTCCGACAAAGTCGGACGCAAACCACTCTACGTTTACGGCACGGTCGCTATGGCACTCTATGCATTCCCATACTTCTGGCTGCTCCATGAAGGGTCGAATACGATGATGTTCATCGCCACGATCATCGGACTCGGCATTATCTGGTCACCGATCACCGCTGTCCTCGGCACAATGTTTTCGGAAATCTTCGCAGCCGAAGTCCGATACACCGGTATCTCGCTCGGCTACCAAATCGGTGCGGCAGTCGCTGGAGGCACCGCTCCGCTGATCGCCGCTGCGTTGCTGTTGCGGTTCAATGATTCCTATATTCCGGTCGCCCTCTACATTGTGTTTACTGCCTTGGTTTCTTTAGTGGCGATCTGGGCGGTGCGGGATCGGAAGAACCAGGTGCTGGATGAGCAGCGCGAAACACAATAACAAACAATCGAAAACACCTACACATAAAACTATCGTGTTTGCATAGGCACTCTCGGTTGTTTGATGCGTAGGTGTCTTATTAATATCTCTTAAGCGGAAGCGCTTATGTCACAGCGTTTTACCGAAGCTGCATCGACATTATTTCACGGCAACTTGCCGTAGGCAGTACGTGCAGCAGCCAGCTGATTTTCGACGTAGCATAGTGATCATTTTTTGTAGCGTTTCTGTCATGCGCAGTCAGCTGTCTTTATTAACTTCTAGCATGCCTGAGTAGCGACCAATCAAGACTCTTTAAATAATCACGGTTGCTTAAAGTACTAACAACCAAAATTCATGTAAGGAAAAAGTGCTCTTATAATTAAAAAATACATATTTATCATATATATTACAAAGCCCTCACAAGTTTTTGTAAATGTATTTCAAAAGTTAAAACAGAAGAATGATAATCTACAAATTAAAAAAGTCATACCTTAGCTAAGGCATGACTCTTTAATTACTATCCACTTATTACAAACCGATTTCAGTTACAGCATACGCCGCAATGTCATTACTAAATCCTTCATAGACTAATTGTTCGATTAGACCGCTTCTCGAGAATGCGGTGTAATCTAAGTAATTTTGTGCCATTAGTACAGCCTGCTCTTTCCAATCCACACTGATAGAGTTAACAGCATACTTAGCGTCCGCCTCGCTAAAACCTTCAAAAACTAATTGCTCAATAAGTCCACTAGGTGAAAACGCTGTGTATTCAATATAACTTATTGCCATTTTTACAGCCTGTTGTTGCGAAGGGCTTTCGGCAGCAGCTTGCTTTTGTTTTGCATCTGCTTCGGCTTGAGCTTTTGCTTCTTGCTCCTTTTTTTCAGCGTCAGCCTTTGCTTTTGCTTCACGTTCTTTCTGCTCAGCATCCGCTTTAGCTTTCGCTTCCGCTTCCTTTTCCTTTTCCTCTTTCACCTTCTGCTCTTGTTCTCTCTGAGCTGCCTTTTCCTTGTCTTTAGCTTCTTGTTCTTTAATTGCTGCTTCTTCCTCTTGTGCTTTTAGCGCCTCCTTTTCAGCCTCTGCTTTTTCTTTGGCTTCTTGCTCTAAATGGGCAGTGTCATCTTTCTTTTTAGCCTTTTGTAGTTCATTGCCTTCGCTTATACCGGCAATATCACTGTCTGGAGGTAATGTAACACCAAAAAGAACAAAAAATGCTATGACAGCAACGCCGAAATACAAAGCTGCTGACTTTCTAGATCTTTTTCCTTCGGGCATCCACCGCAAAAGAAGGATTGGGCGAATTAACCCCACAATCAATGCTATGAATGAGATTAAAAATAAAAAGAAAAATAGGTTATTCATCAAATACCCCCACTAAATTTATTTTACACTAATAGAGTACCAGATACCCCCATTAATAGATAGTATTATTCTACTAGTTACATTCTGTAATTCACTGCATTATATCTACTTCAAACAGAATGGTTAGTTCGTAGAAAGCTCGTCTATTAAACAAGGTTGCTGTTATAATTAGAGAGCGAGCCCTGATGACATGGTAAACATAATCTATTCGTTGATTTTTCAAGTAGATTAAAACAGCATGTTAGGCCTGATATCATGATCTAATAATTAGATTCACTTCTTCACTTATTTTTTTGAGAAATACACCTACCCATTCATTATTTATATTAGCAATCATTTTAGAGGATTCTCTTATTTTTCAAATAAAGTATAATTAGATTCAAATAACTTAAATAGTCTACGAACAGAGGTATTACTATGCATATTGAGAAACGACTGATTGTCAATTCAGGATTTGATAACTTATTGAATGAGCTTGTTTCATCCCTTCAAAGTTGTAAGCGGTTTTATTTTAGCGTTGCATTTATAAATTACAGCGGTCTCCAGCTATTACTAGATTCTATCAAGGAAGCAGAACGAAGAGGGGCAACCGGTAAAATTATTACATCGACTTATCTAAACTTTACCGATGCACAGGCGTTAGAGAAACTGCGACAGTTTCCAAACGTTGATTTGAAAGTTTTTGTGACAGATCGCGAAGTGGGTTTTCATACAAAAGCTTACATCTTTGAATATGTTGATTATTATAAAGTAATTATTGGGTCGTCCAATATTACTCAGAGCGCGTTGAAAAGTAACATTGAATGGAATGTAGAAATTATCTCAAAAGAGGACGGGCAGTTCATTCAGGATATTCTTAGCGAATTCAACCAACTATGGGATTTGAGCGTAGTTGCTGATAAAGATTTTATCTTCCGTTATAAAGAGTTTCTGAAAAGCTTCCAAGGTACTCTAGCTTCTCGGTTGAGGATATATGAAAACGAACAGTATATTGTTCCGAACCAAATGCAGAAAAGAGCAGTAGAGAATCTTGAACGACTTCGTAGTTTAGGTGAGACGAAAGCGCTGGTTATTGCAGCAACGGGGACAGGCAAGACATATATGTCCGCATTTGATGTGAAGAAAGTAAAGCCAAAGAAACTCTTATTTATCGTTCATCGAGAAGACATTCTAACAAAAGCAAAAGAAACATTCGAAATGCTTTTTCCGAATGAGTATATAAAGTTCGGTTTGCTGACTGGGAATCACAAGCAAAAAGAAGTTGATTATGTCTTTGCCACGATTCAGACGATCTCTAAATGTTTTTGCGAGTTTAAAAAAGACGAATTTGACTACTTGATCATTGACGAAGCCCACCATGCAACCAGTCCAACCTACCAAGATATATTAGGCTATTTCTCACCTGCTTTCACTCTCGGGATGACAGCAACACCTGAACGGACTGATGGTAACAGTATCTTTGAGTTATTCGACCATAATGTCGCCCATGAAGTTCGCCTACATGAAGCTCTGGAAGATGAGCTGGTCATACCCTTTCATTACTTCGGGATTACGGATATTGAAAGCGTCGATTTAAGGGAGGTAGATATTGACAATATACAGGAAGTGACAAAAAGGCTAAAAGTTAACGAACGTGTCGATTTTATTATTGAGAAGTTTCTCTTTTACGGACAAGATGGGAATAAAAGAAAAGCACTTGGATTTTGCGTAAGTATTGAACATGCTCAGTACATGGCTAAGGAGTTTAACGATAGAGGATATCCGAGTGTTTGCTTATATGGTGATGACTCTCCCGAACGGCGCGAGTCCTTTATCAAAAGGTTGGAAGACGACTACGATGAATTAGAATTTATCTTTACTGTTGATATCTTTAATGAAGGGGTGGACATCCCCTCTATAAACCTTGTATTGATGTTACGTCCGACCAATTCTCCAATTGTATTTATTCAGCAATTAGGAAGAGGTCTTAGGAAACACGAAGGCAAGGCCTTCTTAACCGTACTGGACTTTATAGGAAATCATAGTAAAACATTTTTAATTGCAATGGCTTTAAATGGCAGCCGCTATTATGATAAGGAAAGTTTGAAAATCGCTATCGCCACTAGTTTCGCAAATATTCCAGGTTGCACACACATCCAGATGGACCCGATATCAAGAGATCAAATACTAGAACAGATTGATAAAGAAAATTTCAATTCATTGAAGTACATGAAAGAAGAGTATTATGAATTTAAAAAACAGAACCAGGGACGAACACCTCTTTATTTAATGGATTTCTTAAAGTTCGATGGAGCACCTGATCCTATTAAATTCATTCATCGCGAGAAAACTTACTTGCAGTTTTTAGCAAAAGTAGAAAAACATGAAAGGCTAAAAAATCTCCTTCTTAATCAAACGTTTGAGGAAGTTTTAAAAGAATTGTCGAGCAAGCTCCCACTCAAGCGTGTCTACGAATTTGTGATCTTGCGCTACCTTATAGACCATGAATCGATCGATGTAGAGAGGGCTAAGCATCAAATTCTCAAATTGGTAGAAGGCGTTACCGAGAATAGTATACAGCATGCTATTGACACCCTTAATCAAGACTACTATGACAGTGTTCAATTGAAAAAACCGTGCTTGGTTGTTCAGCAGGAGGGAAAATTAGTTAAATCTGATTTGCTTAGCGAGACACTAAAAAAGAGGGAATACCGGGAATTCATCGAGGATGTTATCAATTATGGCATCCACCGGTATGAGAAGGAATTTAGTTCTGTCGATTACGGGGTGCCGCATTTTAAGTTGTATGAACAGTACCAAATGGTCGATGCCGCCCTTTTGTCTAACTATCGGAAGACACATAGCTCGTTTAGGGGATCAGGGTTGCTCTCAAATGGAAACGATTATTTTTTATTTATCGATCTCCATAAGGAAGAGGATATTAAAGAGAGCCTCAATTATCACGATAAATTCGTCAATGAGCAGTTTTTCCAGTGGCAGTCCCCAAATAGCACCTCTCAAAGTTCGAATAGAGGTCAAAATATTATTTATAACCAGCAAAACGGTATTCACTTACACTTATTTGTGAGAAAGTACCGACAGATCGATGGCAAGAATGAACCTTTTATTTATATAGGTAAAGGAGATACCATCGAGGCTTCAGGTGAGAAACCGATTACCGTTCAACTGAAGTTACAGAATAAGTTACCGGCAAGCCTTTATACAGAGTTCACAAAAAAGGTGTAACCTTCTCACTGAGAGAAGGTTACACCTTTTTCCTCTATTAATTGTTGAACCGCCGGAATGTCAGCAGGCGCCCATTTAAGCGATTCTAAGTTTTCTCGCTTCAACCAAACAACTTTTGAATGCTCGCTCAACGCAGGGAATCCTTCAGTAATGCGACATTTTATCGAAATCAGGTTAACGATAACTGTATCGTATTCGTGAGTATTGTTATTGAAAATGCCATCCGTAATTTCAATTGTACAGTTCATTTCTTCATCAATTTCCCTTTTGAGCGCAGTATATATATCTTCGTCCATTTCCACTTTCCCGCCTGGGAATTCCCACCGATTTGGAATTGACATAACGGGAGAACGAAGTGCACAAAGTATTTCTTTTTCGGCATTCTCTATTATTGCCGCCACTACTTTAATACTTTTCTTCATAATTGCCTCCTGATGGTTTACTTAAGGCAATGATACCATACATCATGACCTACTACGAAAGGACTTATATGATTAGATAACTTAACAAATACCTGAATAGGAATATCTAAGATTTCATCCTCATTTGATGGGTAAAAATATTCTCACTACTTATGATATACTACTAGTAAAATTAGGTAAAGAGGGATTCCATGCCCACCTACAACAAACTAGTACGAGACCTAATTCCGCAAATAATCGAAAATGACAGAAAGACATCCGTAACACGGGTTTTATCTGACTCAGAATTTGCTGCTGAGTTGAAGCGGAAGCTCTCGGAGGAGGTTGCAGAGTACGAGGAGGCCGCCACGTCAAATGAGCGGCTTGAGGAGCTGGCGGATTTGCTGGAGCTCGTCTATGCAGCGGCTGTGCTCGAGGGGGCTGACGAGGATCGGCTGAACGTGGTGCGTGAGGAGAAGCGGGCGCTGCGCGGCGGGTTTGAGGGGCGTTTGTATTTGGTGGAGGTGCAGGATGAGTGAGGTGCGGCTGCTGACGCGGGGGTTGCTCCGTGAGCTGCAGCGGCTTGGGGAAACGGCGGATACGATATATATCGTGACCGCTTTTTTCATGCGCTCCGGGGTTCGGGAACTATTGTCGATGCTGTTTGAGACAGCGGTCGTGCAGTTCATGGACTTATTTTTGTCCCCCAGCTCCCCCACTGTGAATGCTATGCAGATATGTCGATGACCAAGAGAAATAAGAACGTATATTCAACTACAGGGTATACTTCAATGTATAATTATCGATACTGGTAGTACCATAGGTAGAAGGAAGGGGTGAGCAGAGGTTGTCTGAATACGCTAAGAAGATTGAACGAATTGAAGCGGTACTCGATGAATTGGACAGATTAGACATTGCCTGCAATATGAATGGGATACATGCCAGACTCTTGCTATTAGGGGGAGCAAGTCTTTTGGTTCTCATGCATCTTAATGATCGGCAATTTCGACCGACCCGAGACATCGACCTGACTATATTATCTACAGACAACGAAAGGGTTCTTCGGGAGATTCTACAAGATCTTTCTATAGAGATTCTCGATGGTACAGTGGAAGTTCCTCCCTTAGAAGACTTTACTTCAGCCACCAACTTTAAAATAGAGGGCTCTTCCTTCACAAACATTGAGATTTACATTCCGTCCATAGAATTACTTGCTTGTACTAAGATATTTTCCAAGCGTGAAAAAGATCTTCAAGACTTACGAGACACTGACTTACTTTTACTTTGTGATAAGCAGGAATTGCTCTCTATGGCGGATGAATATCTTGGCTATATGTTAAACCCTGAAGACCCTGACTTAAACTACCACCAACTGCGCTCAATTCTGGATCAAAAGGGTATATAATTATTGTATTACTTATGAAAGATGGTGATTGCGTTGGTATCTCTTCAAGAACTTGAATACGTACTTCAACAAGAAGTTGATTATTTTCATGAGGGAGCTACCGCCTATCGTCGCCGCACGGCCGAGCTGGCATTCCAGGCTCTTCAGTCTGCCGACAGCACCTCCTATTTCAGCAACAGACCGCATGCACGGCAGTATGTTTCAGCTATTTTTGCAACCGAAGACGATGAACGGATCGACGACGTCGCAAAGGCCCTTACAGTCGCCTATGCCATGTGTCGTCGGGAAAAACTCATGACTCCTGAATTTCAAGAACAGTTAGCAGTTCGCAGAGCAAACCGTAGGAAGATATCGCTCGTAAAAGCTGAGTAGTGTCGGCGTGTTAAATAACCGGCTCCAAGACATCGTGATTATAACGGTGTCTTTTTTATATGTCTCAACTGGCATCCTTTTCGAATACATACGTGATATGAAATATATCTTGCAATGTTCTGATAATTGAGTATAATGGATTTTATTCATTAAGGGGTGGGCGTTGGTTCTCCCATCCTTCATTAATCAGAAATCGGGGGCTTGCAGGATGAGAGTGTTAGAATCGATCAGTTCGTTTGCGGGGAAGTATTTTGCGGTGTGGGTCATTATCGCAGCGGCGGTGGCGTTTTTGTTTCCGACGCCGTTTTTGGGGCTCGGTGCGTATATTTCAATTTTGCTAGGGGTTGTCATGTTCGGAATGGGGCTGACGCTGAAGGCGGTGGACTTCAAGATCATCGCAACGAAGCCGCTGCCGGTCATTATCGGTGTGGCGGCGCAGTTCGTGATCATGCCGCTGGTGGCGTTTGCGCTGGCGTATGTGTTCCGGCTGCCGCCTGAGCTTGCCGCGGGACTCGTGTTGCTCGGTTGTGTGCCGGGCGGGACGGCGTCAAATGTAATGGTGTATTTGGCGAAGGGGAATCTGGCGCTATCGGTGGCGATGACGTCGCTGTCGACGCTGCTTGCACCGATTGTGACGCCGGTGCTGCTGTTGTGGCTCGCGGGCCAGTGGCTGCCGGTCGATCCGATGTCGATGTTTAAGTCGATTGTACAGGTGATCATCGTGCCGATTGTACTCGGCTTGCTGATCCGCCGCTTCTTCCCTCGCGCTGTTGAGAAGAGTGTGACGGTCGTGCCGCTCATTTCGGTGCTCGCAATTCTGATCATTGTGTCCGCGGTGACGTCTGCGAATGCAGGCAACGTCATTTCTTCCGGATTCGTTGTGTTTGCGGCAGTGTTCCTGCATAACGGATTCGGCTTACTGCTTGGGTATTTGACGGCCCTTGTTCTTGGCTTGAACGAGAACGACCGCCGTGCGATCTCGATTGAGGTCGGCATGCAGAACTCGGGGCTCGGCGTCGCACTTGCCACAGCTCACTTCGGCCCGCTCGCGGCGCTGCCAAGTGTATGGGGCGCAATTTGGCATAACATTTCGGGACCGATCTTAGCGACGATCTGGTCGAAGAAACCAGCTGTGGAGATGGCGCCAGAAGCTGAGCCGGATACCGTGCCGGTGCAGCGTGTGGAGACCTTGTAAGTACTATTCACTCATAAAACGAGCCGGGACACGTTGTGGATGTCCCGGCTTTTTGGTGCCTTCAAAACCCAACTGGTCTGATGGGTTGCTTATATCATCATGCTAGCTCTTGTACATGCTGTGAACTGCATTTACTTCTCCGACAGTTCGTCTTCCGTCACCCATTTGTGGTTCTTCACTTCTTTGCCGCCATCTGTTGGCTTGTAGTCGATCATGTAGACCGTCGTGTCTTCAGAGGATTCGATGACCGCCTCCGCGCCTTTCATTCCTTCCATATGGTCGGCCAGCACGGTGACCGTCGCGCCGTCTTCAACCGGATTGGCTGGTGGGTTGTCGAGTTCTTCCTGGATGACCCATTTGTGATCGTTCACTTCGTCTCCGCCCGTTGTCGGCGTATAGGTGATGACATAGGCGGTCGTGTCGTAAGCTCCGACGACGGTTGCGGCAGCGTCTTTCATACCCTCCATATGATCGGTTTCGACGTTGACCTCTGAGCCAACTGGAAAGGCCGGGTTCTTCGCCTCCTGCAACCCCGCAGGGACAGTGCCGTCACTGGAGTGATTCATCCCTTCCATATGGTTGGAGGAGCCGGTCTCCTCGACATTTGCCTTCTCCTGGTCGTTCTTTTCCGATGCACAGCCTGCCATAACTAGGGTCAGCGCTGCGCTTACTGCGATTACTTGTTTCTTCATGACGCCCACTCCTTTTTAAGCTTCGCTGTATCTCTTCCCCTTTCCTATAACTTTTAACCGATTGTAACGACGTTCGGTTGGGACCTTCATCGGCTTTCTCCAGCGTTTGTCGTGGGATTATTCAGGGAAGAATGAGGAGGAAACGAAGAGGATTTGGAATACTCAACGATAAGGAGTGTGATGGAATGGCGAGCACCAAGAAAACAGTTGCACAGGTCATGTTGGAACAGTTGTCGTTATATGGTGTGAAACGTATTTACGGCGTGGTGGGGGATGCGAGTTTCGGGCTCATCGATGCGCTCGCAGGACAGGATGAGATTGAATTCATCGCCTGTAAGCATGAGTCGGTGGCTGCCTTCATGGCGTCCGCAGAAGCGAAATTAACAGGCCAGCTCGGTGTCTGCACAGCGACGATGGGACCGGGAGCGACGAATCTCCTGAACGGACTCGGGGATGCGTACGCGGATCACGTCCCTGTCCTCGCCCTGACCGGACAGGCACCGACAGATAAAATCGGTACGGAGTTCCCCCAGTTCATCAACCTGCAGGATCTCGTGAAGCCGTTCGCTCTGTATTCGGCGAATCTGGCGAGTGCGGATACGGCGCTTGACCTTCTCGAACGGGCTGCGGGAACTGCGCTGAAGCAGCGGGGGGTCACACATTTGTCCGTGCCGAAAGATCTGTTCATGGCCGAGACGGCAGTGAAGCCCCGGCCGTTAGCGGATGTCATTGAAGGATCGGCCGTCTTTACGAAAGAGAGTCTTGCGAAGGCGGTATCGGTCATGAAATCCGCGAAGAAACCGATGATCCTTGCGGGTGCCGGAGCTTCGGATGCTGGGGATGATCTGAAACGGCTGGCGGAGAACTGGGGCGCCGGTATCCTGGCCAGTCTAGGCGGAAAAGGACTTGTGGAAGCCGAGTTCCCACACATGCTTCAGGGTATCGGTGAAGGCGGCAATCCCTATGCATCCGACTTGTTCAAGGAGGCGGATGTCGTGGTGCTCGCCGGGACGACATGGTGGCCAGAAGGGCATGTGCCGACCAATGCCCAAGTGATCCAGATCGACCGTTATTTTGATCAGATCGAGAAGACGATTCCTGTCAATCTCGGAATCACCGGCAAATCGGAGGAGGTGCTGCCGATTTTGGCGGACAGTCTGAGTAGTCATTCCCCTTCTGCCGACTGGCTCAAGCGGTGCCAGCAGGTAAAAGAGAAATGGGATCAGCAGAATGAGAAAGAAGGAAGCACGCAAGGATTCCCGTTCCACCCGTCGCGGATTGTGCGTGCGCTTGACCGGACGGTTGCAACGGACGCCGTTCTCGCGCTCGACACAGGCGATAACACTGTATGGATGAACCGCAATTTCCGGCAAACGGATCAGAAGATTCTCGTGTCCGGGTATTGGCGGACAATGGGATTCGGACTGCCAGCCGCCATGGCTGCTAAACTCGCGAATCCTGATCGGCAAGTCGTGGCAGTCGTCGGGGACGGCGGATTGCAGATGGTGCTCGCCGACCTCTTGACCGCCACGAGGTACGGACTCGATATTACGGTCGTTGTCCTGAACAACGAGTCGCTGCAGATGGAAGTCGACAAGCTGAAGGTGCTTGGGGCAAAAGGGATTGGGACCGATTTGACGAATCCTGATTTTGTTCAGCTTGCAGAAGCATGCGGTTGGAAAGGATTCTGTCCGAACTCGGATGATAACCTGGAATCTGTCTTAACCGAAGCACTAAGTGTGAAGGGACCATCAATCGTCGATGTCCGGACAGCGCAGGCGTTCTTCCCTGAGACAGAATAAGAAAAACACGGTGATCGGATGTCCGATTACCGTGTTTTTTGGTGCCATCTTTCGTACGAATTGACCGATGCCTTCAACTTTGCGTTCTTGGGCTGACATGAGAGGTTATTCGATTAGCTCAGGCGAGCAGACCGATTGCCTGGTCCAGTACTTTGTCGCCTTTCATCAGACCGTAGGCCATCTGGTCAATGATATCGACTTTGACGCCGAGCGGCTCGACCTGCTGGCGGATCTGGTTTTGCAAATAGCGTACTTGCGGTCCGATAAGTACGACGTCCAAGTGGTCCAGATTATTTTTCAATTGGGATTCCGCCACTGCACTGATGTCCACTGTGAGATTCTTCGCTTCGGCTGCGTCTTTCATCTTCTTTACGAGCATCGATGTCGACATGCCTGCTGAACAGACTAGGATGATTTTCATTTTGCTGCCTCCTCGATCGCTTTCATCTTTTCATACATATCGATCATTTCGTTTGCGAGTTCTTTCACGGTCATCGCGGTCATCAGATGGTCTTGCGCATGCACCAAGATCACCGTGATTTCCGTCTTATCACCATTCGCTTCGGCCGTCAGCAGTTTTGTCTGGTGATGATGGGCCAAGGTGAATTCCTGACTCGCTTCTTCAATCTTCTGACGTGCTTCGTCAAACCGGTACTGTTTCGCCAGGGATATGGCTTCCATGGAACTGGATCTGGCATTTCCCGCGTGTAAAATAATCGTAAATGATAACATTTGAATTTCTTCTATAGTCTGCAAGGTCACACACGCTCCATCTGTTGTTTTAACGCTCGAACACCAACCATGACGAACGGGATGTAAATCAGCGTAGCAATGGTGAAGTTCACCAGCTGCAAGACAATGCCTCTCCAGCTTCCTCCCGTAACGAGGTAGCCACTTAAGATCGGTGGTGTCGTCCATGGGATGATGGCCACCGTTTTCGGCACCAGTCCCGTCGCTAATGCGAAGTAAGACGTAATGGTCAGTGTCACCGGTACGAGGATGAACGGAATCAGCATTGCCGGATTCAGAACGATCGGCAGTCCGAAGATGACCGGCTCGTTAATGTTGAATAAGGATGCCTGCGCTGACAGCTTGCCGACTTCGCGATACGGGTGGTTCTTCTGCTTTCGGATTACGATGAAGATTGCGGCGATCAACGCGATCGTCGTCCCGGATCCGCCCATGAACACGAACGAATCGAGAAACGGCTTCGTCACAGTATAGGGAACATTGAATGCGGAAACGCCGCTGCTGAACTGTTTCAGGTTCTCCTCGATGAGCGGCAGGTAAAGCGGTTCCATGACCGATCCGATAATGTTGGTGCCATGCAGACCGAAAAACCAGAGTAAGTGGTTCAGGAAGGCGATCAGCAACGCGGCCGGCAGTGTATTCCCGAGCCCTTGCAGCGGTCGCTGGATGACTTCGAAGATGACTTCAAACACACTCATGCCTGCAAAGACGGTCATCAGTGCTTGGAACAAGCCGACGATGACCAGGATCACCATTGCCGGAATCAGCGCCTTGAACGAGCGTGCTACCCCTTCCGGCACTCCTTCGGGCATTTTAATCGTCCATTTGGAGTTCACGAGCACGCGGAACAGCTCTGTCAGTACGAGTGCCAGGATAATGGCGACGAACAGGCCTTGTGCACCGAGCCAGGCAAAATTCAAGCCCCAATCCTCTGTTACTGGCACTAGCATAATATACGCCGCAGCGGATATCAATCCGGCGGAAAGCCCATCGACCTCATATGACTTTGCCAAGTTATACGCAATCGAAAACGCGACCAGTAAGCCGAGTACGGCGAACGTGCCATTCCATATACTGCCGCCGACCGCCTGCCAGTTGCCATCCCCGAAAATCCCATTCATCCAGCCGACGAATTTGAACGATCCGAGTGGCGGGAAGTTGTTGATCAAAATGGCGAACGAACCGATGATGATGAGCGGCATAATGGCCACAAACCCGTCACGGATCGCGACGAGGTGACGCTGCGCTCCAATACGTCCTGCAATCTCAATGAATTTGTCCATGAATCTGCTGTTCACACGGATTCCCCCTTGAATTGTGGTAAGTGCTCTTTGTGTGCATCCAACAACTCATCCAGTACTGCTTTGCTCTCCTTTTCATCCCGCATCAGCGGGTTCATGAGCATGGCGAGATAGGCATCCTGATAATCACCGGACAGCCCGGCCTGGATTACGAGTTCTTCAAAAGCTTTCATCTCACAGACGATTCCTTTAATAGCTGTCGGGAGCGGGCCGACAGGGATCGGAACCGGACCATTTTTCGTAATGATACAATTCACTTCGATGACTGCATCTGCCGGCAAATCCGGAATCGCTCCTCGGTTCCTGGTATTTACCGTTTGTATATCGTTTCTGTCATTGTAGATCGAATCCATCAGGCTGCACGCGACATCACTATAGAAAGCGCCTCCGCGTTCTTCCAGTTCCTTCGGTTTGTCTTTCAGTTCAGGATTTTGGTAGAGATCAAACAATGATTTCTCGAGTTCCTGGACCTTTTCAGCACGTGTGCCATGATTGCTGAATGCCTGCAGGTCTTTCTCCAAAACATCTTTTGTTTGGAAATAATATTGGTGATATGGGTTCGGCAGCAGCTTCGTCGCATCGATGAACGTATTTGACCAGCCTAGGTTGACAATGTTGGCCGGCGAATAATCCAAGCCTTGTTTCAAGTTGTTCAATACGTCTTCCGTCCGATCCATACCGTTGACCGTCACCTGTTTTCCGAACACGAAGTGGTTCATGCCGACAAATTCAATGGCTACGTCTTCTGGTGCAGCCTGCAGGATTTCCGCTGCCGAATGGCGCATGTTGAACGGGATGTTGCACACCCCGATCACTTTCTTATGAGCTGAATACTTCAGCAGCGCTTCGGTGATCATACCCGCGGGATTCGTGAAATTGATGATCCATGCTTCTGGACAGATGCGGCTGACATCTTCGGCCAATTCCATCATGACCGGAATCGTCCGAAACGCTTTAAAGATTCCTCCTGCCCCATTCGTTTCTTGGCCGATAAACCCATGGCTCAACGGAATGCGCTCGTCTTTGGCCCGTGCTTCCAGACCCCCGACACGGATCTGCGTCGAAACGAAGTCCGCACCGATCAACGCCGTCTGCCTGTCGAGCGTCCAGGAAACTTGGATCGGTTTCCCGGATTTTCCGATCATCCGTTCAGACAGTTCACCGACAATCCGTAATTTCTCCTTGCCCGCTTCAATATCGACTAGGACAATTTCTGTGACCGGGAACGAATCATGCCGGCGAATGAGCCCTTCGATGATTTCCGGTGTATAGCTCGAACCGCCTCCGATGATGACAACTTTTAGCTTCATGATGAAAACTCCTTTGCTGGATATGTGAAAGCGATTTCAAAATAGTGGTGGTTTCGTGTTACTTGCTGCTAGGTTGTGTGCGTGGGCAGCTGTCAAGTTATCTAACTATTCAGCTCGCAAAACAAATGTACCATACAAATTATTCATTGTATATAACATTGATACATATTATTCAAAGGTACTCTGTTTTATGCTCGATTTGTTATTATAATTGAAATCTTGTACACTTACATCATCATCATCGAAGGAGCCAGGCAATGGAAAAAAACCAAGCGCTGCACGCATTCATTAAAGAGGACTTGTTGACCCGTATCAAATCAGGCACCTATAAAGTCGGTGACCGTATCCCTACTGAATTGGAGTTGTGCAAAGAATACAATGTCAGCAGAACGACGGTACGGACAGCGCTCAAGCAGCTGACGATCGAGGGCTATCTTGTCCGTAAGCAAGGAAATGGCACGTTTGTCGCCGAGCACAAAGTCAAACAGACGCTTTCCCATACAGCCAAACGTTACGGTGATCAGATTGCCGTACAAGGGAAAAAAGCGCATATCTCGCTTGTCGATATCCAAGTCATCCCGGCTACCGAGTTTTTGGCACGAACCTTGAACGTCGAGAAAGACGACCCGATTCAATGCATCGAACGGGTCCGCAAAGCAAATGGCGAACCGACTCAATTCGAAACGGCGTATGTCCCCTGGACGTTAGCCCCCGGGATTACGAAGGAGCATGCGGAAAAGTCGTTATACGAGACACTTCGGACCCAGTACAATCTCCAAATCGCCCGGACTACCGAGCATGTAGAAATTGCGTTTCCTGATGACCGGGTAGCCCACTTGCTTGAATACAAAAAAATCCTGCCTTGCTTTTATATCGAAACGGTCGCTGAGGACGTGAATGGTGTGGTGTTGGAGTACTCGCGGTCGTACTTCCGCGGGGACAAAACAAATTTCGTCATCACGCGGGATTATTCGGAAGATAAGTGACACAGTCCACTCTGGAGGGATGACAGTGAAAGTCCTTTTTAACGCGGATGATTTCGGGCTGACAAAAGGTGTAACGGACGGAATCATCCAATCCTATGAAAATGGCGTCGTGCGATCTACGACGTTAATGATGAACGGAAGCGCCGTCCGCTATGCAGTGGAACAGGCACGAGTCCACCCAAATCTGCACGTCGGCATCCATCTTGTATTAAGTTATGGCAGTCCTTTGAGTACGGACGTTCCGTCACTCGTGACAGAGAAAGGCAGTTTCCGCTTCACGAATGCCTATCGGGAAATGGAGCCTCCCACTGTTGAAGATGTGGAAAAAGAATGGCGGGCCCAGCTGGATGCGTTCCTTGCGACTGGTCTGCCGCTTCACCATATCGACAGCCATCATCATGTGCACGGTTGGGAGATACTAAGTGATCTCGTCGTTCGACTGGCGAACGAATACCAAGTGCCCGTACGCTTTACGGAGTCATTACGTTCTTATCCTGAAATTCTGTTGACCGATACGCTCTGGCTGGACTTTTACGAAGATGGGGTCAGCATGGACCTGTTCGATCATATGTCCACTTTGAAATGTGAGACGGTCGAAGTTATGACTCACCCTGCTATTGTCGATCCAGAATTGAGGGCCTCGAGTTCCTATCTTGAAAAGCGTGAGGAAGAGCTTGCGATCCTATGCAGCTTGCAGGTTCCAACATGGGTGGAATTGATGGAGTGAAACCGGGTGGGCCACATATCTACCCGACAAAAAAATGCTCCGCCTCGGCGGAGCACACAGGTCGATATGGGTCTTCGTCTGTCAAATGCATGGTTCGCTATTAGGACGTGATCGATGAATGGCACCTTCCTGCGTAACCGGAAGCGGATGTATAGTGAATTGTCATCTTTGTTCAAACAAACACGTTTGTTTGACGCACAGGTACCTTATCAGACACAGGTACCTTATCCGAACGAAGCGGCCGATGCGCCGCCCTGGTCGGCTTTGACGCAATCGATAGCGATGACGAGGGAGACGATGAGCGTTTCCAAGGATTCATCGAAAACCTGAACGCGGTAGCTGTCGCCCCATTGGAACCACTTTTTGTCGACGGTTCCGGCGACTTGCCCGTCTTTCAGTACGTCAAAACTCATTTCCCACCAGTTTCCGTTCACTTCGACACCTGCTGCGTCGATTGTGTATTTGGGTCTCAGGAAGGTGAACTCTTTGTGGATGGTGACTGTCTCCTGACCTTGTACCTCCACATAGAATGTCGGCAGGAAACTGAACGTCTTTTTCGTGATGCACGCCACTTCCATTTGTTCTGCGTCCCGGATCGTGAAGGTCTTCGGGATCTTCAGGAAGCTTCCTTCCACTTCGTAGACATCCCGGCTCTGTTCGTCTTTCACGGTGAATTGGCCGTTCAGCCGCAGCATTTTTTGCTTAATGTACAGTTCCTTCATGTGCCGTCCCCCTGGTTCTCGTTTTGTTACTCTTCTATACGCAGCGGCCGGTCCGAAAGTTTCGCAGCCATCTTAAGAAAACCTTCAGACATTTTGTGGACATTCCTTCATAGTTCCCCGGTATACTAAAGGAGAGAAAAAGAAAATACATACGGGATTGCATGAAAGGCTGATAGCATATGAGGAAATTAAAGAGGTTTATCCGCAATATGGGATTGCTGGTCGTGGCGCTGGTCGTCGTCCTGCTGTTTACAGGACGGGGTGAGTGGAATGTGAAGAAGTTGCTTAGCAGTGGTGGGTCCGATGGGTATGCGAGCCAGCATATCTATTTGTTAGACCGGGAGACAGGAAAAGCGGTCTTTGAAAAGGACGCGGAGACGAAAGCGTATCCGGCGTCGCTGACGAAGATGATGACAACACTTGTGGCACTTGAGCATATTGACGATCTGTCCGCGAGTGCACCCGTAGATGTCCAGACATATCAGGCGATGGTGGCGCAAAATGCCTCAATGGCAGGCTTTTACGGACGCGAGGCGGTGACATACCGTGATCTGCTGTATGGCACGATGCTGCCGTCGGGCGGAGAGGCGGCGAATTCCTTGGCGATCCATTTATCCGGCAGTCGGGAGCAATTTGTAAAACTCATGAACGGAAAAGCCAAGGAACTCGGAATGATGAACACCCACTACACGAATCCAGAGGGGTTGCATGATCAGCAGCAGTACACGACCGCCTCCGATATGGCGAAGCTGCTCGACCACGCACTGGACAACGGGAATTTCCGAGCCATCTTCACGAAACCAGCGTTCACAACGACGGCGACGGCAGATCATCCGGCCGGCATCCAGCTGAAATCGACGGTGCTTTCCTCCTTGCATACGGACGAGCAGCGCGGTTTCTCAATCATTGGTGGGAAGTCTGGCACGACATATGAAGCCGGACAGTGCTGGGCGACTCTCAGCACCGCGGGCGGCCGGGAATATATCACAGTCGTCATGGGCGCGCCTCTCGAAGATGTGAGCCATCCGGACTTCGCCCAGAAGCAGGATACACTGCACTTGTTGGAAGAAGTTGCGGACGGCAATTTGAAATGAACGCACGCAAGTTACGAATAAGCCCCGCGCCGGTCTGTTCCGGTACGGGGCTTATTTTTATTCGCTGCGTCTCGCGAGCTGTGCTTCTTCGAGTCCTCCGAGGACAGCGCTGTAGTAGGCATCCGGATGAGGCACGAAGTCCGTCCGCAGGAGTACCTGTGTGACTGGCCGAATGCTACCGGAGGATTCCAGGACGAAGCCGCGACTCGGTATCATGTCCTGCTGGCCGCGCCAGAGCTCAGCGAAGTTGCTTATGGAGACTGAACTCAGCCCCGCCACTTCTTCCGCCTGTACCCGAAAATCCTCGAGAGGCTGATCGGTGTGGTACAGGAAAACATGGGCACGTTCGTTGTCGATCAGCGCCGCCTGACGGATACTGTACGGAATGACGCCGAGCGGCTGCAGGTCGCCGAAATCGACGGTCAGTCCGATTTCTTCCGCCATCTCCCGCGTTCCGTCCTGTACGGTTTCATTGGCAGTGAGATGTCCGGCCGCCGTGATGTCAAACAGACCGGGGTAATCCTTCTTGTCCGCACTCCTCCGCTGCAAGTACACAACGTCCTCTCCGTCTTGAGTGGCGGTGACCCAGCAATGGAACGTTTCGTGCCAGTGTCCAAGCCGGTGAACTTCCTCTCGCGGCGCTTTGCCGAGTGGTCTCCCGTCTTGTGTGAAAGTATTCAGCAGTTCAATTTCCATCGTGCCCCCCTTTCCGTCAGCATCTGTTGACGCCGGCAAGCCTTATACCGTGAGCACACCGCGGAATCCGCGGGCCGCATAGTAGGAATCCGCCCCGTTATGGTACGTGAAGACGTGATCATAGCGGCGGTCACAGAACAGCGCGCCCCCGAGACTGCGGATCGGTTCCGTAGTTTTGATCCAGCTGGACGTCTTTTTATCAAACGGTTCGAGCTGCTGCAGTGTGCGGTATTGCGCTTCGTCCAGCAGTTCGATGCCCATCGCAGCTGCCATGGCACAGGCACTGTCCGCCGGTTTGTTCTTCTTACGTGCTTCGAGTGCTGCGGCGTCGTAACAAATACTCCGGCGGCCGCTCGGACTTTCAGGTGAACAGTCGACGAAGGTATAGGTTCCAGCAGCTGCACCGAGCTCGACCACATCGGGCTCTCCGCCCGTTTCTTCCATCGCCTGCAAAGTCTTCAGCTTGGACGGCTGTGCTACGAGAGCAGCTGCCACGTCCTTCCATTCCGTCCCCGGATGGCGGTGAATATTTTCTTCGAACCGTTTTTGCAAGAGTTCCAACAGATCCTTCGTTTCTTCTGCCATTTCCGATCCCCCCCGTAATTCCTGTTTTTCAGCAGGCAGCCCTCTCCCTTTGCATCCCTTTCTGGTATCAAGTTCAGTCGGGTCACCGCCTGCCATGTACACTTCTAATCTCTAACTTAGCTGCTTCCAATTCATAGGTCAATCAATTTTTTATACTGCACAGCTATGTTACACTAGGCTTAGAAAATTCGATTTTCGTAAGAAGCCCGTAAAGGAGGCTGCCATGTATATCGTCAATTCAACGTTCCAAGTTCCCGCAGAGAAGGCGGAGGAAGTCATTCATATCTATAGAAGCCGCTCGAAACAGGTCGATCGTACCGACGGGTTCCATTCTTTCCAGCTCCTCCAAAACCAAAAACGGCCAGGGGAGCTCGTTGTCCATATGGAATGGGATACACGCGACCACTACTTAGCATGGGCACGGAGTCAGGAATTCAAGGACATCCATGACCTGGAGAAAAAGTATCCGGATCAGGAGCTGGCCGCCATCATCCCGAAAGTCGCCCAATACAAGGTGGTGGCAGACTGATGGATCAGGAAACGAAGGAGCAGATTGTCGATGAAATCGTCTGGCAGATCTATGATGCGTATCCATGGCTGGCAGAACGGTTTGGGGATAACGGGCGGTTCCGTACTGCCGAAGACAACTTCCATCACCTGAATCATCTGGAAACCGCCTTTCAAATGAATGATCTTCGTTTTTTCATCGATTATACGAAATGGCTCAACGAAGTCTTGACGAGCCGGAATGTCGGGACGGAACTCATTGTCGACAATTTTGAGCGATTGGCCAGCATTCTTCCCGGCAAACTGGACGAAGCGCGGGAAACCGCATATCTTCATTATTTACAGCAGGCGCTCGTGACCCTGCAGCAGCTGAGCAGGCGAGGAGGGGTTCGATGAACGACTATTCCATACAGCTGGCGGACATTTTTTTACGGGGAGACGAGCAGGCTGCCTGTTCCTTCATCCACGAAGTCTTGGCGGAACAGGATCGGCTGCAGTTATATCAGGACCTGATCACCCCGGCCATGGTGCATATCGGCAAGCTGTGGGAACAGAACGACATCTCCGTTGCCGATGAACACTTAGCAACCGCTGTCTGTGACTATGTCATCTCGGATTATGAATTCCGCACGGCCGCTAATGAACCCGCCAGTCGCGGAAAAGTGATGCTGTTCGGCGTGGAAGGCGAAGAGCACTACATCGGCCTCAAAATGGCAGCCGCCGTGTTCCGGGAACATAGCTGGACCGTCCGGTATCTGGGACCGGATCTGCCGCTGCGTCATGCGGAAACCGCGGTCAATGCATGGCAGCCTGACGTTGTCGCCATGTCTGCCGCCCTTTCCTATCGTCTGCCGATGCTGAAGAAATCCGTACAAGTACTGGCAGACACCGTCAGCAAGCCGACGATTGTGATCGGCGGCCGGATGGCTCCGATGGCGGCATTCGCAGAGGAAGCCTCTCCAGGCCAAGTCGTTGTCATGCCGGCACTGCGTGACTTGCACAACTGGCTGGCATCGGCCGGAAAAGGAGCGAAACCGAATCATGTCGTATACTAATCCCCATATGCCGCTGCCGATGTATACCATGGACTCGGAATTCCGGATTGTCGATCTGAATGAAGCAGCCGTGCTAGAAATGGCTTCCGGCTCCAGTATTTTCGATGTCATCGACACGGGCAGCCGCCGCAAAGTGGAACAGCATCTGCGCAACTCGGATTCTGCAGAGAGTGTGGAGATCAGTGTGCTTTCCCGCAGCGGAGCTGTCCTGCTTGCGGACCTCTATGCCTCCTGGACGGATGAGCAGCAGTGTGAAGTGATCCTCGTCAAACAGGACCAGGCGATCCTGAAAGTGAGCGAGCAGCTCGGCAGGCTGCGCACCCGCCTGACCGAAACCAACTTCGAGCTGTTGGAAGCGAAGGAGGAAGCGGAAGCCCTCCTGCATCAGAACACCAAGCTGTCCTCGCCGTTCATCGAACTGACAGCTACTGTTGCCCTCGTCCCGATATTCGGCGCGCTGGATAAAAACAAATCGGAGTGCATTGCGATGACACTGACCCAGCGGGCGTACTCGTCAGCTGTCGAGATGGTTATCATCGATTTCACAGCGGTCGGCCCTATCGAACAGGGAGGTTTGAATGGCTTCAGCAAACTGGTGAGCATGCTGGAACTGCTGGGCTTCACCATCACCGTCGTCGGCCTCCATCCGAACCATGTACGGGAATGGAACCATCTCGAGTTTTCCGAGGATATCCGGTTCATGAAAACGTTACGGCATGCGATCGAGCATCTTGCCGGTCCAGGATTGGAAAGTAATGCTCCTTAACGAGGAACAGCGTTCACTGTTTGAATGGCCTGAACGGCCAGCATAGAAAAAGGCGGCCGTCTGCACATATCCTGCAGGCGGCCGCCTTTCCCTGTTGTATAGGCTGTCCACTCTTCCCCGTTCCTAAGCGGATGGATCAGTATCGGACATTTTTCACAAAGCTCCATTTCGTTTCGTCCGCGAGGTCCGCAATGGACACTTCGAGGTCCCCTCCGAGATGGACGATGTCGCCGTGGATGGCGACGACCATCGCTTCAAACGAATGCTCACTGCCCAGCCGGCGGCAAATGTCGCCGATGACCGGAAGATAGCGTTCCTGCGCGGCGGCCGCACCCATTGCGTCTTCCGGATCGTCCGTCTCCAGATTGGGATCCTGCCGGTCGATGACGGTTGCGCCTTCCAGCAGTTCGGGCACCATCACCCAATATTCGTTGAACCGGATGCCGTTGGAGTGGTTCGTGATGACCCCGTTCCCTTCAACGGAAGAAACGGACTCGATTGTGTTCAGATGATGCTGATCGAGCGGATCCGGTTTTGGGTTGATGACGATGATGTAGTTCCCTACTTCAGCTTTAACGGTCTTGTCGAGTGTGTACCGTACATGGTTGAACATGAAACTGTCGAGATGCTTCGGTTTGTAAAAGTCGATTTCTCTCGCGGTTGCGAGCTGCTGTTTGAAATCCTCCAGCCGGATGAGATGGACGGACTTCTTGAAGAACGGCTTTACCGAATAGACTTTGTGCAGTTTGTTCTTGTAGTAGACAAATTGACCTTTTCGGACGTTCACGAGTTTCATGGGTCATCCCCGCCTTTCAGTAAGCAGTCTGCAGTTTCTTATGGTTCGTTCTGCCGGATGGTCTTATGGAACGAGACGACCATGGCCAGCAGGATGAAGGAAAACGGCAGGGCTGCGATAATAAGCATATTTTGAAAGCCTTCAATTCCGCCTGAGTACAGGACGATAGCGGCCATTGCAGACATTAAGAGCCCCCAGGCGATCTTTACGACGTTCGACGGGTTGAGCTGCCCGCCGGTACTGAACATCCCAAGGACGAACGTAGCGGAATCGGCAGATGTGATGAAGAAGATGGCGATGACCACAACCGTCAGCATGGAAAGCACGGTGCCGAACGGATAATGCGTGTACATGCCGAACGTTACGGTTTCTGTCGCAAGCTCGGACAGTTTCGCGATGCCATGCTGCTCGAGGTTCAGCGCCGATCCTCCGAATACACCGAAGAAAGCGAAGGTGACGAGTGTCGGGGCGATCAGCACACCGATGATGAACTCGCGGATCGTCCGTCCCCTCGACACCCGGGCGATGAACATACCGACGAAAGGCGCCCAGGAGATCCACCACGCCCAGTAGAACAGTGTCCAGTCGTTGACGAATTGCCGTTTGTTTTCATTGACCGGCTTCAAGTCGAAACTCATTTCCACAAAGTGGCTGATGTAATTTCCGAAAGAGGTCACGAACATGTTCATGATATAGACGGTCGGTCCGACGAAAAACACCGCCACCAGCAAGATTCCTGCAAGCCACAGGTTGGTCGTGCTTAGGTATTTGATGCCATTTCCGAGTCCCGACCAGGCAGAGGCGATGTAGATCACGGTCGCGACGGCCAGGATGATCATCTGGAACCAGAACGCATTCGGCGCATCGAACAGGAACGTCAAGCCGCTGTTGATCTGCGCGGAACCGAATCCGAGAGTGGACGCAACACCGATCACCGTCGCGAAGATGGCGAGCGTGTCTATGATCTGGCCGATCGTCCCCCTCATCAGTTTTGGACCGAACAGCGGTTCAAGCGTCGCACTGATCAGCCCGGGTGCGCCGACACGGAATTTGAAGTACGCAAAAATCAGCGCAACAACAGCATAGAGGCCCCACCCGTGGAACCCCCAATGGAGTGAAGTATATTGAAGCGCATCCAAGATCGCCTGTTCGGAGCCGGGCTCGGCATTCGGCGACTGGATGAAGGCGTGAGAAATGGTTTCAGCGGTCGTGAAGAACATCAGACCGATGCCCATCCCGGCGCTGAACAGCATGGCGAACCAGGCCGGCAGACTGAAGTCCGGCTCCTCATCGTCTTTTCCGAGCCTCACACTTCCGTACTTGGAAAACAGCATATAAATGCAGAAACTGATTAGTGCCACGATGACAAGCGTATAGAACCAGCCGAAATCATTGGAAATGACGGCAGTCGTCTTCTCAGTGACATTGTTGAGATTGTCCGGGGCGAAGAACCCCCAGACGACAATCGCCGTACAGATGGCGACTGCGTACCAGAAAACTTTCGTGATATGCAAACAAACTCCCCCGTTCGATTCATTATGCACGGATGTGTCAATAGTACAGTGTTCCACATCCCTCGGCTCTGCAAACCCCCTTTTCAGCTGCTTGGACAACTTTGTACGCAGCCTATACTAGTACTACCAGTTTGCCTCAAAAGCAGACGGTCTCCCTGCTGCTCGATGACAGACGTTTCTCGCGCGTAACGTCAGTCGGTCACGCCTGTACCTTCCGCACCATGTACACGGATCTTTCCAAATCCCGGAAACCGTTCTTCTGATAAAAAGGATACGCCGGGACGTCTTTCTCCGTCGTGAGCGCTATGTGGCGGATTCCCTTTTCGCTCAAAATCCCGTTCATCAGCGTCAGGAACCGGCTGCCGGCCCCTTGATTCTGACACTCGCGGGAAACGAAAAACTCACGGATAAAATACTCACGGCCTTCCCACCAGTTGAACACATACCCGAGAGAGCCGCCGAGCAGCTCACCTTCCTCATCCAGAAGTGCGAGTGACAGTGAATTGCTGTTGCCGGTCAGATCTGACATATACGCATCCAGCTGTTCATCCGTCCACTTGTCAAACCACGGATCGTTTGAGAATACGTCGAGGAACAATGACTTCATGTCCTGTAATTGCTGCGGTTCCATGATTCGTACTTCCAATTGTCCTGCCCCCTTTCTAACGACACTTCATCCTCGGCCAACCTCAAGACCGACATCCACGTGGAAATTGTACCATACTGCCCGTCAAGGGATTTGTCATTCCCCTACCATTCCGTCATGATCATTATCCCGCATATATTTGTATAACCAGTGATCGCTCGTAATCGGCATACTGAACCCGGCAGCTTTCGCTTCCGCGATGGTCACCATCCCGTTGCCGTTCGTATCCACACTGGACAGATCGCCTTCTTCTGATGAAGTACTTGCGGGTTCAGGGTCGGGTTTCGATTCGTTCTTATTGGTTCCGGTAAGCCCGAGAGACTCGTTGACGTCGTCAGGATTTTCATTATCAAAATCATCTACGACCTGGTTGCCTTTTACGGTATACGTGTAATGGTAATGGGAAGGAATCTGGGTTTCCGTATCCGGATATGTAATGATCGCTTCAAAGTGCTGAGCACCGCCCGCGGTACGGATCACCTTCTCCATATAGGCCTGGTCCCCGTGCCGATTCAGCGTACTTTCTTGCGGGGTGATATTATATGCGTTTGATACCCCGCCAAGCGAATCGGCGATGACATGTCCTTCATCCAATGTGGCACTTTCAACGCCCGGGACCTTGGCTTCATCGGAATAGTATCTGCCACTCGATGTAACAGGCTCTGTCCGGTCGTCTTGTAGAATGATCTCGTCCGCCATCACCCGCACTAACTGTCCATACTCATTCGTGAATCCCCAATATTCCCGGTCGCCGTAGCCGATGTCGACCACGACGTTCGGTTCGCGGTGTCCGGACAGATCGCCGCCATCCACTTCAATCCGTCTGTACCCGGCGAACTGCTCTTCCTGTTGTTGGGCTTCAGTGGCCGCTGCATCGGGCTGCTCGGTTTTTTCAGGCTCAGTTACTTCGGCTGCCGGCTCTGCGGCGGGGACTGTCTCTGTCCCTTCCGGATCCGCCGAATCTTTTGTGACTGCCGCCTGTTCTTGTGAAGCCGCCTGCTCTTCCGATTGGGCCGTTTCCCCCGGCTCCGTACAGCCTGCCAGCATTAACATCGCTGTCAATAAAACCAAATAGTGTAGTTTTTTCATTCATGAAGACTCCTGTACATGGAAATTTACACGACATACACAGAAGAGTCCTGTGTAAGCGCACAAAACCCATGGTACGTCTAATCCAGCCGGAACGCAACGAAAATTCCTGAATTGTGGAATGAAAAAGTGATATTCTTTGTTAGGCCTGCACTTATTCCGACGGCGCTTGCGGTGCAAGTCTCTAGTCTGCGGACGGTGCTTAGTTGCGTGATAGCAGAGAGCAGGATCAGCCGGCAGTCTGCCCCGTCACCCTTCCACTGCTTCCCGCAGCCACTTAGCCGTGGCTGTATTCGCGTGCAGCATGTCGGCCGGCGTGCCTTCGAACAATACCGATCCGCCCTGTTTTCCGCCGCCCGGCCCCATCTCGATGATCCAGTCGCTTGCTGCGAGCATGTCCAGATTGTGATCGATGATGATGACCGAATTGCCTCGTTCCACAAGTTTCTGGAAGACGTCGAGCAGTTTCTTCCGGTCTTCTGCGTGCAAGCCGGAAGACGGTTCGTCCAGCAGGTAGATCTGGCCTTCCTTCTGCAGCTGGCTCGCGAGTTTCAGCCGCTGGATTTCGCCGCCGCTCAACGAACTGGTCGTCTGCCCGAGTGTCAGATAGCCCAATCCGACATCCTGAAGCGTCTTCACCCGGTTCAGGATCTTCGTCTGCGTGAAATAGTCGCGCGCCTCCTCAATTGTCAGCGCCAGGATCTCGACGATGTTTTTCCCTTCGTACCGATACGATAACGCTTCATCGGAGTACCGCGTGCCGCCGCACGCTTCACACGGAATCGTCACCGGATCCGCAAACGCCACTTCCGGCGTCAGCACCCCTTTCCCTTTGCAGACGGGGCAGGCACCGAGCGAGTTGAAGCTGAACAACCCCGCCGGCCGCCCAGTCGCTTTCGCGAACGTCGCGCGGATATCATCCATGATACCCATGTACGTCGCCATTGTGGAGCGGCTGGAAGTTCCGATCCCGCCTTGTCCGACCGTGATCGATTCAGGATACCGGCTGTTGAATGCTTCGAGGATCAATGAACTTTTCCCTGAACCGGATACGCCGCAGACAGCAGTGAAGACGCCTTTAGGAATGTGGATATCGACGTGCTGCAAATTATTATTGGACGCTCGTTCGATCGAAAAGCTGCCCGTCCGCTCCCTCGGATGCTCATTGACGGTCAGTTTGTGCTGCAGGGCAAGTGCGGTTGGCGACGCCGTCAGCCCTGCCGCGTCTCCGGCGTAGATCACTTCCCCGCCGTTCACCCCCGCGCCCGGCCCCATCTCGATGATTTCATCCGCCATCTGGATGACGGCCAGATTGTGTTCGATGACGATGACCGTATTATGCTGCTCTTTAATGCGCCGGAGCATCTGGATCAACAGTTCGACTTCACTCGGATGAAGCCCGGCACTCGGTTCATCGAAAATGTACGTAATGTTATTGAGGCTGCTGCCGAGATGCCGGGCGATCTTCACACGCTGGGCTTCTCCGCCGGACAGCGTGGCCATCTTCCTCGAGAGGCTCAGGTAGCCGAGCCCCATGTCGATCAGCTGGACGACGAACGGAATTGCCTGCTGAGCGATGGATCTCCCCATCGGCTCATCGATGGCCTGCAGTTCCCGGAGCAGTTCCGGGAGCTCGAGCTGATCGTAGTCTGCGATGTTGAGCCCGTTGATCTTGCTGGCGAGCACGGCCGGATTGAGGCCGGACCCCTGGCAGGTCTGACAGGGGGCATGCGTCGACATGGCGAGCACGTCTTCCTGGGACAACGACTTCAGCTTCGAGATGTCCCGGTTGATATACACCCGCGTGAACCGCGGCAGCAGTCCGTCCCACTCGGCGTTATGCGGCCCGTTCTTCGTATGGAACGGCGCATAGGCACGCTCCCCCTCCCGCGGACCATACAATAGAAGGTGGAGCGTCTCTTCGGGGTAATCCTTCAGCGGCAGATCCGGATCGAACAGACCGCACGTCATCATCCAATGCCCCTGCCAGCCGGATGGAGACAATGGTTTGAACTGCACCGCACGCTCCCGCAATGACTTATTGAAATCAACAAGCTTATTCACGTCCGATGCAATCACCTCACCAAACCCACCGCATTCCTGGCAACTGCCGAACGAGCTGTGGCTCGAGAAATCCGTCGCAGACCCGATCGCCGGCTGCCCGATCCTCGAAAACAGCAGCCGCAGCAGCGGATGAATATCCATATACGTCCCGACCGTCGACCGCGTATTGCTGCCGATCGGCTTCTGCTCCACCACAACGACCGGACTCAGATTCTGCATCAGATCCGCCTGAGGCCGCTCATACCTCGGCATCTGGTTCCGGACATACAGCGGATAGTTCATCGTCATCTGCCGTCTGCTCTCCGTCGCCACTGTATCGAACACGACCGAACTCTTGCCCGAACCGGACAGTCCCGTGAACACGACTATTCTTTCTTTCGGTATGGTGAGGTCGATGTTTTTCAGGTTGTTTTCTTTAAGGCCTTTTAGGATGATTTGGTCATTGGTGTCTGCCATGGGAGGGTTCGTTCCTTTCGTGTTTGGATGGTTTGTTTCTTTATACCCTACCATAGCGGTTACATGAATTGCTTTACCAGGGCGTTGTTCAATGAACGCTTTGAGTCCCCGGAATTCCGCTCACGTCCATTTTTTAGTATTCATTCCAAGAGACTGAAAAAATCCCCCCGAGCCATTCGTCCGGGGAGACATGAAACACGATTCACTATTCTACTGGCAGCTGCAATATCATTGCCACCAGCTTACCTCAATTCAATTAGTGCCACGCACTCGACGTGCGTTGAGTGAGGGAACATATCCACCGGCTGGACTTCCTTCGTCTTGTAACCGCCGTCCTCCAAAATACGCAGGTCACGGGCAAGCGTGGCCGGGTTGCAGGAGACGTAGACGATGCGGCCCGGTTTGTGGGTGAGGATCGTCTCGAGCAGTTTTTCGTCGCAGCCTTTCCGCGGCGGGTCGACGACGAGGACGTCGAACGTTTTGCCTTCGCTGTACCATTTCGGGATGATGTCTTCAGATGCACCGGTTTCGAAATGGGCGTTCGTGATGCCGTTCAGTGCGGCGTTCCGTTTCGCGTCTTCGATTGCCTGCGGGACGATTTCCACGCCGTACACTTCTTTCGCCTGTTTTGCGAGGAACAGGGAAATCGTGCCGATGCCGCAGTAGGCGTCGATGACGGTTTCGGTGCCTGTGAGCTTGGCGTATTGGAGCGCCTGGCTGTAGAGCGTTTCCGTCTGTACGGGGTTCACTTGGTAGAACGAGCGCGCTGAGATTTCGAAGTCGGTGCCCCCAATCGAGTCGATGATGACGTCTTTGCCGTAGAGGCAGAGTGTTTGATCCCCAAAAATCACGTTGGTCTTCTGTGTGTTGACGTTCTGCATGATCGACGTGACGTCCGGGACGGTTCGTTTGATGGCGTCGATGACCCGGTCGGCTTCTGGGAATTTCCGGCGTGCGGTGACGAGGACGACCATGAGCTCGCCGGTCGCGCGGGCTTTCCGGACGACGAGGTGGCGCAGGAAGCCTTTGTTTGTCTGTTCGTTATAGGCGTCTATGCCGAGGATCTGCAGCTCGCGTTTCAGCATTGCCATCAGGTCGTCGGCTTCGGTGCTCTGGATGATGCAGACGTCGGTGTCGACGATATGGTGCGTCTTCGAGCGGTAGAAGCCCGAGACGACACGTCCGTCGCGTTCGCCGAACGGAATCTGGGATTTATTGCGGTAGCGCCATGGGTCGTCCATGCCGATCGTCGGGTGGACGGGGACATCCGGGAGTTTAGCGATGCGGTCCATTACGTCGCGGACGGTTTTCTGTTTCTGCTTCAGCTGGGCGTCGTACGTCAGGTGCTGGATTTGGCAGCCGCCGCATTCCGGGTAGACGTGGCACGGGCCGGTGATCCGGTCTGGTGACGGCGTGAGGATGTTGAGCAGTTTGGCGAAGCCGTAGTTCTTGAGTGTCTTGCCGACTTTCACTTCGACTTCCTCGCCCGGCAGCGCGCCCGGGATGAAGAGCGGATAGCCCTGCACTTTGCCGACGCCGGAGCCGTCGTGCGTGAGATCTTCTATGTGAACGATGAGCCGGTCGTTTTGGTGTACTGCATACGTCATGGTTTGTTGCCTCCGTTTTGTGGTCTAAGTTGTAGTTTACCATAGGTGGGGGTGAGTTGCTTGGGGAGATGGACGGGAATGGAGCGGGTTGGCAGAGGAAATGAGCGGGTATGCGTGATAATTGATCGGGTAGAAAGTGGAAATGAGCGGGTACCGAGGTTAATTGATCGGGTTGGCTGGTGAAACGAGCGGGTACTTGGCCGAATTGAGCGGGTAGACCGGAGAAATGAGCGGGTAGTTTGGGCAATGGATCGCTTCGCCAAAAGAATGGAGCGGTCAGCCTTGCCCCCCGCCCTTCATCCTCAAAAAAAGGCTGCCCGCGGGCAGCCTTCGGATTACAGACCAAGCGGCTAAAAATCAGGCTTGGTACGGAGGCAGTTCCATCACTTTCAGTTTACCCTCCACTGCTTTCACGGTATACGTAAACGTTTCGGTAATCGTGTCGAACTCCCTCGTCTGGAATCGCGTGCCGTCTTCGTTCTTGAAGGTGACGACAAACGTATAGACGCCTTTGCTGACCTCGCTTCTGCTCACGATCGTTTCTAGTGAAATCTTGGACCCTGTCTCCAAGTATTGTTTCAGCAATCCGCGTTTATCACCGGGGGCAGTGTCGGGAAATAAATTCGAGATCCCTTGGTAGCTCCCGCCATATAACCCGGCAATCGCCTCGACATTCTGACTGGCGATCGCCTTCATGTAGTTCTCAAGGATGTCCTGAGGGTTCTCCGTGACAACTCCCTTATCGCTCTCTTTCTGAGGAGCTGCCGGAGGGTTCGTTGCTGCATTATTCTTCGTCGGGACCACTTTCCCTTTATTGCTGCCCTCATTCGGTGTTGCCGTTTTGCCGGGAGCGGCGTTCTGTTCCTTCGTCGATGCCGGTTTCGATTTAAGTGTTGGAGCCGGCTTCGGTGTTACTGCCGATTCCGGTGCTGACTCCGGTGCCGGTGTCTGCTCCACGACGCCGGGGACTTCCTTTTGCGGTTCGGCTTCCTCTTCCTCTTCTGCAGCATCACTGACCGGATCGGCTTCAGCCAGCTTCGGCTGGACAGGTTCCGATGCGTTCGGTTCCTTTTCCGATGCGCAGCCGCTCATTACGAGGAGCAGCAGCACCGCCAGTATTGAAACGAGATGTCCGTGTTTTTTGAAGTTCATGATGTTTTCCTCCGCTTCCCTATAAGGTGATTGAAATGTGACTCCGTCATTCGTATTCATAACACCGGCGCCCGGCATTTGCGGGAGCGCGCTAGTTTCCGTGCTTCACTATATTTTTCACACCCATATAGGTTGCGTAGAAATACGCCCCGTATATGACGACTAGGAACAGCGAACTGACGACGATACTTTCGTAGTGGAATGTGAACAGGTCACTGGCCGCCCGTATTCCGACTATCGAGTGGACGATGGCCAGCGACAGCGGCACTAAAAAGTAGAGCAGGCTCTGCCTGAATATTGCCTGGTTTATCAATCTGTCAGTGACACCGATCTTCCTCAGGGACTGATACCGCACCAGGCTGTCACTCGCTTCGGATAACTGCTGCAGTGCCATGACCGCCGCGCTCGATATGATGAAGACGAGACCTAAGAACAGACCGATGAAGACGATGATAGCCGCGAAGCCGTTTTCTTTGTCTTGGATTTGGTCTTTCGTACTCCCGATCACCAGCCCGGGGAATACGTTCCGGTATTTGTCTTCCTGAAGTTCAGTGAACAGCTTCGAAAACTTCGCTTCCGATTTTTCATAATGGCTGTCATCGTAGACCACGTTGAAACTTGTGAATTCCAGCTGGAGCTCTTCGGTGAAGTCATCCGGTATGATGAGGTAAAAGAACTTTTCACCGCCCGTATTTTTCACATCTTCCTCAATGGGCGAATCATTTTTGATGGAGTATGATTGGTTCCCAATTCGAATGGTGTCTTCGTTTTCCATATAGTCCGGCAGCGCCCCGTTGACACTGGCGTAATTGGAGACAACGAGAACTTCGCTGCCGCTCAGCTGAACCGCTTTCTCGCCCTTACTGCGCAGGATTGAATTATAATCCGCCAGTTTGATGGCCGACACGGCACCCGCCAAATAAGCTTGTTGAAGATCGTTCCTCTCCTGATCGCTTAAATACTTCGACAGCAATTCGCCTATCGTCAAGTCGACCTTGTACTCCTTATAGAACGCGTACTTTTCGGATGGTTCGAATTCAAAGTCGATGGCATCCAGGAATCCTTCGATGTCATTCGCTTTCGGACCGTCGTTCTCCCGGTTCACTACGAGAAACGCTGATGCGTCAAAAGGGGTGCTTTCTTTCAGGTTTTTATCAATCGTCCCTTTCAAGTCGAATGCGGTGAATATCATCGTGATGGTTAGAAACAGCATCAGGCAGATGAGGGTCATCGACAGGAAGTTCGTATTGATCTTGTTGTTCAGCTGTCTGACGACAAATATATTGATGCTCTTCAGGTAGATCCGTTTGTTTTTCTGCATGATCTGGATGAAGAAGTTGGAGAGGCTGAAAAAGAATAACAGCGTGCCGATCACACCCAGAATGACGGTGACTGACAGTTCAGTGTTCCCGGCAGATAAACCGGTTTTCAGTATTCTGACGTAGGACGTGACCAGCAGAGCGACCGACACCGCAAATACGAGTATCGATACAACAGAATTTTTGAGCTTCACTTCCTCGTTTTTCTTTTCGGCGTTCAGCATATCGATCAGTTTGTACTTCGAGATGGTGAACTGGTTGAAGATCATGACGAGCAGGTAGATCACTCCGAAGTAGACAACCGACTTCCCGATTGCGCTGAACGACAGGATGAACTTGTAGCTGTTCAGGTCGACCGAAAGGATGTTTGCGACCAATAGCGACAATCCTTGCGAGACGATGATCCCGAGCACGATGCCTGCCGCGAGGGAAAGCACTCCGATCAGCAGCGTTTCAAAAACAAGGAGATTGGAGATTTTCCGTTTCGACATCCCTAATGTCATGTAGATGCCCAGTTCCCGTTTGCGCTTCTTGATCAGGAACTTATTCGCGTAAATGATCAATGCGCCCAGCACAAACGAGACGAACACGGATGTACCTGCGATGAGTTTGTTCAGCGTATCCATCACTTTCACATTTTTATTCAACTCTAAAATGGAGTTTTGGGCGCTGATCGAGTTGAAACTGTAAAATATACAGACGGCAAGCGTCAATGTCAGAAAGTAAATCGTATAATCCTTTACGCTTCTCTTCACATTATTGATCGCTATTTTAAAGAACATTGCCCATATCGCCTCCAAGTAACGTGACCACTTCAATGATCTTATTGAAGAATTCCTTTCTCGTATCGTTTCCGCGGATCAGTTCATTGAAAATCCTTCCATCCTTTATGAACAATATCCGATTCGCATAGCTTGCCGTGAAGGAGTCGTGGGTCACCATCAGGATCGTTGAATTGTACTCAGCATTCAGTTTCTCGAAGGAGTTCAGCAGCAGCCTTGACGACTTGGAATCCAGTGCCCCTGTCGGCTCATCTGCCAGGATCAAGGAAGGTTCCGTCACGATCGCCCGGGCACAGGCCACCCGCTGCTTTTGCCCCCCGGACATCTGATATGGGAATTTAGGAAGGATCTCCGTGATCTCCAGCTTCGCCGCCACCTTCTGGATCAGGTCATCGATCTCCTGTACGCCCCGGTTCTGGATCGTCAGCGCCAGCGCTATGTTTTCATACGCCGTCAAGGTGTCGAGAAGGTTGAAATCCTGGAAGATGAACCCTAACTCATCGCGTCGGAACTCTTCCATCGCCTTCTCTTTGAGAACCGTCACGTCCTGATCGTTTATAACAATTTTCCCCGTCGTCACCGTATCAATCGTTGAAATGCAGTTCAGGAGGCTCGTCTTCCCGCTGCCTGAAGGCCCCATAATCCCGACGAACTCCCCGTGATTTACCGTGAAGCTGATATTGTCGATGGCTTTCGTCACGTTGCCTTTGTTGCCATAGTACTTCTCCACTTTTTCTACAGTTAGTATGTTCACGTCATGCCCCTCCGTTGCTTTTGTAATTGCTCTCTACCGGTTTCACTGCGGATCCACGACATCGAAACTCGCTTTCGTCTCGATGATCTTTGACCCTTTCACGTAGATGGTGACACCGTAATGGCCTTCTTCAAGACTTTCCGGCACTGTCAGTTTTGTAGAGAAATACTTCGCTTTGTTCACGTCGACTTCTTCCTCGACGGCGTATCTGTTCTTTTTTGTAATGTCGCCTTTATACCAGACGACTTGTGCTTTCGAGATCCAGAAACGGTTCCTCTTGGCAGAAAAGTATACCGTGTCCCCTGGTGCGAACGTCGTTGTCTCCATGGTCGGTCTTCCCTCGTCATCCAGTTGTTTCGAAAGGACACCATCTGTGATTTTCGGTTCGGTGACATATTCATACCCGAAGAACAGGACGACTGACAAGACTAGGACGGATAGGATGGTGATGGCTATTTTTTTCATTGCTGATTCCTCCTCGGCTTTAGTACCTGTATGTATCTTATCAAGAGTCCGGTATCGCTCGTATTTGTTTAGATTTTATTAACCTTTCATTTTTGCAAGGAACACAAAAAAGGACTTACGGCTGCTGTCCCGTCCAGCAGCTGCAAATCCTTTTTCACACGGCGGTTCAGTGCAGTCAGTTTTCCATTGCAAGCGGAAAGATGATACTGACCTTTGTTCCTTCGCCCGCTTCGGAAGTTAACGTCAGATCGAGACCCAGCTGTTTCGCAAGCTTTTTGCATAGGTACAGACCGATTCCCGTCGACTTTCCATACTTCCTGCCATTCTCCCCAGTAAAGCCTTTATCGAACACCCTGTTCACGTCTTTTTCCACGATCCCAATTCCGTTATCCTCTATAGTCAGCACGCGGGTGTCACCGCTTTGACGGGTGGAAAAGGTCACCTTCCCATCAGAGTCCCGGCTATATTTGATGGCGTTTCCGATCACCTGATTCACGATGAATTCGAGCCACTTCGCATCGCTGTACACAATGCCTTCCACGGATTCCAAGTCGACGGAAATCCGCTTACTGATAAAGTCCCTCGAATTTTTCCGGACGACACGTTTAATGAGATCGGCCAGCGGAACCTCTTTGATGATATAATCTTCGCTTACATTGGAACTTCTCGAGTAATAGAGTACTTGATCGATGTATTCTTCAAGTTTCTTCATTTCTTGCGTTATGTTCCTGGTGACCAGACTTGGATTGTTATCGATGATCAGCCTGATGGATGCAATGGGCGTCTTGATCTCGTGCACCCACGTTTCGATATACTCCCTATATTCTTGGCCCTGATCCCTATACTTCTTCACATGCTCATGCATATCCCTGTTTGCGCGTCTGAGCAGATCATATAGGAATCTGCCCTCTATGAAATCGGGTTCTTTCAATACCTCAGACAGCAAATATTTTTGATCCAAACTCTCCACTGTCCCGTTCAATTCGTTATAGAATTTCCTTTGCTTCAGAAATTCTATCGTAATATAGGATAGGACAGGTAAAAACCAAACGCAGAAAACGAGGAAGATGGTTGTGACCGTACTGTTGATCAGCACCATCGTGCCGCCAATGAGGATGAATAGAAGGAAATTGATCAGCAAAAATAACATTCTGTCTTGGACATACGCTTTTAGGCTCATGGCAGTATATATCCCAATCCCCGTCTAGTTTCGATGTTCTCCGTCATCCCCATCCCTTCCAGTTTCTTTCGCAATCTCGTAATATTGACGGATAAGTTATTATCATCGACAAAGGCATCCGAATTCCACATGAAATCCATTAAGTCATCTCTTGAAACGATTTTCCCTTTGTTTTTAATCAAACACGAAAGGATTTTGAGCTCATTTTTCGTCAGCTCTGCTGTCGTTCCATTGAACGTAGCAGACCCATTGGACAGATTCAGCTCCAGCTCATGATAGAAAACCTTATCCCTCAGTTTCGATCCGCTGACTCTTCGAAGTACCGTTTCAATCCGCGCCAACAGGATCTGCGTATTGAACGGCTTCGTAACAAAATCATCTGCCCCTAAATTCATGCTCATCAATTCATCCATTTCGTTGTTTCTGCTTGTAACGACGATGATTGGAATATCCGAAGTTTTCCTTATTTCTCTGCAAATATAGTATCCGTCCATTACAGGAAGGTTAATGTCCAGCAAGATCAAATCCGGCTTTTCCTTCAAAGTATCTTCGATGACAGTTTCAAAACTTGCAGGTGCAACCGTCTCATATCCATAGCGGCTTAAAAAAGTTTTCAGCTCTTCCCGAATCATTTCCGTATCTTCAATAATTACTATTTTCGGCATCGATCCACATCCCTTAGTGAGTTACATTTTCAATTCATTGTAGTGAACTTCTTTTAAAAATTTTACACATTATATCTCTATCAATCCCCATAGTCCCTTTCCGGCGAGCAAGGAAAAGCCAGCTGGGTTCTCCCTCTGTCTTTTGCATATCATCTCACAAAAAAGATTCAATGGGCAATAATAGCAGGAACCTCCTCCTTTTTGACGTGGTCCCACCTGCTTGCTGTGCAATGATAAAGCCCGGCGTCAACGATGTGAGGTGCCTTGCCTTGGGCGGAGGTGAGCTGCGTGAGAAGCTGGCCGGGAAACGGGTGGGTGGGTGGGCGAATGGAGCGGGTAGCGGGGAGGAATGAGCGGGTAGCAGAGCTAATTGAGCGGGTAGATGGGAGAAACGATCGGGTAGCGGGGCTAATTGAGCGG
>DAMDKL010000007.1:0-154987 GCA_032099885.1 Sporosarcina sp.
ATCCACAACCTTCTGATCCGTAGTCAGACGCTCTATCCAATTGAGCTACGGGCGCTCTTTGAGATTAATAAATTTGGTGCGGTAGAGAGGACTCGAACCTCCACGGGGTTAACCCCCACTAGGCCCTCAACCTAGCGCGTCTGCCATTCCGCCACTACCGCATGTTTGTTGTTTTTGCGACATCCTCTATTATACACGATCCGCAAATGATGTCAACACTTTTTTAAAAAAAGTAATTGAATGGTGAGCCATGCAGGATTCGAACCTGCGACCCTCTGATTAAAAGTCAGATGCTCTACCAACTGAGCTAATGGCTCGTACATTTCGCTCGGAACACCTTGCGGTATTCCCTGCGAAGTTTTCCAAACGGAGTTTGAAAAACTTGGCTGGGGTAGCTGGATTCGAACCAACGAGTGACGGAGTCAAAGTCCGTTGCCTTACCGCTTGGCTATACCCCAATTGTTCAATTGAAGATGGAGAAAACATGGTGACCCCTACGGGATTCGAACCCGTGTTACCGCCGTGAAAGGGCGGTGTCTTAACCGCTTGACCAAGGGGCCATCTGAAAGTGTTGCTTACTGCTGTTTTGTCGTTGTTCCCAATCGACTTTTTCTATTATAGACAGTCTTTCCTGTTTCGTCAACCACTTTTATCGAATTAATTTCAAAAGCGCTGAAACCCTAGTCGTATCAAGGGTTTCAGCGCCGGTAACACTTCCGTTACTCATAGAATTCCTGCAGCTTCCCATGGCATTTCCCGCAGCGGTAGCGCGATGTATCGACCCTGCGTTTGCGATCATATTGCCGGCCGCAGTCGGCGCATCGGTAATGACGGACGGTTCTCTGCTGTTCCGCCTGCAGCGGCTTGCAGAAGCGCGGCGAACCGGTCTTCCTGAGAAGTTCTTTGAAGTCGGAGTCGCCATGCTTATAGCCCCTGCCTTCCAGATGAAGATGGTAATGACAGAGCTCATGCTTCAGCACGCCGATCAGCTCTTCTTCCCCGTAAATCTTTTCAACGTCCGGGTTGACCTGGATGGAATGATCGCGCAGCATATATCTGCCCCCTGTCGTCCGTAGCCGCGGATTGTAGACCGCCTGATGAATAAATGGTCTCCCGAACCAGCGGAGGGAGAGCTGCTCTGTCAGTTCTTGCAGCTCGGTAGGCGGGAGTCCTCCTTCTCTGTTCATCACTTCCCCTTCGGCGGCAGCATCGTCAGCGAGATCCGTCCTTTGGCTTTGTCTACCGCTTCCACCCATACCGTCACGATATCTCCCGAGGCCACTACGTCGAGGGGATGTTTGACGTACCCTTTTTTCAACTTGGAAATATGGACGAGACCGTCTTCATGCACGCCGATGTCGACAAAGGCACCGAAGTCGACGACATTGCGGACAGTCCCCTGCATTTCCATTCCTTCATGGAGGTCTTTCAAGTCGAGGACATCTGCTTTCAATAATGGCTGCGGATACTCGTCCCGCGGATCGCGGTTCGGCCGCTTCAGTGTTTCGATGACATCCTTCACCGTCGCATGTCCGGCATCGAGTTTCTCTGCAAGAGTACGACTGTTGAGAGAAGTAAGTGCAGCAACTGCCTCTTGTGAACCAATCTGCTGTTTTGTCAGACCTGCATCTTGCAGCACGGCCTCGGCAAGCGCATAGCTTTCCGGGTGAATTCCGGTCGCGTCGAATGGTTCTTTCGCATTCGGCACCCGGAGGAAACCGATTGCCTGTTCATATGTCTTCGCTCCGAGTCTCGGAATCTTCTTCAATTGCGTGCGCTTTTCAAAACTGCCTTGCTCCTCACGTTGTTTGACGATGTTTTCCGCAACTGTCTTGGACAGACCCGCAACATATTGCAGAAGCGAGGCGGATGCCGTATTGACGTTGACTCCGACACGGTTCACGGCGGTTTCCACGACAAATGACAGAGATTCCGCAAGCTGTTTCTTCGGAACGTCGTGCTGGTACTGGCCGACACCGATCGATTCCGGATCGATCTTTACCAATTCCGATAGAGGATCTTGCAACCGCCGTGCAATCGACACAGCACTCCGCTGCTCCACCTGCAAGTCCGGGAACTCCGCCCTTGCAAGTGCAGAGGCTGAGTAGACGCTGGCGCCGGCTTCGTTGACGATGACATACGAGACATCGGCGTCGAGATCCCGAATGATTTCCGCAATGAACTTCTCCGTCTCCCTGGAGGCGGTGCCGTTACCGATAGCGATCAGCCGGATCCCATATTTCTTAAGAAGCTGGACGACGGTTTTCTTAGATGATTCCTTCTGGGGCTTCGGCGGATGAGGATAGATCACCGAAATCTCCAACATTTTTCCGGTCTCATCGATGACCGCCAGCTTGCAGCCCGTCCGGAACGCTGGGTCAACACCGAGTACCATCCTGCCTTTCAACGGCGGCTGCAGCAGCAGACTTTTCAAGTTTTCCGAAAAGACATGGATGGCCTGTGTTTCGGCTTTTTCTGACAACAAAGACCGCACTTCCCGTTCGACAGAGGGCGCAATCAGCCGCTTGAACGAATCTTCTACCGCTTCCTGCACGTGTTGAGCGGAGGGGGATGACGCCCGTTTGATTACATGCCGTTGCATTCCGCCAACGATCTGTTCAGCAGGAAACCCTACTGATACCCGCAGAATATCTTCCTTCTCTCCCCTATTCAATGCCAGCACACGGTGAGGCACCACTCTGGACAGCGGTTCCTCGTAATCGTAATACATCTCATAGATTCCCTTTTCGTCCTCCGCATCTTTACGCTTTACCGATGAAATGGTGCCCTTCGCCCACGTCTGCTTCCGGACCGTCTCCCGCAGTGCGGCATCGTCCGCAAGACGTTCTGCGATAATATCCCTGGCTCCTGCCAGTGCCTCTTCAGTGGTACTGACACCTTTTTCACCCTCGACGAAGCGGACAGCGAGCGCATCTGTTGTTTCGTTTGTAAAAGCGAGCAGTTTATCCGCCAGTCCTTCCAGCCCTTTTTCAATCGCAATCATTGCCCGGGTACGCCGTTTCTGCTTGTACGGTCGGTACAGGTCTTCGACACGCTGCAGGACGTCTGCAGCGTGAATCTGCTGTTCGAGTTCAGGTGTCAGCTTGCCCTGTTCACCGATGAGGCGGAGAACCTCGTCTTTCCGCTGTTCCAGGCTCTTGCTGTACTGGTACGCATCTTCTATGTCTTTGATCTGCACTTCATCCAGCGATCCGGTCGCCTCTTTACGATACCGCGCAATGAACGGCACCGTATTCCCTTCGTCCAGCAGGGCCACCACTTGCATTGTCTGCTTCACGGTTAGACTTGCCCGCTTCGCTGTCAGTTCCATCAGTCTCTCTGCCATTTCCATTCCCCCATTCGTTAGTAGTAAGTTTACCATGAAAATGAACACAAAAAATCCTGCTTCTCACTTACAGAAGCAGGGTTCCTGTGATAAACGTCGCGTCATCTCCCGGTTTTACGGTTTCTCGCACCATTTCAGATAAGGCGAACGGGTCGTCGCTCCGGGACAGCAGTGCTTTCGGGCTCCGAAGCTCCACACCATCCGAATGCATGAAGAAAATATCTCCTTGCCGGTACGTATATTCCTGGGTCTTCATCTTTTGGGGACGTCCGGAAAGATACCCCATCACCGGAAGCGGATAGAGCATTTTCCCATCATGCTGGCGGATGTACAATCGCACATTGCCGACACAGCTATGCTGGATCGTCTGCTTGGCATAATCCACTTTTACGATTGCGACGGCCGCTCCCCGTTTCTGCACCATATGCTCATTGATACGGCTGAGGAGTTCTTCAATCGTTTCTTCGTGGTGTTCTTGCAGGATCCGGGGCATTACTTCAGCTGACTGGCGGGCCAGCACTCCGCTTCCCAATCCGTCTGCAATCGCACAGATAAAATAGTCCTCTTCCGAGTGGAGAAAGTACACATCCCCTGAATCACGATTTCCACCTTTGGCTTGTTGAAAGATATACGCCTCGATATGATCGTTTACGAATGTTTCCATTCAGGAGGCTCCGCCTGCTGCCAGTATCGCTTCCTGAAGCTTTTTAATCGCTTTTCGCTGCAGTCTCGATACGTGCATTTGTGAGATGCCAAGAAGTTCTCCGGTTTCTTTTTGGCTCAGCTGTTCTATATATGTATATTGGATAATCTGTCTTTCCCTATCCGACAATACATCTAGTGCGTTTGCGACCAGCAGCCGCTGATCCGTCTTTTCGTAGCCCTCATCCTGGGTCCCGATGATATCGAACAGCGTAACGGTGCCGCCTTCCGAATCCGCCTCAAGTGTGTGGTCCATGGAAAGCGCCTGGTAGCTGCGTCCCATTTCCATCGCTTCCAGCACGGATTCTTCGTCAACTTCCAGGTAATCTGCAATTTCGCTTACGAGAGGCGAGCGCTGCAGTTCGGTGGTGAGGGTCTCGACCGTCGCCTTGATACGCGGACCGAGTTCCTTGATGCGCCGCGGCACGTGAACCGCCCACGTCTTGTCACGAAGGAACCGTTTGATCTCACCGATGATGGTCGGCACGGCGAACGCCTCGAAACTGCGTCCGAAATCAGGATCATACCGCCGGATGGCCCCAAGAAGCCCGAGCATGCCTACCTGTGCAATATCCTCGTGATATGATTTCCCTTTGGAGTACTTCCTCGCAATTGACTGCACGAGGCGCTCGTAGTGGAGGACGAGCTGAGTCTGTGCCTCGTCATCCTCGTTTTCCTGATATCGGCGGATCCAATCCAGGACTTGTTCCTGTACTAATGGATCACGAGTAGGCTGTTTGTTTGACATCCGCTTCGCCCCGCTCTCTGCCCAGGTATTTGGTCATGAAAACAGTGACTCCTTTTTCGTGATGCACTTTCACATCGTCCATCAATGTTTCCATTAAGTAGAGTCCAAGTCCTCCTTCTCGCAAGAGTTGCACATCGGACTCGGTTTCTGTATAAGGACCGACCTGTTTCTTCGTTTCTTCGAAGTTGAAGCTCTGTCCATGGTCTGCCACCATGATCTCCAGCTTGTCTTCATACAGCGCACAGCCGACGACGATCTCTCCTTCCTCGTCCTCGTCATATGCATGGCGGACTGCATTAGTGATCGCCTCACTGGATGCGATCTTCAAATCCTCGATTTCGTCATATGTAAAACCCAGCCGGCTCGCCAGTCCCGAAATCGTCAGCCGCGCCACCCCGACGTATTGGGCCTTGGCAGGAACCTTAATTTCAATATAGTCAAACGGTGCCATTTACGTCCCTACTTTCCATTTCAATCTCTACGATATCATCGAGCCCTGTAATTTCAAAAAGACGCTTCAAGCGCTTGTTCAGCCCAACGATTTTAACAGAGCCATCCACGGCCTTCACCCTTTTATAGAAAGCGACAAATACGCCGAGACCTGTACTGTCCATGTAATCGACTTCCGAGAAATCGAGAACCGCCTGACACTGCGGCTGGTCAGCTACCTGATCGAGCCGTTCTTTCAGTGTAGGCGCGGTGAACGCGTCAATCTCCCCGACAATCTTGAATACATGCACGCAATCCTTTTCCTGCACATCGACTTGTAAATTCATTTATCTGCACCCCATACTTTCTGTTCTAAATTAAATTAGACCTCTAAAATGGTGTGTACCCGCTTTTTGCAATAGCTAAACATTTAATCCTTTTTAAATAGGACAAGCGTAAAGTCATCATGCAGCATGTAGTTCTGCATCTTGAAAAGTTCCGTGTATAGATAATCGACAATCTGCTGCGCCGGCTGCTCTTTCACCTGCCGCAGCAACCCGAAAATGACTTCCTCATCGATGAACCCATCTGAATTACGTCCTTCTGTCACACCGTCCGTCATCATGACGATGAAATCCCCCTGCTGCAATTCGACCGATTTTTGTTCGAATTCGACTTCTTTCCGGATGCCGAGAAGCAGGCCCCTCGCATCCAGTTCGACAAACCGGTCTTCGGCAGCGCGGTACAGCAGTGCGGGCTCATGACCAGCCGATCCGAATGTGAACGTGCATTTCGCTCCGTCATATTTCCCGTAATACATGGAGATGAACATCGAATCATCCATGCTTTTCTCGACGATCTGGTTGATCACACCGAGGACGTGCTGAGGCTCTGTCGCCTGTTCGCGCAAGCTGTCCATCCCGAACTTGATCATTGACATGCAAAGTGCTGCCGGCAGGCCTTTACCCATGACATCCGCCACAGCAACGCATGCTTCCCGGTTGCCCTGCTCAATGAAATAGACATAGTCGCCGCTCATCTGTTTAGCAGGTTTGCTGACAACGCCGATGTCCAGGCCTTCCACCTGCGGGACAGAGGTCTCGAGGAGCATGTCCTGCACTTTTACTGCAACGTCCATCTCGATCTGAAGCGCTTCCTGCTTGCGGATAAGGCTCTGGTGTTCCATGAGGGCGAGACCGTAATGGATCATCACTTCGATCAGGAAATCATAAGATGGGCCGATGCGTGCAGCGAGCTCCGGAAAGATTTCCTCAACTGAAGTCTTGTGGAGGCTGATCACTTCTTCCGGTGAGATCTTCTTTTCGATGAATTTTCGGCTCACTTGCTGGGCGGCATACAAATTGGTTTCATCTTCGTTTTCAATATACTTCTTCAGCAGCTCTACATACTGTTTCCCAACATCTTGCGCCATTTGTCAATCTCCTTATCGCAGCCACTTTGTAGCGGTGATCGTCGTACCTTTCCCCACTTCCGACTCCACTTTGAAGTCGTCCATCAGGCGTTTGACTCCCGGCATACCCGCTCCAAGTCCGCCGGATGTCGAGAAGCCGTCTTCCATGACTTTCCGCAAATCGGGGATTCCCGGTCCTTCGTCCGACGCGATGATCGTGATACCGTTCATGCCATTCGTCGAAAGCCGTTCTATTTCAATCTTCCCTTTGCCTGCATACAAATAGATATTACGCGCCAGCTCACTAATCGCTGTCGTGATGCGCGCCTGGTCCACTGTTCCGAACCCGGAGGTTTTCGCTTCATTTCGACCAAGCTGTCGTGCAGCAACAATATCCCATTCCGTGAAAATCTCTACAGAAGACCGATTGTCCATATTCAGGCCTCCAATTCTCTGCGCAGCTTCGTCAATCCGTTTTCAAGATCCAGAGCAGTCATCACATTTTCCAGACGAATGCCCAGCTCAATCAGTGTTATCGCTACAGCTGGCTGGATTCCCGTGATGACGACTTTCGCGCCCATAAGACTTGACATACTGATTACGTCGCCGAGTACTTTTGCGATGAATGAATCGATGAAGTCGATCGATGTCAGATCGATGACAACACCTCGTGCAGTTGTTTCGTGCATTTTGTTCAGCAAGTCTTCCTGGAACTGAATGGCGGTCTGATCATCCAGTTCCCATTGAATCGATACGATCAGCACTTCGTCCAGTTTCAAAATCGGTATCCGGACATTCATATTACTCCACCTCCACTATTTCTCGGTTTGTCAGGCTCAATGCTTTGGCCATTCCTCTGCGCAGCGTGCTCGTTGTCGTGAAATCACTTAAGTTAATACCGAGAGCGACGATCGTCTGGGCAATTTCCGGACGAATGCCGACGAGCATGCATTTTGCTCCGACCAACCGGACAGCATCAGCCGCCTGGATGATATGATGAGCCACCATCGTGTCGACGACAGGGACGCCGGTAATATCGAGCAGTACCACTTCAGCGCGCTGTTCGACGACGCCTTCCAGCAGATTCTCCATGATCAGCCTTGCCCGTTCGGTGTCGATTGTCCCGACGAGCGGCATGATGGATACTTTTTCCACAACGGGGATCAAGGATGCAGAAAGTTCCTGGAGCGCTACTTTCTGTAGTGTATCGGTCTGTTCCCATTTCACGGCATATGCTTCGATGATGCTTTCACGGAGCGGATTGATCCAGCTGGTGAAGACTCCCATGAAGATCCGTAAGTTTTGTTCCGTGATCACATCCTCGTCTTCCAGCAGCTCGAATACGACGGCCGCAAAGTTATCGATCGCTTTGTTGACGAACTTGATAGACCACCCGAAACGGATCACTTTCTCCGTGAAGTCATCCAGGCGTTCCGTGTTCACCACGTTCTGGTCTTCGTTTATGTTGGAAGTCATTAGTGTCGTGAATTCGCGGCTTGTCTTTTCAACAAGATGATGGGGCATGAAGTGGAAGAACCGTTCTCCCTTTTCTTCTTTCATTATGTCGACCCATTTCTCGATGATCGTGTCCATATTCTCGTTCACAACGGACCTCATTTTGCTGTTCATATACTGTCATTTCCCCCTTGTCGGTAAAGTTCGTTCGTCCTTTGTTCTCTAGTATAACGGATATTCGGTCAGCCGGCATCTTTTCAGTACAAAAAAATCCATTCCGCCCTGCAGGCAGAATGAATTTCTTTGTTATGTATACCTAGATGTTCGTCAAGCCAAAACTCACTTCAAGGGCCGCGTTCACTTTTTCCATGACGTGCTGGTCCAAGTGCGTGATTTTGTCAGTCAGCCTCGATTTGTCGAGCGTGCGGACCTGCTCGAGCAGGATAACGGAGTCCCGCTCGAATCCATGCCGTTCCGCATCGATCTCCACATGAGTCGGCAACTTGGCTTTTTGTATTTGTGCTGTAATTGCCGCAACAATCACAGTGGGGCTGAACCGGTTTCCGATGTCATTCTGGATAACTAGGACCGGTCGGGTGCCGCCCTGTTCTGATCCGACAACAGGCGACAAATCCGCAAAAAAGACATCTCCGCGTTTAATTGCCAACTTTTCATCCTCCGCTTACGATTCGTTCCACCGTATGCTGAGCCTCGAATTCCGCATGCAGGCATTCCGCTGCGATCCCAAGATTGATTTGCGACATTTCTACGTATCCGCGCATCATCTCTTCCCTGATCGTATTCAGCTCACAATCAGTTTTTACGCGTTTAGCCGAGTAATATACGAAATCTCCCTGCTGCTCCTGATGGACGATCGTCTGTTCATTTTGTTTCAGCATGTTGTTGGGGATTTCAATAAGCAGTTCTCTGTTGTTATGGTTAGCATCCAACTCAAGCACCTCCGACAAAAACCCGTTCCTCATTTCTATACAGATTCATCTTACCATTGGAGTTCGACAATGAAAAGACAAAAAAGGAAATATAGCGACAAGGTATGAGATTTGGTGTGTTGATTTGTCGAAAGTGCAGGAGTTATAGAATGCCAGCTTATTCCCCAACGTACTGTCTTTGTACACGTCCGGCGATTGTCACGGCGATTTCATAAGGAATCGTGTCGAGACGGTCCGCCCATTCTTCCATCGTGATTTCTTCGCTGCCCTGACAGCCGATCAGGACTACCGGTTCGCCGTCCGGCAGCTGTTTCGGCAGCCGGATCATGCACTGGTCCATACAGATCGTGCCGACGATCGGGGCACGCTGCCCGCGGATCAGTACGTGCTGATCCCGCAGGCTGCGTTTCAGACCGTCTGCGTAGCCGATAGGCAGGGTGGCGATCCACTCGCCTTCTTGCGCTTCATACGTACTTCCGTAACTGATTGTCTCGTACTGTCCCGCCTGTTTCACATAAGCCGTCTCGGTTTCAAGCCGCATGGCGCGCTTCAGCGGGAATGGGAGACGCGAAGCTATCGTACTGCTTGGCGGGATTCCATACATGCCGATCCCGAAACGGACGGCATCCAACGCGTAATCAGGAAAACGGAGAGCAGCCGCACTGTTGGCGGCATGCACGCACGAAGGCCGTTCCGGGAAAAGGTCCAGGATTTCCAGGAAACGGCTGAATTGCTGTTCCGTCTTGGCCGGGTCTTCCTCATCTGCGCAGGCAAAATGGGTGAACGCTCCGTCCACCTGGATGGCCGGGCAACTGCCGAGGAGCGTCACAAGTTCTGCTGCCTCGTTTTCGTTCCGGATTCCTATTCTGCCCATCCCTGTGTCGATTTTTACATGAATATGCAATTTTCCTGATGGGTCTTTCAGGGAGTCCGCGACTTCCCTTGCCCAGTCCAGACCGGGGACCGTTAGTGTGATCTGTCGGCGGATCGCTTCTTCAGCAAACGAGACCGGTGAAGGCCCCATGACGAGGATCGGTTCTGAGATTCCCGCTTTCCGGAGTCCCAGTGCTTCGTCGGGTGTGGCGGTGGATACCATGGACGCGCCTGCCCGCAGCGCTGCCTTTGCAGTTTCAGCTGCGCCGTGTCCGTATCCATCCGCTTTGACCACCGCAATGACAGCTGTCTGGGCAGGCAGATATTCTTTCAGATTCAATACATTCGTTTCGATGGCATTCACGTCGATGACTGCGCGTGTTGGCCGGTACCCTGCTGTTTGTGCCATGTCGGTCATCCTTTCAGAATCGGTATGATTATTATCATCCTGAAAGGTCACGGCGTCAATTCAGAGGGAACCACGCTTCCGGTTTCCCGGTTACTTCACGATATTCGGCTGCATGGATCCTGCTACTTGGATAAGTTCACCCTTGCTGAGTGATTCGGATGCCGCGTAGAATGCAATTCCGTCCTGCTCCCAGCGAATTGTCTGTCCGGAGAGTGCGGCAACCGTGAAGCCGAGATCGACCGGGTCTCCTTCTACGGACACTTGGATCTGGTTATCGACTGGCAGGGCCGGTTCCTGTACGACGATGAACTCTTTGCCTCCGCCGCCATAGGATAGGAAGAGACGTGTGCCGGATTCTGTTTCCACCGCTTCTTCACTGAGCAGGGTGACACCTTCAAATTGGGCAGTCGGGTAATACGTCTCAAGGTCTGCCTTCTTGTCTTTGTCTTTTGAATTGCCGTCCTTTTTCTCATGGTCCGTATTTTCCATCTCGACTGCATAGTCTTTTGCGTCACGTTTCACGCCGAGTGTGATCTTTTGGAAAGTCACTCGGATCTTCTCTTCTTTGTTCTCATCCAGAAGGGAGACGTGTGTCGGCAGCAATGTCTTTTTGTCGATATGGATCTGCTGTGTCGGCAGGACGGCCTTCTGGTTGTTGCGTGTAGCAGTTTCAAACACATAGGTTTTGTCTTTCTCGGTCATCGTCGACTTCTTGTCAGCCTTGATATCGTCCGACAGGGTGCTGATCAAATATGCCTGGCTGTTCTGGGCCGGCCAGTCACTTTGAAATTTGTACGTTTTGCCGAGGGACGGTGTAACAACGAAGACCCCTTCTTCGTTCCGGACAATCAGCTGCGACTCATCTTTGCCCTGCTGGGAAACATCCACTTTGTAGAAATCCGGCTTTGTGTGCCAGACGTCAACATCGTACAGACGCGGCTCTTCCCCGGTCTTGATCTCCATAGTGGCTTTCAGGTCATAGCCTGAGGAATCATTCCATTTACCGCTCAGCTTCTTAACGACGTCTTCCTTGGACGGCGCACCGCACGCTGAAAGCACCAACAGCACCAACCCTAACATGACTGCAACTACTCTGCTCCGCATTCCGTTCATCCTCTCCTATTTCAATCGGGTAGGTCATCTTATGAGGAGGGACAGTCGTTTATGCGGAGCTTATCCGCTGTGTTCCGGTTTTTGCAGAATCACTTGCGCGGCGGCTGCCGTTTTCGTGTGTGTGATGGATACCAGGCCGTCCGACGGCAAACCGCGGAAGAAAAGCATGGGTGCGCCGGATTCGGCCGGCAGGATGGCGATGTCCTGGAAGCTGCAGGCAGCGCCGATCCCGGTTCCAAGCGCTTTGGCAAACGCTTCTTTTGCAGCGAAGCGCCCTGCAAGGAATTCGATCTTGCGTGTATCGCTCAGCGTGTCATACCGGTTGATCTCTTCAGGAGTGAGCACCCGTTCCCGGAACTTTGAAGATTTCCGGTCGAGCGCTTCAATCCGGCTGAGTTCTGTAATATCCAATCCGATTCCCGTGATCATGGAATCACCTTCTTTCCATATAGTGTTGAAAAATTGTATACTTGAGCAAAGATCGGAGGAGTGTCATGTTTATCCGTACTGAAAGCTTTTCCCAATACATCCGGCAATACCCGGTCGTGACCATGCTGATTGCCGCGAACGTCCTCATTTACTTGCTGACGCTGCTGCCGGGGATCGGCGACCGGATTTTCCTGTTCGGCGTCGGGGCGAATTATCTAGTCGAACAGGGCGAGTACTGGCGTCTCGTGACTCCTATGTTTTTGCATGCCGGCATTATGCACCTGCTGTTCAACATGTTTTCCCTTTTCATTTTCGGACCAGAGCTCGAGAAAGTTTCCGGCAAAGCACGGTTCTTGACCGTCTACTTCCTGTCGGGCATCTTCGGCTGCATCGCGACGTTCTTCGTCTATGATTCTACATTCTCGCATGTCGGCGCGAGCGGTGCGATCTTCGGCATCTTCGGGGCGTTCGGCGCACTCGTCTATCACACGAAACACCTGCTGCCGCAGCTCCGTCAGATCATCCTGCCGATTATCGGTCTGGGAGTGGTCATGACGTTCATCGGCCCGAACATTAACGCGGCCGCGCATATCGCCGGCCTCATCGTCGGTTTCCTGATCGGCTTGAGTATTTTCCACCCGAAACGTATTGTCAGCTGGCGGAAACCGAAAGTGCGAATTGTCCGTAAGCCGTAAAGACTGCCGGCCTGTCAGGTTGCCTGACAGGCGGCAGTCTTTTTTTGTGCGGCCCGCGCGGGTGTGCGGGTGGTTTATGAGCGCTTTTTGCGATTTATGAGCGGTTCTTCCGGGTTTATGAGCGCTTTCCGCGATTTATGAGCGATTCGCCAGGTTTATGAGCGCTTTCCGTGATTTATGAGCGATTCGCCAGGTTTATGAGCGGTTTCCGCGATTTATGAGCGGTTCCCTGGGTTTATGAGCGGTTTTCGTGATTTATGAGCGATTCGCCAGGTTTATGAGCGGTTTCCGTGATTTATGAGCGATTCGCCAGGTTTATGAGCGATTCCCTGATTTATGAGCGGTTCCCCAGTTTTATGAACGCTTCCCGCGATTTATGAGCGGTTTCCCCAGTTTTATGAACGCTTCCCGCGATTTATGAGCGGTTTCCCCAGTTTTATGAGCGCTTTTCCCCGGTTTATGAGTGCTCCGTGTTTTCTTCACGGCCGTTCCCTGACGGTTCATACCAGGTGAGCAGCTGTTCGGCTTCCTGAAGGTCCATTTGACGAAGGCTGATGTCGTGCACGCCCATGCCCGATTTGACGTTCAGGTGGAGCGTCGCGACATCTCTCCGCTTTTGGAAGATCGTCTGACGCAGTTCCGCCGACTGGATCCTCTCCTTCCTGGTATAGGACGTCTCGAGCCCGAAGCCGCGCGCGCGGATGGTGACTTGGCTGCCGCTGATCCGATAGGCCGCTGATCGGTGCTGCCACATTCCGAAGCCTATGACGGCCGGAACGAGCAGGAGCGACCAGAGGCCGTACGGATAAAACAGCCAGCCCAGCAGCCCGATGATGGGCACCATCCAGAAGAAATCGAGACGGTAGTAGAACCTTCGGCCGCGTTTCGGAAGTTTTCCGTCAGGGTCCCGGATATCGAGGTCCGGGAAGATCGCCTGCAGCGAACCGTACATGTCTTTCTTCTTGACGAGCGGAAACAGCTGGATGCGGGATCCATCCCCGGCGGCTCCCGCACTGTGGACGACAACCCGGCCGTACCCGAATAATTGACGCAGCGGATTCTCTTGCAGGCTGACACTCTGGATACGCCGGAGCGGAACTGTTGTCCGCTTTTTCTCGATCAGCCCTCGGGTGATGATAAGCTCCTCTCCGGTGATGCTCACCTTGAACGCGTAATAGGAGAAGAACGTCATGGCGACGGACAGCAGCCAAGCGCCGAGAAGCGCCAGAAAGACGAAAATCACGATGAGCAGCATGCCGAACTTCAGCAGACCCGCGAGCTCCTTGCCGACTTTGGCGATCGGCAGCAACTCCCCGAACTGCGAGAGGAAGATCGCCGCGCCGGAAAAGATGACACCGATGCCACTCGATGTTGTCGCGAGGATGATCAGCTGCTTCGGCGACAGCGTGAATACGTCCTGCGATTCTTCTTGCTGTCCAGCCGGTGCTGCCTCTGCCGGTATTCCCTCTATTTCAAGAAGTCCTTCCCCGTTTTCCGTTTTGCGCCGTTTCCCTTCGGCAATCCGCTGTTTGATGCGGTCTGCGTCTTCCCGTGTCACAGCCGTCAGTTCCGCTTCCGATTCACCACCGCCGGATGCGGCCGTCTCAATCTCCACTTTCACCAGACCGAATGGACGGTGGAAGATGCCTTCGGTGTAATTCAGACTTTGGATACGCTCGAATGGGATGTACCGTTTCTTCTTGACGAATAGTCCCGACTCGATCCGCAATTCCCCGTCTTCGAACCAGTAGGTGAACCTTCGCCACTTGATGAACCCGCTTGCAATGAGGAATAGCGCCAGCAGACCACCGAAGAGCAGCGACCAGTTATCCAAGAACCAATTGCCTGTGTTGTTGTTGCGGCTGCCCGTGAACAAGACGACGGCGAGCGGCAGGATGGCGTCTTTCAGTGCTTTCAGTGTTTCGACCAGCACTGTCACCCAGTGCAGTTTGTAGCGCGGCTCAGACATCGTCTTCCGCCACCTTTGCAAGCGCCGAAATGCGGTTCCGCAATTCATCCGCCTCTTCTGCGGCAAGCATCGGGATGGCGTGCACGGTCGCGGCCGTGGAAATCGAGATTGCCGATAACGCATAGCGTTTCAGGATCGGACCTTGCGCCGTATCGACATGCTGGACACGCACCATCGGGATCAGCGTACGCTTGACAATGAAAATACCATGCTGGAGTTCAATCTCCGTCTCACGCACTTCGTAGCGCCATCGCGCCCAGCGGATCCTCGGGAAAACATACCCGAAGAGCGTGCCGTACAGAACTGTTACAACCGCCGCAGCGATGTATACCCAAAACGGCCAGTCGAACAGATAGGCCAGGACACCTGCTCCGACTGCCGCCAGCAGCACGAGCAGTGTCTGCAGCATGCCGTACAGCCGCCAGACCGTCAATCCTTTTTTGGATAGCTTGTTACCTGGTCGTTGTCTCAAACCGTCCCCTCCTTACCTACTACTAGTGTATACGATTCAGCATGACGGATGTTTCAATTTCAGGCAACAAAAAAACCGGAAAACATCGCGAGGATGTTTTCCGGATTCTAGTGGCAATTACCGTTCTGAGCGTCCGCGGTCACGGCTGCCGCTTTCACGGCGTCCGCCATCCCGGCGTCCGTCTCTGCTGCCGCCGCTTCGTCGATTGCCGCCGCCGCCATAGCCACGGCCGCCGCCGAATGAACGGTTGCCGCCGCTTCGGTTGCCTTTGTAACCGCCGCGTCCGCCGCCTGATGACGAACGGCGTGAAGGCAATGGACGTTCTTCAGTGATTGTCACAGGAGTCGCGTCCGGCTCTTTTGTCAAGTATTTCAATGCTGCCGCGACGAGGTCGGTCGCATCGTATTTGCCGAGCAATTCAGATGCGAATTGCGTGTAGTCGTTCAATTCGTTTTTCTGGACCGCTTCTTCAAGCGTTTCCATCGCCAATTTCTGCTGACCGAGCAATGCTTCGTCAGATGTCGGCGGCTGAAGAGCTGTCATTCGCTTCTTCGTTGTTTCTTCAACGATGCGCAGGTAACCCATTTCGCGTGGTGTTACGAACGTGATGGCCATACCGCTTTTTCCTGCACGGCCTGTACGACCGATACGGTGTACATAGCTTTCAGGATCTTGCGGGATGTCGAAGTTGTAGACGTGCGTTACGCCCGAAATGTCGAGTCCGCGTGCTGCAACGTCTGTTGCTACGAGGACATCAATTTTGTTTTCCTTGAACTGGCGCAGGACGGACATCCGCTTCGCTTGTGTCAAGTCACCATGAATGCCTTCCGCAAGGTATCCGCGGATATTAAGTGCATGCGCAAGCTCGTCAACACGGCGCTTGGTACGACCGAAAACGATTGCCAATTCCGGCTGATGTACGTTCAATAGACGCGTAAGAATATCGAACTTCTCGCGTTCATGTGCTTTCACGAAGAACTGCTCGATATTTTCCACTGTCATTTCTTTGGACTTGATCTTCACCATTTCCGGGTTTTTCATGAACGTTTCCGCGATTTTGCGGATCGGTGCAGGCATCGTAGCCGAGAACAGCAATGTCTGACGCTCAGCCGGCACGTTCTCGAGGATTGCGTTGATGTCTTCGATGAAGCCCATGTTGAGCATTTCGTCCGCTTCATCCAAGACAAGCGTCTGCACGCCATCCAGCTTCAGCGTTTTCCGCTTGATGTGGTCAAGGATACGTCCCGGTGTCCCGACAACGATTTGCGGGTTGTTGCGTAATGCACGGATCTGACGTGAGATTTCCTGTCCGCCGAATACGGAAAGGATGCGTGCGCGTTTTCCGTAGCCGATTTTGTAGATCTCTTCAGAAACCTGGATTGCAAGCTCACGTGTCGGTGCGATGACAAGTGCCTGGACAGCCGGATTGCTCGTATCGATCTTCTCGATGATCGGAATACCGAATGCAGCTGTTTTCCCTGTTCCTGTCTGTGCCTGGCCGATGACGTCCTTGCCTTCCATACCGAACGTGACCGTACCTTCCTGGATCGGTGTCGCTTCTTCAAAGCCCATTCTCTTTAGAGAGTCTTGTGTAGATTTACTGATGTTCAATTCCGAAAAATTCGTCAAACTTCTCAATCTCCTTTTGTTTTCCATTTGACAATTGGTTACATTTGCAAATGAAAGCGCGGCAAATCGGAGCCTCATGCTTTGGGTATGTTTCCGAACGTATACAAATCCAACTGTGCAGACCATGTGCATCTGCAGCCGGTTAAGATGGAATGGATGAAAGGAAAGCCCGGTCTTTGCCGAGCGGTTCGCTGGGGAATGCCATTCAGGCATATCATCAAACCGTTTTATTCAAAAAAAATCACTCTTCACAAGAGGAAGAGTTCTGCGTAAATGTATCCAATGCTTCGATAAGTATACCATACAGATACCGGGGCCGCAACTCAAACACTTGAGCGGCGGCCGGCTTCTGCTACGCCCCTGCGATACAGACGGGCGCTATGAGCCAGGCCGGGAAAGCACTGCCTGGCCTGTCATAGTTACGCTTCTGTCTTCAGTACACCTGCCAGGACATGCTCTAGCGCCATTCCGCGGGAGCCTTTCAGCAGGACAATTGAATCGCGGTCCGCGTATTCCGCAAGCAGGCGGATGATCGGCCCATAGTCATCCTCCGACCAGATCAGCTGAGCATCCGTGCCGTTTTGCTGCAATTTCTCGTATAGCCAGTGCATTCTAGGTCCGTACAGGGCGATTCCTTTCAGATCCAGTATGCCCAGCTGCTCCGCGACTGATTCATGATAGTCTTTTTCCTCCGCGCCGAGTTCCAGCATATCGCCGAGGACGACCCACTTGTCTTTTTTTAAGGTGGTCTGACCGATGAATGTCAGGGCGGCACGCAGCGAAGTAGGCGCAGAGTTGTAGGCGTCGTTGATGAACAATGTGCCGTTTCCAGCCTGTACGGGCTGCATGCGCATCGGTGTCAGTACAGCGTCGAGCAGTGCGCTGCGGCTCTCTTCCGCAGTGAGGCCGAGACGGTCCGCAGCGAGAAGTGCCGCCAGCGAGTTTTTCACTTGGTGCTCGCCGTAGACAGGGATGGTGAAGCTGCCGGACAGGGCACCGTCCGCTGTGAACGCACTCCCGTGTTCGGTCACGCGGATGTCTGACGCACGGAGGCTGCAGCTGCTGCCATATCCGAATGATTGCGCATCGAGTTCCGGATGCCCGCTGACGAGAGCTTCCAGGAGGGGCTCATCGCCGTCGTAGAAGAAGGCACCGTCCGCTGCGAGACCGTCGATGATCTCGAACTTCGCTTTCGCAATCCCTTCCCGGCTGCCGAGGTCCTGCATGTGGGCTTCGCCGATATTCGTAATAATGGCGATGTCCGGTTTTGCCAGTTCGGAAAGGAACGAAATTTCCCCGAAGCCGCTCATGCCCATTTCAAGGACAGCCACTTCCGTGCCTTCGTCGAGCGACAGGATGGTCAGCGGCAGACCGAGTTCGTTATTGAAGTTCCCTTCCGTCTTCTGTACGGAGAACTTCGCGCCGAGGACACTCGCGAGCAGGTCCTTCGTGGATGTCTTGCCGTTCGATCCGGTAACGCCGATCACGCTGCAGGACAGCTCACTGCGGTACGTGCGCGCAAGCTGCTGCAGGGCGAGTTCCGCGTCTTCGACGAAGATGAGCGGCACATCTGCGGGCGGATTCGGTTCGTCCCGAAGCCAGAGGGATGCCGCTGCCCCCTTGCCGAATGCCGAACGGACATAATGGTGTCCATTCGCCTGCTCTCCCCGAAACGGGATGAACAGATCACCGGGCTTCACGGCGCGGGAGTCGATGGCGGCTCCTGTCACCAATGTATCTTCCAGCAGCTGACCGGATGCGCCGAGCCAGTGTGCCAGTTCTGTCAGTTGTCGTTTCATATTGTCCCCCACTCAATCCATTGTATATTGTATCCGCTGTTTTTCGGCATGGCGGTCTATTGCCAGTTCGATCAGCCTGTCGATCAGTTTCGGATAGCTGATGCCTGTATGCTGCCAGAGCAGCGGGAACATGCTTGTCGGTGTAAAGCCCGGCATCGTGTTCACTTCGTTGATCAGTACCTCTTCTGTATCTGTCACAAAAAAGTCCGCCCGCACGAGGCCTGAACAATCGAGTACTTTGAAAGCCCGGTACGCCATGTCTTTCATAAGAGCGGCGGTATCATCGGAGACTTCCGCCGGGATGACGAGCTGTGTGCTGCCGTCCTTGTATTTCGCCTCGTAGTCGTAGAACTCGGCGACAGGCTTGATCTCTCCCGGGACGCTGCAGGCAGGCTCGTCGTTACCGAGGACGCCCATCTCGATCTCACGCGCTGTGACTCCTTGTTCAATGATAATCTTGCGGTCGAATTTAAGCGCGAAATCAATTGCCTTCTTGAGGCTGCTGCGGGAGTCCGCTCGACTGATGCCGACGCTTGAGCCTAGGTTGGCCGGCTTGACGAACACCGGATACCGGAGCGTCTGTTCCGCCGCATCGAGGAGACGGCTTTCGTTGGCCGCCCACTCCGAACGGATGAAATGGATATACGGCACTTGCGCAAGTCCTGCTTGTGCAAACAGCTGCTTCATGACCACTTTATCCATACCAGCAGACGATGCAAGAACACCGTTGCCTGCGTATGGAATGTTCATCACTTCGAAAAGCCCCTGGACTGTGCCGTCTTCACCGTTCGTTCCGTGGAGCAGGGGCAGGATGACGTCCGGTCTGCTGCTGAGTTTCAGGAACTGCGCGATGCTGTCCGGTTCGCTGCTGCCGTCCCCTTCCAGCCGCAGTTCTTCGATCGACTGCACAGGTGCGGTCAGCGGTGCACCCGGCCGCCATTCCCCCGCAGATGTTATATAGATCGGGGTCACTTCGTACGCGTCGAAATCGACAGCCCGTGTCACTGCGCGTGCCGTTGACAGCGATACCTCATGTTCTGCTGATTTACCTCCGTACACCAAACCTAGCTTTTTCTTCATAATTATCCCTCTCGATCCGTTAGTTTTCGTCTCACTAGTTTACCATGAACGGGCCCTGATGCTAGGAAAAACCTTTCTCTTCCCCCACTGGATTATTGTATGCTTAAAACGGGTGAAGAAACTTCCGGTCCATCTTGTGCGTCTTATGAATCACGTGAATAACTGGCCCTGATGCGGTATACTTTAGCAATCATTTCATCAGGAAGGAGTTCCGCTTTGAAACTATCAACCAAGTGGACTGATCGCTTCGATTGGACACTTGCCTTTTACCTCGTCTTATTTTTCATCGTAAGTCTGACTGCGATTGCGTCCGCCCAAGTATCCGGACCGCATAATACGAACTTCGCATTGCTGCAGGTCCGCTGGTATGTGCTCGGCGCGTTCATCATATTCGTCATGGTGCAGCTGGAACCGCAGCAGTATAAGAAACTCGCGTGGCCGCTGTATGGGTTCGGGATTTTCCTGCTGCTGTTCCTTTTGCTTGCACCGGGCGGCGAAGGGCAGATCGCCGAAGTGCGGCTCGGCGCGAAGCGCTGGCTCCATCTGCCCGTCATCGGGACGATCCAGCCTTCGGAATTTATCAAGACATTCTTCATCCTGGGGCTTGCCCGCATGGTGAGTCTCCATAACGAAAAAAATCCGGACAAGTCCCTGAAGACCGACACCCTGCTGCTCGCAAAAGTAGGCGTTATGCTGATCGTACCGCTCGCATTCATCATGAAACAGCCCGATCTCGGAACGTCCCTCGTCTTCATCGCGATTTCGGCGGCCGTCCTCATCATTTCGGGGATTTCGTGGAAACTGCTTGCGCCGATCATGGCTGTCGGCGCTTCCGTCGGGGCGACGCTGCTCTGGATGGCGGTGTATGCACAGGATTTCTTAATAAGACTCGGCTTCGATCCGTATCAGTTCAAGCGGGTGTATTCATGGCTCGATCCGTATTCCTACCCGGGCGAAGAGGGCTATAACCTTATCCAGGCGATGACTGCAATCGGATCCGGAGAATTCACGGGCAAAGGATTCCGGGAAAGCGTCGTCTACATACCCGAAAACCATACCGATTTCATCATCAGCGTGATCGGGGAGGAGTGGGGTTTTGTCGGTGCTAGCATGCTCATCACCCTGTTCTTTGTGTTCATCTATCATTTGACGAAGATAGCGCTGACGATGAAAGACCAGTTCAGTGTGTATGTGACCGCGGGCGTCATTGCGATGATTGCGTTCCATGTGCTTGAAAATATCGGCATGAACATCCAGCTGCTGCCGATCACAGGGATCCCGCTTCCTTTCGTCAGCTACGGTGGAAGTTCACTGTTCAGCAATATGTTTGCCATCGGTCTCGTCTTCAGCATGCGGTTCCATCAGCAGAACTTCCTGTTCGAAACAGAGGAAGCGTAGAAAAACAGGCCGATTTCCGCATGCCGCCCGAGTTCCCGCTGTTTTATAATGAATTTGGTCCAGGAGATGCGTCTCACAGGACACCCAGCTGACATCCTAAAGAAACGACATAGGTGACAATGATATGAAAATTGAACAAAAACCGGCGGATCGTTTCGACTGGCCGCTCGCTTTCATCCTGCTGCTATTTGGTGCGATCAGTCTCGTCGCCATCTCCTCCGCTCAGACAACAGGCCAATACGGCATCAACTTCATCCCCTCCCAGATTCAGTGGTACGTGATCGGTTCGATTATCATCGCAATGACGATGTACATCGAGCCGGAACAATACAAAAAAGCGGCTTGGATCATTTACGGAGGCGGACTGTTCCTGCTGATCGTCCTGTTCCTCCTGCCGGAGAGCCTGGAACTGGTCGCGCGAAAAAACGGTGCGAAGAGCTGGTTCCACCTTCCCGGTATCGGAAGTATCCAGCCTGCTGAATTCATGAAGACGTTCTTCATCATCGGGATGGCACGCGTCATCACGAAGCACCACGAAAAATTTACGGAGAAGACACTGCAGACCGACTTCATGCTGTTACTTAAGATCGGCGGCGTCCTGTTCGTACCGCTCGTGTTCATCCTGCTGCAGCCGGATCTTGGGACGGCACTCGTATTCCTGGCGATCACTGCAGCGCTTGCCGTCGTCTCTGGCATCACGTGGAAAATCCTGCTGCCGATCTTCGTCGGCAGCGCGTCGATCGGCGGCACGATGCTCATCATGGCGATGTATGCGCAGGATTTCCTGACGTCTCTCGGCTTCAAGCCTTATCAGTTCCAGCGGATCTATTCGTGGCTTGACCCTTATTCGTACTCGTCGAACGAAGGGCTGCATCTGATCACGTCGCTGAATGCGATCGGTTCCGGCGAGCTGTTCGGGAAAGGGTTCAAGGCGCGGGAAGTGTATGTGCCGGAAAGCCATACGGACTTCATCTTCAGCGTAATCGGGGAAGAATGGGGATTTTTCGGAGCAAGCGTCGTCATCTGCCTGTATTTCTTCCTCATTTACCATCTGACGAAGATCGCGCTCGAGCTGAAGGATCCGTTCAGCACGTATATTGCGGCCGGCATCATTGCGATGATCACGTTCCATGTGTTTGAGAACATCGGAATGACGATCCAGCTGCTGCCGATCACAGGAATTCCGCTGCCGTTCATCAGCTACGGAGGAAGTTCCCTGATGGGCAACATGCTCGCAATCGGCCTGATCTTCAGCATGAAATTCCATCACCGGACCTATCTGTTCAAATCGGACGATGAAGAATGAAAAAACACGCTTCCGGGATTATCCCCGGAAGCGTGTTTTTCAGTCATGGTTGGATTTGCGGGTCTTGCTGAGCAGGCGGTGTGAGCGCCTTCAGCATGTCAAGACGGGATTTCGTCATTGTAGCGGAAACACCTAACTTAGCTAAGTTTGTGATGATCTTCTTCAAATCGATTTCTTTCGCCATCTGGTTCCACCTCAACCTTTCTATAGTGCAGGACGCACGGATTGGATGCAAGGTTCTCGTTGAATTGAAAATGCGTCGTTTTCTTTTGCTATTTGTATCATACCACGATTGTCAAGTTTTTAACCTTTCATTTTCGTTACAAAACAAATTTCCTTCCTTCTTTCAGTGCCGCCGGCTCAACCCGTTTTTCCTTTCTCTTTATTAAGAGACAATCGACCCCGTTCATGTATACTATAGGAATACGTACGAATGAAGAAAGGCGGCTGGAAATGACCGGTATACTTGGTGGACTGACGATCGCCATCCTGATTCTCAACATTGCACTTGCTGTCATCCTGATTTTCTTGGAACGCCGGGATGCTGCGGCGACCTGGGCCTGGCTGCTTGTCCTGTTTTTCATCCCGCTTGTCGGATTCATCATCTACTTGCTGCTCGGCAGGCAGCTGCGCAAACGGCACCTGTTTCGCTGGTCCGGACGCGACCGGATTGGGATCGAAAAGCTGATCGATTACCAGATGGAAGCGATCGAGGACGAAACCTTCGACTTCCAGCTCGATGATACGGCGCACTATCATGATATGATCTATCTCCATCTGAAGAACAATCATGCGGTGCTGACACAGGACAACAGCGTGGAAATCTTCAACGATGGGGCAGCCAAATTCAAATCGCTGATCGAGGATCTTGAAGCGGCGAAAGACCACATCCATTTTCAATATTATATTTTGCGTCTCGACAAACTCGGCTCGAAAATCATGGAGATACTCGTAAAGAAGGCGAAGCAGGGCGTGAAAGTCCGAGTGCTGTTCGACGATATCGGTTCCCGCGGTCTCCATGTCAAACACTTGAAGGAGCTTACCGACAACGGCGGCGAAGCGGCTGCGTTCTTCCCTGCCCTTATGCCGCTTATCAACCCGCGGCTGAACTACCGGAACCACCGGAAGATTGTCGTGATCGACGGACGCATCGGCTATGTCGGCGGGTTCAATGTCGGTGATGAGTATCTCGGCATGAGCAAGAAGTTCGGCTACTGGCGCGATACCCATTTGCGGATCGAGGGCAGTGCGGTCCATCCGCTGCAGACCCGTTTCCTGCTCGATTGGAACCAGGCGCTGTCGTCAAGCGAGGTGCAGTACAATGACCGCTACTTCCCGGCAATTCCGCGGAAAGGTTCCGTCGGGATGCAGATCGTCTCGAGCGGTCCTGACGCGGAATGGGAGCAGATCAAAGACGGCTACTTGAAAATGATCTTCATCGCCAAAGAGTATATTTACATCCAGACCCCGTATTTCATCCCGGATGTAAGTTTCCTGGATGCCCTCCGGATCGCTTGCCTTTCGGGTGTTGATGTCCGGATCATGATTCCGAACAAACCGGATCATATGTTCGTCTACTGGGCGACATATTCCAATCTCGGCTCCCTGCTGAAAGCAGGCGCCCGTGTGTATATTTACGAGAACGGCTTCATCCATGCCAAGCAGATTGTCGTCGATGACGAACTGTCGACAGTCGGGACGGCCAATATCGACGAACGGAGCTTCCGGCTCAATTTTGAGATCAACGCCTTCCTCTACGACCGCGAGAAATCACGAGAGCTAGCTGAACTGTTTGAACAGGATATCCAGCTGTCGATGGAACTGACCTATGATATGTATCTGAACCGTTCACGGCTCATCAAAGTCAAAGAATCGGTATCCCGGCTGCTGTCGCCTATTCTGTAGACCGGGCAACCCATACCAAAAAAACTGCACGGAAGGGAAATCCCCTTTCCGTGCAGTTTTTCATTCCAATCCGAGATACTCTTCGAGTGTACTGTTCTTCTGGAAGATATCGGCTGCCATATTTTTGCCGACGTACCGATAATGCCAGGCTTCGTGCATGTAACCGGTGATGTTTTCCTTATTTTCCGGATAGCGCAAGATGAACCCGTATCGGTGGGCATTGGCCTGAAGCCATTTACCCGCTTCGGTCTGTCCGAATGACTCGGAAGCCCAGTGCTTCTCATGGTTCACTTCCCCGATGTCGAATGCGAGACCGGTCTGATGCTCGGAATAGCCCGGCCGCGCGCTGTAGCGGTCGGCGGCTTCCTTGCCGTCACGGTCTGCATAGCGGTTGTAGAGAGTCACTTGGTACTCGAACGACCGGAATGTACTGAATGCCGTTAAATTGAAACCGGAAAGTTTCGCTTCAGCAGCCAGTTCCTCGAAGGCTTCACGCGCTTCCTTGTTCTCCCCCGGTGCGAATTTCTCAGGCAGCGGATGCTTCTTGTTTGCTATCAGAATCCCTTTCACATACGTCGGTTCAGTCGGCAATTTCTGTCCCTCCACATATCCTCCGTCAAACGGCTGGGCCGGTTCTTCCGCCTTCTCAGGCTCAGCGGGCTCAGTTGGTTCCGCCGCCGCTTCCGGAGATTCGTTTTTTTCAGGCTGTGCAGAAAGATCGTCATGGGTGCCGGTTTCCGGCTCTTCTGCAGCAGAGTCCCCAAAGCCTGCCCGCTCCAGTGATTTTGTGACATCCCAATCATTGACGCCTATCCATATGACAAGGGCGGTCAGGGCAGCTGCGATTATCGAAATGGCTACAACTCGGCCTCTCGGCTGCTTATTTCCCGTCCGCCTTCTGGTTTTACTTCGTTTCATGTGTGTATTGCCTTCTTTCATCATCTTTGACACGCTATCGTGCAGGTTCGAATATTACAAGTTCATTACAGAACAGTCCATTTCATAGTCTACCATCATTTTCGGCCAACGACTACTATCCCTTTTGAAAAGTATGCTATGATTGCCTTTTCAAGACGACTTTTTCAGTGAAGGATGAACTTTATGAACAATCAGCGCTGGCTGTCCGCCAGTTTTTTCGTCTTCTTTTTCACGTGGGGCATTTTCCTGCCATATTGGACCGGATGGCTGACTCTCGAGAAAGGCCTATCCGTCTCAGGGGCGAGCGTGATTATGGGAATCGGCATGACCGCCCGTGCGCTCACGACATTCCTCATATTCCCTCTGCTGACACAACGAGCACCGCTGCGGTCCGTAGCACAGCTGCTTGCTGTCGCCTCTCTCATCCTTGCCGTGCTGTATGTCCCCCAATCTCCAGTTTGGGTTCTGGCTGGCATTACGATCCTGTTCAGCGCCATCTATCCGATGAGCCTGCCTGCAGCTGAGAGCGGTGCCACACTGCTCATGCAGTCCGAACAGATCCATTATGGGAAAAGCCGATCGTTCGGATCAATCGGGTATACAGCAGCACTCCTGCTCGTCGGGGCTGCGACCACCGCCTGGGGGGAACAGTCCATACTCTACCTCATGATCGCCGGACTGGCGGCTGCTTTCCTGTTTTACTTGTGGCCTGCGCCTTCCGTGCTGCATACGCGTCCCCAGTCTGCTGGCGGATCGCGTGAACAGACTAAATTACGGACGCTCTTCCGGACAAAAGGGTTCCTGGCTGTTACGATTCTCGCCATCCTGCTTCAGGGAGCTCACGCAGCCTACTATAGTTTCGGTTTCATTTATCTGGATGATCTGGGCGTCTCGGGTCTATGGATCGGGGTTATCCTGAACGTCGCCGTCCTGTTCGAGATTGTCTTTTTCCGCGTTTCGGATAGACTGCTTGCGAACGTTCGGGTATCGACGATGTTCCTTATCGCTGCTGTGGGATCGACAGTCCGATGGATCCTCGTCTATCTGTTCCCTGTGACGTCGGTGTTCGTCTTGTCACAGACGCTTCACGCGATTTCTTTCGGCGTCGCACATTATGCTTTCATCCAATACATATCGACCCGGCTCCCGAAACAGCAGATCGCTTCGGCACAGGGGATGTATGCCGCTTTCGCCATGAGTCTGAGCACGGCCTTCCTGACAGTTCCGGCCGGTTATCTGTATGACGTCTCGCCAGGGCTTGCCTTCCTCGGGATGGCCGTCTGTTCGGTCCCCGCCATCATCATCGTCCTGGCGACCCGGAAAAGACTTGCCTACTGAACAAAAAAAAACGGAGCAGCTGCACACACCGTGCATAGCTGCTCCATTTTCATATTTAGATAAGGCGCAATAACAGGACGACCGCGAACGCAATGGTGAAGAGGACGGACAGCCCCTGCATCCAGCGGGCTTCCCGAACCATCCCTTGGCCGCGGAACTGCTTCGCACGGGCACTGTTGGTCAGCGCGAACAAGGCCGCCATGCCGAGCACCGCGTTGCGGAAATCCAGCTTCACAATAAAGAAAAGTGAAAAGATGCCGGCCGCTGCGATTCCGATTCCATAGAGCCATCTGCTGTTCATACACGATCCCTCCGATCTGCCCGGCTGCGGACCGGTTTTCCGTTAAAAAAGAAGCCGGAAGACCTGCTCCGGCTTATGCATCTACCTTCTTACTTGCCCTTTTTTTTGCCTTTTTGGTGTTTCTCTTCGGCAGGATCAACAATTTCCACATCGACTTTACCGTCCGGCTCGACTGCAAGTTCCGCCGCTGTATGCTTATAGTAGAATTTCCGTCCCAAGTACGTCTGGAAGATCATGAACAGACCGCCCACCGCCCAGTAAAGCGGAAGTGCTGCCGCCACCCGGTAGGAGATGAACATAATCATGATCGGTGAAATATAGATGAAAAGTTTCATCTGCTGTTTCTGTTGCTCCGGCATCGTCCAGAGGGACACACGTGCTTGGACAAAGTAGACAGCTCCGGCGATCAGCATCATGATCATGTCCGGTTTACCGAGCTCGAACCAGAGGAACTGATGGCTTTTGACCGTTTCATCGGCATACAGAATCGCGAAATACAGCCCCATGATAATTGGCATCTGGATGACAAGCGGCAGACAGCCCATGTTAAGCGGGTTGACATTATGCTTGGAATAGAGACCCATCATTTCCTGCTGGAGTTTCATCTGTTCTTCTTTGTTGCCGGCTTCTTTTGCGGCTTTCATGCGTTTTTGAACGTCTTCCATTTCCGGTTTCAGCGCATCCATTTTCACTTTCATCTCTTGCTGAGATTTGTAGTTTTTTAGCATAAGCGGCATAAGAATGAGTCGGATACCCATTGTGATCACGATGATCGCAAGCCCATAGCTGCCGTTGAATGCCTCTCCCAAATTGTGCAGCAGCCATTCCATCGGTTTTACAAAAATACCGTAAAACGTGCCGCGCTGTTCCTGTACGCTTGTACAGCCGCTCAAGAGAATGGCAGCTGTCGCCAACATCGTCACAAATCCAATTCTTTTTTTCACGAGATCCACCTTCACTATTTTCAAACTATCAGTAATCCAAGTTCTTAGTTCCTCTTGAATACTAACGATATTTTCCAGTTCCAGACTGTCCGCTGTCTACCAAAAATTATACCTCAATCGGAATGACAATTACAATCAAACCCTTTACGGAAATGGAGAGGGTTCCCAATACACGATAAAAAGCCCGCGGCACACACTGTTAACAGTGTATGCGGCAGGCGCGTGGAACATGAACAGACGTTACGATTTGTCGGAATCCGCCTTCGCTTCTCCGGATTCAAGCTTGTCCGTAATGTCCTTATCCTCTTTTTTATGGTAGAGTCCATCGTATGCCGACTCTTTGCTCGTATCTTCCACTTCTTGGTTATAGTAATGAACGCTTGTCTGCGCCCCTTCACTCACCATTTTGTTATCTTGAAAATCGTACGGATCGGACATACCTGTCTTCGTGGCATCAGAGAAGTCAGCTTTTTTGGTTTGGACAAAGGAGTCCACTTTTGTCATAAGATTATTGACGGCAACCTGTGCTTTGTCACGGTTCTCTTTTTTACTGAAATACGCGTATGCACCTGCAGCGAGTGTCGCCAGTAGAAGACCATTACGTTTTTTCGCCATATGGATCAATCCTCCAAGTTTTTACTTACGTTTTTAAAATCGGGTTATGTAGGAAGTATACCCTGAATCCCACGGACAAAACTACGGGTACATTTCATTTTCGTGACAACTCTGACTACCGCTAGTTTTCACGCCCCCCGTTTGTTATGATAAAAGAAAGCGATGACGAGGTGAAAGCGCATTGATTCGACAGATGATTGAAGAAGATATTGCAGCCGTTCAGCACATTGCCCGTGTGACTTGGAAAGATACGTACATGGAGATGCTCCCCGACTCCGTGCAGCAGGCACATTTAGACAGTGCTTATTCGGCACCGATGGTCGCAAAGCGGATGGAAAAAACTGAAATGCTTATCGCAGAGGCGGACGGTCGCCCTGTCGGCTTTTTAAATATGACGTACGCAGACTATGACGGAGATTCAGAACTGACGGCTCTGTATATATTACCGGACTACCAACGGCGCGGATTTGGGCTGGAGCTGTTCCAGGGTGCGCTGACACTTCTGGAAGATGCCTCCCAGCTATTCGTCTACGTCGATGATCTGAATGATCCTGCCAAGGCGTTCTATGAGCGGCTCGGCTTCGAACTGCTCGAGGTGTTCGAGGAACAGTTCGAGGGAATGCCCGTGGAAACGGCGCAATACGTCTATCCGATCCGCCGGCCTGCAGCCGTCTGTGTATGACGAAAACCGCAGCCTCCTTGTATAGGAGATTGCGGTTTTTGTTTGCTGTCTTACAACGGCCGCATGCCATCTTCTGATGGCGGTACGTCCGTAACAAGTGGTTCTTGCGGTGCTGCTGGCGGCAATGTCTCTTTCCGAGTCAGGCACATGATACCGGCAATGTAGAGCAGGATTGACGTAAGCGTCAATACGCCTGCAGTCAGACCGGCAATGATGAACATGATTCCGGCCAGCTTCGGGTTTTTGTTGTTCCAGATATTAATAAGAGCGATGATATTCAGCACCAAGCTGATGATGAAGAAAATGACTGCAAACCAGAGGAACCCTCCGAATGCATCAAATATGCTGAATACCATATCGATGTCACCTTGTGTCATCGTCGGATCCGAGTAAAAGTCCATTTCCAATTCTTGACGGAAGTCTGCATTCGTATTCAGCATCCGGAAGATAACCGCTCCAAAAATGCTCGCTGCAATGCTGAATGCATTAAATACGATACCAATAATTCCCAAAACACGTTCTGCCGTTCGACTCAATATTATCGCCTCTCTTTTTCTGTTGATAGTTACGTATACGCAACCAACCACGAAACGTTTCATCTTTTAACGTAGTTATGAAAAAAAGTGGGCTGCCTAATGTTCTCGGCAGCCCACTTCCCTGTCCGTTACGCCTTCACATCGTTGTATTCATCATACCGGTTGAACGCCGATACGACAAATGAACAAACAGCTTCCATCTTGTACTGCTTCTCCCTCGCATAATCCGCCGCGCGGTCAAGAAGTTTTTTCGCGACACCGCCGCCCCGCAGATCCTCGGACACGTACGTATGGTCCATCACCATCACATCACCGAGAAGGGTCCATGTAATTTCCGCCTTCGTCTGACCATCTTGCTCATAGCGGAATGCATACGCATCGCCGCCCAGCTCTTTCAGTTCAAATTCCATGAGTGGAGCCTCCTTTTTCACTTATGCTATCAGAAACAGGCGACAGTTCAAACAGTGAGGTACTGATTACTTAAAAATCGACTTAACGGAGTCAACCAGTCCGCTGAAAAACTCTTTCACTTTTTCCCAGAAGCCTGGGTCGATGTCACCGAATTTGTCTTTCACTTTCGATGCCATATCGTTGAGCTGGTCGGACAGTTTCGAAAAGTCGATGTCCAAATTGCGGATACGGTCCATCAGGTCGATGAGCAGCTGGCGGTCGGCGTCGCTCAGCTCAATTTTGTGCTTTTCCAGCTGTTCTTTGACGATCTGCTCGACCTCTTCTTTCGAGGCCGGCTTATTATCTGCAATCTGTTTCTTAATATCCGTCAGCAGCCCGGCTACTTGGTCTTTGTCGACCCCTTCGCCGGAAAGCTTTGTCGCCACTTCCAGCTCGTCATTCGCGACGTCCGTCCGTTCTTTGTCGAGCGTTTCCCCGCTCACTTCATATGCTTTGTAAATCCCGACGAGCGCAGAGTGTCCGGAGACTTTCTTCGGGGCTGCCACGTCGACTTTTGCGTCTTCGATACCGGCCGTCAGCATCGCTGTCGCATACATGTCAGGCGTGACTTGTGTAATGTTATCCTGTGTGACGATTGTGATCACAAGTCCTTTTCCCGCATCCTGCCGCATGATTTTTGCAGAGGAATACATCCGGGCATTTGGATCCCCGTCTTTGATGTAGGTGACGAGATCTTTGCCCGTCACTTCAATCTCTTCCACTTCCGCTTCCTCATCGACGCGCAGGCTTTTCTTCACACTCGCCCGTTCGTCTTCCGAAAGATTGGCGCCATAGACGACAATCGGTACACCGAGTTTTTCGTTGATGGATGAATCCGCCGAAGCACTGCCAGGCGCGAGTAACCCGGCTGTCAGCAACACGGCTAGGCCAGTCGTTAGCATTCGTTTCATTACGTCTACCTCCTCGTTTCCAATACATACGAATCCGGCAGAGAAAAGGTTCCCGTCAGTCGGTCAAGGATGTCCAGCCATCTTGCTGCACGACTTTGCGATCTTTCATCAGCCGGCCGAGCGCCCGCTTGAAAGAACCTTTGCTCAGCCCGAACATTTCGGCGATTTCCTCAGGTGTCGACTTGTCCGTGAACGGCATTTTCCCGCCTGCTTCGTGCAAATAACCAAGAATCATTTCTGCGTCATCATCCAGCCGTTCCTGCTTCCGCGGCATGAGAGAGCCATTCAGGGTTCCGTCTTTCTGGACGTCGATCACTCGGACGGTCAGTTCTTCCCCAAGCCTCGGCTCCGCGAGCATTTCACTCTCATGGACGAAGATCCGGAAGTTGTCCGGTATGCTCAGCATGAATGCGCCCACTGGCAACAAGCGGTACGGCCTCGCAATTAAGTCTTCGTTCATGCGCCACGGTTCCGCAAAGCCGATTTCCTCCAGTACACGTTCTTCGGTCGCGAGACGCCCGAAAATGTTGCCGCCCGGGTCGGTCCGGAGCGTCATGTAGAGTGCATCGTCGGTTTTCGGCCACAGTTTCCGGATACGCGGCAGATCGGCTTTGTTGACGAGCACCTCGAACGAAGCACCTATGTCGACATACGCCCCTTCCTTGTCATCCACCCGCAGCACGCGTGCCCAGCCGTATGTCCCGACCGTCATGGAAGGCAGCTGCATCGTCGCCGCCAGTTCTCCGCGCCGGTTCACGAATAGGAAGACTTCGGCATCTTCTCCGGGCTGGAGGGTTTCCGGCGCTTCCGAGGCGTTCATGTAAATCTCAAGTTCCCCGATTTTCAACAGCCATCTGGAGCCGTTCAGCTCCACCAGCCGGACAGTCTGGATAGTACCTGCGTATAAATTTGTCATAATAGTCTCCCATTTCCTTTAATGTGTTTGTTCAAACTCAGCTGTTCCGTTCCTTCAGTGCCGTGACGAAATCCTGGTCTTCCTTCATCGCCTGGACAAGGTCGGTGATCCGATCCATTGCGTTCCAGCTCAGATGGTGTTCGATTCCCTCCACGTCTCCGTAGATATTCTCTTCCTCTACGCCAATAATCCGCAGGAACTGTTCCAGCAGTTCGTGCCGCTGCACGAGACGCTCCCCGAAATTCCGGCCGCGGCTGGTCAGTGTGATGTCTTTGTAGCGCTCATAGACGACGTATCCTTCCTTATGGAGCCGCTGCGCCATCTTCGTGACGGATGACGGCAGGACGGACAGGGATTCTGCGACGTCGGATACCCGCGCCTGTCCTTTTGCTTCGATGAGTAAGTAAATCTGTTCGATATAATCTTCCATACTCGGTGTTGCCAATCCAAGCACCTCCAGGGGGCATTTGTATTGCATTTTTTCAAGTTGTCCCAGTGCCGGGGGTTTATATTATTTTCGCCCGGGGTATCTAAACAGCATAACCAATTCAACCACTTGCTGAAAGGAGTGAATCACATTATGGGTAGATTACTTTGGATTATCATTGTAGCACTAATTGTATTCTGGGTGCTCGGCCTGGTTTTCAAAATCGGCGGAGGACTAATTCATATCCTGCTGGTAATCGCGTTGATCGTGTTTATCTTGAACCTGATTACAGGTCGAAGGGGAGTCTAAAGAAAGGGATGCCGGGCAACTGTCCGGCATCCCTTTTTTGCTGTTCAATTGCTGGTTTTCGCGTAAACCGCCGTATCGCGGAGCCTGCTCCCGTCCGCTGACCTGCATTCGTTCTTCAAGATCCCTTCCAGTTCAAACCCAAGTCGTTCCGCGACGTTGCGGCTTCTTACGTTCTCTGCATCGCAGCGGATCTCCACACGGCAGACGCCGAGTTCCTCGAAAGCAAATGCACAGACCCGCTCCGCTGCCTCCGTGATGTACCCTTTCCCTTCATACCCTTCCGCAGCCCAATAGCCGATTTCCGCTTTCGGCACCGACCAGTCGATCCGGTGCAGGCCGGATCCTCCAGCGAATTCCCCAGTCTGTTTATCGAAGAGATGAAACCGCAGATCTCGTTTGGTGATGAAATCGGCGATCGCCTGCCGGGTCGTTTTTTCCGTCTCTGCGAGAGCGGGAGTGTGCTGTGCCCACTCCATCCACTGTTTCAGACGCGGCTGTGCTTGGACGACCGCATTGTTAACATCGGATACGTCGCTCAGGGTCGGCATCCGGATCAGCAGCCGTTCGGATTCGAAACTGTCGGGGAAATCGGGGATGTCCGGAATGCTCTGCACATTTTCGCCGCTGTCTTCCCAGACGACCGGCGTCTTTTTGCCTGCCATGAAGTCTTCACGGGTGATCCCATAAGTAATGGCGTCATAGTACCGATCCTCCGCGGGGGAAAACCATGCCTGGCGGAGATGGCCCTCTTTGACGAATCCTGCCCGCTCGAATGTTTTCCGCATCGCGAGGTTGTCCGAACGGGTATGTCCTTCGAGCCGGATCTTCCCTTCCGGCAGTCCGAACACATAATCTGTGATGAGCCGGAGAGCAGCAGCACCGTATCCCCTGCCGCGGTAGCGATCCGCAATCCGTAAGTCGAATAGCGGGATTTCATCCTGCAGGTCGTGGATTTTTGCGATGCCGACCTTTTCGCCCTGATCGTTGACGAGCCAGAAGGTTTTGACTTCATCCGACTCGTAGCCGCCCTCCCGTATCGCTTTTTCGATCAGTTCGCGGCCTGCATCCTGCTGCCCGTGAAACGGCCATGTATTTGTCGTCATAAAATGGATGAGCTGTTCCTGCTCGACCATCGTCCATTCGTACAGTTGCATCGCCAAGTCCTCCAAACTATTTTTGTCCTACTGCAAACATAATCGTTTCTCCGGGAGGGTGCAATGTTTTTTGTCGGGGACGGTGAGGGGCGGGCCAAGTGATCAAGCGAGGCGCGAATGATTGTCTTAGTGACACAGGGAGCGGAGTTATCGCTAACGCGGGCGCTAAGGAGCGGCCTTTGTGACCGGTTTTCCAACTGGCAAAAACCCCGGGGCATGGTGCGTCCCCAGGGTTCCTGGTCATCATTTCGCTTTCAATGTCAGGACGTGGCCGTTTTGGACAGTTCCGTCTGTTGCGGTTTCATGATAATCTCCGTTCACCCAGTCATCCGCCTGGTCGTGGAACCATTCTGATTTCAAATGACCGCTCTGCCCCGGGCCGACAATATGATAGGCTTTCGACAGATCACCGAGGTCCGCGACGAATCGCCATGAAGCCCCGTGATTGGCACTGCCGTCCGATTTGAACGAGGCGGCCTGCACAGTGACGCCCGACCCGCCGACAGGCTGCCGCTCCGGATCGAGGAAGCGCGCCAATACCGGCGACGCACTGGAGAGCGGATGCGGGAAGACGAGCTGGTGGTAATCGCCCCACTGCCACTTCTCCGGCTTGTCGCCGAAATCTTCTTTCAGCCCCGCGATCGTCTTTTCAAACGCATTGTATACCCATTGGTCGACGCCGCCATAGTCTGCCACCCAGGACGGCGGATCTCCCTTATACGAATTGCGCAGGAACTGATCGGTCAACTGCGGCTTGCCCGGCATGAAGGCATACACATCCTCCGGCATATCCGGGGCGAACATGAGACTCGGCAGCTCGTTCATCCATTTGTGGAAGATGAGCGGCTGCGCAGCATCGACGGCATCGACCTGGTCCCAGTCTTCCATCTGCTGGAGGACCGAGGAATAATGACCTTTCCTGTCCAGTTTCCGGACGGAGGCGAGCATCTCCCCGAGGAATTCTCCGGCATACAGGTTTTTCTGATCCATCTGCAGTGCCATCATGTCTTCTGCGGTGAGGTCATCCTTTTCCCGCAGCACTTCGGCAATCCGCTCGTAGCGGTACGGCTGCGCCCAGAACTTTGTAATGTGATACGGATAGGAATCGTCGACCACTTCGTTGTTCGCCGTCGCGATGAAACCCTCTTCCGGATTCACGACTTTCGGAAGTTCATCATAAGGAATATAGCCATCCCAGCCGTATTCGGATGAATTCCCGGGAACCGGCAGCTGTGCGTCCCCTTTTTTGCGAATCGGGATCTTTCCATTGGCTTTGTAGGCGATCGTTCCGTCTTTCGAAGCGAACACGAAGTTCTGCGCAGGTGCGCTAAACGCTTCAAGCGCTTTCTCGAATGACGTCCAATCCTTCGCCTTGTTCAGGTCCATGACCGCTTCAAGCTCATTGCTCGGCTCAAGGGCCGTCCACTGCATGGAGAACACGGCGCTGGGTTTTTCATTGTCATAGATAATGTCGGTGATGACCGGACCATGGCGAGTCACGAGCACTTCAAACGGCACGTCATCCTCCCCTTTGACGCGGATCGTTTCGTCGCGCACTTCCGCCTGCTCCCACTCCCCGTCGTATTGGAACTGTGTCGGGTCGTCAGGGTTCGGTGTTTCAATGTACAGGTCCTGCACATCCGGCCCGACATTGGTCACTCCCCAGGCGATCTCGTCGTTATGGCCGAGGATGATGCCCGGAATACCGGCGAAGATGACACCGCTGACGTTCTGCTCCGGCGATGTCAGGTGGATCTGATGCCAGACGGACGGCGTACTGAGTCCGAGATGCGGATCATCCGCGAGGAGCGGGGCCCCTGATTTTGTCTTGTCGCCGGAAACGACCCAGTTGTTGCTGCCGTTGAATTCGTACGGCTGAGCGTCCGGATCGAATTGTCCTGCCACCGCGACCGGATTCGCCCGGTTCGCTTCCATGATGGACTCGGCATTCTCCGGATAGGTGATGAACAGCTCTTTCGCCTTCTCCTCGGAATACTCGTTGAGCGCCCAATGACGCATCGCCTGCGGAGTCCACTTGCCGCCGAGGTCATACGCCATGTATTTGCCGATCGTCAGCGAGTCGGCCGGCGTCCATTCTTCAGGTTCGTACCCAAGCAGTTTGAATTCAGGGGACAGCCTCCCATTGTCTTTCACTTCCTGGATGAATGCATTGACGCCTTCCGAGTACCAGCCGAGCACCGCTTTCGCTTCATCACTGTATGTGTCATACGATTTCTCGGCGGCATCGCGCAGACTGAATGTGCGGAACTGCTTGTCGGTGTCAATAGCTTTTGCGCCGACTACTTCCGCGAGACGTCCGCTTGCCTGTCTGCGCGCCAGGTCCATCTGGAACAACCGGTCCTGCGCATGGACATAGCCCTGCGCACGGTATAGGTCCGCGTCGGATTGCGCTTCGATATGCGGCACGCCGTTCTGGTCGCGTGTCACAGTGACATCGCTGTCCAGGACAGCAACCGCCGCCGTCCCTTCGATAACAGGCTTCGATTTGCCGATGTAAACGTTTACAAATAAGACTACTGCGGCAGCCAGCACGATGAGGGTGCCGATTGTCCATAGCCCGATTTTTTGCGGCCGTCCCATTCTTTTTTTATGTTTTGCCTGTTTGCCCATTTCCCTCTCCCCTTTTTTAAAGCTTCTTCTGTTTATATTCGCGATTGACGCAGAAAATCCCTTTCTGTGGGAAAGGGATTGGTGTGTGGAGGCGGGTTTATGAGCGGTTTTTGGGATTTATGAGCGGTTTCCGCGATTTATGAGCGATTCCCGGCTTTTATGAGCGATTCCCGCGGTTTATGAGCGATCCCCGGCTTTTATGAGCGATTCCCGCGGTTTATGAGCGATCCCCGCGATTTATGAGCGCTTTCCAGCTTTTATGAGCGATCCCCGCGGTTTATGAGCGCTTTCCAGCGTTTATGAGCGATCCCCGCGGTTTATGAGCGCTTTCCGTCTTCCATGAGCGGGTCCCCGTCTTCTTCCTGGGTGTCGCGGCTTTCGTGCAGCACGCTGTGCAGTTCGTCTTCCACGGAGATGTCCGCGAGTTTGACGTTCGAGCGGTAGGCGGCGCGGATGATCAGGTGGCCGGCGACTGGGGCGGTCAGGAAGACGAAGACAATGCCGAGGAGCACGCGGACGCTCACGAAGTGGTCGCGGAACAAGAAGTACAGGAAGACGCCTGTCAGTGTCAGCAGGACGGACAGCGTGGAACTTTTCGTTGCCGCGTGCGAGCGGGTGTAGACGTCCGGCAGCCGGATGAGGCCGAACACGCTGATGACGCTGAAGATGCTGCCGCACAGAATCAGCAGGGCGCCGATGAATTCACCGGTCTCGTTTCCGTTCAACGATGACCCCCCTTTCGATGTATTTGGAGAAGGCGATCGTGCTGATGAACGACAGGATGCCGAGGATCAGGATCACTTCCAGATACGCCTTTGTGCCATATAAGACGGATACCACGCCAATCGTCGCCAGCAAGTTGACGCCGATCACGTCCATCGCGATGACGCGGTCCGGCATCGAAGGACCGAGGATCATGCGCAGCAGGGCGATGGCGATCGTAATGGCGAACAAGACGACGGACACCGTCAGCATTGCGGATATCATCAGCGGGTCACCTCCATGATGGCCTTCTCAAAGTTTTTCAGCTGCTTGATGAGCCCTTCCCGCGACTCCTGGACATCCATCGCATGGATGTAGAGCGCGTCACTGCCGGGTGTCACTTCCATAACGACAGACCCCGGCGTCAGTGTCAGCAGCATGGACAGCATCGTGATCTCCACATCACTCCGGAGGACGGTTTCATATTTGAAAATACCCGGCTCGATCTTCAAGCGGGGGCTCAGAATCTGGCCAAGGACAACGACGCTCGACTGCACCAATTCGCTGATGAAGATGAAAAGCAGCTTGAACGCACAGTAAACACGCCGCAAATAAAATCGCGTCCCGAAGAAACGGTGCATGAAAAAGAGTATTCCGATGCCGACAAAGAAGCCGGCAGCGAACGTGGATACCCGCAGTTCGTCTTCGTCAATCAGCAGCATCCACAAAAAAGCGATGAATAAGTTCAGCAGCAGTTGCGCAGGCACGGACTTCAGCTCCTCTCTTGAAATCTATCGATGTGACGCGCCGATCGGGCCGAGGACCGCCTCGATATATACTTGCGGATCCATAAGTCCCGCAGCCGCTTCATTCACGAACGGCGCGAGCCAATCGGCGCCTACCCCGATGGAAAGTGTCAGAACGCCAAGTGCCGCGACCGGCAGCAGTGTCCGCTTCCGCAGCGGTGTCTGCTCTTCCGGTCCGATGATCGACTCCCCCATGAAACAGTTCAGGAAAATGCGCAGCAGCGAGTACAGGACGAACAGACTCGATGCGAATGCGAGGGTCAGCAGGACATACATTTCTGCGCCAAGGAGCCCCTCTCCGAGCAGGACTTTGCCGATGAAGCCACTGAACGGCGGGATGCCGGTCAGCGACAGCATGGCGACGAAAAACAGCCAGCCGAGCGCCGGGTAATTGCGCAACAGTCCGCTCATCTCCCCGATTTTCGTCTTTCCGGTCAAGGTGATCATCAGGCCGCCTGCAAGGAACAGCATCGCCTTGACGACCATGTCATGCAGCACGTAATAGATCGATCCCTGCAGCGCCAGTTCGTTATCCGCGGCAAGACCGACGAGGATGAACCCGACAGCGATAATGACGTTATACGAAATGACCTGTCGGATGTCCCGTGACGACAGTGCGCCGATGCTGCCTCCGATCAGCGTCAACGCCGCCATCACTGCGATGATTGAACCCGTAAGATCGGGGGCACCTGTGAAGACGAGCGTGAAGAGGCGGATCATGGCGTAAATACCGACTTTCGTCAGCAAGGCGCCGAACAGGGCAGCCACCGCTGATGGCGGGGCGCTGTAGGAACCGGGCAGCCAGAAGTAAAGCAGCAGTCCTGCTTTCAGGCTGAAGACAATCAGGAAAATCAGGCTGATGACCGTCAGAATCGGATCGTGACCGCTGTCGGCAACCCGGACGGCCAAGTGGGCCATGTTAAGCGTCCCGGCTGCACCGTACAGATACGCGATGCCAAGCAGGAAAAACCATGATGCCAGGACGTTGATCGTCACGTATGTAAAAGCTTCCTTCAGCTGGACTTTGCGCCCGCCAAGTACGAGCAGCGCATACGACGCAAGCAGCATCACTTCGAAACAGACGAACAGGTTGAATAGATCGCCGGTCAGGAACGAGCCATTCACGCCAGCCAGCAGGAATAGCATGAGCGGATAGACATACATCTTCTCGAACCGTTCGCCGACCGTGGAAAAGGCGTAGAGCAGGATGAGAGCCGTCACGACGGAGGCCGCAGTAACGAGCAGCAGTGCGAACGAATCGCCGACGAATAGTATGCCGTACGGTGGTTTCCAGCCGCCGAAATCGAGCCGCACGATTCCTTCCGACCGGACACGCAGCAGCAGGCAGATGCCCGCTGCTGCGGAAGCGGCGGCTGCGAGCACACTCAGCAGACGCTGGATCATCGGGGATTCCCGGAAGAAGACCAGGACGACTGCCGCCAGCAGCGGCACGAGGAGCGGCAGTACTAGCACGTTAGTCATCAAAATCCCTCCTCATGCTGTCCAGATTGTCCGCGCCGGTCTCCCGGTAGATCCGGTAGGCGAGCACGAGCAGGAAGGCGGTGACGGCGAAGCTGATGACGATCGCCGTCAGGATGAGCGCCTGCGGGAGAGGGTCGGAATAGACGGATCCCTTCTCCGAGATGAGCGGAGCATTACCTTCCTTCAGCCCACCCATCGCGAGCAGCAGCAGGTGGATCGCGTGCGACAGGATCGCCGAGCCTAAAATGATCCGCAGGAAGTTGCGGGACAGCAGCAGATAGACGGCTACCATGACGAGAACGCCGACAAGCACCGTTATGATCGTCTCCATCTAGTTCACATCCTCACTGATTGTCAAAAGTATCGTCACAACGACGCCGACGACGGTCAGCGCGACCCCTGCTTCGAACAGCAGCATCATCGACAGCTCCGTCGCCCCGAAGATCGGCAGCTGGAATTCCCCTTTTTGCTGGGTCAGGAACACGTCGTTGAACAGCATCGGCACCATGCTCCCGGCGATTGCGAGGAACACACCGAGCCCGGCAATCTTCTTAAAGTCGAACGGGATGCCCTTATGGACCGTTTCAATATCATAGGTCATGTACAGCAGCAGCAGCGCGGACGCGAGGACCAGTCCGCCGGAGAAGCCGCCGCCCGGGTCGTGGTGCCCGGAGATGAACAGCTCCACCCCAAATGTCAGGATGATGAACACGACGATCTTCGTGACTGTCTGCAGGATGACGTCATTAATCTTCATAGCGGTCTCCGTCCTTCCTGCTCTTCAGCTTGATAAGTGCATAGACACCGAGCCCGCCGATGAGCAGCACGACGATTTCGAGCATCGTATCGAACGCCCGGAAGTCGCCGAGGATGGCGTTGACGATATTGCCGCCCGACTGCTCCATCACGTCTGTGAAATACGACGAAATCGGCTCGAACAGGCGGTTCCCCTGGACGATGAGCGCCATCGTGATGACGAGCAGTCCGCAGGCAGCCGCAATGGCTGCGTTTAGCAGTTTGCTGCGCTTCGGTGTCCGTTCCTTCTTCCAATCCGGCAGAAAGCGGAATGTCAGCAGAAACAAAACAGTCGTGACCGTTTCGACGACGATTTGCGTCAGTGCCAGATCTGGCGCGCGCAGGACAACAAACAGGAAGGCGACCGTGAAGCCGAGCACGCCGTTCAGCAGGATGGCAATCAGCCGGGACTTCGCGAACAGGACGGCGACTGCAGCTGTCATCATAACCGCTACCAGGACGTATTCATTCAAGGTGATCGGCGCATCGCCTGAAAAATTGAACGCCCGTTTCCAGATGAAGGACACCCCGACTGTCATCACAGCGATGAAGAACAAAAGAATATAGACGAAATACCGATGCAGATGACCCGTCATATACCGCTTCGTCAAGTGGTAGGAATACCCTTCCAGCTGCACGAGCCATAAGTTATACAGCGTATCGATCCGCCAGCTGAACGGCGGGATCGTATAGATCACCCGCCATTGGCGCAGGAAGACATAGAGTACAGCACCGGCAGCAATGATGCCGAGCGTCATCCAGAGGGCCGGGCTGAAACCATGCCATACGCGGATATGGGGCACAAGCTGCGATGCATCGCCGTATGACGGGTAGATCGCCGCCATCGCCGGCTGAAGAATCCAGTGCCCGAGCACGTTCGGGAAGAAAAACAGCCCGATGATGAACAGGCCGAGGATGACCGGTGCTGCGAGCATGCCTAACTGCGGGTCGTGTGCGCCGCGGTCTACCCAGGCCGGCTGCTGCTGCTGGCGGCCGAAGAACGTTTGGAACACGATGATCATGCAGTAGACGAATGTCAGGACACTTGCAATCCAGGCTGCCGCAGGAATCCACACATCGACGCCCGGCAAGGACAGCTCCCGGACAGCGACGCTCGCTTCCAGAAACATCTCCTTACTCAGGAATCCATTGAACGGCGGCAGTCCTGCCATGGAGAAACTGCCGGCAAGTGCTATGCTGAAGGTGATCGGCATGAAGACCGCCAGGCCGCCAAGACGGCGGATGTCGCGCGTTCCGAGCTCATGGTCGACGATTCCGATGATCATGAACAGGGCCCCTTTGAACGTCGAGTGGTTGACGAGATGGAACAGCCCTGCAAAAGCAGCTCCCGTCAGCACAGCCGCGCCCGGCCCCGGGATATCGAGCATGGCGGCAGAGCCCATGCCAAGCAGGCTCATAATTAGACCGAGCTGGCTGATCGTCGAATACGCGAGGAGCGCCTTCAAGTCGTTCTGCCGCACCGCATTGAATGAGCCCCATGTCAAGGTCAGCAGGCCGGTGAATGTCACGATATAGAACCACAGCTCACTTCCGCCGAATAAAGGGATGAAGCGCGCGACCAAATAGATGCCCGCCTTCACCATCGTCGCCGAATGTAAGTAAGCACTGACCGGCGTCGGTGCTTCCATCGCATCCGGCAGCCAGATATGGAACGGGAACTGGGCGGACTTCGTGAAAGCGCCAAGCAGGATCAGCAGCATGGCAGGGATGAAGAGTTCGTGGGCAGGCAGTGAATCCGCCATGCCGACCATCTCCTGGATGCTGTAGGTACCTGTCATTGCATGCAGCATGAGGAACCCGATCAGCATGCCGATGCCGCCCGTGACTGTAATGAGCATCGCTTTCTTCGCACCGTCCCTGGAGCGTTTCCGCTGATGCCAGAACGCGATGAGCAGGAACGAGGAGACGCTCGTCAGTTCCCAGAATACGTACAGCACGAGCACGTTATCCGAAAAGACGACGCCGAGCATGGAGCCCATGAACAGCAGCAAATACATATAGAAGCGGCCAAGCGCTTCACGTTCCGACAGATAGTATGTCGAATAGATGACGACAAGCGTGCCGACGCCTGTAATCAGGAGGCCGAGGATCATGCTGAGGCCGTCGAGATGGGTCGTGAAATGGATGCCGGCATCATTCAGCCAGCGGACCGTGAAGGTTTCCGTCCCGCCGGCCGCAAGTTTCGGGATTTTCAGACAGAGAACCGTTAAAAGAATGAGCGGGACCGGCATGACCACCCATCCGATTTTCTTGCTATGTACGTATGTATACAAAGATGGAACGAAAAGAGAGGCCGCAAAAGGCAGCAGGATGAGAAGCGGAATGATCAATACGTCGTACCCCCAATCATGAAAGAAGAACAAATACCATGTCTGCAGGGAGCTCCAGCGGGTCGGTCAGCGGTGAAAAAGGCGGTTGTGCAGCCAGGCATGCTGCGGGGAATGGGCAAAACGGCAGGAAAATGCCCCGGACGGCTTGACGCAATGCAAAAAGCCGGCGATAATGAGTCCGACATGAGTGCCGTACACCCTTTAAAAAAACTGGATAGGCTCAGTGAAGCAGACTGTCCTGCGTTCACACTATTTTTCCGTGTCACTATAAAGTATACACAAAAAAGGCAGCAACCGCACATGAACGGGCTGACTGCACCGAAGTTCGAGTTTGCACTTCGATACATGAGGGGGTTATCTGATGGGAACAGTGAAAGGCCGTATGGACGAGAGCATCCTGGTCTGCGTCTATTATGGGCCGAACGGGGAACGGCTCATCCGGCGGGGGCATCAGATGGCGAGCGCGATGGATTGTCCGCTCTATGTCCTGACTGTCGATCCGCTTCCGGTGGATGAGATGGATGCCGCGAAATCGGAGTATCTCGATAAGTGGCGCGATCTGGCGGAAGAGCTTGAGGTCGATGAGTTCATCATCCGGGATAACGAGAGCCGGCCGACAGCCAAGGTGATCAAGCAAGTGGCACACGACCGCAATGTCACCCAGATCATCATCGGACAAACCGCACAAAGCCGCTGGGAAGAAATCACGAAGGGTTCGTTCATGAATGTCCTGCTGCGTGAAATTACGTTTGTCGACTTCCACGTCGTCTCCGTCGCCCGTTCCATCAAGCATGATGTGGAAGGCCTGTTTGAAAAGGGTATCCGTGCCTATTTGACCGATGACACGGATGGCTATCGGGTGACATTCAACTATACGAAGGACGCCCGGTTCGAAGGGATCTTTTTCAAAGAGACCGGAACCGATTTCAATAACGGCATCTTTAAATTCATGCATGACGGGAAGATGTGCCAAGTGCGGATTACGGACGACCAGGTCGAGAAGCCAGGAGAAGTAAGTTGTAAAATCGAATGATGAACCGACAGAAAGGGGATCCCCCAAAAGCCAGTATGCTGACTTTTGGGGGATCCCCTTTTTTACGACAGCCTGTCATTCGGAAGGCTCGCCGACGATCTTCACTTCGCGTTCCAAGTCGACACCGAACCGTTTCTTCACTTCCGATTGCACCATTTCGATGGTCCGGATGTAATCGGTCGCTGTCGCGTTGTTTTTGTTGATGATGAATCCGGCGTGTTTCGTGGAGACTTCCGCGCCGCCGACACCTTTGCCCTGCAAGCCGCTGTCCTGGATGAGCTTGCCTGCGAAATAGCCGGGAGGCCGTTTGAACACACTGCCGGCCGACGGGTATTCGAGCGGCTGTTTCGACTCCCGCTGTTGGGTCAGGTCAGCCACTTTCGCATCGATTTCCTGCTGGTCCCCGTACGACAGCTCAAAATCGGATGACAGCACGAAGTATCCTTTGTCAGCAATGATGCTCTTGCGATATCCGAGCTCCAATTCCTCTTTCGACAGAACGAAAATGCGTCCCGTCCGGTCCATCAGGGTCGACTTGACGATGATATCATTCACTTCGCCGCCGTAAGCACCGGCATTCATCGCCATCGCACCGCCCACCGATCCCGGGATTCCGCAGGCGAATTCGAACCCAGTCAATCCGGCTGCAGCCGCAGCACGTGAGACATCGATGATATGTGCTCCTGCCTCCGCATGAACTTGTGTTCCTTCCACTGAAATCGCATCGAGTTTGACAGGATGGAGGACGATGCCCCGCACTCCTCCGTCCCTGACGACCATATTCGATCCATTGCCGAGCAACAGCAGAGGAATGCCGTGTTCGTGTGCATACCGGACGGTTTCCTGCATTTCGTCCACTGTTTCGGGGATCACAAGCAAGTCGGCATGACCGCCAAGCCGGGTTTTTGTATAGGCGGAAAGGGGTTCATCCAGCAAAAGCTGCCCCCCGGAGATTGTTTTCTGTAAGTCTGACAACCATTGCTGCTTCGTCATTGCACCCAATCCTTTCGAAAGTTCATGACACTCTATCAGTATGCTGTGTATCCGATTTTTTGACAAGAGGGACGGACCAGTTTCCCATCCCTGGTGCCATCGTATGCGGTCGCCCGGTTAAATGTCCCGCCCGCTGTTAGATTCCCCTTTTTCCGGGAACACTGGTATGTAAGTACGACTACTACCGGGGAGGGATTCCACCTGTTACATTCACTCTGGCTCAGCACTGCTTATCCGCGTGCTGAACTGCCTACACTTTCGGAAGATACGTCCTGTGACGTCTGCATCATCGGCGGCGGGCTCAGCGGCCTGGCTGCTGCGTATATGCTTGCCAAAGCCGGCAAGCATGTCGTCCTGCTCGAAAAAGACCGTATTCTGGAAGGGGCTTCCGGAAATAACACCGGAAAACTGACGACCCAGCACGATATCATCTACGGCGAACTGATCACTAAGCTCGGCACGGATGCGGCCCGCCTCTATTATGAGACGAACGACAAGGCAATCCGGTTCGCCGAGTCGATTGCATCCGGCGATGAACTGCGGCCAAGCCAGTCCGTCCTTTACGCCAGCACGGCTGACGGCATACAGCAGCTTGAAAAAGAGACAGCTGCCTACAAGGAACTCGGCATCCCGTACAGCAGGGAACTGAACAGCGAACTGCCGATCGACGTCACGGAGACGCTCACCATCCCGGATCAGGCACAGCTCCACCCCGTCCGCTTCGGCCAGCATTTGAGTGAACTCGCACGTTCAGAAAACGCCGAACTGTACGAACAGGCAGATGTCCGGTCGATGGATCTGAAAGACAAGTCCCTGCAGCTCGCAAATGGCGCGGTCGTCCGGTTCAACGACCTTGTGCTCTGCACGCACTATCCGATCGAAGCGATCCGCGGACTGAACGTCATGAAGCTCGAGGTGAAGCGTTCGTACGTCATCTCCGCACCAGCCGCCATGCCCTTGCAAAACCAGTACTTGTCCGCAGACGAGCCGAAGCGGTCCATCCGCACGGTGTTCATAGACGGCCGTCCGCACTTCATGCTGGGCGGTGAAAGCCATATCGCAGGAATTACGGGGGACACGAACGAACGGTACAGCCGGCTCGCACACGAACTCCAGGAGACGTATAATCTCGGTGCCCCGACGCATCATTGGTCTGCACAGGATCCGTCGGCACCGGATTGCGTACCGTACGCCGGTCCTATCTCCTCGTCGCTCCCGTATGTGCATATTTGCACCGGTTTCCGAAAATGGGGCATGTCAAATTCACTTGCCGCCGCCCGGATCATTACGGATGCGATCACCGGCGTGAAGAATCCGGCTATCGAACTGTACGCCCCCGACCGGACCGGCTTCGGGACATTGCTGTTCCAGGCATTGAAGACGACGGGCTATGTAGCAAAAGAATTTACATCCGGCCATGTACAGCGCACAGATACGCCGATCTGCACCCATATGGGCTGCCGGACGCGCTGGAACAAAGCGGATGAGACGTGGGACTGCCCATGCCACGGTTCCCGTTTCCGCAAGGACGGCTCGGTGCTCGAAGGCCCGGCAACCCGGCCGCTCGACCTATCCGACTGAACAGATGGCCGAGTGCCAAAAAAGAAGCTGCCCAATGAGGAAAGAGTTCTCTCATCGGACAGCTTCTTTTCAGTGTTCACTTAAATGCTTCGGTTAATACCGGGACGATCTGCTTTTTACGGGAAACAATCCCTTTCAGCACAGCCATGTCATTTGCCGGAACCACTTGGAAAGCAGCCATCGCCGAAAACGCCTTCTCCCCGACAGCTATCGCAATGGAGTCGCTGTTTATAATATCCGTCACAACAAACAAGAATAGATCGAGTTTCTTGACGGACACTACGTCTGTCAGCAGGGCGGTCAGCTCCTCTTTCCGGTTGAGCACGTCGTTCAGATCCACGGCATTCACTTGTGCGATTTCCATCGTCACGTCGCCCACTTCGAACGTTTTTGCGTCCAGCGTGATCAGTTCTTCCAGCGTTTTCTTGCTCAGGTCCGCGCCGGCTTTCAGCATGTTCATGCCATATTCCGGAGCATCCACGCCCGCGAGTGCAGCCAGTTCATCCGCCGCCTGCTTGTCCTGCGTCGTGAACGTCGGAGATTTGAACAGCAGGGAATCCGAGATGATGGCAGACAGCATGAGGCCTGCAATATTTTTAGGAATATCGACACCGTGTTCCTTGAACAGTTTGTTCAGGATGGTCGCCGTGCAGCCGACCGGCTCAGCCCGATAGTACAGCGGATCGCTTGTCTGGAAATTGGCGATCCGATGGTGGTCAATCACTTCGATCACCTGGACGTCATCGATGTCGTCCGCACTCTGCTGTTTTTCGTTATGATCGACGAGGATGACTTGGGAAGCTTCCGCGGACACACGTTCCACGAGGCGCGGTGCTTCGAAGCCGAACGTATCGAGAGCGAATTGGGTTTCCTCCGATACACTGCCGAGTCTCACGGCTTCCGCGTCCAACCCGAGCTGTTGTTTCAAATAAGCGTATGTGATCGCCGAAGCGATGGAATCCGTGTCAGGATTTTTATGGCCGAATACGAGTACTTTGTTCAAAATTCCATTCCTCCTAAGTTCTATTGCGCTGCTTTCCATCCCATCTTACCATCATGACAGCGGCCTCGGAAACAGAAGCAGTCCGATTTCGTCCCGATTTTGGATGAAATCCGCAATTGTGTATTGGTCGAGCACCGCCAGATAGGCGTCCAACGCTTCCTGCAGTGCTCCTTTCAGTCTGCAGGCCGGCGTCAGGACGCAGCCGTTCGACTCCCTGTTAAAACATTCGACGAGCTGGAAATCGTCTTCCGTCTTCCTGACAACCATGCCGATGTTGATCTGATCCGGGGGGAGCTTCAGCTGGATTCCGCCGCCCCTGCCGCGGACGGTTTCGATATAGCCTGCCTTCCCGAGCTCGTGCACGACTTTTGTCAAATGGTTTTTCGATATACGAAAAGCGGCGGAGATTTCCTGCACTGTCGACCGTTCGCCTTCCGGTTTCGCACCTAAGAAGATCAGGACGCGCAGCGAGTAATCCGTGTAGAGCGTTAACCGCATGGTATCCACCTTTCTTTCTGTTTCCATCCAAGTTTTTGTCCGTTTTTTGAATGGAATGTGACTATCCGTTGAACATTGCTTAAAGATGTATTTTTTATATAGCTTTTGAAATCCATCTGCGTTACGATGAATCCATCAACTACGAGAGGTCGTGTCACTATGCTATCCCAAGAAACCATCGATATCGTCAAATCTACTGTACCCGTTCTCGAAGAGCATGGCAAAACAATTACAACTGTATTCTACAAAAACATGTTTGAAGCCCATCCTGAATTGCTGAACATCTTCAACCACGTCAACCAGCAGCAGGGACGCCAGCAGACGGCGCTCGCAAATACGGTGCTCGCAGCAGCGAAATACATTGATAACTTGGAAGCCATCGTGCCGGCAGTAGTCCAGATCGCGAATAAGCACGTGTCCCTCGGCATCGTGCCTGAACAGTATCCGATTGTGGGGAAGTACTTACTCGGCGCCATCAAAGAAGTGCTTGGGGATGCTGCAACTCCTGAAATCCTCGGTGCATGGGAAGAAGCATACGGCGTGATCGCAGATGCCTTCATCGGAGTAGAAGCCGGCATGTACGATAAGATGGAAGCGGAAGAAGGCGGCTGGAAGCTGTTCAAAGGATTCGTCCTCTCCGACAAAATCCAAGAAAGCGACGTCATCACGTCGTTCTACTTCAAACCGGTCGATGGCGGTAAAGTCCCGTCTTACAAACCCGGTCAATTCATCAGCATCAAACTCGACATCCCTGGCGAAAAGAATACATTGATCCGCCAGTACAGTCTGTCTCAGGCACCGAACGGCGAAACGTTCCGGATCTCGGTCAAGCGCGAAGCGGACAACGATCCGAACGGCAAAGCGTCCGTCTATCTCCATGACAGCCTGAACGTCGGGGATACTGTCGAACTCAGCGCTCCTGCCGGCGACTTCTACCTCGACGTCGACAGCAGCACACCGATCACACTGATCAGCGGCGGTGTCGGCGTGACACCGATGATGGCCATGTATGAGACAGTAGCTACGACAACACCTGAGCGTCCGGTCGCATTCCTGCATTCAGCCCGCACACGCAGCCATCAGGCGTTCGACACAGTTGTCCGCGAGATGAACGAATCATTGTCCTCTTCAAGCTATGCAGCCCTTTACTCGGAAGAAGGCGACGGGTTCATCGACCGTGACTTCCTTGAAAAGAATGTTCTGGAAGGCAGCGACGTGTATGTATGCGGTCCGACTCCGTTCATGCAGGCGGTCATCAGTCAGCTGTACGCTATGGGTATCGACAAAGAGAAAGTCCACTTCGAATTCTTCGGCCCTGCCGTCCAGCTCGAACTGGCACATGCCTGAACAAACTGAAATCCGTCCCCGCTCATAAGCGGGGACGGATTTTTTTGCGTTTTATCGTTTACTGCGGGCTGCTTTCGCCGGCATTCTGAACGAGGCCAGCAGCAGGGCGAGCATGAGGAATACGCCGATGTAGCCGATGAACGGATACAGGATGTCGAGCAGCTTGGAGAAACCGACGAAGCTCAGCCCGAAGCCGACGACGAGCACAGCGAGCACGAACCTGCGGAAGCCCTGCGTGCCCCGGTGGAAGAACCGTGCGCCGAATGAGTAGAACATACTGACCGCCGTATTGAAGATCATGCCGTACAGCACGACTGCCATCAGCACAGCCAAGATCGGCGAAATGTCGTTGATAATCGCGAGCATCGGCAAGTCTGTATCTTTCACCGTCTCAATCTTCGAGAAGATCGCCAGGTGGCTGAGCAGGATCATGATCCCAAGTCCGAGACCGCCGACCAGGCCGCCGAGCGCAGCAGCTTTCTCGTCCTTCTCCGCGCCGCCCATCACGAGCGACATGGCTGCCCCCACCGCGAGATTGAAGGACACGTAGTTGATCGCAGAGATCCACCAGTTCGGAAGCGGTGTCTGAATGGACGTCGCCACACTGTCCAGGCTTTCATACGATCCCGTCATCGTCGTCAGGCAGTATACGGAGACGATGATGACAGCCAAGATCAGGAACGGCGTGATGCTTCCGATGACCGCGACGACACGGTCGACGTTGAGCAGCACGGTCAGATAGACAAGCACCACCATCAGCAGGCTCCCGGCAAACGGCGGCAGTCCGAACTGCTGATTCAAGTTGGATCCGGCCCCGGCGATCATGACCACGCCGACCGAAAAGAGCGTGATAACGATAACGGCATCCACGATGATCCCTAAATACTTTCCGCTGATCGTATAGACGGCATCCTTATGGGAGATCGTCTGCATCCGGCTCCCGAGCCTCGTCAGCACCATGCCGAAGTAGGCAAAGAGCACTGTCGACAGGATGGCGCCGATGATCCCAAGCATGCCGAAACTCGTAAAGTACTGTACAATCTCTTTTCCTGAAGCAAATCCGGCACCGACGATGATGCCGATGAAGGCACTTCCCATTTTCAAGACTTTCAATCAGCTTCCCCCTAATTCTTTGGACAGCGGATACCCTCTCCGTCTGGTCTTCACTTTCCCGTACAGCATACCACTTTTCGTCTTTTAACTTTTCAATCTATTCTAGCTATGTACACACTTCGTTTAATTTACCACTGTTGCGGGGCACTTTCAACCCGAATTACATTGGATCGTCCGCCGGTCAGGGCTCTCTGTAACGGAAAAAGCCGCCGGAGTAAGACCGGGTTAACGGTCTTACTCTGGCAGCTTGACTATTGAATTCTGTTCGCCGGTTTTCAGGCTTCGAGCAGTTTCAGCGCTTCACGGTTGAACGCCGGAATGTCATCAGGCTGCCGGCTCGTCACGAGCTGATTCTGGCAGACGACGACTTCCTTGTCCGCATAGTTTGCTCCTGCGTATTCCATGTCCACACGGATCGACTTGAAGCCGGTCGCGTCGCGTCCTTCAAGCGCTTTTGCGGTAATGAGAAGCTGCGGGCCGTGACAGATTGCAAATACCGGTTTCTTCGCGTCCATGAACCCTTTGACGAATTCCACGAAACGGTCATCCGCCCGAAGCTGGTCCGGTGAGAAGCCTCCGGGGATGAACAGTGCATCGAACTCTTCCGGTTTGACCTGATCGATCCCTTTATCGATCTTGACAGGGGTCTGTTTCTTCATGCCCTTCACTTCTTTGCCTGCCTCTTTTTCAATAGTGACAATTTCGTGGCCAGCATCTTTGAACGCTTTTGCCGGTTCCGTGTACTCCGAGTCCTCGAACATATTCGTCAATACAGTAGCAATTTTAGCCATTTCTGCTGAACACTCCCTCTCGATCATAGTGTATCTTCCATTCAATTGTTTTCCTCTTTCCCGGCCTTCCTAAACCTAGGGGCGATACTTCGAGACGAACGCATTGTCCTTCTCAAAGAAACGGTATGGATAATGGACGGCTTCCCCGGCGTTCGCGATTCCAACACGCGGTCCGCATTCGATCTCCCCGGCAGTGGTCGCCCGGGAGATGAAGAGAGGACGATCCGACCAATGGTGACCATAATAATCCATCGTCACGCCAAGCGCCTTCGCCAGCTTGCCGGGACCGTTCGTCCAGTCCTTCATGGCAAGCTTCTCCCCTCTCTGCTCACGCATATACTCGAGACCTTCGACGGGTTCACCTGCACGCAGCAGGATCGCATGCGGGGTGCCGACCGGGCCGCACACGACATTCATGAGGGTGTGGGTATGCATCTGATACGTATAGACGCTTCCCGGTTCGCCGAACATGACCTCCGTCCGCTTCGTCCGGCGGTTGCCGAAGCTGTGGGCTGCCCTGTCCTCAGCCCCATGATACGCTTCGGTTTCGACAATGCGGACGATGACCGGGCCCGTCGGCAGCTCGTGGACAATCAAATGGCCGATCAGTTCCCTCGCGAGTTCCAGTACAGGTTTTTCAAAAAACTGCTGATCCACCGGCTCATACATAAGTCCGCCTCCTTTCCAACTGCAGTCCAGCCCGGGAATGGACTTCCTCCCCCTCGGCTGGACGCGACCTTTTCTAGTTTAAGCTTTACCCGCTTTCCGCCGAAGCAATCCATGTTCACTGGAATCAGCCCATGCAAAAAGCGGACCGCTCACGATCGAGGGTCCGCTATTTTCATTGGGACGTGCGGATCACGCAAGCCCCTGGCCGGCTGCAAATTCTTCATACAGCGCATGTTGTTTCAGCAGTTCTTCATGGGTCCCGGCTCCGGTGACGGCGCCTTTCTCCAGGAAGATCAGCTGGTCTGCCTCCACCACGGTCGACAGGCGATGGGCGATGATCAGCGTCGTCCGTCCTGCCATAAGCCGCTGCAGCGCTTCCTGAACATGAGTTTCCGAACCGCTGTCCAGATTCGACGTCGCTTCATCGAGCAGGAGGATCGACGGGTTATGCAGCAATGCCCGGGCTATCGCGATCCGCTGCCGCTGACCTCCCGAGAGTTTCATGCCCCGTTCCCCGACAAGTGTCTCAAAACCATCCTCCATCTCTTCGATGAACCCGAGCGCATTGGCAGCCGCAGCAGCCTTTTGGATTTCGTCGAGCGGGGGACGTACAGCCAGTCCATAGGCGATATTGTCGAGAATCGTCCCGCTCAGCAGAGGGCTTTCCTGTGACACATAACCGATGCGTCCCCTCCAATCGCCGAGGTCGATGCTGCCGATAGGGCGGCCTCCCATCCGGATTGTGCCCGCACTCGGCTCATAGAACCGCTCGATCAGCGAAAACAGCGTCGTTTTTCCGCCGCCGCTCGGTCCGACAAACGCAGTGACGGTGCCGGGTGCAGCTTCGAACGACACATGCCGGAGGACCGGTTTTTCCAAATCGTATGCGAACGACACATCGTCGAAAGTGAGAACAGCCTCTTCCGTGTCCACTGTTCCTGACGTCCGTTCGCTGTCCATGCCAAGAATCTGCTGAATACGCTCAGTAGCACCCACCGCTTTCTGGAAAACGGTGAAAATCTGCGCCATCTGAGCAAAAGGCACGATGATCTGAAACATGAGGAATATGATGGCGACCAGGGTGCCGGCGGACAGGACGCCCGCTGCCACCTGAGCACCTCCATAACCGAGTATCGCTACGAGAATCCCCATCATGATGAGCGTCATGACCGGTGAAATAACCGCTTGGATTTTCGCCTCCCGCAGACCGAATCCGAACAGCGACCGGATTGCCTCCGTCCCTTTCTGCTGTTCGTGCGTTTCGGCACGGTACGCTTTCACCAGACGTACATCCCCGAGCACCCTGCCGAGATGGCCGGAGAACTTCGCCATCTCTGCCTGGGTCGCCTTAGCGATCTTATGCATGACGCGGCCGAGCGGGAAGATGACGGCCATGCTGAGCGGGATACTGACGAGCATGATCAGCGTCATCTTCCAGTCCAAGTAGAGCAGGATGACGACTGCTCCTGCAATCGAAATGAGACCAGTGATCAGAGATACGAGATGATCCGACACAAGCTGTTTTAAAATTGTCGTGTCCTGCGTGATCCTGCTCATCGTCTCGCCCGTCTCCGTTTCGTCGAAGTACGCGACCGGCAGCCGCAGGACTTTCCCCCATAATTGCGTCCGCAAGTCTGCCACGATCGTCTCCCCGATGTACGCCAGCATATAGTAGGAAATGCCGCCGAGCAGCGCCTGGACGATGAAAACACCCAGGAGGAACACCGCAGTCTTCCAATTGAATAGATCATTCGTCAGCGAGTCGACGAGCTGCATCGTCACGAGCGGCACAGCCAGACTTGCAGCCGTTGAAAACAGCGAGAGGATGAGTGCGGCGGCCGTAACCCCTTTCGGCCAGTCCAGCCGCTTGAGTAGGCCGGCGAATTCTTTCAGAGATCCCTTTGTCTTGCGCTGTGCTGCTGGAATGTTACTGTCCATCAGTTTTCCCCCTTTCGGAGCGGCCGTTCAGACGTACTGCCGGCTCCTTCATGCAGCAGACGACCGATCTCCAGCCAGTCCGCCTCCAGCGACGGCCTGTGGGACGGCCGGTAGAATACGGACGCGGGGTGGAACGTCGGTATGATGCGGTAGGACTTCTCGGTCCAGCCGAATGCTGACGAGTCGAGATCGCTCAAGTACCGGACAGGCTGCTGCAGCAGCGATCCATGCAGCTCTGTCACTTTCGCCTCTTTGCCGATCAGCCGCTGAAGCCCTACATTGCCGAGCGTCACAATCAGTTCAGGTTCGAGATTGGCAATTTCGAAATCGAGAAGCGGGGCATGAGCCACGATTTCCCGGCTGGTCGGCGGCCGATTGTATTTCCGTTCTGTCAGTGTCCCGTCCCGTTCTTTCCGGTGTCCATATTTATACGGGCGGCTGCGGACCGCACTCGTAATGTAGACATCCTCCCGTTCCAGGCCGATGGATGCCAGCGACTTCATGAGTTCCTTGCCGGCCCTTCCCGAAAACGGCACACCGCCAAGAGACTCGGTTTCCCCGGGTGCTTCACCGATCAGCATGAGCTTCGGTCGATGCGGACCTTCCCCATAGACAAATCCATCGACAGGAAACCCTTCGATGCGCTTTCGCCCGAGTTCCGCTACGAACTCCGGAATGCGGAACGGTTCTTTCATTTCCATACGAATCACCTCTCCCCTTTTTCCATCCTGCCCAGTCAGCGGACAGTCGTCTCTTCTCTGTCATACGCGAATACGGCTGCAGAAGTTTCAGCCGATCACGTCACTCAGCCTGCCCGCGATCCGGACATGACGCGGCTCCAGAAAGACTGCATGATCCGCTGCTCCCTGGCCGCCCAAGTAAAATTCGGTTTGCGGATTGCGCGCAGCAATTGCTTCGAGTTTGCTGAATAGCTCGGGATCCCGGTCAAAAGGGATTGCCGTCATTGCAGACAGCAGTACCTTATCCGGATTGAGCCGCTGCACGAGGAAGTCAATCGACGACAGCTTCGGAGAAGGTCCTGCTGCGATTGTCTGCCAGCCGTTCATCATCGCCTGCAGCAAGATGATCTGAATCGGAATTTCGTGTATCTCGTGGGGCAGGCAGCATCCGAGGATCCTCGGTGCGTCCGCCGGCAGCTCGAAATTCCGCCGGATCTGCATAAGGAAGTCACGGATGACCAGACTGGTAATCGACTCCTGGCTTTCATCCCATTCTCCCGACGACCACTTTTCCCCGATTTCCGTCAGCAGGGGCTGGACTGTCGAGTTGAGAAATTCCTCCAGGCCATATTTGTGGTGCGCCTGCTTCAGCAGCAGCGTTACTCCGGCCTCGTCGTAGGCAGCGCCTTTTTCGAGCATCGCCTGCACATGCCCGTCGAGCGGTTTCCTGGCCGGATGCACTTCGGTCCGGTTCTCCAAGTAGCTGGCCACAGCGTCTTTCACGGGTAGCCCCTGATCCCGCAGCTTGCGGATCTGTATGAGCGTACTCACATCATCCTTCGTATACAGCCGGTAGCCATTGTCGTGACGCTTGGGACAGATGATCCGGTACCGGTCTTCCCATTTCCTGATCACCTGCCGTGATAACCCTGTCAGTCTGGCCACGTCGCTGACAAGGAGCTGCGGACCCTGTTCCGCTCTCATAGAATTCGCCTTCTTTCTTTGCCGGCCGCAGAATGCAGGGCAATTCATCTGATTCTTCAAACATTGTACAAGCATTTACTATGTATAATGTTTCACTTTCTGTATAATTGGGAAGAAGCAAAGTAATCAGTGGGTGCATTTGTCATTTCATTGTACAATCTTATCACAAAACATTGTACAGTCATACAGATTCGCCTTATCGAAGGGTTGGAGAATATTCCATGAAAAAGACTGTTGCGGTGATCGGTACCGGAGTGGCAGGATTGGCGAGTGCCTGCCGGCTGCAGCACGCCGGCTATGAAGTGACACTGTACGAGAAAGAAGCGCTGCCGGGCGGGAAGATGCACCGGATCCAGCAGGACGGCTATCAGTTCGACCTCGGGCCGACGATCGTCATGATGCCCGAGCTGTACAGGGAAGTGTTCCAAGTATGCGGGGTGGATCCGGATGACTATATCCCGATGCAGCGTCTAGATCCGATGTACAGTGTCTTCTTCGGCAGCAGCCCGGAAGACCAGTACCAGATCAGCTCGGACCTGATCGAACTGACAAAGACACTTGAATCGTTCGGGGATGAAGACGCACAAGGGTTCTTCGAATACTTGCAGGTCATCTACAAGCGATTCCTCGTGGCGAAGGAGCACTTCCTTCAAAAGCCGTTCAGGAAGCCCTCGGACTTCTACAACCCTTCCATGATCCGGCAAGGCTTGAAGCTGAAGACATTCGACAATGCCGATTCGTTCATCAGTAAATACATCAAAAGTGAACGATTGAAGCAGATGATCAGCTTCCAGACGCTATATATCGGGGTGTCCCCGTACAGCGGTCCGTCCCTGTACACGATGATTCCGATGATCGAATTCTTGTACGGCGTCTGGTTCATTAAAGGCGGAATGTATACGATGGCTCAATCCCTGGAGCGGCTTTTCAAAGAACTCGGCGGCACGGTCCACTACAATTCCCCGGTCGATGAGATCGTGATTGCAAATGGCCAAGCGACAGGCATTCGGCTGAACGGCCGGGTCATCCCCTCTGACTTCGTCATGTGCAACGCCGACTTCCCGTATGCTATGAAGAACCTCGTCAAGTCTCCAAAGGCGAAAGGGAAATATACAGACGAGAAGATCGATAAAATGAAATACTCCTGTTCATGCTTCCTCATGTATCTCGGCATGGACCGCAAGTATGACGGCGTGGAAAATGCCCATAATTTCATATTCAACGAGGAGCTCGAGCGCAACTTAAGTGACATATTCACCGGCAGGCGTCTTGAAAAAGCCTCGTTCTACGTATACATAGGCTCAAAGCTCGATGAGAGCCTTGCACCTCCCGGAAAAGACGGCCTCTACATACTCGTCCCTGTCTCCGACAAATCCTGCAGTGATTACTGTTGGGATGAGGAGACGATCCGCCATTACCGGGAGTACGTGCTGGATGCCCTGGAGGAAGTACCGGGGTTTGAAAACGTCAAACAGGAGATCGTCTCGGAATCGTACATGACACCGGACGATTTCGAACAGCGCTTCAACGCCTATAATGGCGCGACATTCGGACTCCAGCCGACACTTGCCCAAAGTAATCACATGAGACCGCAGAGCAAAGCGACCGATTGTGAAGGTCTGTATTTCACCGGGAGCAGCACACATCCGGGAGCCGGAGTGCCGATCGTCCTGCTGTCCGCCCGGATCGCCACGGAAGAATTACTGCACGATGACCGCGGTATCTTATTCCATACACGATGAAAGGGGGATTTCCCATGACTCGCACCATTTCTCTGCAACAGGATTTCGCACATTGCGAACGGGTGATCAAGCGTCATTCGAAAAGTTTCTATTATGCGTTTTCCCGGCTGCCCGAGGAGAAGGCACGAGCCGTCTATGCTGTCTACGCATTCTGCCGGTCTGCGGATGACAGTGTCGACGAAAATGACAGCGGTCCGGCACAGGCGGCCGCTCTGGACGGACTCACGGATGAGCTGGATCGGTTTTCCCGCGGTCAGGAGCCCGACCGACCGCTCTGGCGGGCATTACGCCATGTGTTCGATACGTACGCCATGGATATCGGACCATTCCGCGATCAGCTGACCGGTCAGCGGATGGACATCGGGTTTTCGGCTCCCCGTACGATGGAAGATGTAGAGACGTACAGTTATTATGTCGCCGGCTCTGTCGGCAGGATGCTCTTGCCGATCATCGCGTCCAGTGCTTCCAGAGACTGCACGGAAGCGGCTGTCAGCCTCGGTATCGCTATGCAGCTGACCAATATATTGCGGGATGTCGGGGAAGACCATCGTGACAAAGGCCGCGTGTATCTGCCGGCTGAGGAACTCGAACGCGCCGGATATACGCTGGAACAGCTTGCGCGCGGGCATGTATCGGACCCTTTCATCGCAGTATGGGAAACGATGGCCCATCGTGCGGAATCGCTCTACGATCAGTTTCTCGGACAGATCAGCGAATTCGACGCGGACAGTAAATTCGCGGTGCTTGCTTCCGCCCAAGTATACCGTGGGATTCTAACAAGTGTACGGGAGAACCGGTATGACTGCTTTGCGAAACGGAACTTTGTGACAAGGCGCGAGATGGTGCGGATCATGGCCGATACGTTCCAGTAGGTCAAGTGTGCGTCAGCTCGCTTTCTTCCCTGTCCGACTGTCCAAAAAATGAGTGCAGAGGTTGTGTGAGACGTTGAGAAATCTGCCAATCGTCTGGGTCGTCTTGCTGGATGCAGCTGCATGGACCTTCTTCCATCTCGCCATCTCCGTCGCGATAGAGCGGATTCCGCGCGCCTGGTTCGTTCAGCATGCCTCCCTTTTCCGCCCGCTTGCGTTCGAACAAATGGGGGTATTGTGGGACCGGATTTTCCGGGTGCGCCGGTGGAAATCCCTCATACCGGACGGGACGTTGTTCATCCGCAGCGGCTACAGCAAAAAAGCCCTCCACGGAAGCGCAGAGGAAGATTTTTCACGGTTTGCCGCGGAGTCCCGGAGAGCTGAATTGACCCATTGGCTGTCCATCCTGCCGGCGTCCCTGTTTTTTCTGTGGAACCCGATTTGGGCCGGCTGGCTGAATGTCGCCTATGCACTGCTGTTCAATGTGCCGATCATCCTGGCTCAGCGTTTTAACCGGCCCAGGCTGGAACGGCTTCTTGCACGTAAATCGAACAGGCCATCCGCAGGTTGAACCTGCAGACGGCCTGTTTTTTGAATACGGGTCCGGTGTTTGGCACGACCGGTCATTCGAGTTCCAGTTGTTTCGTTTCGGTTCCGAGGATCAGGACTGCGAGCACCCCGATCAGAATCGAACCGCAGAAAATCCCGAAGATCATCCCGAATCCGTGACCGGCTGTCAGCAGGGAGCCGACGAGCAGCGGACCGAAAATTCCGCCGATCCGGCCGATTCCCGCTGCCATACCTGTGCCCGTACCGCGTATGGAGGTCGGATATTGTTCAGGGGAATAGGCATAGAGCGCTCCCCAGGCGCCAAGGTTGAAGAAGGAAAGCAGTGCACCGAACAGCAGGAGCATCTGCAGTGTATCCGCATTTCCGAAAGCGAGAGCGCTAAGTGCTGTGCCGACCAGATAGACAGACAGAACAAATTTACGGCCGGTCCGTTCGATCAGCCAGGCTGCCGAGAAATACCCCGGCAGCTGAGCCAGCGTCATGATCAGGACGTAGCCGAAGGTCTTGATCATCGCGAAGCCTTTCAGCACCATGACGCTCGGCAGCCATAAGAACATGCCATAATAGGAAAAGACGACAGTGAACCAGACGATCCAGAGCATAAGTGTGCGCTTCCGGTAAGGGGCGGCCCACAATGCCGCTATTTTCTGCAAGACGGACTGCTTCGACGATCCGCCCTGGACGAACTTCGGTGAATCAGGCAGGTTGCGGCGCAAGTAGATGGCGTAAAACGCAGGCAAGGCCGTAATGATTAGCGCCGTCCTCCAGCCGAAGGACGGAATGATGAAGTAGGCGATCAATGCTGCTACAAGCCAGCCGGCCGCCCAGAAACTTTCAAGCAGCACGACGACTCTCCCCCGCTCTTTCGCTTCCACACTTTCCGATACGAGCGTAGATGCGACCGGCAGCTCACCCCCGAGACCCGCCCCGACAAAGAAACGCATGATAAGGAAGGCTGCGAGCGTCGTCGTGGCGGCGGACAATCCGCTAGCAAGCGAAAAGAGTACCAAGGTCATCATGAATACTTGTTTCCTGCCGATGCGGTCCGCAAGCAGACCGAACAGTATCGCCCCCGCCATCATACCGAGGGAATTCACACTGCCCACCCAACCGATGGCAGCCGGCGTCAAGTTCCACTCGACCGCAATAGCTGCTACGACGAATGACAGGATTCCGACATCCATCGCATCGAACATCCAGCCGGTGCCCGAGATGACGAGCAATTTGTTTCTTGAAATGGTGCGCGGTTTCTCCGTATGCGAAGAAACCCGTGCAAGCGAATTAGCCATTTTTGTTCTCCTCCGTGTCCAAACTACTGTCATGACACCTGTCATTATACATTGTAAAGACAGTACGGTAAAGAACAACTTTCCATGCAGGTCAGCGGATGGTCATCACTCCGTTTTCCAGTCTGGCAGTAATGCCAATCAGCAGTTTCGTCACTTGGTGGATTTCTTCCCCTATAATCAGCACTGTCCCCGGGTGTGCAATTCCAATGACGATTGAGCCTTCCCTGCTCGTTTTGAGGACGGTCTGGACACCGCGTTTCGAACCGCACTCCTTTACGGAGACAGACCGCTCCCCAGTGAGTTCCCCTCCCCGGCAGATGCCGTCCACTCTCAGATCCCGCTTGGCATGAACTGTGCATTGAGCAAGCCCCTGTTCCGTGACATGTATCGTTCCTGAACAGGCCAGCTGGCTGTTCACCGCATAAGGCAGCGACAGTTCCGCTGGTTCCTGTCCGAAGTTGACGCGGTACCGGTCATACAGCCGTTCTGCAGAATGCAGGAATTCGAGGAACTGCATGCCGTCTTCCATGCCGGCATGCAGCGTATGGACGAATAGATCGTACATGTCCATCTGGAGTGCCTGCCATTCCGGATGCGTCCCTTCTGCCTTGAGCGAAAGGAACGGCTGCAGCTCCTCCAGAAATGCATCGTACCGGCCTCCAAGGACTGTCCGAATGAGCTTTTTCACTTCCTGTCCTTCCAGTTCACCAGCCCCCGACTGTCTCAGCCGGGCAACTGTCCGGATCACGTTTCCGAGTTCCTGCAGGCCGGGCAGAATGTACGACAGGCGGTCGGCATACTGCTCATCTCCCGACAGCTGGAATCCCGCTTCTAGCCGGGAGGAGGAGACGTGGCCGCCGACCTTGATCTCCCGGCCGGCACGCACTTCGGATTTTCTGATATCCCGACCGATGACAGCCCTTCCGGTGACATCCACAACACACCCTTGCGTCACACTTCCTGCCACCGTCACATCCCCGTCGAACCGAATGTTCCCACTCGCCAAGTCCACCTCTTCCAGGGCGATCGAGTCCGCGATCTCAATAGAAATACAGCCGTCTTTCCGCAGGATCGACAGCTTCCCCGGACATTCGGCAAACAGATGATTCCCAGTTCTCACGACATTTCTGCCTAGCTGGATATCGGCCGGCTTCCCGTCTTCCTCGCAAATTTCATTTCCAAAAACATCCTTGCCGGCCTGTCCCGGAACAGGCGGCAGGACAGCAGCGATCAGCTGTCCTGCTTGAACGAACCGGACAGCTGCCTTTTCCCGATAGTCGACCCTTGCTTCTTCTTCAGCAAGCGCACCGCCGTCTACGTCGATCTGCACTTCGATATCTCCATCGAGCCCCGCTTTTGGAAATGTGCCCCGGGCGATGATCGCTTCGTACGGGACAGGCGTTTCGCAAGCCTCCCACAACACCCGCTTATCCAGTGCGGCAGTAATGCCGAGCTGGCTGCACGCCTCACGGATCATCTGCTGGGAGAGGTCGTTGACGGTCTCTGCCGTTTCTTCGGTCTCCACGCGAAGACGGTCTGTATAGGAAGCGTTTTTGACCGTCCGCGTGATCTTCCGGCCCGGTGTCACACTCAGCAGTGCAAGCGCTCCCTGTTCACGGATCGTAATGGACAGCTGCGCCCGCGTCAGCTCATCGATTGTGCGAAGGTGGACATTGTCCGATTCGGATACACGCGTACCGCCATCCGTCTTCCGGCCGTTGACAATAACCTGGACACCTTTCCCCGCCTCGATGACAGGAAGCGCGGCGCCCGCTACTGTCCGTACGTCCGCCCTTCCCGATGTGATGCTGATTCCATGGGTTCCGGCAGGCCGATCTTCCCTGCCGCCGATCGCTGCCTGATAACGGATAGGCGTTACGATTACCTCCGCCAAACGTGTCCGATCCGGACTTTCCTGCGTCTCTGCCGTCTGTGTCACGTGGATGCGGACATCGGAGAGGTCCAGTCCAAGTATGCCGAGCGCTGCTTCCACTGCCTGTTCCACCGTTTTCCCGCGCACCGTAATCGCTTTTCCCATGTCGTTTCCCACTCTCTTTCAATCTGATTGAGCTAAGTGTAGCATAGGCGGCATCACGGCCGGCAGACACAAAAGACCGATTCCGCATCCGGGAATCGGTCTTTTGTTCTGATTATAGTCCTGCTTCCACTTCGTTGATCATTTCTTTCATGGACTGCAGTCCGCCGCCTGACAAGTACCAATACTCCCCGTTCAGGTAGACGATTTTGTCGTTTTCATAGGCTTTTGTTTTCTTTACCAAATCGTTTTCAATCGTTTTCTTGGAATTGTCCCCTTGCCCGATCGCTGCATCGCGGTCGATGACGAATAGCACATCTGGGTTCGTTTCCAGAATGTATTCAAACGTGATGTTCTGGCCGTGCGTAGACGCTTCGATCCCTTCATCTGCCGCCGGGAATCCGAATATGTCGTGGATCAGACCGAAGCGGGAGCTTGGCCCGTATGCACTGACTTTCCCTTCACTCGCGAGGACGATCAACGCTTTGTTGTCTGTCTCTGATGTTTTAGCCTTGATCTCTTCAATCTTTTTGTCCACTTGTGCCATTTCATCTTTCATTTCGTCTTCTTTGTCAAAGACTTGAGCTACGATATCCATATTGTGCTTAAATGACTCCATATAGTTAGCTGAATCGATACCTACATAGATCGTCGGAGCGATTTCAGCAAACTGATCATACAGATCCGCCTGGCGACCGGAGATGAAGATGACGTCCGGTTTCATGGCATGCAGCGCTTCGAAGTCAGGCTCTTTCAAGCTCCCGAGATTCGTGTAGTTGGATGACTTGTACTTTTCCAGGTAAGCAGGGATCGTTGCTTGCGGAACTCCTGCCACTTCAATTCCCAATTCGTCCAGTGTGTCCAGGATGCCGAAGTCGAACACAGCCACTGTTTTCGGCGTGCCTTTGAGCGGAGCTTCTCCGAGTTCGTGCTTGATGGTCAAGTCCTTCGATTCGCCTGCGTTTGAATCTTCATTTGCTGCGGAGCTGTCCGCATTTCCTTCCGCTTCCGGTTTCTGATCTTCTTTTTTTGATCCGCACGCCGCGAGGACGAGCAACAGCGTGAATGTGAGCAGGAATAGGGAGAGTTTCTTCATGTTCATGGATTCGTACCATCCTTTTCGTTTAAGAGTTGAAATAGACGCAGATTCTGCAGTTGTTCATCTGCTGGATCGGGATATCCATATCATAGATCTCCCGCAGTGATTCGGAATTGATAATGTCATTGGTCGGACCGTCCTTGACGACCTGACCTTCTTTCATGGCGACAATACGGTCAGAGTAGACGGACGCGAAGTTGATGTCGTGAAGGACGATGACGACTGTCTTGCCGAGCTCATCGACGAGACGGCGCAGAATCTTCATGATCTGTACAGAGTGTTTCATGTCCAGGTTATTGAGCGGTTCGTCCAGCAGGATGTAGTCCGTATCCTGGGCGATGACCATGGCGATGAACGCCCGCTGCCGCTGCCCGCCGGACAGTTCCTCCAAATACTGGTGCTGCATACCCATGAGGTCCATATAGTCGAGCGCCTGGTTGACGATCTGGATGTCCTCCGATGTCAGACGGCCTTTCGAGTGCGGGAACCGTCCGAACGAGACAAGCTCCCGGATCGTAAGCCGGACGTTCATGAAGTTCGATTGTTTCAGGATCGAGACCCTTTTGGAAAACTCGTTCGATTTCATCTTCTTCGTATTGCTGTTGTCCACGAGCACTTCACCCGTGTCTGCGTCGAGCAGACGGCTTACCATGGAGAGCAGGGTCGATTTGCCGGCTCCGTTTGGTCCGATGAACGACGTAATTTTACCGGGATGTATATCGACGCTCACCTTCTCAACGACTGCTTTGCTGCCGTAAGACTTTGTCAGTTCCCGTACTTGGATCATGCAGATCGACTCTCCTTCAATAGTAAGTAGATGAAATACGCACCGCCGGCGAAGTTGATGATGACGCTGAGCGTGGTGGAAAAGGTGAAGACCCGCTCGACGGCCCACTGCCCGCCGACCAGGGCAATGATACTCAGAACCGAGGCACCTGCGACAAGAACCGAATGTTTGTATGTCTTGAAAAACTGGTAGGACAAGTTGGCGACGATCAGACCGAAGAACGTGATCGGTCCGACGAGTGCCGTCGAGACAGCAATCAGCACGGATGACAGGATGAGCATCATCTTGACGATTTTGTCATGGTTGACCCCGAGGTTGATGGCGGTGTCGCGGCCCAGCGACAGGACATCGAGCTCATTGAACTTCCGCCAGCCGATGATCAGCGAGACGATGAGAATGCCGAGCGCCCACCAGACGAGGTCTCCGTTAATGTTATTGAAGCTTGCAAACGTTTTATCCTGGACCCGCAGGAACTCATTCGGATCGATCAGCACTTGCAGGAATGTCGAGATGCTCTGGAAGAACGTACCGACAATGATTCCGACAAGCAGCAGGAAATAGATCGGCCGCTTCCCGGCTTTGAACAGGAACTGATAGAGCAGCAGCGCGAACAGCACCATGGCGCCGACAGACAGTACGAAGTTCACCTGTTTGTTCACAATCGTGACATGCGTGGACCCGAGGAAGAAGATCAGCACGGTCTGAAGCAGGATATACAGGGAATCGAGTCCCATGATACTCGGAGTCAAAATCCGGTTGTGCGTGATCGTCTGGAAGATGACTGTCGAGTAGGCGATCGCCACTCCCGTCAGCGCCATCGCCAGCACTTTGACGGCCCGGCGCGGCAGTGCATAGTCATAACTTCCATTCAGACCCTGGAACAGGTAAAGCACAGAGAACACAGCAGCAAGAACCAGCAGGATTCCTAATTTTGTTCGATTACGCATACGCCTTCCTCCTAAACAGCATATAGAGGAAGATCGCACTGCCAATGACGCCGACCATCAGACTGATCGAAATCTCATACGGGTAGATGATCACCCGCCCGAGAATGTCACAGATGAGCAGGAAGATCGCACCGAGCATCGCCGTGTGCGGGAGTGTCCGCTCCAGATTGTCCCCCTTCAGGATCGAGACAATGTTCGGAATGATGAGCCCAAGGAACGGGATGACACCGACCGTCAGCACGACAGTGGTCGTAATGAGCGCAACCAGGATGAGACCGATATTGACGATCCTCCGATAAGCAAGCCCCAGGTTCTTCGAGAAATCCTCTCCCATCCCCGCGACTGTAAACCGGTTGGCGTACAGGTACGTGATGATGAGGACGGGGATACTTATGTACAGCAATTCATACCGGCCTTTCATGATGAGTGAAAAGTCTCCCTGCAGCCAGGATGCCATGTTCTGGATGACGTCCGCCTTGTAGGCGAAGAATGTCGTGATGGACGACAGGATGTTCCCGAACATGAGCCCGACGAGGGGGATGAAAATTGCATCTTTGAATTTGACACGATCTAAAATCTTCATGAACAGCAGTGTTCCGCCGAGTGCAAAGGCGAACGCGACAAGCATCTTCTCGATCGTCGATGCGTTGGTGAACAACAGCATCGAAACGAGGATCCCAAGTTTCGCGGCGTCAAGTGTGCCGGCGGTCGTCGGGGAGACGAACTTGTTGCGGCTCAGCTGCTGCATGATGAGACCTGTTATACTCATACCGGCACCGGCGAGAACGATTGCAAGCAATCTCGGCAGGCGGCTGATGAGGAAGATCTCCGTTTCGTCTGAGCGGAAATCGAGCAGGTCTTTCGGTGAAATATGGCTCACTCCCACGAACAGCGAAAGCAGTGAGAGGAGAATCAGCGCGACTATCAAATAACGTTTCTTCATGAAGAACTCCGATATCCAGATATTTGCGGACTCGATCTGTTTAAATGAAAACAATTATCAGTTAGCCGCAAATCTTATTATAGCAAATCGCTACTGGAAGTCAACTGATAACTGAAAACGATTCTCATTGAACTTCGGACACGGAAAAGGCTGTATAATCCACTCCCGCCAAGCCCGGAAACGAAAAAAGAGCTGTTCCGGAAGACCGCATGTGCGGGACTTCCGGAACAGCTCCTCTGTTTCTGCCTGTTACGGTCATTCATCCATCGAGATGGCGTTATCAATGATATCTTGCGGGATTTCGAACGGTGCCACTTCGTCAATCTTCGTAATATCGGCATGCAGCGTCTGCAGGGCTACGGTACGATAGCCGCCAATGTCCATGACAGCATCGAGCTGCATATCATAAGAGGTTGCATAGTAAGTGTCTTTGTCGATATACAGCGTCAGTTCGATTTTCTTGACGTCAATATCACTGACGTCCCCTTCCGATGCTTCAGTTGCCTCCTGCTCCATCAGCTCCTTCAGCAGGTCACTGAATTCGTTACCCGAAGCCTTAAAGTGGAGGACATATTGGTCGTCTTTCTCTTCAAGCGTGAACTTATCTTCGAATTCCTTGAACACTTCCAGCTCGATCATGGCATTGGAGCTTTTCATGTCGTCGAGGATTTCGTCCTGCATCATCGGCGGGACACTCAGCCATTCGCCTTCCATGTCATTCGTCTGCATATACAGTTCACCGTCTTTAGCGTACATCTCCATATTCATACTTTGATCTGTGTCACTCTTCATGTCCATTGTCTGATGAAGTGTCAGCGGTTCCGTAATGACATCCATTTCGATGGTCATCTTGTTCTTCATACGCATCGATTCGTCGTCTACGACTTTCATATTCTGATCAATCGTCATCTGTCCGTGAAGGCTCTTGATGGCTTCAGACGCTTCCATTGTTTTCTGGAAGACGTCCTTAGCGGTCTGTTTGTCTTCTTTCGGCGCCTCTGTCTTGGCACCCGCACCTGCAGCTGAATTCGTCTCCGTCTTCGGTGTATCAGCAGATCCGCAAGCTGATAGTGACAATGCCAGTAGGGCAGCTGCGGCACCTTTCATCCAGTTTTTCATAAAATCGACTCCCTTTTTAAAGTATCATTCTGCCTATTCATACTGACTATAGCTCATTTAGTTTCATATTTTGTCGAAGTTCTCTAAAATCCGCCTTTTTTTCCAGATGGGTAAATGAGTCGTAAGGCCCTGTACCGGAACTTTCCGAAATATTTGTCGAACTTTCCGCTCAATTGCTGTATACTTGCCCGTACATTGCAAAAAAGGACGGGAGCTATGTTAAAACAATTTTTCTCTTACTATAAACCGCACCAGCGGCTGTTCATCATCGACTTTTCGAGTGCCGTCTTTGTGGCACTCCTCGAACTCGCATTCCCTGTAGCTGTCCAGTGGTTCATCGACAGTCTGCTCCCTGACGGTGACTGGGGAAAGATCATCACGGTCAGTATCGTGCTGCTCGCCGTTTACCTGTTCAGCACTCTTCTCCAATATGTCGTCAGCTATCTCGGCCACAAGTTGGGCATCAACATCGAAACGGATATGCGGGAGGAATTGTTCACCCACGTCCAGCGCCAGTCGTTCCGGTTTTTCGATAATACGAAAACAGGACATATCATGACGCGCATCACGACGGATCTGTTCGATATCGGCGAACTCGCCCATCACGGGCCGGAAGATGCTTTCATCGCCATCATGACGGTGCTTGGCGCGTTCGGCATCATGTACACCATCAACCCGCAGCTTGCGCTGATTGCCATTGTCATGGTGCCGGTGCTGATCGTCCTTGTCGCGTTCTGTAATAAGCGCATGAACGCTGCATGGCTCAATATGTATGGTAAGATCGCGGAAGTGAACGGCCGTGTAGAGGATTCTGTGTCGGGTTCCCGTGTCGTTAAATCGTTTACGAACGAAGACTTCGAACTGTCTCGCTTCCGCCGGGATAACGGCAATTTCCGGACTGCCAAGCTCGTTGCCTACAAGGTGATGGCCTGGACCACCTCTTCCATCTATATGATGACACGTCTCGTGACGCTCGTGATCTTGGTCGTTGGCGCTTGGTTTACGTTTCAAGGTAAACTGTCGATCGGGGAACTGGTCAGCTTCATATTGTTCATCAACATCCTCATTAAGCCAATCGATAAAATCAGCGCACTGCTGGAGTTGTATCCGAAAGGGATGGCCGGCTTCAGCCGGTTCCGCCAGCTGCTGGATCAGGAACCTGAAATCACCGACTGCCGGGATGCGGTCGACGTACCTCACTTGCGAGGGGATATCGTTTTGGACGATGTGACGTTCGGCTATGACGCCGGCAAGCCTGTGCTCAATGGTCTCAGTTTGTCGATCCGATCCGGGCAGACTGTCGCGTTTGTCGGTCCTTCGGGTGCCGGCAAGACGACAATCTGTTCCCTGATCCCCCGATTCTACGATGTGGACGGCGGCCGGATCACAATCGACGGCATAGATGTCCGCGACATGACGCAGCGGTCCCTCCGCCGCCAGATCGGCATCGTGCAGCAAGATGTCTTCCTGTTCACGGGTACTGTCAAAGAGAACATCGCGTACGGCGATTTGTCCGCAACGGACGAGGCAATCTATGCTGCTGCGCAACGCGCCCACTTGGAAGAGTTCATCAGCAGCCTGCCGGACGGCTATGACACCCAGATCGGTGAACGCGGTCTGAAATTATCAGGCGGTCAGAAACAGCGTCTCGCCATTGCACGGATGTTCTTGAAAAATCCTCCGATCCTCATATTGGATGAAGCGACGTCCGCCCTCGATACAGAGACGGAGCGTATCATCCAGGAATCGCTCGCGGAGTTGTCTGAAAACCGGACAACTCTCGTTATCGCGCACCGGCTTGCGACCATCCGTGATGCGGACCGCGTCGTCGTCGTAACACCGGAAGGGATTGCAGAGGACGGCGGCTATGCGGAACTCGTAAATAGGAATGGTATTTTCGCCAAACTTCACGCAAATCAGTTCAAAGAGGTTTAACTTTTCGGGGAGCGGGCATACTACTACTATCCCACCCCCTTTCTCTTATAGAAAACAGGACGGCGGCACCGGAATTCCGGGGCCGCCGTCCTGTTTTCGTCAATGGCTGATAATATAGGATTCCACTTTTTTGCGGTCACGCTCCGACAGGTCAACTGTCAGCAATGTGCCTTCTTCTTCGTAATCGGTCTCTTTTACGTGGGCATGCTCATTCAAATACGCAACGAGATCTCCCCGTTCGAACGGGAGCAGCACTTTACACGTTGTATAGTGTTCATATACTTTCTCCTCGATCATTTCCGCTAATTCTGAAACCCCTTCCCCTGTTTTTGCCGACAGCCAGACCTGATCGTCCTGTACCCGGGGATAACGGATGCCTTCCGCTAAGTCCGCCTTGTTGTATACGTAAATGACAGGCACATCCTCTACACCGACTGCCTCGAGCGTCTCATTCGTGACGTCGATCATATGGCGGTATTCCGCATTCGAGACGTCGACCGTATGCAGCAGCAGATCCGCCTCCCTCGCTTCTTCCAGCGTCGACCGGAACGCCTTTACCAAGTGATGGGGAAGTTTCGATACGAAACCGACCGTGTCGGTGAGGATAAATGACTTATGGTCGGGAAGCGTCACATTGCGCACCGACGTATCAAGTGTCGCGAACAGCATGTCCTGCTCGTAGACGGTTTTCGCCTGATCCCCTTCCGACATGGAGAGCAGCCGGTTCATAAGTGTCGACTTGCCGGCATTCGTATACCCGACGATTGACACGACCGGCGTGCCGCTCTTGACCCGCTGTTTCCGCTGGAGGGACCGATGCTGTTTCATCGTCTCCAACTCTCTCCGCAGCTTTGAAATCTGCTCTTCGATCTTCCGGCGGTCCAGCTCCAGCTTTGTTTCGCCAGCTCCTTTGTTCTGGAATCCGCCACCCGTGCCGCCACCCTGACGGCTGAGCGATGCGCGCAGACCGACAAGACGCGGCAGCGTGTACTGCAGTTCCGCAAGCTCTACCTGCATGCGGGCTTCTCTTGTCCTGGCACGCCGGGCAAAAATATCGAGGATGAGCATCGTTCGGTCGATGATCTTCACTTCAATGTCCCGCTCCAGGTTGCGGAGCTGCGATGGAGACAGCTCATCGTTGAAAATAATCAGATTCGCCCCTGTCTCTTCTGCTGCACGCCTCACTTCCTCGATTTTTCCCTTGCCGATATAACTGGTCGGGTGTTTCCGTTCGAGCTTTTGGACGACACGGCCGATGATGTTTACACCGACTGCATCCGCCAGGTTTTCAAGTTCTTCCATTTCATATTCGAAATGATCATCGTTCTGTTCTTCCACTCCGACGACGATCGCCGACTCTTCCAGCCATTCCAATTCATCCATCCCGGCACCTTCCTTCCTGACTTCCTTTACGCTCCAGTTTGCCCTGTTGCGACATCTGTCATACGGTTCTTTCCATCCGCAGAAGCAGCGAAGCGGAACCGGACCCCGCTCACAGTGAAATCGTCATCCGCTCCCGGCTCAGCCCCGAGCAGACTGCCCCACCGTTTGAGCGCAGCGGCCGGATCGGCAGCTGCCAGCACACACTCCGTTATGCGTTCCGATTCATTCACATCCCGGATCGTCCCTTCCTCCCTCAGAGCCGCAAGGCGTGTCGCTTCGTCGTCCTCCCATTGAATGAAGAACGGGAACGGCAGATCATTCCAGCCGGCTTCCTCGACAAACAGCATCTTCCATTTTTTCAGGACCCCCGCGGAAGTTTTACGGGACGCATCCATAACGCCTGAGGTCATGAGACCGAGCGCCCGCAGACGTCCGTCCAGCTCCGCGATGTCATCCGTTGAAAAGCAGAGTGTCCCCCAGCCTTCCCCGTACTCCTCCAGATCATGGAGCAGCTGCCGGACGAGCGGATGGCCGGACTGCCGGGCACGCTCCTCATCTTCCACTGCAAGCCATTCGATATACCCGTTCGTCATATACTTCAGCGTGTTGTATGTCCCCCATTGCTCGTGTCGGCCGCCGACAACGGCGCCGTCGTTCTGGGCCGCAATATTCGCCGGTGAATGTTTCGTGAACCAGACTGCATGATCGAGCTTCATAAGCCACTCCCCCTTTTCCCTCCATCATACCTTACACAGCAAAATAATCCATGCAAAAAGCCGCCCGGAATCTGAACGGGCGGCTTTTGTATTTCTTACCGGTCGCGCTTGAGCAGCTCAAGTGACTCGGTGAATTCACGCTGGATCTCTTTGTCTTCTTTATACGTTGCCAGACTGACGAAGTACGTCACGAGCAGACAGACGAGGAAGCCCGGTACGATTTCATATAATGTCCCAGACAGGGAAGCGATATTCCCCCATACGAATACGACAACGGCGCCGGAGATCATCCCGAACAGTGCACCCATCGCTGTCAGCCTGCGCCAGTACAGCGCCAGCAGGATGATCGGGCCGAACGCACCGCCGAAGCCGGCCCATGCGAACGATACCAATTTCAGGATCGACTCATTGTTCGGCCAGGCGAGGATCATCGCGATGATCGACACGATCAGGACCGCCATACGGCCGAGGAACACGTACTGCTTATCCGTGCCGTCGGTCTTGATGATCGCTTTATACAAGTCCTCGATCAGTGCGGAGGACGTAACGATCAGCTGGGACGAAATCGTACTCATGACCGCTGCCAGAACAGCTGCCAGCATGATCCCCGCGATGAACGGATGGAAGATGATCTGCCCGAGAGCAATGAAGATCGTTTCGGGATCGACTAGCTCCGCACCCGGATTCTGCTGGAAGTATGCAATCCCAACGAGCGCCGTCGAGACAGCACCGGCAAGGCTCAGGATCATCCAGCCGATGCCGATACGGCGGGCGTTCTTCGTCTCTTTGACTGACTTGATGGCCATGAAGCGGACGATGATGTGCGGCTGGCCGAAATAGCCGAGCCCCCATGCGACAGAGGAGATGACACCAAGGACAGTCGCCCCTTTCACCAGGCTCAGGACATCCGGATTGACCGCTTTCATGGAAACTGCGGTCTCCGACAGGCCGCCCGTGACGAACAAGGCGACAGCAGGCACGAGGATCAGGGCGAGGAACATGATCAGCCCCTGGACAAAATCCGTATAGCTGACAGCCAGGAAGCCGCCGAACAGTGTGTAGCCGACCGTGACGACCGCGACGACAATCAGACCGTAATGATAGTCCAGACCGAACGAGCTGAGGAAGAACTTCCCGCCCGCCACCATACCGGACGATACGTAGAATGTGAAGAACACGAGGATGATCAGACCGCAGGCGATCCGCAGCATTCTCGATTTGTCCTTCAGCCGGTTCTCGAGGAAACTCGGGATCGTGATTGAATCGTTCGTGACTTGGGTATAGACCCGGAGACGCGGTGCGACGAAGAACCAGTTCAGGTAGGCACCGGTTGTCAAACCGATCGCCATCCATACTTCGACGAGACCATGGCTGTAGACCGCCCCAGGAAGCCCGAGCAGCAGCCATCCGGACATATCGGCAGCACCGGCACTGAGCGCAGTGACTGCCGGACCGAGCGAACGGCCGCCGAGCATGTAGTCTGTCAGATTCGAGGTGCGCCGGAACGCATACCAGCCGATGAAGACCATCGCTGCCATATAAAGAATAATTGCTATCAACTTAAACGTATCTTCAGACATTTGTAATCCCCCTTATTTTCTGTCTTCTGTCCGGAAACGCTTTCATGAAACTTGACAACTCCGGTCCTCTTCATTATAAGGAAGAGAACCGTTTAATGCTATCTCTATTTTCTTGGTATTTCCCGGGAAATAGAGCTGATTCGACAAGGAGGAGAAGTAGATGAATCACGAACTATTTTTAAATGAAGCCATCCGTTTGGCAACGGGAAGTGTACTTGAAGGTGGTGGTCCGTATGGTGCCGTCATCGTCAGAGATGGGGAGATCATTGCAAGTGGTGTAAATTCCGTAGAAGCCGATCATGACCCCTCCGCACATGCGGAACTGGCTGCGATCCGGGAAGCGGGGAGAGTCCTGTCTTCCACTGACATGTCCGATGTCACACTGTACGCAAGCGGCGAGCCATGCCCGATGTGCCTGGCGGCGTCCTACCAGGCGAAGATCGGCAAAATCTATTACGCGTGCAGTAAAACGGAAGCAATGGAAGTGCTGCCTGTCGAAGACAAAGTGAAGAACTTCTTCGGCGACCGTGAAAAGCCCGGCGAAGAGCGGGACGTGCCGTTCATTCGTATGAATATGGACCGCCGGTTAGAACCGTTCGAAGCTGCGGCAGCCCGGAAACGGGTTGACGGCCAGCCGGCGGACGGAAATCCAGGAGGTGTACCGCATGCCATGGACGAAGGATGATTATCCGAACACGTTCAAGAACGAAACGTCCGATGTGCGCAACAAAGCGATCGAAATTGCGAATGCCCTGCTGAGGGAAGGCTATTCCGAGAGCCGCGCTATCGCGATCAGCCTGACGCAAGCGCGGGAGTCGATCGAAGGGAAGCCGGAAGACCGGCCGCATTTCGAAGTGAAGGCGGAGAAGGATGACTGGGTGCTGACGAAGAAAGGCAGTTCGTCCGTCATCTACAAAGAATCGGCGAAGAAAGCGCTGCTCGATAAAGCAAAGCCATACGTCACGGATCATGAAGGCATCCTGACTGTGCGCCACGCAGATGGAACTGAAGAACATACGCTGTATGAATAACGAAAACGCATGCCGTCTGGGCATGCGTTTTTCTCGCTGACCTGTTAGTCCGCCGCAAGCTGCAGTGACATCTCGCGCAGTTTGAACTTCTGGATCTTACCCGAAGCGGTCATCGGATAGCTTTCTGTGAATTCGATATAGCGGGGAATCTTATGGTGGGAGATCGAGCCTTTGCAGAATGACCGAATGTCTTCTTCCTTCAAAGCCGCCCCTTCCTTCGGGATGATCCACGCCATCAGTTCCTCGCCGTATTTCGCGTCAGGCACACCGACCACCTGGACATCCGAAACGCCGGGATGCGTATAGAGGAATTCCTCGATTTCCCGCGGGTAGATGTTCTCCCCGCCGCGGATGACCATGTCCTTGATGCGCCCGGTGATGTCCAGATAGCCGTCTTTGTCCAGTCTCGCAATATCGCCAGTATGCAGCCAGCCATCTGCATCGATCACTTCAGACGTCGCTTCGGGATTATTATAGTAGCCTTTCATGACGTGATAGCCGCGCGTGCACAGCTCCCCCGGTTCTCCGGCAGGGAGTTCCTCTCCGGTAGCCGGGTCGATAATTTTCACTTCGACATGAGGATGCGGCTTACCGACCGTCGACACGCGTTTCTCGATCGGATCATCCGTCTTCGTCTGGGAAATGACCGGCGATGCTTCCGTCAGCCCGTAGCAGATCGTAATTTCACTTGCGCCCATATCCCCGATGACTTGTTTCATTACTTCGATCGGACACGTCGAGCCCGCCATGATTCCTGTACGCAATGAAGACGTGTCATAATTGCTGAAATCAGGATGGTTCAGCTCGGCGATGAACATCGTCGGCACCCCATGCAGTGCGGTGCATTTTTCATCCTGGACAGCCCGCAGGACGCGGACCGGATCGAACTGCTCGACGATAACCATTGCCGCCCCGTGTGTGACGGCCGCCATCGTCCCGAGCACGCACCCGAAACAGTGGAAAAACGGCACTGGAATACAGACACGGTCCTCACTCGTCAATTTCATCGTTCCGCCGATCAGGTTGCCGTTGTTGACGACGTTCATATGGGTCAGCATGACGCCTTTCGGAAAACCGGTCGTCCCTGATGTGTACTGGATATTGATGACATCATCGGGCGAGAGGGACTGCAGACGCTCCTCGAGCTGTGAGTCCGTGACGGATTCTGCATGCTGCAGAAATTCCGACCATTTGTAGATGCCCGGTTCGGTTTTCTCAGTCATGAGGATGATGCGTTTCAAGTTCGGCAGCGACTCACACTGGACTTGGCTGCTATTGCTCGTTTCCAAGGATGGACAAATGGAACGCAGTACCTCCAGGTAACTTGTCCCCTTGAATCCTTCATCCAGTATAAGGGTTGTCGCTTCCGACTGCTGCAGCAGGTAATTCAGTTCGGACGCCTGGTAATTCGTGTTGACCGTTACTAGCACAGCCCCCATCTTGCCTGTGGCGAACTGGCTGAGCAGCCAGTGCGGTTTGTTGTCGGACCAGATCGCGACGTTCTCGCCTCTTTGAATCCCCATTCCCATAAATGCCTTCGCCAGCCGGTCGGTTTCTCTGTCGAACTCCGCGTACGTCAGACGCAGATCGCGTTCCGGATAGACCACCGCCTCTTGTCCCGGAAAACGCATTGCCTGCTCCCTCACGACTGTTCCGACAGTTTTGACCATCAGCTCCATTTCTCCATCCCCCTGTCTAATTTTAAGTTACCTTCATATTATCATATTTTTCTGATTGTGCGGAAAATTATTTTATTTGTCGAAATAAAACAAGCAGCGATGACTCCTCTGCTTGTTACAGGATTACTTCTATTTGTTTGAAGTCTTCGGTGATTGAACAGGTGTGACGTTGCCGCGCTCGTCTTTATAAAACACGTAATCGCGCGTCAGTTTTGTCGGTGAATCCAGGCCCGCCGCAGCCGCAATCCGAAACAGCCCTTCGCGCATCGTCAGGATATAGTTTGTCACCCTGAACTTTTTCTCTTCGACAACGAGACCCCGCTGCAAGTGCGGGTCCGTCGTCGCCACGCCTGCCGGACATTCGTTCGTATGGCAGCGCTGTGCCATGATGCAGCCGACGGAAATCATGAAACCACGGGCGACCTGCACAAGATCCGCTCCCATTGCGAGCGCAATCGCCGCTTTGTCGGGTGTTGTCATTTTGCCGGACGCGATGATCTTGACCCGATCCCGCACTCCGTGGTGTCGCAGCGCATCATCGAGCAGCATCAGCGCGGAACGGACAGGAAGACCGACCGAATCCGCCAAATCCTGATAAGTCGCGCCTGAACCGCCTTCCGCCCCGTCGATGGAGATGAAGTCCGGCCCTTGCCCAGTTTCTTTCATATACTGTGCAAGTTCTTCTGCATCGTCCTTACCGCCGATGACGATCTTGATACCGACTGGTTTACCGGAATGGTCCCGGATTTTGCCGATGAAATCGAACAAACCCGGGAAGTCATCGAACTGGCGGAAACGGTTCGGGCTGTTGATGGTCGTGAAGGGGACGACATTCCGGATCTTCGCGATTTCCTCCGTCACTTTCGCTCCCTCTACGTGACCGCCTCTCATTTTAGCACCCTGCGCCAGCTTCAGTTCGAATGCACGCACTTTCGGATTTTCCGCTTTTTCTGTGAGAAGACTCCAGTCGAACTCCCCTTCCGGTGTACGGAATCCGAACAGTCCGGAACCGATCTGCGCGATGATCTCCGCGTCACCCGCCAGGTGGTGCGGGGACAAACCGCCTTCTCCGGTGTTCATCCATGCACCGGTCGCCATGCCGATCCCTTTCGACAGTGCCGTGATCGCATGGTCCCCGAGTGCCCCGTAGCTCATGGCGGACTGGCCGAGGAGGCTGCGCACGCGGAACGGATGTGTACAATCCGGCCCGATGACGACCGCGTCTTCGTCCGGCAGCAGCCAGGGGTTCGCTGAGATATCCTCCCGATGCTCCTTCCTCGAAAAAAGCCCCTCGTCATTCACGACATAGCGCATCGTCTCAACTTTGGTTTCATTGTCGACGCGCATTTCTTCGTTCTGCTTCGTAAACATCGCGTTGCGCAAGTAATACCCGGGCGCTTCGAAGTCCCGTTTCGAGCCGAACCCGATGACACTGTTCAAATACTTGCCCGGCATCACCATGTGCAAGTACTCTTCCCGGCTGAACGGTTTCCCTTCGTTGTCACTGTCGAACAGATACTGCCGGAATTCCGGACCCACTTTCTCGATCATATACCGGACACGGCCGAGTATCGGGTAATTGCGCAGGATGGCGTGCTGTTTCTGTTTACGGTCAAATAAGAACAGGTAAAGAAGGATGACCATCGGCACGATCACCAGTGCCAGTATGACGATCATCGTCGTCATCGATATACTTTCAAACCAGCTCATAAGCGTCACTCCTTTTCTCTCTTCGGTTTCTGGTGTACCATTACTTACAATCACTCGTTGGAGGCGACAAACATGATCATCGACTTACTCACATCCCACGCATCGGTTCGTTCTTATACCGATGAACCGATTTCACAGGAAACCGTGCGCGAATTGATCGCTGCCGGACAGCACGCGGCAAGTTCCCATTTCGTCCAGGCGTATTCCGTCATTCATCTGACCGATGAAACGCTGCGCAAAGCGGTCGGCCAAGCGTCCAAGAACCCGCACCAATTCAACGGCGCCGGCGCGGCTTTCGTCTTCTGCACCGACTTCACGCGTCTCGCTTCCGCCGCTGCCCTGCATGGCCGTTCGATCGACTACTCCCATACTGAAGCGACGCTCGTCGGCGCAGTGGACGTCGCACTGTTTGCACAAAACGTGGCGATCGCTGCGGAATCGAAAGGGTACGGCATCTGTTATATCGGCGGTGTACGCAACAATCCGGAAGAGATCAGCCGGCTGCTGCACCTGCCGAAAGGCACCGTCCCGATGTTCGGGATGACAATCGGCGTCCCTGCTGTCCGCAATGAAGTGAAACCCCGGCTGCCGATCGATGCCGTCCTGCATGAAAATATGTATGACATGGACAAATATGACACGCTGCTTCCACAATATGATGCGGCGATGCACGAGTATTACGAGCAGCGGAGCAGCAACCGCAAACAGGCCGGCTGGACAGAGCAGATGGCGGACTTCCTGGAACGCCCGCAGCGTCCCTACATGAAGGAGTTTTTGAAAAGCCAGGGATTCGACCTTGACTGACTAGGCCCTATTATTCCCTACCTCACTTGCAAAGGAGTCAAACCTGATGGAATTTGAACAATTGACCGCCGATCTGGCAAAACGGCTGACAGACGGCTCGTTCGTGCGCGCCACATTCAGCCAGCCGCGCTCGAAAGAAGAGGGGCTGCTGCGCATCAAAGCCAAGCCGGTCGAACTGAAGGGCGAGCTGCATATTCAATTCGAAGAACAGTTCGAGCGTGTGCTTAAGCACCATAATATTTCCGCAGACGGATTGGAACTGTTCCTGACGAATGTCCTCATGCGATTCCGCCAAGTGCAGGCCGAGTTCACGAACGAAGTGATCCAAGTGCAGCTGACGAAGAAATTCAAGATTTCCTGGAAGTCGAGCGCTTCTGCGTCTTCGAAAGTGCCGGATCTCTCGCATAACCGCAAGAAGAACCACTTGCTGGAAGAAGGGACGCCCTATCCGTTCCTCATCCGCCTCGGCGTACAGACGGCCGACGGACTCATCAAGAAACAGAAACAGGACAAATTCAGGCAGATCAACCGGTTCATCGAGTTCATCGATGACGCGCTCGCGCATCTGCCGAACGACCGGCCGGTCCGGATCCTCGACTTCGGCTCAGGCAAATCGTATTTGACGTTCGCCCTCTATCATTACTTGCGTATCGAAAAAGGGCTGGACATCCGGGTGACCGGCCTTGACTTGAAGAAAGAAGTGATCGAAGACTGCCGGGAGATCGCAAAGGACCTCGGCTACGACCAGCTCGAGTTCCTCGTCGGTGACATCAACGAGTACGAAGGCGAAACCTCCGTCGACATGGTCGTCACCCTGCACGCGTGCGACACTGCGACCGACATGGCGCTTGCCCGTGCCGTCCGCTGGGGGGCGAGCGTCATCCTGAGCGTGCCGTGCTGTCAGCATGAGCTGTTCAACCAGCTGCGTGCACCGGAACTCGGCATCATGCTGCAGCACGGTCTCGTGAAGGAACGGTTTGCCGCGCTTGCGACAGATTCGATCCGTGCCGAGCTGCTGACGATGGTGGGGTACGAAACACAGCTGCTCGAGTTCATCGACATGGCTCATACACCGAAAAACATCCTGATCCGCGCGTACCGCACGGACAAACCGGTGTCGCCGGCGGTAGCGGAACGGTACAAAGCATTCCGCCGTCTGCTCCACGCCCGGCCGTTCCTCGAACGTGAGCTGCAGCTCGAGAGTTTGCGGGAAGAGTGAGTGGCGCGGGGGGCGGGACCCTCGTAAACCATGTGATTCCGCTCATAAATCGCGGGAATCGCTCATAAATCATGGGAATTGCTCATAAATCGCGGGAATCGCTCATAAATCATGGGAACCGCTCATAAATCATGGGAATTGCTCATAAATCACGAGAACCGCTCATAAATCACGAAAAACGCTCATAAATCACGGGAATCGCTCATAAATCACGAAAACCGCTCATAAACCGCGGGTACCGCTCATAAATCGCCGGGAAACCGCCGGCCATGCCCAGCGGCCGCTCCCCGGCCGCATACGAAAAGCCGCACTCGGAACCGAGTGCGGCTTTTCACTATGATTATAAGTCGGAAGCCGCTGTATCGTGTACAGCAGTTTCACCATATTGGACAGTATCGAGTTCGCCAGTGACGCGGGCTGCAGTGACACCGGCAGTCATGGAGCCGCTGACGTTCAATGCAGTACGGCCCATGTCGATCAACGGTTCAACAGAGATCAGGATTCCCGCCAGAGCGATTGGCAAGTTAAGTGCTGACAGTACGAGGATGGCAGCAAATGTCGCACCGCCGCCGACGCCTGCCACACCGAAGGAGCTGATGGCCACGACAGCCACCAATGTCAGGATGAATTGAACATCTATCGGCTGGCCGACAGTAGGGGCAATCATCACGGCTAGCATCGCTGGATAGATGCCAGCGCAGCCATTCTGTCCGATTGAGAGACCAAATGATCCTGCGAAGTTTGCAATTCCTTCCGGCACACCAAGGCGCGTCGTCTGCGTATTCAGTGTCAACGGCAGTGTGCCGGCACTTGAGCGAGATGTGAAGGCGAACAGCAGTGTATCCCCGGCTTTTTTTACGTAATTGATCGGATTCAGTCCTGTCACCGCAAGGATCGCCAAGTGGATGGCAAACATGACGATCAGCGCAGCATACGAGGCGCCGACGAATTTACCAAGGTTGACGATTGCACCATAATCGGAGACGGCAACCGTGCGCGCCATAATTGCAAGGATGCCATACGGTGTCAGGCGAAGAACGATTTTGACGACAGCCATGATGAGTGAATAGATGGCATCGATTCCTTTTTGGACAATCGCGGCCTGTTCAGGCTGTTTGCGGCGAACTGCCAGGAAGGCGAACCCAAGGAACGCTGCAAAGATTACTACACCAATGGTTGACGTAGGACGTGCACCCGTAAAATCGAGGAACGGATTCGCCGGCAGCAGATCCAGCAGCTGATCAGGCAATGCTTTGTCTGCCACTGTTGTTGCTGTTTCTTCGAGCGTAATTCCGCGTGCTGCTTCTGCGTCTCCCTGTACAATCTGATCGGCATTCAGGTCAAACAACAGTGCTGCTCCGATGCCGACTAGAGCGGCAATCGCTGTCGTGCCGATCAGCATCCCCAAGATGACCGCTGCCTGCTTCCCGAAGTTCTTGCCGGCTGTCACTTTCGTAAACGCGGTCAAGATGGAGATGAAAACAAGCGGGACAACGATCATCTGCAGCAGTTTAATATAACCTGTGCCGATAATGTTGAACCACGGAATTGAACTTTGCAAGGCGCCCCCTTCTGCCCCATAACTTACGTGAAGGACGACCCCATACACAATACCGAGCCCGAGCCCAGTAAATACTCGTTTTGAAAATGAAATATGTTTACGGTTCATCCAGAAAAGAATTCCTGCAAGCACCAGCAGTCCCGCGACGTTCAATAAGACCAATCCGACTTCCATTTGAAATCCCCCTTTTTCTTCTAACCCTATGTTTTTTGAACATACCTTATCTTATGTATTTAATTCCGATATGTCAACTAGGTTTTATTTATTTTTTGAAGTGCTCTTCTTCTGCCTTCTCCCTGCGTTGCCTGTCACTTAAGGAGTAAAATGTAATATGATTACTCTTTCAACCAGTCAACAAGTCTAACTGGTTACAGCAGAAATCCCTCCCTGCATTGAATAGGTCAGGGAGGGACAAGCTCGTTGTAGATTATTAATTAACAGATTACTCATTAGGAAATTTAGCCTTCATTGTCTCAAAAAAAAGGTTTGCAGCATTAGAAAAAACCTGGTGCTTCTTCCACACAATATTTAGCCCAGATTCAAGTCTCGGTTCTAAAGGTTTAAAACAAAGGCTACTATCACTAGATGTATTTGCTATTTTGTCAATGGTCACTGCATAACCGAGGCCTTCTTCCACCAAAATGGCTGCATTATAAACCAGATTATATGTCGTACTCACGTTTAACTTATCGTAATCTTCCCCAAACCAATCCGAAAATTCATTTCTAGATAAACCCGGTTTTATCGCCTGCCTTAATAAAAGTAGAGGGACACCTAGTAAATCCGTCTTCTGGATGCTTTCTTTTATAGCGAGGGGACTGTCTTTCCTCATAACAACCCCCCATACATCTTTGGCTGGGATATTTATGTAATTGTATTTTGATAAATCGGCTGGTTGAATTAAAATTCCAAAATCAAGTAATCCCTTATCAAGCTTTTCGGTCACTTCATCGGAATTCCCACTGAAAAAGTGATATCTAATAGCTGGATATTTTGACTGCAACTCTTTCACCATCTGCGCAATCAGCTTCATAGCCTCTGTTTCTCCGCCCCCTATGTAAATATCTCCCCCTACCGTTTCTTCCATAGATTTAAATTCGCCTTCCACCTTAACAACCATGTCTATGATTTCTTCTGCTCGCTTTCTAAGGATTATTCCTTCCTCTGTCAAAAGGATATGGTGGCTTTTCCGGATGAATAATTTCGTTCCCAACTCCTCCTCCAACTCTTTTAATTGTCTAGACAAAGTTGGTTGAGTTACATGCAAAAAATTTGCTGCCCCTGTAATACTACCTTCTCTTGCAACGGTAAGAAAATAACGTAAAACTCTAATTTCCATTGTAATAATCCTCCTTACGATACTTAATACGTGGTATGCCTGATAAGCATATCACAATATAAGAAATAGGTATTTGTAATGAATTGTAGGTAAAAGTAAACTAAATAGTAATTGTAACGGGAGGATGTGAGAGAGAGAAAGAATGAACGGCCTTCATTAAGTTTCGACGACCAGCATGTTGATAGACGGATTTACAAAATTCATTCCAATCTCCCTTTAAATTTGGGACAGAGGAGTGTAAAACGGACACATCTAGTACGTCCTTTACTACTAAAATGCAATATTAATCAGTCTAGGACTAGAAGGAACTTTTTTAAAAATGACCCCCTAGAGAAAGGATCTGTTTTTTTTGGAGAAACGAAAAAAGTTATTACTGTTTATTTTGACAGTTGGGGTTTTCGGTATTTTAAACACCGAAATGGGTTTCATTGGGATATTGCCCGATATTGCGGCTTATTTCAATGTGAGTGTCACAACAGCGGGATGGCTGGTTAGTATTTTCGCCATAGGTGTTGCGATATCGGCACCAACAATGCCGTTATTGTTTTCGGGGATTGATCGAAAGAAGGTAATGATACTTGTATTAAGTATTTTTGTTGTAGGAAACATCATATCTATATTTACATCGAATTTCACCGTTTTATTAATTGCTCGGATCATTCCTGCCTTATTTCATCCTGTTTATGTTTCCTTAGCATTTTCAGCGGCTGCTGATTCGGTTAGCAAAGAGGAAGCCCCCAAAGCAGTTTCAAAAATTTTTATTGGGGTGTCTGCGGGGATGGTAGTCGGTGTTCCAATCGTTAGTTTCATTGCAAGCATAGCTAATTTACAACTGGCATTGGCGTTTTTCGCTATTGTTAATATCCTTGTATTAATTGCCACATTACTATTGGTTCCATCCATGCCGGTTAAAGAAAAAGCCTCCTATGGAACTCAAATTACGATCTTAAGAAAATCGGTTACTTGGCTGTCCATGCTTATTGTCATTTTACTGAACTCAGCTGTTTTTGGAGTTTACAGCTATCTTGCAGATTATTTACAAACCGTAACGAAAATAGCTCCAAGTATTACCAGCTTGTTGTTATTCATGTATGGCACAGCAAATATTGTCGGTAACATATTGGCTGGAAAACTGCTTACAGTGAATCCAATTAAAACAATCGTATCTATTCCTTTTCTATTGGGTGCAGTCTATATCATCCAATTTTTCATGGGACAGCTTCCCCTGCCTATAGTGATGATCATTTTACTTTGGGGAACAATAGCTGGACTGGCAGCAAACGTTAATCAATATGTGCTATCATCAGCAGCACCTGAAGCACCTGACTTTGCTAACGGCTTGTTCCTATCATCCGCAAATATTGGAACAACAATTGGTACAGCTGTAGGGGGCCTATTCATTTCAGCGATGGGGACACAATATGTTATTCTAGCAGGATTGTTATCCACATTACTGAGTGCGGTATTTATCTTCTTTAGAAACAAGGTGTATAGTTCGAAGCAAGTATCTGTCGAGAATAGAAAATTCAAGTAAAAGGCTATCTTCATAAGATGGCTTCTTTTTTTGTAGTTAAAATGAAAATTATCTATGAAACAAGATGCAGAATAACTTCAAAGGCGACGGCGTATTCCTCAGGTAAAACTAAAGAACAATAGTTGTATTTTTGCTACACTAAGAACAGTGAAGAATGGGGGATGTCAATGTTTACGTTAAAAGTTTCAGAAGCTGTGTCTTTGAAGTTATTAGAGTTGGAAGATGCGGAGGCGCTGTTCTCCGTAGTAAACGAATCACGCGCCCATTTACGAGAGTGGCTGCCGTGGGTGGACGGAGCCCTTTCGCCAGAAAGCTACCGGCCGGTCATCGGTATGTGGCTAAAGCAATTTGCGGATCACAACGGGTTCCAGGCAGGAATTTTGGTAAATGGCGAACTGGCCGGAATGATCGGCTTCCATTCGATTAATTGGATGAACCGCAGCACCAGTATCGGGTATTGGCTCGGTGATCGCTTCCAGGGCGGCGGTGTGATGACTGCGGCCGTATCCGCTCTTCTCGATTATGCATTTACTTCGTACAAGCTGCACCGCGTGGAGATCCGCTGTGGGGTCGACAACTTGAAAAGCCGTGCAATCCCTGAACGGCTCGGATTCCAATTGGAAGGTATTCAGCGTGATGCGGAATTTCTGTACGATCACTTTCATGATTTGGCGGTCTATAGTAAATTGTCGACAGATCAGTGACCGCTTTGTGCTTCGCCTACGTTACACAGGGTAGACTCTTCCAATAGGTCGCTTGTCAGTCTGCTTTCTGCTTATAAGGACGCATAATCTGTAATCTTCTGTTCATATGGAATTCATAGACGTACGTTATACTGATGGAATTCGTAAGATATCATCTTGCAGTTAAATGGCTGCATGCATAATCTAGTCGGAGGTGAAAGATCATGGCGGCAGAAAAAACATCGAAAGTGAATCTTGGGTTTATCGTCCTGCTGATCGGGGTCTTCATGGCAGCGCTCGACAATGGGATCATCAGTGCAGCGCTAACGACCATCAACTCCTCATTCGACGTCAGTGCGACGCAAGGCTCGTGGGGGATCACCCTTTACACATTGGGTCTGGCTGTGATGACACCGATCGTCGGAAAACTGGCCGATCGGTATGGCCGGAAAAAGCTGTTCCTGATTGAAGTCGTCATCTTCACAGTCGGCTCCCTCGGGGTCGCGCTAAGTCCGAATTTCCCACTATTTTTAGCTGCTCGGCTCCTGCAGTCATTCGGCGGCGGCGGGATTTTCATTATCGCCAGTTCTCATGTGCTCAGTACGTTCACGAAAGAGAAACAAGGAAGTATGCTCGGCCTTCTCGGAGGCATGAACGGGATCGCCTCTGTCGTCGGGCCGAACATCGGGAGTTTCCTGATCGACCTGACCGGAAATTGGCATTGGCTCTTCCTCATTAACGTGCCGATCGGAATTGCGCTTGTTGTTTTCGGTTTCTTCTCTCTGCATGAAACAAAAGTGCACGTCATGTCGAAAATCGACTTTCTCGGAATATCGCTCTTATCGCTTTCCATCCTCAGCGTCATGTTTGCGGTGAATAATATCGGCGACGGCGGGTCCATCGTCGACAATGTAGCGAAATGGAGTGTGCTCGGACTGCTTCTCCTCGGTGTAATCATCTTTGCAGCGCTTATCTTCGTCGAAAAACGGAACGAACAGGGCGACTCGGTCGACCCGATCCTGCCGTTCAGTCTGCTCCGCAAGCCGACGTATGCGATGACGATGGTGATGGGTCTGCTTTCCGGTACGTTCATCGGAGCGATTATTTTCATCCCATCATTTGCACAGCAGATTCTCGGAATCTCTGCGGCCAAGTCGGGGTACTGGATGACTCCGCTTGCGCTTGCCTCCGGGATCGGAGCTGGGGGCGGCGGGTACTTTGTGGATAAAAAGGGTCCTGTCAAAACATTAATATTCGCCGGTTTGATCGGCACGATCGGTTTTGGCGGCCTCGGCCTCTTTGCTGATACGAAACTGCTGTTCATCCTATTCTCGGTGATTGCCGGCATGGGCTTCGGTTTCGTACTCGGTGCCCCGCTGACGGTTCTCACGTCAAATGCGGCTGGCTCGCAAAAAGGCTCTGCCATCGGGACACTGTCCGTTGCGCGTCAAGTAGGACTCACGATTTCCCCGACCATCTTTGCGGTGTTCATTCAAAATGGGTTCAGTAAGATCGGTGAGCTGATTCCTCAAAAGCTGAAGGAACACGGCATTGACCCGAGTGGGATGCCCGCCGGATCTCTCGAACAGATCCAAGGCGGCAGTTACGGGGATCTGCAGTCGAAGATCGACCAGATTCCGTCACCTGAAGTCCGTTCGGCGCTTCACGAAGCGTTCCAGCAGGCTGCCCACAATGCGTATGAACCTATCTACATCACGACTGCTGTGATGGCACTGCTGATGATCGTCATTTCGGCTGCGTTCAGCAGGCAGTTCAAGAAAGATGCGATTGAAAGTGATCGGCTGGATGCCGAAGAAGAACGCCAGCGGAAAAAACAGCAATAATCGACAGAAGCGCCCCCGCTCAAACAATGCTTGAGCGGGGGCGCTTTTTGCTGATCGGTCATGGAGTCTTGGACGATACGTCAGTCGGTAAGAAAAGATAGTCCCCTTTTTGGACAGGCTCTCCAAATTGAAGCGGGACCGGTGCCCGGAAAATCGGACCGCCGGAGACAACTGTATGGAATTCACCGGATTCTCCGCAGCTGTCGATCCCCAGCTGTTCAAGTTCATCCATTAGTTCGAGGGTGAACTTGCGGCCGAGGAACCTCGCCGGCATGAGGGATGTATTGACGACAATGATCGTTGCTTCGAACCCTGCGTGGATGAATTCCTCCAACAGTTGTCTGCGAGGGATCAGCCAAAGCGGGTGCAGCGCTGTGACCTCTGCCCGCCCGCTCATCTGCTGTACCCACGTACGGTGGTCCTCGAGGTCGATATCACCGAACACGCCATAGGGGATGCCGGCCGCCGCTGCGTCTTCCATCGCATCGATGAATTGCGTTTCATACGTTTCCCACGAAGCCCGCCGTTTCGTGAATGGGGCGCCCATGCTTTCCGCCTGCGCCCGCAGGACGGCTTCAGGGAGTGCATGTGAGCGGGACCGGTCCGCCTGTTCTTCAAACATTGTCCAGATGCGGGCGAGCTCGTCCCCCTGCTGAATGGCCTTATAGACCGCCATCGCTGAATCTTTGCCGCCGCTCCATGAGGCGGTGAATTTACGGGTTGTCATCTTGCATTCCTCCTGTGCGGTAGACTGCTAGTAGTATAGCAGAGATAGCGGCTGTGTTGGTCGGAGGAAGGATACAAGCTAATGGGGGTATGAGCGGTTTCCGCGGTTTATGAGCGATTCCTGGGATTTATGAGCGCTTTCCGCGATTTATGAGCGATTCCTGAGATTTATGAGCGGTTTCCGCGATTCATGAGCGGTTTCCGGGGTTTATGAGCGGTTTTCGCGATTTATGAGCGCTTTCCGGGATTTATGAGCAATCCCCTTGGATCCATGAGTGCTTTCCGGCTTCGAGCATGCAAAAACACCTGATCGGCATGATCAGGTGTTTTAATCAGTCAGCTACAGCTGATTCTGCTGCGGCCAATCCGTCGTAAACAATGCGGTCTTCCAGGAAGACCTGCTCGTATGTTTTCAATCCGTGGCGTTCCATCTTCGACAGGCAATCTCGGTCGACGAGGCGGCACATGCGGTTCATGCGCGCTGCATTGTTCCAGGCAGTCTGTTCGAATACATAATCCCGGTCGTTTTCATCGACCAGTTTCTTCATCCATTCCATACTGGAGGACAACTCGTCCCATGTGTGTTCCCGCTTCAATTCAATAATTTCCCGTGTGTTCGGCAGCGAGGCGAGCAGAGCTTTACGGTCCAGGGCGTGTCCCAGTTCGTGAAGCGTCAGCGCCCGGACGTAATCCGCGAGCTCGATCGGTTCGTCCATCTCCATCCGTGCCTCATGCAGCCGTTCTGTATCAACTAAAATACAATGATCGATGAAGTCATACATCATATTGACACCTGTTGCTGACTCGATGATATCGAGCTCCATCGCTACAGCATTCATTGTCTCCCGAATGATTCCAAGGACATCCGTCTGTAATTGGTCGTTCATTCTCTTCCCTTGCTCTCTTTATATATATAGTCCTTCCGCTTAGACAGAAGGTACTATATCAGTATAATCCAACTTAAAAATTTTTCAATACCCTGAGCAAAATGTCAAAGATTCTTCAAAATGTCCGAACAATAAGACCTATTCACACCAAAAAGAATGACCCAGCATCTGAAGGGATGCCGGGCCGTTCCGTCTTTCAGATCAAATCGCCTTTTTCAACTGTAGCGACTCGATCGTATCCCGAAGCTGTTTCAAGTGGCGTTTTTCGTGGAGACCGACGAACGGGAACCACTGGCAGAGCGGAATTTGTCCAAAAATCGGGTGCTTGCAAGACTTGCTCATCAAGGCCGTCTTGTTGCTGCTGTCGTAGACATCGAGCAGGAACAGCCGGGAATTGTGCAGTTCTTGCTTCATCTCACAAAGTGTCTTGAATGTATCAGAAGGAACGGTGCGTTCCGGAGCTTCGACTTTAATGATACGGTTGGTGGAAATGGAAATCGGCTTTTTCATCGCTTTCGGGCTTTCAGGATTTTTTAATTCCTTCGCGACGTTTGAGGCGATGAGCGATTCCATGAGTGAGAGATGCTCGAGAATTTGTTTCGGTGACCAGCCTCCGTCGGCAGGTTTGCGATTGAATTCTTCGTTGGTCAGTCCGGAGACCGCCTGTAATATTTTTTTGCGTATTTTGTTATTGCCTTCGAAAACCATTGTACCCCTCCTACGCAGTGTTGACGCCTGCATGCTCTCAGAAAATCTACTAGCAAGCATACGCCCATCCATCCGAAAAAGGAACCCCCAAAACAACTGTCGGAATAGTAAATATGCAACTTCTATCCGTTCATCTGAGAACGATCATAGACCACCTTCGGATAGAATACAAATAGAACGGGTTACGCCCGACATGAAAGGGTTTACAAGAGTTTTCCAAGTCACCTGCCGCAGACTGGATGCACCAAAAAAGCAGGTTCTCCAGAGAGAATCTGCTTCAGGTATTTCATGCAGGCATCGGCGTGTCAGTCGGACGCGCGTAGCCTTCTTTGTAATCGCTGTCGATCTTTTCGCGGATCTCTTTCAGCGACTTTCCTTCCTTAGCCATCGTTACAGATTTTACGGCGATTTCAACGCAAACATTGCAGCGTGTACCATGGTCGTCCCAAACGACGGATCCGTCTTTGCGAATTTCATCGACAAAGCAATTCAGGTTGCTGCCGTGATCTGCGCTATCCGCACAGCCGCAGTAGCAAGGCATCCACTGAAGAATGTCCGCTGCACTGCCGGCGACTTCGTACACGAGCTTCAAGTCATCCGATTTGTCGTCCAGGAATGCAGGAAGCTCCGTGGCTGAGGCGGTCACTTGCTGCAAATCGCCATTTGGCAAATGCTGCTGTTCCCCGACGGCGAGGTCCGACCCCTTGCTCTCGTGCGTCTTCGCATTGCCTGCAGCCGTATCCCCTGGTTTGCTGTCCGGTGACTCGGACGATTTCCCGCCACTGCAAGCTGTCAGGACAAGCAGAAGGGTGAGCACTAACGGCATGATCATTCGTTTCATCATGTCATCTCCTTTACGTTCACGTTGTCCTCTCAGCATACAGCAGTTCTGCATGTTGTGCGGTTACAAAATTGTGGCAGCTCAGCGTCCCGTCATTTTCGATGGGTCGACCCACTCGTCGAACTGCTCTTCCGTCAGCAAGCCTGTTTTCAGGGCAGCTTCTTTCAGCGTCGTTCCTTCTTTGTGGGCTGCCTTCGCGATTTTCGCCGCATTCTCATAGCCGATGTGCGGGTTCAGCGCCGTGACGAGCATGAGGGAATTTTTCACTTTGCGATCGATTTCTTCACGGTTCGGCTCTATTCCGACTGCACAGTTGTCGTTGAAGCTGATCATACCTTCTGCCAGCAGCTTGGCTGTCTGCAGGAAGTTGAAGATGATAACCGGCTTGAACACGTTCAGCTCGAAGTTGCCCTGGCTTGCCGCGAATCCGATTGTCGCGTCGTTCCCCATGACTTGCGCGACTACCATTGTCAATGCCTCACTTTGTGTTGGGTTGACTTTGCCCGGCATGATGGAGCTGCCCGGTTCGTTTTCCGGGATGGTGATTTCGCCGATTCCGGAACGCGGACCGCTTGCGAGCCAGCGTACGTCATTCGCGATTTTCATGAGATCAGCTGCAAGTGCCTTCATGGCACCGTGCGTATAGACGACTTCGTCATAGCTCGTTAGCGCGTGGAATTTGTTTTCAGCCGATGTGAATTGGATGCCGACCGATTTCGAAATCTCTTCTGCGACTTTGTCACCGAATCCTTTCGGTGCGTTCAGTCCTGTGCCGACAGCTGTGCCGCCGATCGCCAATTCTTTCATGGATTGGACGCTTTCGTTGAGCATTTTTTCCGTCTTGACGAGCATCTGGTGCCAGCCGCTCATTTCCTGTCCGAGTGTCAGCGGCGTTGCATCCTGCAGATGCGTCCGGCCGATCTTGATGATGTCCATGAAGGCTTCGGATTTGTCACCCAATGTTGTTTTCAGCTTGTCCAGTGCCGGCAGCAGTTCACGCTCGACAGCGATGACGCCTGCGACGTGAAGCGCTGTCGGGAATGTATCGTTTGAGCTTTGTGATTTGTTGACGTCGTCGTTCGGGTGGAGACGTTCTTCGCTGCCCCACTCTTCCAGCAGCTGGTTGCCGCGGTTCGCGAGCACTTCGTTCATGTTCATATTCGACTGGGTGCCGCTGCCGGTCTGCCAGACAACGAGCGGGAAATGGTCGTCCCATTTGCCGGTCAGCACTTCATCGGCTGCCTGGACGATCGCTTTCATCTTCACTTCGGACAAGTTGCCGAACGAATGACTCGCGATGGCTGCGGACTTTTTCAGATGGGCGAACGCGCGGATGACACCTGTCGGGATGCGCTCTCCGCCGATTTTGAAGTTCTGCTTGCTGCGCTGTGTCTGCGCGCCCCAGAGCTTATCTGCAGGTACTTGGATTTCACCAAATGTATCGTGTTCAATGCGGTAGTTCATCCTGAAAAACCCCTTTTCACAATTAATTTCACTCTCTTTCTATCATGCCGCAACTTGCCTGCAAAATCAAAGATATTTGAACAGGGCACACGCAAAAGAAGCCCGTGTGTGCACACAGGCTCCTGCTTACAGTTCTTGCCGGAGGGCATCGATGACATCGATCTGCGTCGCTTTTCGGGCAGGACGCCAGCCGGAGATCATGGCGACGGCGAGGCTGATTGCGGAGGCAATCAGCACGAGCTGCCACGGGATGATCGAGAACGTGACGTCGAGATCGCTGAACCCGTCTTCCCCAAGGGCAGCACCGACGATGAGCGGCAGGACGAAATTGGCGAGCATGCTGATTGCGTAGGACAGCACGACCGCAATGACGGTCCCGAGCAGGCCGATCCATGCACTTTCCAGCAGGAATAGCCGCTGGATGAGTTTCGGCTTCGCACCGAGCGCTTTCATGACACCGATTTCCCGTGTGCGCTCCGTTACGGCCATCGTCATCGTGTTGAAGATACCGATGGAAGAGATCAAGATAGCGATCGTGCCGACAAAGATCAGACCGGCTTTCAGGGCGAGGAAGAAGACATCAATTTGATCCAGCTCTTCGGAAATGGAGTAGACATCATAGCCATCTTTTTTCAGCGTCTGCGTAACCGATTTGACGTTTTCGAGTTTATCGGCGTAGACATTGAGGCCGTGGGAGAACAAGGGCTCTTCGTTGTCCTCAGGCATCCCTTTGGCATAGATGGTCTCGAGTTCCGGGATCACAGCGGCGTCCGCGTAGATCCGGTTGTCTTGGATGAAATCCTTCGCAGGCGCTTTCGCGACGCCGACGATCGTCAGCTGAATTGGCTGCCCGAATGATTTTTCTTCATTGAAGTCCCCCAGCTCATAGGTGAACGTCTTACCGATCACGGCTTCGCGATAGGCTGGCTGCGGTTCGCTTTCTGATGTTTCTTCATCTATCTCTTCTGTTGCCTGTTCCGTCTGTTCCGCCGATTCGTCATAGAGACTGCCATTAAAGTCATGGCCGACGACGACTTCATGGGCATTTTCAGGCAGGCGCCCTTCTGCGAGAGCGAAACCGGCTTTCGCCTCCTCCTTGAAGTCCGAGACGGTCAATTGGCTATAGCTCGTAAACCCGTCGAGTTCCGTTTTCTGCCAGGTGTTGACGTTCTGACGGAGGACGACCGCATTGACGTGGTCGATCTTTTTCATTCCTTCCGCTTTTTCCGCTGTCAGATCTGCTGCATACACTTCGACTTGGGTGACAAGCCGGTTGTCGAGGATTTCCTTGCGCAAGGTGTCCTGGATGCCGAAGCCGACTGACGCGAGGATGATAAGGAATGCGGTTCCCATTGTGGCCGCGAGAACAGTCATGAACACGCGCAGTTTGTTCTTTTTGATGTGCTGCCCGACGAAATCGAACTGATCCTTAACCTGCATGGCGGGCACCTCCTGAAGCGAGCACACCGTCATGCATGTGATAGATGGAATCTGCAATGTCGGCCACTTCGTCGTCATGCGTGATGATGACGAACGTGATGCCGCGTGTTTTGTTCAGTGACCGGATCAGAGCAAGAATCTCTTGTTCCGTCTCCGAGTCGAGACTGCCTGTCGGTTCATCCGCAAAAATGACCGGCGGATTGGTGATCAGCGCGCGGGCGATACTGACACGCTGCTGCTGACCACCTGACAGCTCGTTCGGATAGTGGTCGCGCACTTCCTGCAGGCCGACCTGTTGCAAGAGGTCGTTCACTTCCGCCCGACGGACCGTCCGGCTGATGCCTTTCAGTTTCAGAGGCAGTTCGATATTTTCGAATGTCGTCAGGCCGGGCATGAGCTGGAAATTTTGGAAGATGAAGCCGAACTGGTCGAGACGGAACGCAGCACTGTCGGTTTCGTTGAAGTCAGAGGTGACGACCCCGTTGACGGTGATCGTGCCGCTGTCCGGTTTCAGGAACCCGGCCAGTATATGGAGCAGCGTCGACTTCCCTGAGCCGCTGCGGCCGACGATGGAGACGATGGAGCCTTTCTCGACATGGAATGAAAGATCTTTGAGCACCGGCACCGGCCGCTCTTTGCCTTTTTTCCCGATTTTGAATGAATGCTGGATATGTTGTGCTGTAATCACGCGGTTGTCCTCCTTGGATTTGCTGATAGATCTAGTATGGCAGGTAAATCTTTAGAAGAAGTGCAGGGAAAAGTGAAGAAATTCTTAAGATGGGGTGTGGCACGGATGGCGGAAGAGCGGCGGGGCGGCAGGTTTATGAGCGCTTTTTGAGATTTATGAGCGCTTTCCCTGGTTTATGAGCGATTCCGGCGATTTATGAGCGCTTTACTAGATTTATGAGCGATTCCAGCGATTTATGAGCGTTTTTCCTGGTTTATGAGCGATTCCAGAAGTTTATGAGCGCTGCCCAGCCATGAACGTCAAAAATGCCGTCCCCCCTACAGGGAACGGCATTTGTCCTGCATTATTCGTTTTCTTTTTGTTCATTCTCCGCTGAATCTTCCGTCGTCGCAGCGAGCGGCGAGCGGGACTTCTTCAGCTCGTCTGTCAAGTTGTCGATGCTTGGGCGGATAGCGCCTTTGCCCGCAAAGCTTTCGATCATTTCCTTGATGTTAATGCCAGTAGTGGCGCCGAGTGATTCTTGCATCGTCGACATAAGGTCGGTGGCATAGCCAGTGACTTTGTTGGCACCGCCGCCTTCGCCGCTTCCTGTATCGACGACTGTAATCTTGTCGATGTTGCTGAGCGGGCTCGCGACTTGCTTCGCGTACTCCGGCAGCATGCCGACGATCATATCGAGCATCGCAGCCTGGCCGTAGTGTTCGAATGCTTCGGCCACTTTGCGTTTCGCTTCGGCTTCCGCCAGACCTTTCAGGCGGATGATTTCCGCTTCGGACTCACCTTGAGCACGCTGGGCGTCCGCACGTGCGGTTCCGTCGAGACGGACTTTCTCGGCATCGGCTGCAGCACGTGCTTCGATGCGGTATTTCTCGGCATCTGCTTCTGCGAGCTGGCGGGACTTTTCCGCTGCTGCGTTCTGCTCGATTGCGTACCGATCTGCATCGGCCTTTTTCTTCACTTCTGAGTCATATTGGCGTTCGCGGCGCTGGATCTCTTTCTCTTCGAGTTCGATCTGTTTCTGACGCTCGATGATTCGGATCTGCATCTCCTGTTCCATGACTTCCTGTTTGGAACGGGCAGTCTGCAGCTCATACGCCTGGTCGGCACGGGCTTTTGCCGCATCTTGTTCGAGGCGGTAGCCAGCGACTTTCAGCTGATTCTCTTTTTCGGCTTCAGCGATTTCCGTTGCCCGTTCGATCTCGGCTTTCTGCGCTTCTTTGGATGCTTCCGCATTTTTGATCCGCGTCTCTTTCTCTGAGATAGCCGTTGCAATGTCGGCATCCCGCTTCACCTGGGCGATCCGCGGCTTCCCGAGTGAATCGAGGTAGCCGTTTTTGTCACGCACATCTTTGATGGTGAAGGAAACGATGACGAGACCCATCTTGGCGAGATCCTGGGACGCAACACGCTGGACCTCCTGTGAGAATTTATCCCGGTTTTTATAAATCTCTTCCACCGTCATGGAACCGAGAATCGAACGCAAGTGACCTTCCAGTACTTCCTTCGCTTCGTTCTCGCGATCCTCTTTCGACTTTCCGAGGAACTGCTCGGCAGCCGTCGCGATTTCCGAGATGGATCCACCGATCTTGATGATCGCAGTTCCGTCCGCCATGACCGGAACACCTTGCTCGGTATACACTTCCGGCGTTGTCACTTCGAGTTTGCTCGACAGGAGACTGAGTGGCGTCGCCTGCTGGAACACCGGCAGCACGAACGTACCGCCTCCGCGAATGATTTTGACGCGGTTTCCTGAATCATCGGTGTGGACATTTTTGGATCCCAAGTAACTTCCTGTGACGATCAATGCTTCATCCGGACCGACTGTGCGGTACTTCGTAACGTATACAAGAATGACGGCTAACACAACAAACACCGCAATGGCAATGGCAATCCACATCGCTGGCAATTCTACTGGCATGTCATTTCCCCCTTTTTTCTGCTTAAAAAGTTATTTGAAACGGAAAGGCTCGTATTCTTTGACGATGAACGTCCCGGCGTTCACTTCGATGATCAGCACTTCTTTGCCGTAGTCGATCGGCACATTTTCATAACCGGCGGCCCGCTTTGACAGGACACCGTTCACCGTCTCGATTACGATTTCACCGAATCCGTCAGCCGGTATCGGTACGATCACCTTGCCGACTTTGCCGGCGAGTGATTCGTCACTGTAAGCAAGCGACACTTCGGCTGATTTCAGCGGCAGCAGGATGAAAAAGTAGAGCAGGAAATCGAGGATCGCCGCCGCTCCGAGAGAAATTCCGAGTATGACTCCGCTGCCGAGACTTGTCGCCAGTTCGAGTACATACCCCCATGTCGCCGTCAGTGTGATAAACGGCAGCAGCACAGCAGGATCGAGGAGAGGAAACAGTTCACCCGAACCGTCTGTCAGGTCACTGAAAAACAAATACAACAGCGTCACGATTCCAGAGACGATCAGTATTGGCAAATACAGTTCATCGATCGCCATCCCGAACACTTCCATTTCAAACACCCCCTTTGTCTATTCTATACGAGCCGCCGGGCAAAAGGATTCATTTGAATGAAAACTTTCTCAACGTATTGAGCGATGCTCCTGTTTTCTCCCAATTGTGAAAAATGTGTGGAGACGTTTCCGTCCGGCATAAAAAAATTGTCGAGCGGCGTAAATTATATTCGTCTTACCGGAGGGGATTTGCTATGATAGATGAGTTATCAACTTTTCACAGATACCGATATCCAGATGGAGGTCAATCATGTTCAGTCCACGTAAAACAGATCCTTTCTTTGCTGCCCTGGTCACCATTGCCGAACACGTGCAGGAGGCTATGCACTATGCGAATGACTATAAAGTAAATTCCGTTGCCGACTTGAAAGAAGTCAGCATCAAACTGAAGTGGTACGAAACGGAAGGCGATGACCTGATCCACGATCTCATCACGAAACTCAACACGTCGTTCATGACGCCGATTGAGCGGGAGGATATCCTGCAGGTCGCCATTAAAATGGACGATATTTTGGACGGCATCGAGCATTTTTCGGCGAACCTGGAAATGTTCTCGCTGACCGAAATCGATGATTATATGCAGAAGTTCATGGAAAACATCACGAAAAGTTCGGATGAGATCGTGAAGGCCATGAAGCTGCTGGAGCGTAAAAAGCTCGTCGAGATGCGGGATCACGCGGTCAACATTAAAGAATACGAACGCATCTGCGATGAAGTGCTGCGCACGTCCATCAAGCAGCTGTTCGTGACGGAGACCGATCCGATCCGCATTATCAAGCTGAAAGACATTTACGAACTTCTTGAAGAAATCGCAGACTACTGCCAGGATGTCGCCAATCTGATTGAGACGATCATCATGCGGAACGCCTAAGGAGGCACACGATGGAACTAGCTCTGCTTTTGACTATACTCATTGTCGTCTGTGCGCTTGCTTTTGACTTCATTAATGGCTTCCACGACACAGCGAATGCAATTGCTACATCCGTTTCGACACGTGCGCTGAAACCGCGTGTGGCGATTCTTCTGGCCGCGTCAATGAACTTCGCCGGCGCCCTCACGTTCACTGGAGTGGCAAAGACAATTTCCAAGGATATCGTCGATCCGTTCACGCTGGGAAACGGGTCGCTCGTCATCTTAGCGGCGCTGCTGTCCGCGATCATCTGGAACTTGGTGACGTGGTATTTCGGGATACCGTCCAGTTCGTCACATGCACTCATCGGCTCGATTGCCGGCGCCGCCATCTCGGCAGCCGGGTTTGCGGTCCTGAATTACAGCGGCTTCATCAAAATCCTTGAGGCGCTGCTGATCTCCCCGGTCATCGCGATCGTCGGCGGATTCATCGTCATGTCCCTGCTGCGGCGCGTACTGAAAAACCGCAACCTGTTCAAGGCCAACAAACGGATCCGCTATCTGCAGATCGCAACAGCTGCAATCCAGTCGTTCACGCACGGGACGAACGACGCGCAGAAAGCGATGGGGATCATCACGATGGCGCTTATCGCTGCCGACCTGCAGACCGGTGACGACATCCAGATGTGGGTCCGGATCGCTGCAGCGACATCAATGGGGATCGGGACATCGATCGGCGGCTATAAGATCATCAAGACTGTCGGCGGCAAGATCATGAAGATCCGGCCGATCCACGGCGCGGCTGCCGATCTAAACTCAGCGGCCATCATCTTCGGAGCGACGCTTCTCCACTTGCCGGTTTCAACAACACATGTCATTTCCTCTTCCATCATGGGAGTCGGTTCTGCACAGCGTGTGAAAGGCGTAAAATGGGGCACTGCGAAGAAAATCGTCATCACCTGGGTGATCACCATGCCGATCTCCGCTGCCATGGCGGCGATATTGTACCAATTGCTCAACTTGTTCTTTTAATTCGAATCGTATGGGTTGCATTGCCAAAGGACCTCTGTTAAGATAAAGGAGAATTATTTTTGTTCGGTGCGATGGTCAAGTCCCGCTTGACCCAGTCAAGACTTGAGCAAGGATAGTAACACAATGTATGCGAAAAACGCATACGAGGAGGAAACAAACATGGAACATGGTAAAGTAAAATGGTTCAACGCAGAAAAAGGTTATGGCTTCATCGAACGTGAAGATGGCGACGATGTATTCGTACACTTCTCAGCAATCCAAGGCGAAGGCTTCAAGACTCTTGAAGAAGGCCAAGATGTAACTTTCGAAATCGAGCAAGGCCAACGCGGTCTTCAAGCTACAAACGTTGAAAAGAACTAATTGACTTCAACCTTTCAAAACCGTTCCCATCCGGGGACGGTTTTTTTATGCCTTCTTTCATGGAAGGCGCGGGTTTCCTCCCCCCCGCGAATGCGTGCATTCTGTACGCGAGCGCGCGTATTCTCCGATGAACACGCGCAACTCACTCGCGAACGCGCGTATTCCGCCCGCGAGCGTACGTATTTTCCAGTGAACGCGCGCAACTCGCCGCTGTGCGCCCGTATTTTCCGATGCGCGCGTAAATCACTCCCGAACGCGCGTATTCCGCCCGCGAGCGTACGTATTTTCCAGTGAACGCGCGCAACTCGCCGCTGTGCGCGCGTAAATCATTCGCGAACGCGCGTATTCCGCCCGCGAGCGCCCGTATTTTCCGGTGAGTGCGCGCAACACGCCGCTGTGCGCGCGTATTTTCCGATGCGCGCGTAAATCACTCCCCGTCCGCGCACATCCCCCGCAAAACAGTTCCATTCCGGCCGTCCACCCGATATGATGAAAGGAAGAATCTGCATAGAAAGAAGGACACGCCATGAAACGATTTTCAGGCTTCATCGCCGCCCGCTTCAAATGGGTCATCGCTGCCTGGGTGGTGCTGATCGCGGGACTTGCTGTCTTCGCGGTCGGACTGCCCGGCCAGCTGGAGGGGGACGGCTTCCGGATGGACGGCGAGCAGGAAGGCGTCTCGCGTACACTAACCCGGGAATTCGACCAGCCGGACGAGACGATGTTTCTAGTCTTCGAACAGAAATCGGACAGCGACATCGAACAGGCTCTCACCGCCGTCCAAAAACTCAATATGACGGAAGGCATCGTGTCGCCGCTCGATGAACCCGCGCAATACAAAGACGACATTTCGTATGCGCTGCTGCAGTTCGACGACAGCCACAGCGACAAATCGGACCTCGTCGGCCGGATCCGCGACGCGGTCGGCACGGACAAAGGGATCACTCTAACTGGCCAATCCCCCATCACGAAGGACATCAACACCGCGAGCCAGCGGGATCTCATGACGGCGGAAGCAATTGGACTGCCGATTGCGCTGATCGTGCTGCTGTTCGCATTCGGCACCGTCACGGCGTCGCTCGTGCCGATCGTGATCGGCATCGCGACGATCATTCCATCGTTCGGTATTCTAGCCTTGTTCGGCAGACAGGTCGACCTGTCCATTTTTGTACTCAACATCATTCCAATGCTCGGCCTTGCACTGAGTATCGACTTCGCGCTGCTGTTCATCAGCCGCTACAGAGAAGAGCGCAAACGGCAGCCGATCCCGGGAGCGGTGCGTACGACGATCGAGACGGCGGGCCGGTCGATCATCTTCTCGGCGTTCTGTGTGTTCATCGGTCTCGGGGCAATGCTGCTCATCCGGGTCGATATCTTCCAGAACATCGCGCTCGGCGGCATGGTCGTCGTGGCGATGGCCGTACTCGCTTCGATCACGCTCCTGCCTGCCGTCCTGCTCGTCTTAAAGGAGCGCATCGACAAGGGGAAAGTGCTGCGTGTCAAGAACGACACGGACGGCTGGCGCAAGTTCGCTGAAACGGTCATTAAACGGCCCGTCCTGATCACGATCCTGGCGCTCGCCATTCTCGGGACCGCACTCATCCCCGTCCGCAATATGACACTTACCATCCCGCAGATCGATTCGCTGCCGCTGTCGTATGACACCCGCTCGGCGTATGAGCATATGGAAGACGCGTTCGGCATGCGAGACGAATCCACTGCCTTCGTCATCGCACAGCGTTCCGGCGGCTGGCAGGATAAAAACGGCCTTGAAACGATCCAGGACATCCAGAAGGCGCTCTCTGAAGACCCGCTGACAAAAACCGTGACGACTGTCTTCTCGAAAAGCGGCCTGGACAGCCCTTCCACTTTCAGCCAGGCGCTTCAAGTTCCGGAACAGCAGGCAAAGCTGCAGCCGCTGCTCGATGCGTTCACGTCAGGCGACCTGCTGATGCTCCCAGTCACCCTGGCTGCGGACGGTTCATCCGACGAAGCGCAGGAGTGGGCGCGCACCTGGTCTGAGAAAAAGACGCCGTGGAATCTGCAGATCGGCGGCGAGGCGAAGTTCAATCAGGAGATCTTCGATGAAATCGCGGACAATATCGTCTACGCGCTGCTGATCATCATCGTCTCCACTTTCATCATCCTGATGATCGCTTTCCGCTCGCTGCTCATTCCGTTCAAAGCGATCGTCATGAACATCGTCGGGCTGTCGGCCTCTTTCGGGCTGCTCGTCTACATCTTCCAGTACGGGCACTTCGGACTGAATCCGGGAACGATTGCCCTGATCATCCCGGTCATTGTCTTCAGTCTCGTATTCGGACTGAGCATGGACTATGAAGTGTTCCTGATCTCCCGGATGCAGGAGTCGTACCTGGAGACCGGCGACAACGACCGCTCGACCGTCGAGGGACTCGCCGCAACGAGCAAGGTGATCACATCCGCTGCACTGATCATGATCGTGCTGACGGGCGCCTTCGCGTTCACCGATGTCATGCCCGTCAAACAGATCGGCGTCGGGATCGCCATCGCGGTCGCCATCGACGCGACGATCATCCGGCTGCTGCTCGTGCCGAGTCTCATGAAACTGTTCGGCGATTGGAACTGGTGGCTGCCGTTCCGTAAGCACAACACAAAATAGCGCATGCAAAAGGCTGCCCGGCGGAATCAGCAACTGATTCCGCCGGGCAGCCTTCTTTTAATTCATCGGAGGTGGAGCTCCGGGCCGGCCGCTGCTGATGCTGCCGTCACGCCCATCGTCGTCCCGCTTTTTTCCTCATCATGCTTGAACGTCGCCATCACCATGAAATAGACAGCCGCGACAACGAGGACCGTCACGACGATCAGACCGATTGCGATCGTCTTGCCTTTCATCGGATTACGCCTCCGTCCTCCACTTTCTTAAAGCCTTCTTCTTTCAAATATGCGACGGCTTCCTGGTAATCTCCGAAGCTGTCTTCGAGATTGTGCCCGTGATAAAGGTTCCACGCATCCTGCTCTTCTTTGAGTTCGAGTCTCGAGTTATGCCCGTCCAGCCACACTTCCTCTACCGGGGCCGCCTCTTCTTCGCTCGCGGAAAGGCCTGCGATGGCGTCTTCAATCGTCTGGCGCAGCTCCGCTTCGGATGCATCGCGCACATTCACGAGACCGCGCTCGTCCGGTTCGTATCCCGGAACGCCGGCCACGTAGACAAACGCATTGCCGTTCGGGTGCAGATGCTGCACGACGACCGTTTTTTCGAATTTGCTGTCAGGATAATGGTAGTTGACCCGTTTCATCGACACGTCTTTGCGCGTCAACTCGGGATATGATTCGATAACCGCCTGTTTTTCTTCAAATGTAAGCATACTCTGTCCACACTCCTCGTCTGATTCGTTCCAGTATATCACGATTCACGGCTGATCAATAATCCGAACATACGTGCGAAACCGACCGCCTGCTCCTTTGAGACTGTGCATCCCCCGATTTTGGACGGCGTCACTTCCAACTGCTCGAACGTACAGTCCGACAAGTCCAGCCCGCTCAGTTCCGTCTCCCGGAAATTCACGTTCTCCAGCTGGGTCCGGGCGAAGCGCACCGGTTTCAGCACACATTCGAAGAAGTCACTTTCAGATAGTTGGACCTCTGTAAATTCTGCGCGATCAAGCCGTCCGAAGCTGAACGTGCTGTACCGCATATCGCATTGACTGAACAGGACATCCATCAAAGCGGATTGGGTCAGATCCGCCCCCACCAGCTTGCAGTTCCGGAATTCACAGCGCCGCAAATCGAGATGGGCGGCCTGGATATTTGAAAAATCGCACCGTTCAAACACGGTATCCAGGAAGGCTGCGCCCGCCAGATCCATATCGGCGAATGAACAATCCGTCACCACCATGTCATCCACTGTTATCGCATGACCGCTCCATGCGTGCATGGATTCGTCCGTCAATTCGGCGTTCCGTATGGCCCGTTCCTCACTTAGCATCGGTGCCGCTGCCATGATTTCCCGGCGCGCCGATAACTTCGGGTGTTTCCGTTTCCATTCTGCCACAGTCACCCCTCCTATCTCGTCTTCCATTCTGTAATAATGACAATGACGATAACCGCCGAAAAGGCTACGACGTAAAACCACTCCGGGATCACACTCAGCCCGCTGAACATACCCGTCACTCCCTTTGTCCGGATCCGCCCGCAGCTTCAGCGGACGGAACTTCTTCTGATTTCCAGTATACCTGCTTTTCATCCGCATGAATACCGCGCCCTCCTGTGTTTGGAAAAGGTTCCCGCTGTATCCGCACACCCTCGGCAAGGTATACTGGAAGAAGGAGGCGAATGATGTGAAACGACTATTCCTCTTTATCGTGCTGATAGCTGCCGTTTACCTGGCAAAACCATTCTGGGAAGAGCCGGTTTCGAAATACGTCGACCTCTCCTTCCTTGAGCCGGTGGACGAAAAGCTGGAAGGCATCGTTACAAAGGACACGATTGAATCGACTTACCATACATTGCGGGACGCGACCGAAGAACTAATCGGCATTGTCTCGTCCAAAACGGAAGACTTGCGGGATGCCAAACAGCCTGTCGACAAACCGGCGCTTGCGGCACCGACCGCGACGCCGCTGTCTGTCAATAATCTGGAGATCGGTGCTTCGGCGGATGACGTGACAGCCGCACTCGGCCAGCCGAAACGCGAGTCGCTCAACGAATACGGCACCGAATGGAAGACCTACCATACCGATTACCAAAACTTCGTCATGGTGGCGTTCGACGACGCGAACCGGGTCGCCGCCCTCTATACGAACGACGACCTCATCTCCTCGAAATCCGGCGTCCGTTATGGATCTACGAAGGCGGACGTCCGGAAAGCGCTCGGTCAGCCGCTGACCAAAATGCGCAAAGGGCTGAACGTCTATATCCTGCAGGAAGATGAAGGCATGGACCTATTCAAGCTGGATGACGTCTATGCATACGTATTCTACGACGTTCACCAGGATACCAAGGTGACAGCCGTGGAACTCGTCACCACAGAACTTGAGAACCTCAAGAAAGGCCTGTACGCCGAACGGAGCGAAGCGCTTCGTAACGGCTTCGAGCAGCAGCTGTTCGACTTGACCAACGCGGCGCGCGTCCGGCATGGCCGCTCGATCCTGACATGGGACAGCGCGGTGTCGGGCACTGCCCGTAAGCACAGCGCCGACATGGCCGAAAACAATTATTTCAGCCATGATAACTTGAAAGGGCAGTCTCCGTTCGACCGCATTAAAGAAGACGGCATACGCTTTAAACGGGCCGGCGAAAACCTCGCCTACGGCCAATCCAGCAGTATCTTCGCCCATGAGGGTCTTATGAATTCCGAAGGACACCGGGAGAATATCCTGCTGAAAGACTACCGCAGCCTCGGTATCGGCGTCAGCTTCAGCCAGGAATTACAGCCGTATTTCTCAGAAGAGTTCCTGCTGCGCTGATCCAAAAAACAGACCGCCAGCCCAACAACAGGCTTGGCGGTCTGTTTTTATTTTCCGCGTCTTGCGTTACCTTGGACCTGCAGCCTTACTTGTAAAAGTTTCATGAATATCATTTTAAACTAACCGTGATTGGTTCGAAGTCAATCCTCTTAAAATCCGACTGACTATTGCTTACATGGGCGAACGGATAGAACGTAATCGATGTCGCTTGAGAGTCTAGACCATGCACTGTTGCATTCCAAGTCAGATCTTCTGAGGTATCCCCATCTTTCGTTCCTTCTCCCCCATTATAAGGGACTTCATAGGCATTCCCCAAGTTATCGACTGCCGTCAGTTCAGCCTCGACCGCCAACCAGTCCTCCAACACTGAAGGGCGGACGTCCTGCAGATAATTCACCGTCAGATTGACTTCCGTCTTCACCGCGTCCAGCAATTCAACAGTCACGCCATCTGTCGAGACCTGTTGGTGAATCGGGATGTAGGTACCGGGTAATGCATGAAGAGAGAAGGCGAACTTCCAGTCTCCATTAATTGTTTCCTGTCCTGTCATGATCGCCCGCGGTTCCCACGTGACATTTACTGTTTCACCATTCGTTTCATTGCTTTGTAAGGTCATCATTCCGACATGTCCGACACCTTCCACAAACTCCCCTTCTGCTCCTGCTGTGCTGATTTGCCCATTGATGAGCGGGGTCTCTTCAGAAGTGGGGAAAGAACCGAGGTCGCGGTCACTTTTAATTATGTAGGAAAGCGTCACTGTACTCCCATCGTAAAAAGCCTTTTCTATAATAATATCGATGCCTTTACTGCTTGTAAGCAGACCGATGTCTGTGCTGATATCCTCATACGCCTGATAATATTCTTCCTGCAGGATAAAGTGATCGAAGGCTTCGCCGATCACAGGAATTTGGGTCATGAATTTAGCAAATGCCGGTGATACGTAAGCAGATGAAATCATGCAAAAGGAGATGATGGCAGCAGCCGATATATATGAGACCGTCTTCTTGAAGGAAATTTTCTTATTAGGCTTTTTTTTAAATGCAATTGTTAAAATCGCGTTCAGCTCATCTTCGGGAACATGGATTTTCTCGATAGCTTCCTTAATATGGTTTGGCTCGCTCATCTGTATACACTCCTTTTAATAATGATTTCAGCTTTATAAGACCGCGTCTACCATTCGATTTCACGGTACCGATCGGTTCACCGAGAACATCGGCAATTTGTTCAAACGTCAAGTCCGCATAAAATTTCAACACTAGCACTGCCTTATATTTTTCCTCCAACTGAAACAGCGCCCGCTGTATATCCATTCTCTCCTCTGTCAGCAAATCGGCCTTGTGAGACACTTCCTCTTTCAGCTGGTCCATCAGTATAATCTTTTGTTGCTTTCGCAAAATATCCAAAGCAGCATTTATGCAGATCTTCATTAACCACGTCGAGAAATATGCCGGGTTCTTAAGCTGATGAATAGATTCTATCGCTAAGAGAACGGTCTGCTGAAATACATCCAATGCATCAGATTGGTTCTTAACGTAACTGAAACCCGTGCGATATAGCTTCTGCTTATCTTGCTGAATTAGATACAGAAGTGCGTCTCGATCTCCTTTTATGGCTTTTTTCACTTTCTTTTCTTTGTGCATGCTTGTTTCACCACCCTATCTATTAGAGAGTGTACGTTTCGGAAAAGATGCAACTATTTACGGCATAACTGAAAATTGTTTGCGCGCACACAAACAGACCGCCAGCCCATCACCGGGCTTGGCGGTCTGTCTGTGTTAGATGAGGAAGACGTTATCGAGCGGGACCTGCTTGCCGTTCACTTCGATGATGATCGTCCCGCCTTCTTCGTTTCTATTGAATGTAAAGACGTGGATGTTCACGTCGCCTTTTTCCGTTTTAGTGTTCAATCGGATTGTGGACGTTTCACCGTCATTGTCCACAGACGAAGTGACCTCACCGGTTGTTCGGAAGACCAAGTAGGCGGTCCCGTCTCCCTTGTTCACCATATACAGGGTGTCCTGCCTGCCGAGCAGTTCCTGTTTTTGAATGATATCCTGTACATCCACAGGCACTTTCTTCACTTCGCTGAATTCTGAGGCTGCCGATTGACATGCAGTCAGCAGCAAGACTGATAATAGCAATACCGCTACCTTCTTCATAAGCGATCTCCTTTAGAATACGTTGAATATGTATATTGGTTTATAGTCTCATTTGAAAACTGTCAATGAGAGGAATCAATTCTCCCAGATCCTCAATGACATTCTCTGCGTCTGCATTTCCAAACTGTGCAGTGCGTTTCAGCACAGCTCTCATGCCGGCTCGCTGTGCAGCCGCGACATCATTTTCGGGATGATCTCCGACAAATACACATTGCGCTGGCGGTACATGAAGCCGGTCTGCCATATTGAGAAAAATACGGGTGTCCGGTTTTTTTATCCCTTCCCATTCGGAAACCGCAATTTTGTCAAAGTAAGAGTCGATTCCGAGTCTGCAGATGTTGTCCATTTGAAAGCGGCCGAATCCATTTGTAATGATCCCCAGCTTTAATTCTTTTTGTTTTAAAGTGCGGAGAACTTCTATTAGGTGCGAGAAAGGGATACACGAATGGTGAAATTCTCGTTCGTAATCGTGAAGGAGGTCGTTCCACCCAATTTTATCAATGCCAAATTCTTCTTCCAGCTGCTGGTACACTTTGTCCTTCCACACATAGCCATGCTGTTCCAGTTCAAGAAACCTGGTTACATACTGCTGTTTCGGAATATGGCCAAGTGCCTCATTCAATCGCTCGTGCTGGGTTTCCACAAAGTGCACAACCGATTTGTCACGATCCAGCAGCGTATTATCCAAGTCAAACACCATTGCGCGGATCATGCTTCCCTCTCCTTTATCGCTTAGACATCCAAAAAACATAGTATTCTAACAGTTCAATTGTAGCATGCCTAATAAAAGAAATCGGGTTTTTATGAAATTAAAAAAGCACTGCACAGGGGCAATGCTCATTTTGGTTCATTCATTGAAAGATGGGTTGTGGTTACTTCGATTTCAATTCGCCGCAGACGATCCGGTCGCCGGAGTTGCCGGCAGGGTCCGTTTTGTAATCGTCCGCTTCTGCATGGATGACAAGCGAACTGCCGTCTCCGTCCAATAGCGAGTTCGGTTTCCCCGGCTGGAGCGTGACATCATGCATCGTTACTTTCACGGCGACTTTGCCGTCTTCGCCAACTTCCAGATTCGGCAGGTCGCCGAGATGGAAGCCTTTCGGGTTATCGAAGCCGTGCTGTTTGTCCTTCGGATTGAAATGGCTGCCGGCAGACTTGAAATCCGGCGGCGTACAGACCGCTTTTTCATGGAGATGAATGCCGTGGGTTCCCGGCGGCAGCCCTTCTGCCCGCAAACTGATGGTCAGCGCGCTGTCAGCATCGGTGAAGTGTGCTTCGCCGACTTCGCTTCCGTCAGCGTCAATGAGAATGGCTTCGGCCGTCTTCGCGGCATCGGCGCTGACCGGGACTTTTGTTTTCATCGAACCGCAGCCGGCGAGAACGGCGGCGAAGCCGATTGTAATGAGTAATGGCCATATAAAACGTGTCATAATGGTGGTGAGCCTCCTTATGGAAAGGATGGCCCGATTCCGCCAAATTATGTGCCGTTTACAACTTTACTTCATCGCTCATTTCAAAGACGTCAAATTCGTCTTTCTGGATGATGAGTGACATGATCTTGCCGTTCTTCTTGAAATAGTGGACATTGCCGACACGGGCATCGAGCAGCTCGGCCCATCCCCACTTTTCGATCTCATTCAGATACTCGGCCGGCGGCGTCCCCTCTTCGTCGCCGATGCCGTTCATCTTATATTTCGCGGACTTGGCGATTTCCGTTGTGCAGTCTTCCGGCTTCAATTCATAGGCGTTCTTAGGGACAGGGAACCCTTCGTTGATGACCGCCATGCGGTAGCCGTCCTCGTTGGCAAACGTGTAGGTGCAGCCGGACAGCAGCAGTATTCCGAACAACAACAGCATACCCGCCCATCGTTTCATAAGCTTGACCTCCCGAAGTCGTTCTGATACTTCAAGCTTACTTCATAATGTCACCGCTGTCTCTAACGTTTCTGTGACAATACATGTCATTTCCGCCTGATACTCTCGACAGAAAATGCTTCGCCCGACGAAGCACACAAGTCAGTCTTTGCTTGTTTCGTTGCTGCGCGGCCTTGTTTTGCAGGAAACCGAAAAGCCGGCCGCGGATGAGGCATGCGGCCGGCTGGGTTATGAGCGGATTGTGCTTGGTTATGAGCGGTTTCCTCAAGTTTATGAGCGGTTCTCGCGATTTATGAGCGATTTCCCGAGTTTATGAGCGCTTTCCACGATTTATGAGCGGTTTCCCGACTTTATGAGCGCTTTCCACGATTTATGAGCGGTTTCCGCGATTTATGAGCGCTTTCCTCAACTTTATGAGCGTTCACCCAGATTGATGAGCGTTCCCACAAAGTTGGGGGCACTTCCACACTCTTCGTCGTCACCAGTTACTTCAACTTCTGGATAATACACACTTTCAGGTAGTTGAACTCCGGATAGTCCCGGTTTGTGCGGAAGTCCTTCGGCAGCGAGGAGTCTTCCAGGATTTTGTAGCGGTGGCCTGCAGCTTTGAAGGCGTCGTCGATGAACGTCTTGAACTTCTTCATGCTGAAGCTTGCGTTGTTCGTTGAGGCGACAATGATGCCGTTCTTTTCCGTGATGGCGATCGCGTCCTGCAGCAGGGCCGGGTAGTCTTTCGCCGAGCTGAATGTCATCTTCTTGGAACGGGCGAAACTCGGCGGGTCGAGCACGACGACGTCGAACTTCAGCTCATGCCGTTTTGCGTACCGGAAGTAGTCGAAGACGTCCATCACTTTGATGTCCTGCGCTTCGTAGTCGATACCGTTGACGCTGAACTGCTCGATCGTTTTCGCCAGACTGCGTTTCGCAAGGTCGACGCTCGTCGTCTTCACCGCACCGCCAAGCGCGGCTGCGACCGAGAAAGCGCCGGTGTACGAGAATGTGTTCAGTACGTGCTTGCCTTCCGAATAATGGTCACGCAGTGCTTCCCGCACGTCGCGCTGGTCGAGGAAGACGCCGGTCATGGCGCCGTCGTTCAGATCGACCGCGAAGTTCATGCCGTTCTCTTTGACGATGATCGGGAAATCGCCGGGAGTGCCGGAGACGTAATCATCCTGGTCGATGTACTGCCCTTTCGTGTCGAAGCGTTTTTTCTCATAGACCGCTTTCGCATCCGTTATCTTGTCCAATACGCCATAGACGTGGTGCTTCATGGAATAGATGCCTTCACTGTACCAGCTCACCATGTAGTAGCCGTCGAAATAATCGATCGTCAGGCCGCCGATTCCGTCGCCTTCCCCGTTGAATAGGCGGTAGGCGGTCGTCTGGGTGTTCATGCGGAAGCTTTCGCGCCGTTCGAAGGCGGCAGTCATGCGGGATTCGAAGAACGAAAAATCGATCGCTTCGTCCTCTTTGCGTGTCAGCACCCAGCCGACCCCTTTGTTCTGAACACCGTAATACCCTTTTGCGATGAATCTGCGGTTGCGGTCGACGAGCCGGAGCAGGCTCCCTTCGTCCTTCAGTACGTCCAGATTCATAACGGCGTCTTTCAAGATGAGCGGATATCCTTTTTTCAGGCTGCTTGCGCTTTTATCATTTACGAGTACATCTATCGTTTTCATTGTGTCATCCTTTGTTTGCGTCCGTATTTAGACCGGCCGCGCATTTTCTCCATTATCGCACGTTTCGGACTGGATTGCGATGAGTTTCCTTCTAGCCGGCGGACGGTCCGCTCCGCCGCCTCGCCAGGAAACCGGGCTTCGTTTCCGCGAGCAGGATGGCCGCCAAGATCAGCACCGCACCGGCGAGCATCTGGAGCGTGACCGCTTCGTGCAGCATCAGGATGGAAAAGACCATGCCCCAGAGCGATTCCATCGACAGCAGGATGGCCGCTTTCGTTTCCGTGACGTGCTTTTGCGCGACGGTCTGCAGCAGGAACGCTACGGTAGTTGAGAACACCCCCAAATAGAGCAGCGATGCAGCAGATTCCGGCGTGACAGGAAGTGACGCTTCCCCGCGTATGCCGACAGTGATCCAGGCGATGGCAGCAGCCGCTGTCATCTGGACGAGTGTCAGTGTGATGGCATCTTCCGTCTTGACGAACTGGCCCGTATAGAAAATATGGAACGCGAACAGCACCGCGCAAAGCAGTGACAGCACATCCCCCGGATTGACGGACAGGGAACCGTTCAGTGACAGCAGTGCAATTCCTGCCATCGCTAGAAACGCACCTGTCACTTCATAAGCGCCCACCTTCCGGCGATAGAGGACAAACGCGATGAACGGGACGACGAGCACATTGACCGCAGTCAGAAACGCATTGTTCGATGGCGTCGTGAATTGCAGGCCGACCGTCTGCAGCGCGAACGCCCCGTATAGGAAAACGCCGAGCAGGCTCCCTTTCAGGACAACAGCGCGCGTCAGCCCGGCCAATTTCCGATGGAACACGGCAATCAGCAGCAGCGCGCCGATTGCAAAGCGCCCCGCCAGTATTTGATACGGCGTGAAATAATCCAGCGCCATCGCAGAGACCGGAAACCCCGTCCCCCAAATGATGGCCGTCACAAGCAGGCCGATTTCCCCTATGTATTTCCGCATTCCGTTTCCCCCTGTCTCCCTTAAGTATACAAGGGAACGGAAGGCGGAAGAAAGAAGAATGTGAAAACCCCCGGGAAAGTGCCCGGGGGAAGGTCATTTATTCAGGTGCAGCCGCAGTAGCCGCCCCGGCTAGGGCATCATCCCAATCGGGCGCTGCGACTTCAAGCGGCACTTGGTTCCTCCGCGCCTTCACAGCTGCAAAGAAGAACAGCGCGACGAGGAAGATCGAGATGACGCTTGCACCGATCAACGAAACTTCCATCGGCAGGCGGAAGCCGATCGGGGCGTTCAAGATGTACGTCGTTGTCGCCATCAGCATGAACGTGCCCGGTACGAGGGCAATCCAATAATTCTTCCCGGCGATGAACAGATACATCGCAGCGACGAACAGGGCAATGACCGCCGTCGACTGGTTCGCCCAGGAGAAGTACCGCCACAGGATGTCGAAATCGACGAATGTCAAAGCGATTGAAATCGCGAACAGCGGCAGAGCGATCCAGAGACGGCTGATCATCTTCACTTGCGGCAGCTTGAAATAGTCCGCAATGATCATCCGGGCGCTGCGGAATGCAGTGTCGCCTGATGTGATCGGCAGGATGATGACGCCGAGGATGGCAAGTGTACCGCCGATTGCGCCGAGCATGAGAGTCGATGCTTCGCTGACGATCATCGCAGGGCCTCCTGCAGCGAGCAGTTCGTTCAGGCCGACCGGACCGTTGAACAGCGCCATACCGGCAGCGGCCCAGATCATTGCGATGATGCCTTCCGCGATCATCATGCCGTAGAAAATTTTGCGTCCTTGTTTTTCACGCTGTGTCGTACGCGAGATGATCGGCGTCTGTGTGGCGTGGAATCCGGACAGTGCTCCGCACGAAATGGTCAGGAACAGCAATGGGAAGATCGGAATGTTATCCGGGTGCAGGTTCGCGAGGGACAGTTCCGGAATCGGCGCGCCTTTGATGAGCATGCCGCCGCCGACACCGACTGCGCTGATGATCAGCAGCAGGCCGAAGATCGGATAGAAGCGGCCGATGATCTTATCGATCGGGAGCAGCGTCGCCAGAATGTAGTAGATGAAAATCGCAGTGACGATGAGGCCCATCGCCATCCAGCCGTTCATCAGGTTATACAGGAGACCGGCCGGTGCCGAGACGAACACCGTTCCGACAAGCAGCAGCAGCAAAATCGCGAAAGCGTTTACAAGATGCTTCATGAATTTACCGAGAAACTTCCCTGCAAGTTCCGGCAAGTGGGCGCCGCGATTGCGGATCGAGATCATCCCCGTCAAATAGTCATGCACAGCTCCTGCAAAAATGGCACCGAGGACGATCCACAGGAATGCGACCGGCCCGTACAGCGCCCCCATGATCGGTCCGAAGATCGGCCCGACACCGGCAATGTTCAAAAGTTGGATCAATGAGTTCTTCTTCGTATTCATCGGCACATAGTCGACGCCGTCCTGATTAGCGAATGCCGGCGTCTGGCGTTCTTCCCTCACGCCGAAGACCCGCTCGACAAATTTCCCGTATGTGAAGTACCCAACGATCAGCAGGGCCACTCCGAATAAAAATGTATACATATATCCCCCGTCCTTCCTCTGTTAGAAATCTCACTTGATTATAAATCAATTATTCTAACAATTGGACGTTTGGAGACTATCATGTCGTTTGCGCGATCTGACATGCCGTATTTTCCATCTGACGTGCTGCGTTTCACTGTTCCATTTTTTCCCGAAGTGCTTTTGCGTAATTTCTGCTGACAGACAGCTGTTCCTCCCTGCCTTCCAGTTCCAGCTGGTAGGCACCGTTGAACCACGGTGACAGGCGTCTGACATAGGACAGGTTGACTAGATAACTTTTATGGATGCGGAAAAACGAAAAAGGGGCAAGCTTCTTCTCAAGATCTTTCAAAGAAAGCCTGACTTCGTATTCCCGCCACTGCGTCACGACCCGGGTCCGGCTGTCTTCACGGCATACGTACAGGATACCCGAGATTGGCAGGTAATCGATTTCCCCTTCCTGCTCGATTGCAAGCTTGCTGAGCGGCGGTGTTTCATCCTTTCCGAAATCACGCAGCTGTTTGGCCCGAATCCGGTCCAGCGTCTGGCATAGCTGTTCTTCGTCATACGGCTTCAGCAGATAATCCACCGCATCCACCCGGAAGGCTTTGGCCGCGAATTGCGGGTAGGCGGTCGCGAAGACGAGAAGCGGCGGTTTCTTCAGCCCGTTTGCGATCAGGGCAGCTTCCAATCCGTTCATCTTCGGCATTTCCACGTCCAAGAACAGCACATCCGGCTCCAGTTCGATCGTTTTCAGGACTGCCGTATCGCCAGAATCGGCCTCCCCTGCGACTTCCACATCGTCATGGCGGCCGAGCAGGTAGATCAGCTCATCGCGCGCGTAACGTTCGTCATCGGCGACAATGACCCGTATGCTCATACGTGTACCTCCTCTCTCGTTAGTTGCGGGATGGAGAACCGAACAATCGTGCCCTCCCCTTTCGGCGTCAGGAACCGGAGTCCGGCGTCCTTCCCGAATGTCATGACGAGCCGGCGATGGACATTGTAAAGGCCCATGCCGGTTCCCGTTGCAGACGCCACCGGCTCCTGACCGAGCAGCGGCAGCCGTTCTTCTGCAATCCCTTTGCCGTTGTCCCGGACCATGATGACCGTCTCGCCGCCTTCCAACCGGATCGAGACGATCACAACACTGCCGCTGGCCATATCGGCAATGCCGTGTTTAATGGCATTTTCGACAATCGGCTGCAGGGTGAGCGGCGGGATCAACTGGGACAGCAGCGACGGATCGACGTCGAGTTCGACCGTCAATTTGTCTACGAACCGTGCCTGCTCGATCTGCAAGTACGCCTGGACGTGGGCGAGCTCCTGCTCGAGCGTCACCCGTACCGCCGTCGTTCCCTCGACGTTCTGCCGCAGGAACTTCGATAATGACATAAGGAGTTGGCGTGCCTGATCAGGATCCGTGCGCACCAGTGAAATAATGACGTTCAGTGAGTTGAAGAAGAAGTGCGGGCTGATCTGCGCCTGCAGTGCTTTGATCTCCGCGTCTTTCGCCAGTTCGTGCGCCTGGCCCGCTGCAGCAATCTCCAGCTGATCGCTCAGAAGGGAACTGAGTCCGTCGATCAGTTCGATCGTGACATCGGTGATTGCCTTTTCGGACGGATAATACAGTTTCAGTGTCCCGACGACCTCTTCCCGGCATTTGAGCGGCGCGATGACGGCAGCGCCGAGCGGACAGCCGTCCCGGATGCAGTGGATCGCTCCGTCGTCCGCTACGACACGCCCGCCCTCCCGCAGCACTTCTTTTGTGATGTGCGTCTGGATCGGGCTGTAGGCCCGGTGGTGGTCACTTGCGACACCAACGTGTGCAAGGATCTCGAACTGGTTTGTCATGGCGACAGCACTCGGTGACAGTTCCCGATATAGAATCCGGCAGACTTCCTCGCATGTGTCAGAAGTCATCCCTTTCCTCAAATGGGCGAGCGTCTGATTGGCGATCCGCAATGTTTTCTGCGCCTGTAAGGCAGTCGCTTTATCCTGATCGCTCAGTACGTTATAGACGATGAGCAGGAAGATGGCTGTCCCGACACCGTTCGCGACGATCATCGGAAGGCCGATCGTCTGCACGAGCGCCCAGCTTTCGGAAAACGGCTTCGCCAGCACGAGGATGAGCCCCATCTGCATCGCTTCCGCAAGCGCGCCGATCGAAAACGCCATGACAGGATGAACCGTTCTTCCTTTCTTATAGAAATAACTCGCCAAGACACCCGACAGGATCGTCGACAGGCCGCACGAGAATGCGGTGAACCCGCCGAGCGTCATGCGGTGAAGGCCGGCGATCAGCCCTGCCCCCAAACCGAGCCGCCAGCCACCTAGCAGTCCGGCGACCACGATACCGATGACTCGTGAATTGGCGATCGCTTCATCGCCCGCCAGATTCATGGAAACGCTGTTGAAATGCAGCGTCCCCGTGCTGAAGGCGACCCCGAAATACGTGCCGATGATACCGAATGCACCGAAGAAAAGAATAGCATTCACCGTCTGACGGCGGGTCAGCGTATCCTGGTGAATGAGCTGCTTGAAAAACCGGAACCGCGTCAGGATGAATGCCACTGCCACGATCGTCCCGACACGCTCCAGCATGATGATCAGCAGATCGAGCATTCCGGCACCCCCTCTTTTAATTAACTATAAAATACATTCAGTCTATTTAAAAGGGGAGAATGCGCATGCACCCTCCCTGTGTCTCATTCCGTTAGAAACCGTTCCATGATGTCCTTGACAGTGCCGCTGCCGGACCGGCCCACTTCCGTACCTGCCCAAAGCGACAGTAATTCCGCCTTTCCTTGAACGGCCGCTTCCTTCCGCAGCCGTTTCGTCAAGTCGTTCTGAATGGGGTATGGCGCAATCGGCGCACCGGCCATCTGTTCGATGAATGCATTGCGGATTCCGCGCGCCGGCCGTCCCGAAAAGACGGACGTGATAACGGTCGGATCATCGGCTGCCTCACGGACTGCCTGCTTATAGGCAGGCGACGCCCCGCTCTCGTCCGATGCGAGCAGCACAGTGCCGATTTGGACAGCTGCCGCTCCTGCTGCAAGCAGCTCACGCATCCGGCTGGCTGTCGCAATGCCGCCCGCCGCGATGAGCGGAATCTTAAGTCTCCCTGCCCCTTCGGCCAGCAGTCCGTTCAGCGGGATGAGCGGACCGTCCGGCTCGAACGATCCCCGATGTCCCCCCGCTTCTGCACCTTGGAGAACGACCATATCCATCCCGAGCTCTTCAATGGCAGCTGCTTCTTCAACGGTCGTCGCAGTGCCGGTGACGAGAATGCCGGCGTCCTGCAGTGCCCGCACCGTTTCGCGTGCCGGCAGCCCGAACGTGAACGAACAGACTGCCGGTTTCTCTTCCAGAACGACCTGCAGCTGCCGGTCATAATCCGATTCGGAAAGCGGTGCCTTCCAGAACGGCAGGCCGAGTTCCCCACCGAACGGCTGCAGGGCAAGGTATGCATTGCGGATGTCCTCCTGGACGAATGACGGGTCGTCCGGAACGAACAGGTTCACCGAAAACGGCAGATCGGTCAGCATCCGGACAGCACGGATCGCCTCCCGAGTCGCTTCCGCTGTCAGATACCCGGCACCGATTGAGCCGAGCAGCCCCGCTTCCGCACTCGCTGCCGTAAATTCAGGGGTCGTCACACCAGCCATTGGCGCCTGGATGATCGGATACGTAAGATTCAATGAGTGAAGTGGATTCATCGGTCTCCTCCTCCGTGTTCAGTCTAAAATGTCACAAACCCGTCCGACTTGTCCATCCTCCAGCCGCACTTTGATCCCGTGCGGGTGATGTGCCGAGTTCGTCAGCAGATCTTTGACAACCCCTTCCGTCTTCACACCGCTCCGCTGATCCTTCTTCAAGATAACATTCACCCGCAGCCCGGGGCGCACGTCGCTTCGGTTTTTTCCGTCCATGTCCATCACTCCTTTTCTTCTAGTTTAGCACAGTTCCGATGGCTTCTTCTGCGCGAAAATCTTCCTAGTTGACGGCTCATAGTTCATCCCCTAAACTAGTATTTAGTTTAGAGGGGTGAACTTATGAAAAAGGAAATCATGCAGGAAGCGATCGAACTGTTCGAAGAAGTGATCATCTACGGAACCGAGCACTTCCTGAAAACCGTTCAGGCACCGCTGCTCGACAAGTATTCCCCCGAGCAGATCCAGACGCTCAAACTGCTGGCGGCATACGGCTCCCTGTCCAACAGTAAACTGGCGGAACTGCAGGGTGTCCATAAAAGCGCCATCACTGCGCGTATTAAGAAACTGGAAGACAAGCAATTCGTCCAGACAGCACGCTCACTGCACGATCAGCGTGCCAAAGTCGTCCAGCTGACGGAAGCCGGCCGGCAGGCGCTCGCCGACTCGAACGCGGCCATCAACGACTCGATCGCCACGCTGTTCGACGGTGAAATCTCGGAAGAGGAACTGAGTCAGTTCGTACAGACATTCCGTAAATTGAAAGATATCTTAAAGATGAAGGAGCTTGACAAATGAAGACCATTTTAAAATTCCGCTGGCCGATTTTCATCGTCCTCGTCGGACTCGCGGTCGGACTACTGTTCGTCGCACCTGACCTCGCCAAACAGGCGGAAGAAGCAGGTTCCTTCCAGCTATCAAAAGATGCCGACTCGCAAAAAGCGGCGGACATTCTGGAAAAAGCGGGCGCTTCGGAAGATACCCTGTCACTCGTCTATGACTTTGACAAAGCGGTCACCGATCAGGAAAAAAAAGATGTCCAGGCGACTGCAAAGAAAATTGAAGACGTAGGGAAACCCGTGACAGCTGTCATGGACCCGTTCGAAAGCGAAGAGATTGAGGACCAGCTCGTCTCGGAAAATAAGAAAACCGTCCTCGTGCCGATCACTGTCGACGGATCGAATGACGACATCATCGCGCTCAGCAAGACGATCCGGACAGAAATCCTGCCGAAAGATAAAACTGTCTACCTGACAGGCGAAGCGATCATCAATAACGACGTCAACGACAGCGCACAAGAGGGATTGAAGAAGACCGAAGTCATCACAGTGGTCCTTATCTTCGCCCTATTGCTTATCGTTTTCCGCTCTATCGTGACGCCAATCGTGCCGCTGATTGCCGTCGGGATCACCTATTTGCTCAGTCAGTCGATCGTCGCGTTCTTCGTTGACTGGTTCGGCTTCCCGGTTTCAAACTATACGCAGATCTTCCTCGTCGCCATCCTGTTCGGACTTGGCACGGATTACTGCATCCTGCTGCTCAGCCGTTACAAGGAAGAGCTGATCGAGGGACATGAAATCACCGAAGCGATTGTCAACACATACAAAACTGCCGGTCGCACACTGATCATCAGTTCACTCGCTGTATTCATCGGATTTGCGGCGATCGGATTTGCGGACTTCCCAATCTTCAAGTCAGCCGTCGCGGTTGCAGTCGGAATCGCGGTCCTGATTCTTGTACTGTTCACTGTCGTGCCGCTGTTCATGATGTTGCTGAAAGACAAATTGTTCTGGCCGTCGAAACAAGCAACGTCGCACAACGACAGCAAAATGTGGATTGGCTTCAGCAAACTATCCGTTGCGCGTCCGCTGCTTTCCATGGCCATCGTTGCCGTTATTACAGTGCCATTGCTGCTGACGTATGATAACGACCTTTCTTTCAATACGGTGGATGAAATCGATCAATCGAAAGAATCCGTAAAAGGGCTGAACCTAATCTCTGAAGGTTTCGGCTCAGGTGATTCCCTCCCTGTCCAGGTCGTCTTGAAATCCGACAAGTCGATCGTCGATGAAAAAGACATCCCGTACTTGGAAACGATCAGCCGTAACTTGGAAAAAGTCGACGGCGTCAAATCCGTCCGGACCATCACCCGTCCGACAGGTGAGCAGATCGAAGACTTGGATGTTGACCATCAGCTCGGCCTGATCGCCGACGGCTTGCAAGAAGCCAACGACGGCATTAAGCAAGTGCAGGACGGACTCGGCCAGGTCGAAGGCGGCCTGAATGACGTCACCGGCCAGCTGCCGTCCGGTTCCGCTGCATCTTCCGGCGGCACAGGATTACGCCAAGCTGCGCAAGGCATCGGGCAGATTAACGCCCAGCTCGGCCAGATTGCCGGCGGTTTATCGCAAGGAATGCCCGCTGCGCAGGCAGCAGGCGGATTGAATGCCCTGTCCGCAGAGCTCGGTAAGATTTCAACAAGCCTGAATGGTGCAGCCGGTCAGCTCGACGGTTCCGGCGCTCAAATCGGCCAGCTCAGCGGCGGACTCGGACAGCTCGCGAAAGGGGTCACCGATTCGAAAAACGGACTGACCGATATCAGCAAAGGGCTCACCGAAGTGACCGATATGCTGAAGGACATGAGTGAGACGCCGAGCATCCGTGATACCGGCATCTATATCCCTTCTGGGACGCTTGGTGATGAAGAATTCAAACCGGTCATCGATCGCTACACATTTGGGGACGAAACGGGCATCCTGATGGAAGTCATCCTGAAAGATGATCCGTATTCCCGCGAAGCGATCAGCGTCATTCACGACATCAAGGACAGCGTGAAGACATCCATCGTCGGCACACCGTTCGAGAAGACGGACATCGCCTTCGCCGGGATTTCCAGCATGAACTCCGACCTCGATGACGTATCGTCAGAAGACTTCACACGCACCGTCACGATCATGCTCGTCGGCCTGTTCGTCGTCCTGACGATCCTGTTCCGCTCGGCGATCATGCCGCTCTACATGATCGGGTCGCTGCTGCTGACGTATTACACATCGATCTCCGTGACAGAACTCATCTTCGTCAACGGACTCGGCTATGACGGCATCAGCTGGGCCGTGCCGTTCTTCGGCTTCATCATGCTGATCGCGCTCGGCGTCGACTACTCGATCTTCCTGCTCGACCGCTTCCGCGAAGAGAGCATCAAAGGCAGCAAGATCGGCGACGCGCTGCGCATCTCGATGGCGAAGATGGGCACAGTCATCATCACCGCCGCCGTCATCCTCGCCGGCACGTTCGGCGCGATGATGCCGTCCGGCGTACTGAGCCTCGTGCAGATCGCGACCATTGTCATCACCGGCCTCCTGCTGTACGGCCTCATCATCCTGCCGCTCCTGATCCCGGCGATCACCGTATCGTTCGGCCGCGGCGTCTGGTGGCCGTTCCGCGGATAACATACAACCGATAAACGAATAGAACCGCCCGGAACAGGCATCTGCTGTTCCGGGCGATTTTAACATTTCGACAAAAGCAACTGAACTTCAGGCATCAGCGATACTCAGAAATCGCTCTCTTGGATTTACGGAAGAGTCTGCTTTCCGATATCCTCATTTATCCTAGTCAATAATTCATCACAAGAAATTGTCATCCGATCAATTTTTCCATCCTCCGAAAAGATGGCGACGCCACTAATTTTGAACGGGAAATTCATATCATCCTTATCTTTATAGGTTACTTTCGCAGTAAAACCATATGCCTTAGGTGCATTCATATTTTCCACCTGTTTCACTGCTATATCAGAGATGTTCATCCGGTAATCTAAATTTGATATATGGGACTCCATGACTGGGTTTTCTTCGATAAAAGATTCAAAGCCAATCCTCGTAAAGTAGGTCAAATAGGCATCTTCAACATAGTCGTACCATTCTGTTTTATCGGGCATGTTTCGCTTTCCGACATACCCTTTGTAAGTCGGTTCGTTCTGCTGTTTATATAAGTCCTTAGAGATACGAAGGTATTCCTCATCAGGGCCTGTGAATTCATGTGTAAGAACAGCCTGGATCGCCGCAATCTCAGGTGCTTCAGGCGCTCCTGCTACAGCTGACATAGTTGTCGGGTTCTCAGTTTCTTTGGTTCCCTCTAAGCTCATGAAAAGGAGAGAGGCCACAGCTATCATTGCCACAAAAACGAGAATCGTTGTCCTGATATTCCCCTTTCCCCCTATCCTCTTCTGCAGTTTGTGCAGACTATGACTTCGTGCTTCACTCGAGCGGTCAATCTTCTTCATTTGCTTGAATAGGTTATCAAATTCTTTTGACGGCTCCATTTATAACACCTCCCTTTCCGTAAAATTCTTTTCGTAATGCGTCAGCTCCCCGGGATAACTTTGCCTTCACTTTCGCTTCTGTCCAGCCTAAAATGTAAGCGGTCTCTTTAATGGAACATCCATTGATTCTCCGCAGAATAATTACGTCTCTATAGTCTTTTTTTAACCTTGCTAATGCGGAATATAATTGCGTAAGTTCCTCCTGGGTCTCCACTGTGCTTTCCGTGGAAAGTGAACTATGAGCAAATCCATCTTCGTTACCCAGGCTAATAAAACGGATAATTCTCCTTCTTCTCAGGTGATCATACGTTGCATTTCGAGCTATTTTCAAAAGCCACGTTAAAAATGATGATTGATTTTTAAAGAGCTTCTGCTTCTTGAAAGCCTTATAAAATGTTTCTTGTGTCAAGTCTTCAGCAGTCTCTCTGTGTCTGACAAGCAGAAAAATAAAGCCGTATATCTTGTCGCTGTACTCCAAGTAGACCCCTTCAAAATCCTCTGCCAAGATTTCCAACCTCCTTAACAAGCATAGACGTACAATTCAGCAAAAAGTCTCGCTTTTTAATATGATGAGGATTCAAACTTTAGCTGCATGGTGCTGGATGTGCTCGTTGTCGTTTACTCGGCCATCCTGCCCGGGTGCCGGAACATCGATAACCGAATGAAACCGCCCGGAACAGATAATTACTGTTCCAGGCGGTTTTTCATTGTATTTATGGTAATATCTCTAGTCACTTAACGTCCCTAGACTTCATACGGATTTAACTTGCAAGCCGGCTCTTCCTCACTTCCCGAACAGCCACCATCAGCAAGATAACCGCAATTACCAGTGTGACGGGCAGTGCTTCGTACCACGCCCGGCCGTTCTGCAGCTGGAGAAGGTCGCCCGGGAACAGGTTCAGGAACGGGTTCAGCCAACTGGGGATGTACGCCCCGAACAGTTTTGTGAGGCCGTAGCCTGCGCCGAGTGTTCCGAGGACAGCGGCCAGCACGGGCAGCGTCTTCTTCACATACAGGCTGTACAGCAGGATCAGCGAGATGACGAAAAGTGCCAGGATGGACGTGATCACAAGTCCTTCCGTCAGCTGGATCCCGAGATTGGCAAACGCCGGGGCGCCGTCCTTTTCGATAAGCAACGGATAGTGGAACGACCCGTCATCTCCGAAAAAGAAACTCGCGGCTGCAGCTGCAAGCAATGCCGTGAACAGCGCCAGGATATACGCGATGCAAGCCGCACCCAATTTACTGAGCAGCCAGTGTGCCTTCCGGATCGGCTGGGTGAACAGCAGGTTGACGGACTGGCTTTCATACTCGGACGAAAGGATGTCCCCCGCAAGCAGTATGACGAGCAGCAGGCCGCCGCCATACATCCAGAGCGTTGCGATCTGCTGCAGGAAATTCGGCAGCGCGATGCTGTACGCGCTATGCTCCGGCCGGATGCCGCGTTCCAGGAATTCGTTGTTCTGTGCGATGGTACGCTCGATCTCTTTGACGGAAAGCGGGCTTTCCCCGCCCAGTTCCTTGTAGGCCAGTGTTGTCTTGAGAATATCGTTCTGGACATTGAGATTGTGCTGCCACTTGTCATATGAGAAATTCGCTGCGAGATCATACAGTGGGTCCCGGATCTCCAGATTGACGGCCTGCAGCTCTTTCTGTTTCTCATCCTCCGGGTCTTTCTCCAGCATCATGATATGTGTTCGGCCATTCGCCTGACTCGTCCGGACCTGCGCATCGATCGCCTGGCGTTCCGCTTTTTCGACTTGTGACTGGAACGCCAGGTTGCGGACGAACAGCAGTATGACGAATACCGCGAGAACGGCGAGGACGGCCAGCGTCTTCTTGCTGAACAGCAGTTTTTTCAGTTCGAACCAGAAGAGTGTCATTGCAGACTCTCCTCTGCAAACAGTTCCTGGTAGCGCCGTTCCGCCCCGATTTTCCGGTTATCGATGCGGAGGATGGTCAGCTCGCCTGCCTTCAGCTGATCGAGCACGCCCTGCAGCGGCGTCTCCGTCTCCAGGAATTTGATCTGCCGGTCTTCATTCACCGTACAGGACAGATCCGTCGCCGCCAGCACAGCTGTTATCCGATCGGGTTTGTCGACCGTGATCGTATACTCGCTCCTTGAGAAGTCCTGCAAGGATTCCTTCAGCAAGGCTCCGTCTTTCATGAAGTAGATTGTATTTGTCAGCCGATCGATTTCGTCCAGATTATGACTGGAGATGAAGATCGTCGTCCCTTCCGCGTGGAGTTCCAGCAGGATATTGCGCATCGTGATCGCACTGGAAGGGTCCAGACCGTTGAGCGGTTCGTCCAGCAGCAGCAGTTTCGGCTCGTTCAAGATGGCCATCGCAAGCAGCAGATGCTGCTTCATGCCGAGCGAATAATTACGCACCCGTTTCTTCATATACGCGGTCATCCCTACCCGATCGGTCACTTGGCGGATCCGCTCGGCCGGCAGCTGCTGGATGCTGCATACGAACTTCAGATGATCGTAGCCGGTCAGGTCCCCGTAGAGGATCCGGTTGTCCTGCAAGTAGGAGACTTCCTTGAACAGGGAGATGTCGGTGTTCTTCTTCCCGAGCAGCTCGACCGTCCCTTCCTGGAACGGCAGCAGGTTCGTCATGCAGTCCAGGAGCGTCGTCTTCCCGGAGCCGTTCGGACCGACGAGTGCGATGATCTGCGGCCCATCGACCGTCATATCGATCCCTTTCAGTACATGCTGCTTTTTATAGTGTTTGTGCAGGTTTTCGACTTGGATGATCATCGGGTTTCCTCCTTTTAGATAGGCAGTTCATGCCCGTTTCCGCTGCAGGCCGGATACAAGATACGCTGCGGCGAGCAGGACGGCGGATGCACTGCCGAGCACCAGCAGGCCGAGCGGGAACGCAAACCGGAAATCCTGCCAGATCGCCGCTGTCTGCATCGTGACAATATACGGCGGTGCCAAGTAAGCGAACGGCAAATACGGTGCGAATCCGAGGCCGGCCACCTGATTGCTGAGCTGGATGCCGAGCAGGATGACTGCGGCTGTCAGGACGAGAGCGGCGATGGCCCGTTTCGTGACATACGAGAAGAAGAACAGCAGAGCTGCCGTAAACAGCAGACCGAAAAAGAACAGAAGCGCTGTTTTCGCGAGATACAGACTGATCGGCATGAAATCATACGCATAGTTTTCTCCATATACGAGAACGGGATAGTCCCAGTCCCCCAGCTTGTCGAAGCCGGCTCCGAGTCCCAGGGAAACCAGGGCGGCGCCCATCAGAGTCGCTGCACTCGTAAGGAGCACAGTCACGAACTTCGCAAGCAAAATGAGCGGCCGCCGGATCGGCTGTGTTTGAAGGAGATGGATCGGACCGTCCGCGCCGATCCCTTCCTTTGTCACGATGTCACTGAACAGCAGCAGGAAGAACAGCAATCCTCCGAGTCCGAACAGCAGATCCGTCACCTGCTTCAGGAAATAGATGCCGGCCGACGAATTCAGCGTGCTGTGCTCCGTCACAAAGTCTTTCAGGAATTCGTCGTCGCTCGATCCGTCGATCGGAAAGTTGAGGTCGTAAAGCGTGCGCCAAGCATAGATATCGACGGGCAGAATCGGAGTCACGCCGTGTTCCTGCATATACTGGAAAAGCGCCCGCCGTGTCTCTGTGGTAAACAATGTCGGAAAGGACGACGTGTAATATTGCCGGCTGACGATAAGAGTATCGAGATCCGGCTGTATCTTATCAATCTCCATCTGGAGGACCTTATTCCAGTCCCCCGTTTCATAGGCTTTCAGCTGGGCCTCCAGTTTCTCGTTGTACTCCTGCCAGAACTGCGCCGCATCCGAAGACTCTCCGTCCTCTTCTTGCGGCTGCTCCTCCATCTGCAGTTCGTGCTCCCGGATCTGATCCCGAAGCTCGAGTGACACGTCGGACACTCGCACGGTATTCATGTAAGCGTATACAAAATTACAGGCGATACTGAGGAAAAAGATGATAAGTAGGATTTTGAATAAACCGGACGTCCATAACTTCTTCCATTCGAATTGCAGCAATCTCACTGTACAGCCCCCTTTTGACCTGCCGGCATGTCCCGGCTGCTTTCACGTTTCAACATATGTATGACAGATCAATACACTTTCGCATGGTTATCGTACAGCCTATGCAAGGCCCGCTTCTACTATGCCTCTCAGGACCCATCAGCACTTGCTTCTATAGTACTCTATAATATATCGAAAATAAACAATAATTTGTATATTTTGCAAACATTCTCCTATACAATGAGTGTAACAGACACATCAGCTTATTAAACAAGGAGGAAGACTAGCATGGAGAACAGGACAATCCGCTTCATTTTTCTAATTGCACTGCTGACACTCAGCGCATGCAGTCCGCAGCCGCAAACCGATGTGAAGCCAGTTCAGGAAGCGGCGGAGCAATCGATAAGCAGCCCTCCAGAAAAGATGGAATTGGGAAGGCCGGGAGAATTTTACGCGTGGTCAGGTAATGAAGTGGAAGGTGACTCGGACGTAATTCTGGGGGACTATTGCTGGAGTGAGAATGGTACTTCCTGCACGGCAGAGTCGGACGATCCAAGAGAGTTAATGTTTGAAGAACGGTATGGCAAAACGAGACCTGGAGAACGAATCCAGTTTTCCATGGCCATCAATCCCACATGGACATGGCTCTCTGAAAATGACCTGAATACCATACAAGGTGCCCGAATTGACGTCATTCAAATTTCTGATGGAATTGAAACACGTTATGAAAACGTCGGAGACCACCTGGATGCACCAATGGAACTCGGATTTTATTTCTATCTGGCGACTGTGACATGGGATCTGGAAGTGAAGGGCCAAGCGAACTATGCCTTTGCGTTTTCGGTCTCACCGGACTACTAGGCCTTCATGGTAAAAAACGAGCACCGGATCAAGAACTTCCAGATCAGGTGCTCGATCATCTCAGTCATTTCGGTGAGACAGTTTGCGAAACCGCACAATTTCCGGAACAGGTTTGTAGGAAGGAGAGAAATAATTGATGCATAAATCATTAACAGTCGGCTTCTTACTAATCTTTTTATTCATGTTGCATGCCTGCAGTCCGCAGCCGCGAACTGATATAAAGCCGGTTCAGGAAACCGAACAGAAATTGACAGAAATCCCTGAAGAAAAGGAAGAGATGAGAAGACCAGCCGATTTAGATGTGTGGACCACTGATAATGCGGCGGGCCAAGTTTTAAGTAATTGGTGCTGGGGGGAAAACGGAGACAGCTGTTCGGTGGAACCTGAGGACCCGCGTGAGTTGCTGTCAGGTATGAAGTCCGGCCGAATAAAACCTGGCGGCCTGATCCAATTCTCCATGGGGATTAATCCGGCGTGGACTTACCTTTCGGACAACAACGTAGCCTCCTTGCAAGATGCCCGGATTGATGTCACGCAAATCTTTAAAGGAGTTGAAACCCGCTATGAAGATGTAGGGCTTAGTTTGACAGCACCGGAAGAGCCAGGTTTGTATTTCTACTTGGCAACTGTAACGTGGGAAAAGGATATGAAGGGCCAGGCGAACTATGCGTTTGCGTTTTCGGTATCGCCGGACTACTGAGCCGTCGTAGCAAACATCGAGCACCGGATCAGGAACTTCCAGATTTGGCGCTCGATCCTTTCAGTCATTTCGGTGATACAGTTTGCGAAACCGCACAATTTCCGGAACAGGTGACAGTTCCCGAATAGATGACGGGATATCCGCCATCGACTGCCTGCTTGGACGTAGGATACAAGGTTCCCTTCCAGCCGCCCGTATTGTAACTCAGGGTCGCAAGCATCACATCACCCGTCTTATAGTTTTTAGTTATGCTCACCACTTTACTAGCCGCTGCAACCATCACTGGTTCCGCAGGACTCAATTCTGCAAACGACTGGCTTGGCAAACCAAACGACAGCGTCAATGCTAGACCGGCTGCTGCAACCGTACTTACAACTTTCTTCTTCATAATTCATCCTCCATTCTTGTTATCCAGCAAATTGGAATATCACTAGTTAGAGGTATATTCTACAATCAAATCCAATACCCTCCTATTTATTCAAAATAATTTAAATTAACTAACTAATCCGTGTTATAGTAAATTGAATATCTTGTTGAAGGGAGGAAAGAAAGTCATGCGTAAATCATTAACAATCGTCTTTTTACTACTCTCCTTACTCTTTTTACATGCCTGTAGTCCGCAGCCGCAAACTGATGTGAAGCGGGTTCAGGAAACGGCAGAGCAATCCAAAAGCAACTCTACAGAAAAAAAGAATTAGGAAGACCCGGGCAATTTGAGGCCTTTAATAACCATCCATCCGGGGAACCATCTGCCATAGTGCTAGGCGATTATTGCTGGAGTGAGAATGGAAATCCCTGCGAGTCAGAATTGTCCGACCCGAGAGATTTGATGTACGAGGAAAGTTATGGGAAATTACTTCCAGGCGCACGAATCGAGTTTTCCATGAGCACCAATCCCTCATGGACCTGGCTATCCGAAAATGGTCTGAACACCATACAAGACACCCGAATTGACCTCATTCAAATTTCCGATGGAGTCGAAACACGTTATGAAAACGTCGGAGACCACCTGGATGCGCCAGAGGAACCCGGCCAGTACTACTACCTGGCAACTGTGACCTGGGATCTGGAAGTAAAAGGTCAGGCGAATTATGCTTTTGCATTTTTGGTGTCGCCAGAAAATTAGAGAAACACGAGGAACGTCGAGCACATGAGTGATAGGTCGTTTGTGAGGGGAGGAGAGGTAGTGATAAACAAATTAGGAATAGCAGCTTTCTTGCTGATCACCGTACTTTTTTTACATGCCTGCAGCCCGCAGCCGCGAACTGATGTGAAGCCGGTTCAGGAAGCGGCAGAGCAACCGATTAGCAGCCCTACAGAAAAGATGGAATTGGGAAGGCCTGGGGAATTTTATGCTTTCAGTAACAATCAGGATGAGTATCCATCTGACATGGCGCTCGGTCATTATTGTTGGAGTGAAGATGGAAGCCAATGTACGGCAGAATCGGACGATCCAAGGGATTTAATGTTTGAAAAACGATATGGAAGAATGAAGCCTGGAGAACGGATCCTGTTTACTATGGCCATCAATCCCGCCTGGACTTGGCTTTCTGAAAACGATCTGAACACCATACAGGGCACCAAAATTGATATCATCCAAATTTCCGAGGGAGTTGAAACACGATATGAAAACGTCGGACGAAGCATGGATGCGCCGGAAGAACCGGGACTGTATTTTTACCTTGCGACCGTGACATGGGATCTGGAAGTGAAAGGCCAGGCGAACTATGCCTTTGCGTTTTCAGTATCGCCGGACTACTGAGCAATCATAGCAAACATCGAGCACCGGATCAGGATTTTTCAGATCTGGGGCTCGATCCTTTCAGTCATTTTGGTGAGACAGTTTGCGGAACCGCACAATTTCCGGAACAAGTGACAGTTCCCGAATAGATGACGAGATACCCACCGTCGACAGCCTGCTTGGACGTAGGATACAACTTGCCCTTCCAGCCGCCTGTGTTGTACCTAATATACGGTTCTATGGCGGTTCCTGTCTTAAAGTTTTTAGTGATTGTCACCACTTTACTAGCCGCTGCGACCATCACTGGTTCCGCTGGACTCACTTCCGCAAACGACTGGCTTGGCAAACCAAACGACAGTGTCAACGCTAGACCGGCTGCTGCAACCGTACTTACAACTTTCTTCTCCATAATTCATCCTCCATTCTTGTTATCCAGCAAATTGGAATATCACTGGTTAGAGGTATATTCTAAAATCAGATCCAACACCCTCCTATTTATTCAAAATAATTTAAATTAACTAACTAACCCATGGTTTAGTAAAGTAAATATCTTGTTGAAGGGAGGAAAGAAAGTCATGCGTAAATCATTGCCAATCGTCTTTTTACTACTCTCCTTACTCTTTTTACATGCCTGCAGTCCGCAGCCGCGAACTGATGCTCCTCCACATCAGGTGACCGAACAGCCACTGACAGAAATCCCTGAAGAGAAGGAGGAAATGAGGAGACCAGCTGATCTGGGTGTATGGACCACTGATGATGCGGCGTCCCAAGTTCTAAGTAATTGGTGTTGGGGGGAGAACGGGGACAGCTGTTCGGTGGAACCCGAGGATCCGCGTGAGTTGCTGTCAGGCATGAAGTCCGGTCGCATAAAACCTGGCGGCCTGATCCAATTCTCCATGGGGATTAATCCTGCGTGGACTTACCTTTCGGACAATAACGTAGACTCCTTACTGGATGCCCGGATTGATGTCACGCAAATCTTCAAAGGAGTTGAAACTCGCTATGAAGATGTAGGGCTTAGTTTGACAGCACCGGAAGAGCCGGGTTTGTATTTCTACTTGGCGACTGTGACGTGGGAGAAGGATATGAAGGGCCAGGCGAACTATGCGTTTGCGTTTTCGGTATCACCGGACTACTAAACAGACGCAAACACAGAGCATAAAAACCGTCCGGAACAAGCATCTGCTGTTCCGGACGGTTTTTCGCGGTTTACAAGCCATTCCGGCAATGGTACCCTATTCAATGGACCAATCATCCTACAACTTTCAGGAGGGACGCCATGATCCGCAAAACACATCGCAAATCACTGGTGGAGCAGGTGGCTGAACAGATGGAGCAGCTCATTGAACAGCAGCAATGGACCGTCGGCACGAAACTTCCGCCTGAAATGGAACTGATGGCAGAATTCGGAGTCAGCCGCAATACACTGCGGGAGGCCATCCGAGCTTTAGTGCACGCCGGATTATTGGAAACGAAACAAGGCAGCGGCACTCTTGTCCGTTCAGCCAGCACGCTCGGCAGCGCATTGGAACGCCGTGCCAAAAAATCCACGATGCTTGAAACACTGGAAGTCCGGGAAGCGCTGGAAAAGCAGGCTGCCCAGCTTGCCGCCGGACGAAGAACAGAGACGGATTTAGCGAATTTGGAAGCGTGTATCCAGAGTTGCAGGCATGCTTCTGCACACGGAGATGTGGAGCAGTTCATCGCGTCCGACCTGCAGTTCCACAAAAACGTCGTACTCGCTTCCGGCAACCCACTGCTCGTAGATCTGTATGAGCATATGACCGGCATTCTGTACGCTTTCATCCAGGACTTCCTGGCGATGGAGCCTGCCGTGCAGACGGATCAGATATTCCATCTCGAATTACTGGAAGCCATCCGGAAACAAGATCCGGAATCGGCAGCCCGGTATGCAGCGCGTGATATGAACATGCTGAAAGAAATGATTTTGGATGCACGGGAGGAATCGTATGAAGAAACAAACCGCAACATTGGCAGATAATCGTACAGCAAAAACAGGGTGGCTCCTGCTGATTGGGGTTATATTGGTAGGGTCGACGTTACGGGTGCCCATCACGTCAGTCGGCGCACTGATTCCGTTCATCCGCGATGACCTCAGTATCAGTAATGCAGCGGCCGGGATGATCACGACATTGCCGCTGCTGGCCTTCGCGTTCCTCTCCCCTTTCGCCCCTAAAATCGCCAACCGGATCGGAATGGAATGGACGATCGCCCTGTCGACCTTCCTGCTGATAGCCGGGATCCTCGTCCGCTCCGTGACAGGAATCGGTTTCCTGTTCACCGGAACGGTGCTGATCGGCTTGGCGATCGCCGTCGGCAATGTGCTGATCCCCGGCATCATCAAGATGAATTACCCGCTGAAGATCGGTATCATGACTGGCATTTACGCCATCTTTATGAACATCTTCGGCGCGCTCGGGTCAGGAATCAGCGCCCCGCTCGCTAAATCAGGTGATCTGGGCTGGCAGGGAGCGCTCGGGATATGGGGCGGGCTGGCAGCCATCGCACTGCTCGTGTGGCTGCCGCAGCTGCGCAAGCCGCGGGATGCCTCCCCTAAAGTGAAGGTGGACACGAAACAGAAAGCCAGTCTATGGCGTTCTCCGCTCGCTTGGAGTGTGACCTTATTCATGGGCTGCCAATCTCTCGCCTTTTACACACTGATTACCTGGATGCCGGACATTCTGCGGTCGATCGGCTACACGGCGGACGCAGCGGGCTGGATGGTCTTCCTTATGCAGGCCGCATTGATCCCGACCACGTTCGTCGTACCGATCGTTGCGGAGAAATTGACTAATCAGGTCGGAGCAGCGGGCGCAACGGCTGTCCTGTTCATCGTCGGGTTCAGCGGACTGCTGCTTGGCATCCCGGCATTCGTCCCTCTCTGGGCAATCCTGCTCGGAATTGCGGGCGGCAGCGCATTCAGCCTTTCCATGATGTTCTTCACGATCCGGACGGATGACGCACAAGAAGCGGCAGAACTGTCCGGGATGGCCCAATCGTTCGGGTACTTGTTAGCTGCAGGCGGCCCTGTCTTTGTCGGGATCCTGCATGATTTGAGCCACGGCTGGACCTTACCGATTCTTTTCCTGATCGTCATTTCCACCGTGATCTTGTTTGCGGGAATCGTATCCGGCAGGCAAGGGACCTTATCTGAAAAATCCGGCAAGCAGCAGAAAACGGGATCGATCACGGAAAACTGAAAAAATTACAGGATAGGATAGGATAGTTATCCAATCGTTCTCTGACTTCCTTTGCCGTCCCGTGCTTCCCCAGTTCCCTGTTTTTTCAATAAAACCTTCTGATGTTCTTCTTTTATGGTGTTTACACGTTCCGGTTCCAAAAACAGTTCAAGTGCACTGGAAGACAACGCTCGAATCACCTGGGACATTTTGTGGTACGCGTAATCGGAATTGACATAATCCAATGCCTCTTCCTCATGGACAAATAAGGGCTCGTCGGCTTCCAAGTCGACTTCCACATAAAATGTCGGGCACAAATAGCTGACATTCCCGATATCCGTCGAGCCCGGCGTTGGTGCATCCTGTTGAGAGGTGAAGTTTGTAATCCCCACTTCCATCAAATTCTTTTTCGTTAACTCCATTAAAGTCGGTATATTGATAAGGTCGTCGAAAGAATTACCTAGTTGGCGGTAAGTGAAATCGGCACGAGTCATGAGGGCTGCCCCTTGACCACACTCGATTACACGGGAGCTTACATGTTTCAAATACTCCCGATCTTGCGCGCGCACGGTGACATGGCAAACTCCTTTATCGGGTGTAATATTGGTTGCCATCCCGCCTTCTTTGACAATCCCATGAATCCGAACATCTTGTCTGACATGTTGACGCAGCGCATTAATTCCCATGAACGTTAACTGCACAGCGTCCAATGCATTAATGCCGTTTTCCGGATGGGAGGCAGCATGTGCTGCTTTACCTGTAAATTCGAATTCGTAATCCGTCATTGCTAATGCTGCTGAATCAAGGACTGTTTCATTTGCTAAATGAGCTTGAAATACGATGTCAACGCCTTCAAAGGCGCCTTCTTTCAGCATGTTTATTTTGCCGCCATAGGTTTCTTCAGCTGGAGTCCCTATTAATAAGATGGTTCCTCTGAAATGTTCTTTTAACTTTGATAGGACGATCGCACATCCACACATCGTTGCAGCAATCCAATTATGTCCACATGCATGGCCGATTCCTGAAGGAGTCTGATAGCCGGGTAATGCGTCATATTCTGCTAAGAAAGCGATCGTCGGTCCCTTCCCATCTCCAAATTGGGCGATGAACGCCGTATCGATTTCTTTTATGTCGGGATAGGGAAACGTAACAGTAAATCCGAAAGACTCCATCACTCGAGCTAAATAATCAGCAGATTCATATTCCTCGCCACTAACTTCGGGATGATGAAACAAATGGTCACTAATTGACTCGAATGTTTCTCTGTAGGTTTCTTCGATATCGGCTAACTTTTGTTTCAGTCTTTTGTTATCCACGTGTATCACTCCAGTTCATAAGTTCCAGATCATGCAGAATACTGATACACAAAGGAAAGCGCACAGAACAAGGTGCTGTTCCGTGCGGTGCTCCAGTGCTGCATGAAAAACCGTTTAGTTGGTCGGGCAGCGGACAGAAGGCATGCCCATCTGCTCCTTACAAATAGATATCCGAAAACTCGTATTTGACCAATTCGGACCGGTCCAAGTCGCTGTTACGGAGAACGGGTTGGCCGGTGCCGCTTGTTTCAATGGGGAGTTCGATGGTGAAGGTGCTGCCTTTGCCGGGTTCGCTTTCCGCCCGGATTATGCCGCCGTGCAGCTCGGCCAGTGATTTGGCGATCGGCAGGCCGAGGCCGGTGCCTTCGGCGGTGCGGTTCAGATTGCGGTTCACCTGCACGAATTTGTCGAAGATCGTCTCCAGATGCCGCGAATCGATACCCATGCCTTCATCGCGCACCGAGATGCTGACGGTGTGGGCGTCTTTCTGTTCCATCCGGACGAGGATCTCCTTGCCCGGTAGGGAGAATTTAATGGCATTCGAGATGAGGTTGAGCAGGATCCGGTCGAATTTCGCAATGTCGACGGCCATGATCAGCTCTTCCACTTCCGGGTCGAACAGGATATTGACCCCTTCGGATTTCGTATATGCCGTAACGGAGTCCACGATCCGGTCGATCATTGCCACGATGTTATAGTTGGCGGTCTGCAGCTCATACAGCCCCGATTCGATTTTGGAGATGTCGAGGATGTTGTTGATAAGCCGGTTCAGCCGGTAGCAGTTGCCGATCGTCCGTTTGTTGACGTTGCGGATCTCGTCACGGTGCTCATCGAGACTGCCTTTTGCCACGTACAGATCGAGCAGTTGCGCGCCGCTTGAGATCACCGTCAGCGGTGTCTTCAGCTCATGGGAGGTGTTGATGAACAATTCTTCCTGGTCTTTCAGCAGCTTCTCCATCGAGCGGTTTGCGAACTCTTCGTCCGAGATGTCGATGCCGAGTGCGATAATCTTCTCCACTTCGCCCTGTTCGTTGACAACCGGCTGGAAGATCGTCTTCGTATGATAGGTGACACCATCCTTCGTGAACTCCAGTTTGTGCAGGTAGGACGTTCGGTTTGCGGCGGCTTCGTCCAGATTCCGCAACAGTGTTTCCAGGTTGTCCGCCCGGTAGTAATTGAAGAACGGCTTGCCGATGACGTCCGATTCCGTCCGGATCGCCGGCCATTCTTCCGAGAAGGCCTTGAAGGCGAACCGGTTGAGGAAGAGGATCGCTTTGCTTTTATAGGCGAAGGACGCATAGTACAGGGAGATATCATCGACACTTTCCCGCAGTGCGCTGAATTCCCTGTCGCCGGCAGTTTCGGCATCATTGGTGCTCAGCAGGTGACGCATGTCGCGGTTCCGCCTGATGAGCTGCTGCCGTTCCGTCGCTGTAGCGGTGACGTCGAAGAAGGACACGACCGTGTACTCCTCTCCTCCGTCTCCTGCGAACCGCTTCATGACCAGATCCCAATAGGTGACCGTGCCTGCAGCATTGCGTATTTCGACTTCGGATTCACGGGCGGACACCCCGCGTTTCAGCAATTCCTCTATCTTAGGTGGAAGGTGCGGATAAGTACCGATCGCTCCGTCCGCCTCCATCCCGAGAAGACGCATCGTTTCCTTAAAGCGGTCATCGTGGCCGAGCAGCCGGCAATCGGGATAACTGAAAATTGCCGTCGAGCCGCCCGCGAACGTATCGCTGCCACAATAATTATTCAGCAGAAATCCGAGCACCGGTGTGTTCATTCCGTCCATTTATACATGATCTCTCCTGCCACGACTGTCATGACCGTCTTTGCGGTCAGCATGTCTTCGCTGTCCACCGTCAGCAGATCACGGTCCAGGATGGTGAAGTCAGCATCAAAGCCTGCGATGATTTTACCGCGGCTGTCGGCTTTGCCGATGGTCGCAGCGCTGCCAGATGTGAACAGGGCGATAGACTCATAGCGGCTCAGTCTCTCTTCCGGCAAGTATCCGTCATGCGTTTCGCCCGGTTTGCGGCGGTAGGCGGCGGCATAGATGCCGAGCAGCGGATCGACTTCCTCGACTGGCGCATCGGATCCGCCACCGCAGATGAAGCCGCGGTCGATCAGCCGTTTCCATGCGTACGCCCAGTCCATCCGCTCCTCGCCGAGCCGGTCTTTTGCCCATGGGAAGTCGGACGGCACGAAGACGGGCTGGAGATCGAGGACGACGGGCAATTGTGCGAGCCGGTCGACAAGGTCGTCGCGCAGGACGTTGACGTGGATGATGCGGTCGCGCTTGCCCGGTGCCGGCGGATCCGCTTCGATGGCGTCGAGCACTTTCTCAACCGCTTCGTCGCCGATCGTATGGACTGCGACCGCTTCGCCGTACTTACGGGCGAGTGCAATGTGATCCCGGATTTCATCGTCCGTTAAGACCGCCATTCCCGAGTTCCCGGGATCATCCGAATATGGTTCACTGAGGAGTGCCGTACGGCCGCCGAGCGCCCCGTCGATGAAGAACTTCATCTCCCCGCCATGGATCCACGGTTCGTCATACGCCGCCCCGTCTTCCATGAGCTGTTCAAATACGGTCGCGCGGCGCAGCAGATGCGCCCGGAACTTCAGTTTGTCCGCTCCGATCACGTTGCGGAACGCCTGCAGCGGATTTCGGTAATCGGCGTAGTAGCCGAGGTCGTCGGTGACGGCCCCCGTGATGCCGCGGGCGAGCAGGTCCTCGACGGATGCCTGCAGCGCACGGGTGAGCGCCGCTTCGTCCGGCACCGGGATGACGGTTTCGACGAGATCCGCCGCCCCTTCGAGCAGGAGTCCTGTCGCGTTGCCGCTGCTGTCGCGGACGATCGTGCCGTTGCCGGGATCCGGGGTTCCATCAGTAATGCCTGCAAGTTCCAGCGCCTTCGAGTTCGCGAGAGCCGCATGCCGGCATGTCCGTTTTAGAAGCATTGGTGCTTGGCAGACGGCGTCCAGTTCCTCTTTCGTGACGATCCGGCGGTCTTCGAAATTGTTTTCATTCCACCCGTCTGCCGTGAACCATTCGTCTGCCGGATGGTCTTTCGCCGCCTCAGCAAGCTTGCGCAGCATGTCGTCCGCCGACTCCGCGTAGGACAAATCGAGCTGGAGCGTGCGGGCGCCGTGGCCGATCATGTGCATATGACTGTCGATGAAGCCCGGGTACATGACTGCGCCATCCAGGTCGATGTCCTGATCCGCCTGGGCTCTCACGCTTTCCGCTTCTCCTGCTGCGATCACTTTCCCGTCTTCGGTCAAGACAGCTCCGACCGTTTCCCCCTCGTTTTCCATCGTATAGATCGTGCCATTATGCCAGACTGTCTTCATGTCCCCCACCGACTCCTTTTTCTTCTCAGTGTACTCTTTCCGAGAAGTTGAAGCAATATTCTGCTACACTTGTACTACTAGAGTAAAGGAGGAGATCCAATTGAAATTGGCCGTTTACTTAGCAGGAGAGATTCACAGCTCATGGCGGGAAGAGATCAAACAGAAGGCGGAAGCACTCCGTCTGCCGGTCGTGTTCTACGGACCGATGGAAGACCACGATCGGTCCGATAACATCGGGGAGGAGATCCTCGGCAAACAGCATGATGCGGTGGCGAAAGACGCAGCCGCTTCGAGCATAAACAACTTGCGGACGGAGCTGCTGCTTTCGAAGAGTGATCTGGTCATCGCGCTGTTCGGAGAAAAATACAAGCAGTGGAACACGGCAATGGACGCGAGTGCCGCAGTTGCGACAGGAAAGCCGCTCATTCTGATCCGTCCGCACGAGCATCATCACGCGCTGAAGGAATTGTCGCGTAAAGCCCATGTGACAGTCGAGACACCCGACCAGGCGCTGAAAGCATTGAAGTACATTTTTGAATGAATTTATTCGTTCCCTGCCTTTTCCGTCATGCGCGGAAAAGGTTTTTCTATGCAAGACTTCACGGGGACTGCAGCTATGCCGATACTATAGGTATCGATAGAAAGCTATCTTTATGACTATTTAGGATGAGGTGCCTCGTGCATAAGAACAGTATCCGAACTTCTTTCATTAAAATCATGCTGATGCTCTTTGCAGTCATGATGGTGCTGCTTGGGTGTGCCTATCTCTATAGCACGTCCACTATTAAAAAAAGCGGCACCGCATTAGAGCGGCAGACGGAAAAGGCCGAGGTCATCGGTGATCTGTCGGACAGCATTTCTAATTTGTTCTTCCGGGCGCGGGGATTCTACGCGTTCAAGATGGACACTGAATTAAACATGGCATACGAAACGCTCGGTCATATCCGGGAAGCGAACCAGCGACTTCTGGAGTTGCCGCTGACGGAAAAGGAACGCCAATTCGCTCAAGAGATCATGGTGTTCATCGACCATTATGAGTCCACCGTTCTGCCGGAAGCCATCAAGCTGGTCGAAGATGACGACTATGAAGGACTGCGGGAACTGTCCAGCGGCGGTGCCAACCTTTCTGTCAACCAATTCATCAAGTATGCGGAGAGATACGAAAAACAGGCGGGAAAAGCCAGGGACCAGTTTTACAAACAGTCTGAGCAGCAGTTGAATCTGCTGTACGTCACCATGGCGGCAATCGGCTTGGGTGGTCTTCTGTTCCTCATCCTGCTCAGCTGGCGGGTTGTCCGCCGTCTCATCACACCGATCGAAGCGATGACCGGTGCGACCGAGCGCTATGTGGAGAATCAGGATGTCAACTATTCCCCGGACACCCGGCAGGATGAAATCGGTTCCCTGTCGCGTTCGTTCTCCGGCATGATGGAGACCATTCAGGCAAAGGAACAGGAACTCGTTGCACAGAATGAGGAACTGCTGTCGCAGCAGGACGAACTCCTCTCCCAGCAAGACGAATTGTTCAGCCATCAGCAACAACTCGAGGAAGCATTGTCGGAAGCCCGCTATGCGAAAATCCGGATGGAACGATACAACGGACTGAGCCATGAAATTTCGTTTTCTGATAACATTCGCGAAATTGCGGAAGCGACATTACGCTATTTGAATACGCTGTTCGTCCTCGACAAAGGGATTGTTTACGTACCAGCGGAAGACCTCCACGTTCTGCATGGCATTTCTGAAGAAGCGTACCAGGCGTATGGAGACGACGGTTCAGTTGAAGTGACGGAACGACTGAAGAAGGAACCGTATTTCCAGCAGGAACGCACACTTGAGGATGGCACAAAGGTCTACGATCTGTTCGCCGGGCCAGCCGTAGAAGGCAGTATTTACAATGCCCTCTTCGTTCTGACCCGCTGTCACCGGTCATTTTCCGAAGACGATCAGGAGGATCTGTACAGTTTGATAAAGCGTGTCTCCCTTGCCATTGATCGGGCTGAGCAGCATAATACGATCCGCCGTGAACGTCAGCTGAACCGTACGATTCTCGATAACTTGGCGGAAGGAGTGCAGTTCATCTCCTCAGAAGGGGTACCTGCTCAAGTGAACCATGCGCTGGAGAATCTGCTGCATCTATCAGCGGAGGATCTAGCGATGCCTGGATGGGCAGAGCGGCTCGCAGCACTCACGCAAGACCCGGACAGCCTGCTGCAATTCATCCGTCAGGCGCTCCATGGACAGGCGGACGGATTGGCAGAAACCGTCTATACGCTGGATGGCGACTCTCCGAGAGTGATCGCCCTCTACTGGTCGGCTGTCCATTATGGCGGTGACCGGATCGGTACCCTTTTCGTACACCGCGACATTACGCAGGCGTTCGAAGTCGATAAGATGAAGACCGAACTCGTGTCCACGGTCAGCCATGAGCTTCGGACACCGCTATCGAGTATCCTAGGGTTTACCGAGCTGCTGATCGGCAAGGAGATGGACCGTTCCCGGCAGTCCCGCTATTTGGATGCCATCTATAAGGAAGCGAAACGTCTCACATCCCTTATCAATGATTTCCTCGATGTCCAGCGCATGGAGTCAGGCAATCAGGAGTATGCGATGCAAGAAGTCGATGTGGCGGAAATTGCGGAACAAACCATCCAGACGATGGCCGTTCAGCATTCACACGATATCCGGCTGGTGCGCCTCACTGATCGGACTCTGTGCATGGCCGATGGGGACCGGCTGATCCAGGTGTTCACGAACCTGCTCAGCAATGCGATCAAATTCTCACCGGATGGCGGGACCGTCACAGTTACGCTCGCTGCTGCCGGGCACGACCTGCAGGTGACCGTGCAGGATGAAGGCATCGGCATCCCGTCCGACCAGCTCAAGCACATGTTTGAGAAGTTCTACCGCTTCGATAATACGTACAAGCGGAAAATTGGCGGAACCGGCCTCGGGCTCGCCATCTGCCGGAAGATCATTGACAAACACGGCGGGGAAATTTCCGTCGCTTCCGAAGAGAACGTCGGCACCTCCGTCCGCTTCACGCTGCCCCTGCTGCCACTCCAGACGGAGCCTGGCGGGCAGACAGGCCTCCCGGTGATCGCAGTCGTCGAAGACGATGCAAGTATTGCGCTTCTGCTGGAGGAAGAATTGAAGAATCAGCAGTACGAAGTGGTCCGTTTCCAGGATGTCACTCATTCGCTCGCCTATGCCAAGGAGCACGTACCCGACTGTATGGTGATCGACCTGATGCTGCCGGGAGAGCAGACCGGCTGGGATTTAATCCGCATGCTGAAGGAAGACCCAGAGACCTGCCGCATCCCGATCATCATTTCGTCCGCACTGGAACGCGAGGAAGAGCTGACACGGAAGTTCTCGATCGACCATTATATGACCAAACCGTATCCGCTCCGGACATTATCCGAGACCGTCGCACAGGCGCTGCACGCCGACGACGGCCGGATCTTATATCCTCTGCAGGAGGAGTAGAAACGTGAAGACGCCCGGGCAGCTAGTTGCCCGGGCGGTTTTTGTTTGGAATGAAGGGGGGGCGGCTTGAGCGCTTACCCCTGATGCTTGAGCGCTTCTCCAGTTACAGAAACGTACAAAAAAACCGTACTCCCTGGACAGGCAATACGGCGATTCATCGTTGTCAGACCGGTTTTCCAAGGACTTGCTGCACAAGTTTGACCAGTTCAGCAGGGCTGAACGGTTTCGGCATGAAGTAATCGGCTCCGAGCCCTCTTGCCAGTTCACGGTCCGTCGCCTGGGCTTTTGCCGTCAGCATGATGACCGGTATTCCCAGCCTGAGCGGCACCAGCTGTTCGAGCACCTCGGGACCAGTCAGTTTCGGCATCATGTAATCGAGAAGGATCGCATCATACCCGCCGGCGGCCGCCTTATCGAACCCTTCCTGGCCGTCCGCCGCCTCTTCCACCTCGTACCCTTCGAATGACAGCGTGTCCGCAATGAGCATCCTCAAGATTTCTTCATCATCCACTACTAAGATGCGTTTGCCTTCGTTCATGCTAGGCTCCCCCTTGTCAGTCAAAACATTCTTGATGCTAAGTTTTGGATCCGCGTAAGTACATCCTCTTTTTGGAACGGTTTCGTCAAGTAATCATCTGCCCCGAGACGAAGTGCAGACTTGATGTCTTCATCACTCGTGCGTGCGGTCATCATCGACACAAGGACATTGTGCGCATCCTCCTGCCGTTTCAATTGTTCCAGCACTTCCAAGCCGTCCATGCCCGGCATGATACCGTCGAGGAGGACGATGAAGAGGGTATCCGGGTCATACCAGTCTGCGGCCAGGAACGACACTCCATCGTCAAACAGACGGATGGACAGATCGACCCCCGGCAACTCCCAATTCGCCAGTTCCTCCTCGAGCATCGTCCGGATGAGAAGATCGTCATCGACAATGATCACTTGCAGTTTCCGTTTCATTGCCGCCATGCCTTTGTCATAGATCGACGTCCGATTGCGTCCGGATCGTTTGGCCTGATACAGTGCCTGGTCGGCTTCCACCAGCAGCTCATCGGCGTTATGGGTGTATTCCGCAATACCCGCGGAGAATGTCACGGAGAACTCGTGGCCCCCTGCGTCGAACCGCTGCTCATTGAATGCGCTGTGCAGCCGCTCTGTCAGGACAGACGCCTCCTCTTTCCCACCTAAGACGAGAAAGACGAACTCTTCGCCGCCAAACCGGAAGATTGCATCCGTCTCCCGCTTTACTTGGAGTGCGACAGCGCTGAACTTCTTCAGTACTTCATCTCCAGTATGATGACCGTATGTATCGTTCACCGACTTGAAATGGTCCAGATCCACCATGACAATCGAAAAAGGATCACCTGTCCGGATTGCCATTTTCTCCGAGTATTCCAGCACCTCGCTCAACCGTTTGCGGTTCCCGACGCCTGTCAGTCCGTCGGTCGTAATCGACTGGCCGATTGTTTTCCGCAGTGTCTCCCGGTTGAAGAGATACGGCAGGAACAGCCGGAGGTCGAGCGGCTTCTGGATACAGTCCATCATTCCGGCTTCATATGCACGAATGATGATGTCTTCGGTCCGCCGGCTGCTCATCAGCATCGAAATCACATGACGGTCGCTTGCGGTCTCCTGAATTTTCCGGTAGACGTCGATGCCCGTCATATCGGGCAGTTCGAGGTCTATCATTAGGAGATTCGGCTTCATGTCATAGAATTGCTGGATGCCGCGGGCGCCGTTCAGGGCGACCAGCACCTGCGCCCCCAGCTGTTCCAGCACGTCCTTCACAAACGAGATGAATTCCAGGTCATTGTCGATGACGAGGACGAAAGTATTCTGATCGAACCGCTGTGAGTAGACTTCCGGCACCAAATTGCCCCGGTCCTTCTTTTCGCTGCCGTTAACGAGCATCCGGATGTTCTTCTTAAAGTTCTTCAAGGAAGACACCGGGATGCTTGACTCGTCGTCCGGCGAGAGGATGTCCAGATGGGCGCTGCAAAATTCGGCGAGATCGGTGAGCCCGATCGTCCCCGACGTCCCTTTCAGCGTATGCAGGAACGCATACAGTTCCGATTCCTTCACTGCTTTCTGCCGGCTCCACTGGTCGAATGCCGTTTCCACCTTTTCGGAGAGCAGCCTCCGATATTTCGCGTAATCCACTTCACCACCTCCTCATTCCCATTCCCCCGGCTGCCCCCGCAGCCTTTTGAAAAAGAACTGAAGCCCCGCTTCACCGGTGAACTTCAGTTCTGGAATTGTTGATTACTCGATTCCCATTTCTTTCTGCACAGTGTCCACAATCCGGGAGCTGTACCGTTCACACGCCTCTTCGGTCGGCGCCTCCACCATAACCCGGACGAGCGGTTCTGTACCGGAAGGGCGGACGAGGACACGGCCTTCGCCTGACATCTCCTGTTCCACTTCGCTGATGACCCCGGCGACAGATGCGTTGTCCGTCACCTTATGCTTATCGCTCACCCGCACGTTGACGAGTTTTTGCGGATAGATGGTCATCCCCTGTGTCAGCTCGGATAGTTTTTTGCCGGTGCGCTTCATAATGTTGACGAGCTGCAGCCCGGTGATCAGGCCGTCTCCTGTCGTGTTGTAGTCGAGCAGGACGATATGCCCCGACTGTTCACCGCCGAAGTTATAGTTGTTCTTCCGCATCTCCTCCACGACGTACCGGTCCCCGACTGCCGTCTGGGCGCTGTGCATGCCATGTTCTTCAAGCGCTTTGTAGAAGCCAAGGTTGCTCATGACCGTGGAGACGACTGTATCTGAATGGAGTGCCCCTTTCGAGTGCAGGTAGCTGCCGATCACATACATGATCTGATCGCCATCTACGATTGCCCCTGTTTCATCGACTGCGATGACGCGGTCCCCGTCTCCATCGAATGCCAGACCGATCTGCGCTTCCTTTTCCACGACAAGCTTAGCGAGTTCTTCAGGATGGGTCGAGCCGACGCCATCGTTAATATTCAGACCGTTCGGCGACGCACCCATCGTGGAAAGGTCTGCTTCCAGGTCGGCGAATACGTGTGTCGCAATTGTCGACGTGGCTCCGTGTGCGCAGTCGAGTGCGATCTGCATGCCCTCGAAGTCCCCGTCGATCGTCTGCTTCAAGTATTGGATATATTTTTGGCAGCCTTCGAAATACTCTGTGATCGTCCCGACCTCTCCGCCCACCGGACGGGGCAGCGTGTCTACTTCAGCGTTCAGCAGTTCCTCGATTTCCGCTTCAAGCGCATCGGACAGTTTGAATCCGTCCGCCCCGAAGAACTTGATGCCGTTGTCTGCGACAGGATTGTGGGATGCGGAAATCATGACACCCGCCTGTGCGTTCATCGCGCGGGTCAGATATGCGACGCCCGGTGTGCTGATGACGCCGAGGGTCATGACTTCCACACCTGTCGACAGCAGACCGGCAATCAGGGCGCTCTCGAGCATCTGACCGGAGATCCGCGTATCTTTCCCTACGAGGACACGGGCCTCTTCCGCAGAGTGCTGGGTAAGGACATGACCTCCGAAACGGCCGAGTTTAAACGCCAGCTCCGGAGTCAGTTCCGTGTTTGCAACGCCACGTACCCCATCGGTACCAAAATACTTAGTCATTTTCATTCTCCCTTTCAATCCTATCCGTTGTGCGTTCTGTTATGCCAATTCAATCATTACTGTGACATCTTTCAAATTCACCTCGTACTGTATACCCGCAGGCACTTGTACGCTAACCCTGATAGTATGTTCACCTGCACTGGCAATCGAACCGGCATCCGCCGTGACGCTTACGTCGGCCGCTGTCAATGCATCGACAGCCTGGGCCTCCCCGGTCACGGTGAGAATCGCCGTCTCATCAGCAGGTTTTGTAATCCTGCCGCTGAATTGGGGATCCAACCCTTTTAAGCTGATCGGGATACCAGTGAATTTTTTCGTTTTTTTTTGAGCAGCCGGCGGTTCAGGCGTCTTGTCTGTATCGGTGCCTGCCGCAAGATCGGAGTTGTTGCCGTCCGTTTCAGGAACTTGCGCTTCGTCACCTGCAGCTTCGTCATCCGGTTCGGTATCCGACGCTTCGGATGACACCTTCACGTCTACATTGACATTGACTTTGTCGATAGACATTTTCGTGACGCCTTTCGGTTTCGCGATATCCACCGACTGCTTGCCGTTTCCGGAAATTCCGCTCACATCCAAAGTGGCGGTCACTTGTTCCACCGAGTCGATGGTCTTTCGGGGTCCGTACAAGGTGACAGATTTTTCATCGGCCACAAGCGCATTCACGGTAATGCCTTCCTTCGGCTTTCCGGTCGGTTTCACGACGACCGGTACTTCTTTATGATACGGTTCGATTTCCACTTTGACGGTTACTTCTTCAGGCTCAATCGTTACATTCAATTTGTTGAGATCCCGGTCGAGCACACGCACGCGGCCTTTCTGTTCGAAGGACTTGCTGATTTCCTCTTCGCCTGTCACGGAGACTTTGACGAAACTGATTTCATCCACTACGCTTTTGGCTCCGGTTACCTCGATAACTGACGGCTCTGCTTCCATCTTGACGAGTGTATAATCTTCCGCCAACATCTTATCGTTCATTTCCGCATCGACGCGGAAGGATTTTGTTACTTTCTCTTCAATGTTTACTTCGATGGTCGCCGGGTCAAGTTTGACGTTGAGCTTGTCGGATATGTTTTCATGCTGGATCTGCACCGTATGTCTGCCCATTGGCAGGCTCCGCAAATCGACTTTCAGTGTGAAGTCCTTCATGAGCTTCGTCGACTGAACGAGGTTCGTCGGTCCTTTGATGGACATATTGACAGTCTCCGGCACACCTGTCACTACGTAGTTTTCATTGTCATAATACACTTCGACGGGTACATCCACGATCGTATCCGCTGTATCCCCGGTATTGGCGCGGGAAGTCTTCTCCAAGTCAGCTCGTACGGAAAAGAACAGAAAGAGCGCGAGTGCCAGGGCTGTCATCCGTAAAAACCAGGGACTGTCCATGAATTTATCCATTTTTCCGCTTCCCCCATTTCCAAATGGAGTTCACTGCACTTACCGTTTCCGTATCCCCGAACCAGGCCAGACGCACGATGCGTTCAAATTCCTCCATTGACACGTTACGGTTGATGTCACCGTCGATGGTGACACTGACCGCCCCTGTTTCCTCGGATACGACGATCGTGAAGGCATCGGTCACTTCACTGATACCGAGTGCCGCCCGGTGCCGGGTGCCGAGCTCTTTGGAGATGAACGGGCTTTCCGACAGCGGCAAGTAACAGGCGGCGGCTGCAATTTTGTTTTTCTGGACGATCACCGCTCCGTCATGCAGCGGGGTATTTGGGATGAAGATGTTGATCAGCAGTTCCGAGGATATGTACGAATTCATCGCAATCCCGGTCTCGATGTATTCACTGAGCCCCGTCTCTTTCTCAACGGTGATGAGGGCACCGATCCGCCGTTTCGCCATATAGCTGACCGACTTTGTGAACGCTCCGATCAGACGATCACGCTCTTCCTCTTCCTGCATCTGCGTCCGGGCGAACAGACGGCCTCGGCCAAGCTGTTCCAATGCACGGCGGAGTTCCGGCTGGAAGATGATGATGATGGCGAGGAAACCCCATGTGAGCACCTGCTCGACCATCCATTTGAGCGTATTCAGATCGAGCAGATCTGTCAGAATCCGGACAATCAGAATCACGAAGATCCCTTTTAGCAGCTGGACTGCTTTCGTCCCTTTAATAATCGTTATGAGCTTGTAGACCACAAACCAGACGAGAAGCACATCCAAAATGGATTTCAATACTTCCACCGCGTTCATATTCGTGATCATTCCCCAATCCGGCATGCGCTTCCCCTACCTTTACAGACAAATTTCCAGTGTACTTTCAGTATACCATACAGCACTGGCCGTACAGTATTCAGACGGTGTGCGCAGCGGGAAGTTGCGGATATGAAAAGAGACGGGCTCGGCCCGTCTCACTCCTCTATAGGTTGCTCTGTCTTCTCCGGTTTCAGGCCATTGAAGGCGGTCTTGATCTTGTACCAGAGCCAGTCGAATACTTCATCAATCTCTTCGATACTGCCTGTGACGACAGCGGTGGACGCCATGTATTTCTCTCCGCGAATCACCGTTACGTTGCCGTCGACTTCGCCTTCAATCCGCAAATCCCCGTTCTTGACGACCAGGTCACCTTTGACAACTTCACCCGCCGGCACGACGACCGTATCCCCTTCAATAACGAGGTTCGGCTGCATCGTGACGGAGAATTGTTCGTTTGTATTATAACTGGAGAAGAGGGCGGCACTCATTAGAATGAGGAACAGCGCAGCGGCCGACAGCATTGGGTGCTGCCGCAGCCAGCGTTTCGCCCCTGCATTCTTCCTGCGTCCGGTTTGCGGCAGGGCCGCCATGACACCGGCAGTGAATCCTTCCGGCGCTTCCACTGGTTCTGCAAGATCCAGGAAGGTGACAGTGCCATTCAGTTCGTCAAAGAGCTGTTTGCAATCCTCACATCTTTCCAGATGATCCTGCAACTCACGCTCGTGTTCTGGCGCAATCTCCCCATCCAGGTACTCGTGCATATACTGGACAACTTCAATTGGACACTTAGTCATCCTAATCCCTCCTACATTGTACCTATCTGTTTTCGTAAAGCATCCCGCCCTCGATGCACTCTCGTTTTAACAGTGCCAAGCGGCAGACCCAAGATATCCGCAATCTCTTGCAGCGGCAGTTCCTCCATGTAACGGAGCGTGATGACCGACCGGTATTTCTCCGGCAGGCGGCCGATTTCGTACTGGACCCGTTCTTGAGTCTCCATCCGTTCCACTTCGTCTTCCGGCAGCTCATCCGCTGCGGCAATTTGGGAATACATATCGAGCCCTTCTGTCCCCGGAACCTGCGCATCGAGCGAGTAATCCGGTTTCTTCTTCCGGATCCTGTCGATACAGAGATTCGTCGCAATCCGGAAGATCCACGTAGAAAACTTCCGTTTCTGATCGAACGTATGCAGGTTGGAATACGCACGGACAAATGCTTCCTGGGCAATGTCCTGCGCTTCTTCGCGGCTGCTGAGCATCCGATAGCAGACATGGTACAAGCGATTCTGAAACAGGAGTACAATCTCTTCAAAGGCGTCCTGGTTTCCTTGCAGAACTTCGTTTATCCGTTTATTGATCAATTCATCCAACGACTCTCATCCTCCGCTTCCACTGCGGCTGTCCCTTCCTCTACGGATGAAGGGATCTACAGGTTTCATTCTTTCCACATTTTATTTTACCAAATTTCCGGAACGTTTACTCTGTTTTTTCTAAAGCTTGGAAACACACAAAAAAGCTGCCCCTATGCATCATGGTCGTAATGCATAGGGGCAGCCGGAAATTCAGTTGTCATGCAGCAGTTTACAGCAGTTTTTCGCCGAACAGCGAACCGATCAGGCCGACCGCTACATCCGCGGTGGCATTTTTATCATCGAGGATCGGGTTGACTTCCACGAATTCAGCGGACGTCAGGAGTCCAGTATCCTGCAGCATCTCCATCGCCAGATGACTCTCCCGGTAGCTGATTCCGCCCGGCACAGGCGTTCCGACACCCGGTGTGTACAGCGGATCAAGGCCGTCCAGGTCGAGTGAAAGGTGGAGCCCGTCGATATTGCGTGACTTCAAATAGCTGATCGCTTCGTTCATAACTGCAGTCATGCCGTCACGGTCGATTTCGTGCATCGTGAACACGCGGATGCCCAATTCCTTAATCATTTCCCGCTCACCCGGATCCACAGACCGGGCGCCAATGATGACGACGTTTTCAGGCTTGATCTTCTGTCCATCTTTGTAAAGGTTGACGAGACGCTCGTGGCCGATTCCGAGGCTTGCAGCAAGCGGCATGCCATGGATATTGCCGGATGGCGATGTGTCCCCTGTGTTGATATCCGCATGGGCATCATACCAGATGACACCGAGATTGCTGTAATGGTCGGCAAGTCCGGCAAGCGTGCCGATCGCCATGCTGTGGTCCCCTCCGAACACTAGCGGGAACCGGTCGGATTCCACGATTGCAGACACACGCTCAGCAAGTTCTGTGCATGCCGCTGTCACTTCCTCCAAGTTCTTCAGACCGCTTGTCTCCTGTCCGACGCGCTCGCCTGCCGGTATGTTGACATCACCCGTATCCGTTACTTGATGTCCGATCGCTTCTAGACGTTCTTTTGCCCCCGCATACCGGATTGCACTTGGTCCCATGTCAACACCTCTGCGGCTTTGGCCGTAGTCAAGCGGTACACCCAGTAATGAAATGTTCATTTGATCGTTCATTTTTTGTTCCCCCTGAAGTTGTTTTCTTTGTCTGTCGTTATTATTGTAGCCGCTTCAGACAAATGGCTCAACCGCGCACTTTTTAGAATATTTATTCAGCCTAAGGGTTCACAATAAGAAAAAACCTTCCCACATATAGTGGAAAGGTTTATACGGATAGCTGGGGTAGCTGGATTCGAACCAACGAATGACGGAGTCAAAGTCCGTTGCCTTACCGCTTGGCTATACCCCAATAAAGAAAAAAATCGGCTCATCTCTGTGCCGGTTGGGTTCCCTGACAGTATACCCGGTTTCACGAATTGTATTCAATTGAAATGGTGGTGGGGGACGGATTCGAACCGCCGAACCCGGAGGGAGCGGATTTACAGTCCGCCGCGTTTAGCCACTTCGCTACCCCACCAAGGAAAATCAGATAAGTGTGCATGGCAACAACACTTATCATGTATGTAACTGAAACAAACATGGTGACCCCTACGGGATTCGAACCCGTGTTACCGCCGTGAAAGGGCGGTGTCTTAACCGCTTGACCAAGGGGCCATTACTCTGTATATTGTGCTGCTGTTCGAAAACTGGAGCTTCCAACCGGATTCGAACCGGTGACCTCTTCCTTACCATGGAAGCACTCTACCTGCTGAGCTATGGAAGCAAGGACATGGAAATGGCTCCGCAGGTAGGACTCGAACCTACGACCGATCGGTTAACAGCCGATTGCTCTACCACTGAGCTACTGCGGAAAAATAATATATAGTTTTCAACGACAAGAGAAATTATAACATACCCTTCATGGAAAGCAAGTACATATTTACAGTTCTGCTGTCCGGCTGAGGACTTTTACATAATAGCACGGCCCCGCATAATGGTCAAGAACTTCTCATAAAGTACAGTAGTATCTCTTGATGAAAGGGGCCCGCCGTGCTGAAGAAAGCCATATTCACCCTTGCGCTTTGTGCGCTGCTGTTCGCTCTATTGCCCGCCACCATTTCTGCACCGAAGATCCTTCAGGTGTTCCATATCGTGAAGGAACCGGACGTCATCACAAGAGGCACCCAAGGATCCGCTCTGACCATTGACCTGTCGTTCGGGGATGAACCCATCGAAGAATGGCTCGCCCGTCTGGAGGCCCCTTATCCGCTGCTGCTGATCGATCCGTCATGGGCAAAGCGTTTCCCGGAATCGGCCCGGCTTATCGCAAAGAAAAACATCCCTGTCGCTCTCCTTGGGGAGAACGGTGCCTCCTATGAAGAAGACCCGTTGCTTCTCGGCCGGCAGATTGAGGAATTCGTTTCACTGTTTGATAAGAAACCGCTCTGGTTCCGAACAAAGGACGAGTACTTCCCCGACCCGCTCCGAAGTTCCTTATGGAAAGAAGAAGTCAATGCTCTCGGTTCCACAGTCCGCTGGAAAGGAGGCAAGCTCCCTGCACAGCAGAAAGGGGAAATTGTGGCCGTCCCGCTCGATGACAGCCAGCACGTATCGGTAAAGCAATTGGACGAACTGCTGGCAAGCCGGACTTTTCAATCCGTTGAAGACGTCTTATTCGCTACAACCGTCAAAACGAGAAAAATCCCCGAATGAGAAAAGCGCACAGCCGGTATTTGGCTTGTGCGCTCTTTCTCATTTTGCGTTTACAGTTTTCTGTTTTCTCCGCTCCGCTTTCCGAGCGTCGAGTCTTGCTTTGTCCTCGTCTGATTTACGGTTGTACTTTGGCAGCGCCAGAAGTTGATAGGCGTTTACAGCAATGAGCGGGAACAGCATGATCGTCACCCACGTATCGACTTCGCCCTTGCGGACCATCAGTGCCGGCAGCCATTCAAGTGTCGTAATGACAATCATGAAGAACAGGGCGGAGATCAGAATGTGTTTCTTCGTCCATTGCGCCTTGAACCAGGCAGTGACAGCAGCGGTCCCCACCAGGACGGCGAGCAGCACCATGTATAGAACAGTCCGTCCAGTATCATCTGAAGTGAGGCGGAAGCGGAAGAAGACCAGGTCGAAAAGAACGACAACGATCAGCAGCAGCTGCACCCAGTTCCACAGCGTCAGCGTCCTGAACAAGTTCACGCCGAATTGGTGGACAGTCAGATACGCGAAGAACCCCATTTGTGCGATCACACTCATCGTGAAGCCTAAAAAAATCATCCACAGCAGGGCCCCGATGAATTGAAAGATTTCACCTGATGACAAGTAGGAGTAAAAGAACTCCCAGCGGACGATGAGCCCGACGAGCCCTGTAATACCGCCGCCGAGCAGCAAAGCACGTATAAAGAATTTCATCCAATTTCGTATAGTCACAACAGCGTTCCTCCGTTTTTCTTACTGCTACCAGTGTAACAGCGATGTACGGAAAAATCCATGTCATGAGACCTTCTTTGCATAATCCCCCGAAAGATGTGAACAATAATCGAAAAGCCTGCGGAGGGATACTGAAACCATGAAAAAGTTTGCGCCGCCTCTAATCCTGTCCCTGCTCTTCCTGTCAGCATGCACGAACCCGGCGAGCACCTCCCCCTCATATGACGATACGAAAAAAATGATGACGGATGCCATCCAGACCGAAGAAGGGAAAAAAGCGATCCGCCAGCTGCTGTCAGAAGAGGAATTCAGAAAACAGCTGGTGCTTGAACAGCCTGAAATAACAACTGCCATCGAGTCCACACTGCTTTCGAAAGAAGGAGAACAGTTCTGGAAGGACACATTCAACGACCCGAAATTCCAAAAGACGATCGCCAAAAGCATGAAAGACCAGCAGCAGGAGATCATGAAATCGCTCATGAACGACGCTTCCTTCCAGAAAGAGATGGAAGAGTTCTTCGGAACCCCTGACATGCAGAAACAGCTCGAGAACATCCTGCACTCCGGCTCCCTGAAAAAAGAGTTCCAAAAAGCGATTGAAGAGACGATCAGCAGTCCGCTGCTTCAGGCGAAGTGGCAGGAACTGATCCTCCAGGCCGGAGAAGTGAAACCTGTCGGCAAGGACGATAAGGAAAAGGACAAGAAGAAAGAAGGACAAGGAGAAAGCGGAGGGGGATGATTCCCGCCTCCGCTTTTTGTTAGTTATTCGTCTCGTCGATCACTTTTCCGGCTATCTCCAAGTAGGTCTGACCGATCGGATGATCCTCCGCATAGACAGAAGGTGCGAAATCCGCTTCATCCCAGTCAGGCTGACCGAGCGGGATCTGCCCGAGCAGTTCGGTGCGCAGTTCTTCCGCCAGCCGCTTGCCGCCGCCGGTGCCGAATACGTATTCCTTTTCCCCCGTCACTTTCGACTCGAACCAAGACATGTTTTCGATCACGCCGAGCAGCGCATGATCGGTCTGCAGCGCCATCGCTCCCGCCCGGGCTGCAACAAAGGCAGCGGTCGGATGCGGCGTCGTGACAACAATCTCTTTCGAAGCCGGAATCATCTGATGGATATCAAGAGCGACATCACCGGTGCCCGGCGGCAAGTCGAGGATCATGTAGTCCAGATCGCCCCACTCCACGTCACGGAAGAACTGATCGAGCACTTTCCCGAGCATCGGCCCGCGCCAGACGACAGGTGCGTTGTCTTCCACGAAGAATCCCATGGAGATCATCTTCACGCCTTTCCGGTCGACCGGGATGATCCGGTCGCCGCGGATGACTGGGGATTCGGTCACCCCCATCATATCCGGGACGCTGAAACCGTAGATATCCGCATCGATCAGGCCGACTTTCTTGCCGAGCCGTGCAAGCGCCACCGCCAAGTTGACCGAGACGGTCGATTTCCCGACGCCGCCTTTACCGGAAGCGATGGAGATGAACGTCACATCATTCAGCGGTGACAGCAGATCCTGCGCTTCCGCAGCCGTCGCGGTGCCCCGGAACTGTTCAAGCGTCTCCTGCGGCAGTTCCTCGAACCGGATCCCGACCGATTCAGCCCCTGCCGCTTTCAGTACTTCGACGACTTTTGACTGCAGAGCCATCTGTTCAGCGGTGTTGATCTTCGCAATCGCCAATTTTACACTCACATGTTTTTTCTCAGGCTTCAGGGAAACACTGACGACGCCCCCTGTTTCCTTCAGCGGTTTATGTAAAAAAGGATCGCTCAGTTTGCCAACTACTTCACGCATGTTTTCTTCCTTCATCATAACGAAACACTCCTTAGAGGTTTAGTACATCCACCCCCAAGTATAGCACAGTCAGATGCCTTCGTAAGTCGTTTCGCTCCTTAGTTCACCTGCAGCTGCTGGTGCCGGACAATCCCCTCCACAATCGCATCGGCGACCTTTTTCCGGTACGCCGGATCCGCCAGCAGCTTATGTTCTTCCGGATTGGAGATGAATCCCGTCTCAACGATGACCGACGGCACCTGGATGTTTTTCAGCAAGTAGACACCTTTGATCTTCATCGCTTCCCGGTCGGTGTTCTTTAAGCCGTCCTTGAATGCACTCTGGATGGACTTGGCGAGCGCCTCCCCGCCTTCATGTCCTTCCGGATGATAAAAGACTTGTGCACCCCGCCACTGGGTCTGAGGAATTGCGTTGACATGGATACTGACAGCGATATCCGGCTCTTCCGTTTCTGCGAGTTTCACGCGCATCTTCAAGTCCTCGAACTTTCGATCTCGCATTGACTTGAATTCCTGATCGGGTGCGTGTTCCGCAATCGCATCCCCCGGCTTCGTCCGCGTCATGATGACAGTGGCACCTTTCTGCTTCAGCCGCTTCTCGACTTCCTGCGAAATGGACAGCGTAATATCACTTTCGATCAGTTCCTCGGTGGACGCTCCCCCGTCTTCGCCGCCATGTCCCGCATCGACCATCACCTTCACTCCCGCAAGCTCTGCAGGCATGAAGAACGCCCGGTCGGAGGCGCCGACACCCATCCAGACTACTCCAAGCGAACAGACTAACAATAAGCAAATGATTCCAGCACGTTTCATAGGACACCGCCTTTTTCACCCACTATACGCAAGGGACGTCCCCATTATGACGGCATGGAAAAGGCGTCCCCTGTGAAAGGGAACGCCTGTTAAGAATTCATTACTCGATCGGGCCCTGCCAGCTCAGCATGCCGCCCGTCATGTTGGTGATATCGAAGCCTTCCGACTCGAGGTATTCCGCAGCACGCCCGCTGCGGCCTCCGGAACGGCAGATCAGCGTATACGGCCTCGATTTGTCGAGTTCGTCAAGCCGTGCCGGGATCTCGCCGAGCGGGATATGGACGGCACCGATGATTTTTCCCGTCGCGATTTCATCTGCTTCGCGAACATCGATCATGTTGACATGCTCGCCCTCTTCCAGTTTCTTCTCAAGCTCACTTGCGGTAATTTCCTTCATCTGCTGAACGCCTCCTGTACTTTCGCTACACGTATCATACACATCTGCAGAGCAATCCGTCCATGCATGAGCTTGTCTGCAGCCACGTTTCCGTCACTCAGGAAGGTTTGATACCTGACTGGTCGAAGGCTTCCATGACGGCTTTCCGGAGATCCCGCTCACACTCCCACTGCAGGCCGTTCTCCACTTGTCCGATGACCCGCAGGACGACACTGGATCCGTCGAAAGACTGGACACCGATCGGGTTAGGTCCGTCTTTGAAACGGCTGTCCTGCTGGAACCCGCTGCATACTTGCTTCAGGATACCGATCGCCTGGTCGATGTCTGTCTCATAGTTCACCGTCACGTCAATGAGCGCCCGCATGTTGCCTCTCGTATGATTTGCAACGCTCTGAATCACCCGGTTCGGCAAATAGTACAGCGTACCGTCGAACCCGCGTACCTTGGTCGTGCGCAGCCCGATTTCCTCAACGACCCCGTCGATGCCGGAAACCGTCACATAGTCATCGACTTCCATCTGCTGCTCCAGTAGGATGAAAAACCCCGTAACGACATCACTCACGAGTCCTTGCGCGCCGAATCCGATCGCCAAGCCGACCACGCCGGCTCCTGCAATGAGCGGTCCGATGTTGATGTGGAACAGCGACAGGACCGATGCGATGAAGAGGAAGATGATTACGTACGAGTAAATATTAAGCAGCAGCCTGTCCAGCGTCTTCGCCCGGCTTGGCTTCGTCCGTTTCGACAGCGACGTCTTATGGATGGCCGTGCTGATCATCTTTTTCCCTAGCGGCAGGATGATCGAGAACACCACAATCAGAAGAATGAGGCGGGCGACCAGCTTCACCAAATTCCCCAGGTCGATTGTTTTATTGAAATCGAATAGCGTGTGCCAGTCAAATAAATCCATTCCCTTGAAACTCCTCCTTTATTCTTTCTGTTTCAACGCGCTGCTCTTCAGCCATCTCACGTCATTGCCGGCCGGACTCTGGAAGATGCGCAATCCGAAGTCTTCGACGACAGCAAATAGATGATCGAAAATATCAGCTTGGATGGTTTCGTAGACAGCGAACTGCGTCGTTTTCGCAAACGCATAGATCTGTATCGGAAGCCCGTCCTTGTCCGAAGCGAGCTGACGGGCGATGAGTGCCGCATCCTGGTCGATCTGCGGATGATTCTTCAAGTATTGGAGAATGTACATGCGGAATACGCCGATATTCGTCAGTGCCCGTCCGTTGAGCCCCTGTCCTTCGACGATGCCGTGTGCATCATTGTAGGCAGCAATCTCTTTCTCCCGGCTGCTGATGTAAGCTGCCAAAAGATCGATCTGTTTGAACCGCTCAATCATTTCCGGTGTGCAAAATTGGATACTCGTCATGTCGATGGTCAGCGAACGCATGAGCCGCCGGCCGCCGGACTCCTGCATGCCCCGCCAGTTTTTGAACGAGCTGGAGATCAGTGCATAACTCGGGATCATCGTCACGGTGCGGTCGAAGTTCTGCACCATCACCGTATTCAGCGAAATGTCGATCACTTCCCCGTCCGCCTCGTAATTCGGCATCTCGATCCAGTCACCGACCCGCACCATGTCGTTCGCCGACAGCTGGATTCCGGCGACCAGGCCGAGCAGCGAGTCTTTGAACACGAGCAGGAAGACTGCCGACAGCGCACCGATCCCGCTCAGCAGGATGGCGGGGCTCTCGCCCACCCATCTCGCAATGACGATGATGACGCCGACAATGATGACAACCAGCTTGATCACCTGGATGTAGCCTTTGATCGGCTTCGTTTTCGAAATGTCATACGTCTGATAAATATCATTCAGCACACTCAGCATCCGGCTGATCGCAACGAGCAGCACGACGACCAAATACGTCAGCGCGGCCGTCTCGATCGCATGCTGATACGCCGGAAACGCCGAGGCCGATGAGTAGATGATCAGCGCCGGCACAAAGTGGGACAGCACGCGGAACACATTCCGTTTCAGCAAGTATTCATCCCACTTGAAGCGGTGCCTCTTCAGAAAATGCGTTATCAGTCGGATCAGCACTTTTTTCGTAATCAAGTTGGCAATCAGGCAGAAGAGCGCAATCCCCGCGACGAGAATTATGTAGGATAATGCATTCGCCATCACTACGCTCATCCCATAGCCCAACAGCCAGTGGCGAATCAGATTCACAGCGTTCCCTCCAAACAATCCGGTTCTGCAGCCGCACGGGTGCGGCCTGCACTCGTCTTTATGGTTTCTTAGTATAACAGAAATCACGTGTCGTCTCTTCCAATCCGCATTCTTAGAGCCTCTGCCGCACTGTCAAGTCTGCAAATGATATCAGGACTGAATCGGACTTCTCAACGCTTGCTCCGAGCAGAGTACTTACGAGTTCATTTTACTGTCAGTGATCATCCTCTTCTTTCGTATAGTGCAATGTACCATAAGACTGTCCAGGCTGTGAATATACATAAATGAGTGCAAGTGAGTGTGTGCCATTGCCGGGTAAGTTATGTCGGCCGCTCAGATCAATGGCTTATAAATCAGGGAACCCAGGTGAAGTACGGCAAGCGGAAACGAAATGAAGTAAACCGGAAGGGGACCAAATGAAAGGACTCATGTATTAACTTCCTTCCTTTCCTAATGACAGTCTCCGCAGCAAATACAGATGGGCATACAGAAGGGTGAGTGCGGGATAGAGGGTTTCCGAGAGAGATAGAGAATACCTCAATTGACGAGGCTTTCCCCAACTCGACGGAAATATTCGGAGAGTGCCTCTGTTTCCCAATATAGAAATTAACGGTGAAATGGAGTGGAAGGATATTAGAAAAATATACAAACATCGACAGGACAGCACAGAATTATGCCTTTTAAGGACGCTGGATAGAAGAATGACATTGTCTGAAGCGGACAAAAGACGCTTCTTCAACTTAAAAAAAGGGATAGAGGGTGAGCGGAAGTTTGACGAACAAGTGCAGACTATCCAAAATGATATCCTGCTGTTGCATGATTTGTGTTTGGAGTACCAGCATTCAGTGTTTCAACTCGATATGCTGATAATTACAGAGAAAGGAATCTTGCTGTTCGAAGTGAAGAATTATGAAGGAGACTACGTATATGAAGCCGATGCGTTTCGCCTGCAGGCAAGCGGACAGAAAATCCTCAATCCTTTGCATCAGTTGAACCGCAGTCTGACATTGCTGAGCTCGCTGCTGGAATCGATAGACGTCCAGATTCCGGTGAAAGGCTATCTCACATTTGTGAATGACCAATTCACTCTTTTTCAGGCGCCAGTCGAGGCACCGATACTTCTGCCGACCCAACTGCCGCGATTCATAGCACGCGTGGAACAAACCCCTTCCATATTGGACGGACGTCACAAAGAACTCGCTGCCCAACTGATTAGCCGGCATCTTCCAGATTCCGGGCGCGGCCGACTGCCGAAGTATGACTATAATCTATTGCAAAAAGGGATTCTTTGCAGCGGTTGCTGCACTTTCATGGTGAGACGATCAATACAAGCTGTCTGCTGTGACACTTGCGGAATGACCGAGCTTGTCGAAAAGAGCATCCTTCGCAGTGTCGGGGAGCTCGGCTTGCTCTTCCCCGAAAAACAGATTACCACAGCTGTGGTGCAAGAATGGTGCGGCATTATAGACTCTCCTAAAACGATACGCCGCGCCCTGCTGCAAAGCTATACTCCCGCCGGCAGCCGGAAATATCGCCATTATGTGTTAAAAGCGAAAAACATGTGACTGATTGAGCATCTGCTGGATTCACAACCAGAGGATGCTTTTTCTGTTTGCAACAGCGCATATACGACATGCAGTGCGTTTCTTTAAACAATGGTGGACGACTTTTAGTCGCAAGGCCGAGATAGACGTGCTTATGTGACCATTCGACGACGTCTTCCGGCTGCACGGGCAGTTAAGATACGCTTATGTGCCCGTAGCTGCTCGTTTCCTCGCTGCGCGGGCAGTTAAGACACGCTTATGTGCCCGTAGCTGCTCGTTTCCCGGCTGCGGGGGCAGTTAAGACACGCTTATGTGCCCGCAGCTGCT
>DAMDKL010000007.1:155087-168751 GCA_032099885.1 Sporosarcina sp.
TTTTCCGGCTGCGCGGGCAGTTAAGACACGCTTATCTGACCGCAGCGGCTCGTTTCCCGGCTGCGGGGGCAGTTAAGACACGCTTATGTGCCCGCAGCTGCTCGTTTTCCGGCTGCGCGGGCAGTTAAGACACGCTTATCTGACCGCAGCTGCTCGTTTCCCGGCTGCGCGGGCAGTTAAGACACGCTTATGTGCCCGCAGCTGCTCGTTTCCTCGCTGCGCGGGCAGTTAAGATACGCTTATCTGACCGCAACGGCTCGTTTCCCGGTCGCGCGGGCAGTTAAGACACGCTTATCTGACCGCAGCGGCTCGTTTCCTCGCTGCGCGGGCAGTTAAGACACGCTTATGTGCCCGGTGCTGCTCGTTTTCCGGCTGCACGGGCAGTTAAGACGCGCTTATGTGCCCGGTGACGCGCGTTTTCCGGCTGCACGGGCAGTTAAGACACGCTTATCTGACCGCAGCGGCTCGTTTTCCGGCTGCGCGGGCAGTTAAGACACGCTTATCTGACCGCGACGGCTCGTCTCCTGCCTGTATGGGCAGTTAAGACACGCTTATGTGCCCGCAGCTGCTCGTTTCCTCGCTGCGCGGGCAGTTAAGACACCTCCTGCTTACCGTTTACTCTGTTTCTATATTCTTTTATAGACAAACCAAAAACCCCTTCCCGAGAACCTCGGAAAGGGGTTGAAGATGCAGATATTAACGCTTCGAGAACTGTGGTGCGCGACGTGCGCCTTTGAGACCGTATTTCTTACGTTCCTTCATACGTGGGTCACGTGTCAGGAGACCAGCTGATTTAAGAGCTGGACGGAAGTCAGGGTCTACAGTGAGCAATGCACGAGCTACGCCGTGACGGATTGCGCCAGCTTGGCCAGTGTATCCGCCGCCGCTTACGTTGACGTGGATATCATAGCTGCCGAGTGTGCCTGTTGCAACAAGCGGCTGCTTGATGATCTCGCGAAGTGTTTCGAATGGTACGTAGTCTTCTGCGTCACGTTTGTTAATGGTGATTTTACCTTCGCCAGGAACTAAACGTACACGCGCTGTTGAACTTTTACGTCGGCCAGTGCCGATATATTGTACTTGTGCCAAAAGTGTTTCCTCCTCTTTAATTACCCGCGAAGCTCGTATGCTTCTGGTTTTTGTGCTGCATGTGTATGCTCAGATCCAGCGAATACGTGAAGTTTCTTAGCTGTCTGACGGCCAAGCGGTCCTTTTGGAAGCATGCCTTTGATCGCCAATTCAAGCATTTTCACTGGGTAGTTTGTGCGCATTTCAAGTGCTGTACGTGACTTGATGCTGCCTGTGTAGCCAGAGTGACGGTAGTATTTCTTGTCTTTCAGTTTGTTACCAGTCAAGTGGATTTTCTCCGCGTTGATGATGATGACGTGGTCGCCAGTGTCAACGTGTGGTGTGAATGTCGGTTTATGTTTACCGCGAAGCAGTGAAGCGACTTCTGAAGACAGACGTCCAAGCGTTTGTCCTTCAGCGTCGACAACGAGCCATTTCCGCTCTACTTCGTGGCCTTTTGCCATGAATGTTGTACGCATAGTTTCAGTTCCTCCTAAAGTGAGTTTCAGTCTGTTCCGTTTTCTCTATCCCTTAAACACAAAGAAAGTTTCGGGGCTTTTTTGTGGGGTTATTGAAATACCATTGATAATCTTACCGGGATTCCCCATCAAAGTCAAGCGAATTTAGTTAAAACACCTGGAAAAGTTGCTTACTCTCCGTATGTCACTTCCATCAGGTACAATCCGTGTGCGGGCGCGGTTTTTCCGGCCCGTTTCCGGTCGCGCGCCTCCAGGATATCCGTGACATCACGAGGCTCATCCCAGCCGATTCCGACAGCATACAGGACACCGGCAATCGTACGCACCATATTGTACAAAAAGCCGTCGCCTTCGATCGTCATGATCAGCTGGTCGCCGTGCTCCGCGAGCTCCAGCTTTCGGATTGTCCTCACTTTGGAGGACGTCGCCGTTTTCGATGAGCAGAAGCTTGTAAAATCGTGGGTGCCGAGCAGCCGGACCGCCCCTTCCCGCATCCGTTCGATGTCCGGATTCCATTTCCCGAGATGGACGGCGTAATTCCGCTCGAACGGACTTTGGATCGGCGTGCGGGTCCAGCGGTACTGATACGTTTTCCCTGTTGCCGAATAGCGCGCGTGGAATGCTTCGCTCACCGGCGCCGCATCCAAGATCCGGATATCTTTCGGCAGCAGCACATTCAGCGCCATCACCCACTTGTCATCTGTAAGCGACAGCGGAGTATCAAAGTGGATCACCTGTCCGTATGCGTGGACGCCGGCATCCGTCCGCCCGCTCGCCACGCTGTAGACCAAGTCATCTTTGTGGAGCTTACGCAGGGCTTTATCAATATCCGACTGGACGGTCCGCATCTTCGGCTGGGACTGGTACCCTGCGAAATGTGTTCCGTCGTATGCCACGGTTGCTTTAATGCGGTTCATGCCTTTCCTCCTTACGTTCTCAAGTACAGCAGCACAGCGCACAGCACGCCGAAGACGATCATGACGGCGGTGTCCCCCGCCTGCCAGTTCAGCTTACGGAATCGTGTGCGCCCTTCCCCGCCGCGGTAGCCTTTCACTTCCATGGCGACCGCCAAGTCCTCCGCCCGTTTGAAGGCGCTGACGAACAGCGGGACGAGGAGCGGGATGACCGCTTTGACCCGCTGCTGCACGCTGCCCGAGCTGATGTCCGAGCCGCGCGCGAGCTGTGCTTTCAAGATTTTATCCGTCTCATCCATTAGGGTGGGGATGAAACGCAGGGCGATCGACATCATCATCGCCAGCTCATGGACAGGCAGCTTCAGCCGTTTCAGTGGATTCAGCAGTGTCTCCACGCCGTCAGTGATCGAGATGGGTGAGGTCGTCAGCGTCAGCACTGTCGTCATCAGGACGAGGATGAAGAAACGCAGCGAGATGTAGATCCCTTGACGTAAACCTTCTTCATAGATTGTGACGAACTTCCAGTGGAACAGCACGGCGCCTTCCCGCGTCAGGAACAGATGCATCAGCAGCGTAAAGACGACGAGGAAGAGGATCGGCTTCAGGCCACTCAGTAAAAATGAAAATCGGATTTTAGAAATGATGATCACAAATAGGGTGAAGCCGAGAAGGACTGCATAGGTCACCGTGTTATTCGCCAGGAAAACCGCGAAGATGAACAGGAAGATAAAGATCAATTTTGATCGCGGATCAAGTCTATGGGTGAACGAATCCCCCGGTAAATAACGACCGAAGATCATTTTTTCCATCATCGGCCGTCACCCCGTTCTCGCGCCCGCGCTGCAATCAGGGCAGCCAGCTGTTCTTCAGTCAATGCCTGTTTCCCGAGCGGTCCGCCGATCAGCCGCTCGATGTCCTGTTGGAAGCGGACGGTGCGCGGCAGTTCGAGACGGTACTGTTCGAGCTGCGCACCGTCTGTCAGCACTTCATCGGGAGAGCCCGCAAGTACCGCACGGCCTTCATGCATGACGATGACATGATCCGCGTAGCGCGCTGCGTCCTCCATGCTGTGGGTGACGAGGATCGTCGTCAGCCCTTCCTCCCTGTGGAACCGTTCGAACAGCTCCATGATCTCCCGGCGCCCTTGCGGATCGAGCCCCGCCGTCGGTTCGTCGAGGATCAGGACGGACGGTTTGAACGCCAGCACCCCGGCGATCGCCACACGGCGCATCTGGCCGCCGGATAACTCGAACGGCGACTTGTCTGCAACGTCCGGCGGCAGGCCGAGCAGCTCGATCAATTCGAGCGCACGGGCTTTCGCTTCCTCCTCCGGTATGCCGAAGTTAAGCGGGCCGAACATAATATCCTTCAGCACCGTTTCTTCAAATAGCTGGTGTTCCGGAAACTGGAACACGATCCCGACATTCCGCCGGACCGTGCGCAGCGCTTTCCCTTTCGTCTCTGCGGTGATGAGGGTATCGCCGACCCGAACCATCCCTTCTGTTGGCTTTAGCAGACCGTTCAAATGCAGCAGCAGCGTCGATTTGCCGGAACCGGTATGTCCGATCACCGCTGAATAGGAACCGCTCGGAATGACTTCGTTCACATCGAATAATGCCTTCTTTTCAAACGGGGTTCCCGGTGCATAGGCGAAGCTCACTTGCTGAAATACGATGTCCATAGCTCGTTCACCAACTCTTCTTCTGACATATGATCACCGACAAGCGGCAGACCCGCCTCCCGCAGCAGTTCGGACATCCGCAATGCAAACGGCAGATCGAGCCCGTGTTCCTGCAGGCGGCTGCCCTGTTCGAAGATCGACTCCGGCGTGCCGCTGTCGACAAGCCGTCCTTGATTCATCACCAAGACCCGGTCCGCCAGCAGCACTTCCTCCAAGTCATGCGTAATGGAAATGACCGTCAGGCCAGTCGTCCTGCGCAGCTCCGTGATCAGATCGATGACTTCTCCGCGTCCTTGGGGATCCAGCATGGACGTCGCCTCGTCGAGAATCAGAATATCCGGATCCATCGCAAGCGCGCCGGCGATCGCTACACGCTGCTTCTGGCCCCCTGACAAATGATGCGGTTCGTGCAGTGCATACGCCGACATGCCGACCTGGGCAAGCGCTTCTTTCACACGGATCTGCATTGTCTCATAAGGCACACCGTTATTCTCCAGCGCGAACGCCACGTCATCTTGGACAGTGGCACCGACGAATTGGTTATCCGGATTTTGAAAGACGACGCCGAGCTGAGAACGGATCTCCCACAGGTTGTCCTCGGTCAGCGGCTCCAGAAACACATTGACCGTACCGCCCGCCGGGAACAGCAGGCCAATCATCAGTTTAGCGAGCGTCGACTTACCGGAACCGTTATGTCCGACAATCGAGACCCACTCGCCTTTCCGGATTGTAAATGACACATCGGTAACCGCCTGGACGAAGACCTCATCGTCCGTTTCATAGGCAAATGACACCGTATCCATGGATAACACTTCGCGCATGCCCGCCCGCCTCTTTTCTTTGTAGACTATGTAGTGGATACCGAAAATTCCAAGAATGGTTTTCGATAAATAAAAAAAGCGCGCATCTCATCCGAAGAATGCGCAGCAAAATGGTTCGATGCCGGGTGCTCACGCCGACATCGCGGATGAGATGCGTAGAGCTAGACCGATCAGGTGAACCTGTCGATCGTAACACTCAGCTTTTCATATTGTCGTATAAATCAGTATGTGGAAAGAGGGTGTGGCTGTCGTATAGTCACACCCCCAAGTTTGTTACACGAGTTCGATTACAACAACAGGTGCTCCGTCGCCGCGGCGCGGTCCCATTTTCATGATGCGTGTATAGCCGCCTTGGCGTTCTGCATAACGCGGTGCTACATCATCAAACAATTTCTGGATCGCATACGTCTTTGTTTCCTTGCCTTCTTCGTCTTCCCCAAGAATGACTTCCCGGCGGATGAATTCAGCAACCTGACGGCGTGCGTGCAAGTCTCCCCGCTTACCAAGTGTAATCATTTTTTCAACAACTGAACGAAGCTCTTTCGCACGTGCTTCTGTTGTCTGGATGCGTTCATGGATGATCAGGTCTGTCGCCAGGTCCCGGAGCATCGCTTTACGCTGTGAACTTGTGCGTCCAAGTTTTCTGTAACCCATAGAAGATTCCCTCCTTCAATCTGATTCTGCCATCAATCTTCCGAGCGTAAACCGAGATTCAGCTCATCCAACTTCAGCTTTACTTCTTCGAGTGATTTGCGGCCAAGATTGCGCACTTTCATCATCTCGTCTTCGGACTTGTTCGCAAGTTCCATGACGGTATTGATTCCTGCACGTTTCAGGCAGTTATAAGAACGAACAGACAGGTCAAGTTCTTCAATCGTCATTTCCAGAACTTTTTCCTTTTGATCTTCTTCTTTTTCCACCATGATTTCAGCAGTCTGTGCTTCGTCTGTCATGCCGACAAAAATATTTAAATGTTCCGTAAGGATTTTCGCCCCAAGCGAAACAGATTCTTTCGGTCCGATACTGCCGTCTGTCCAAACATCCAATGTCAGCTTATCGAAGTTCGTACTTTGTCCGACACGTGTGTTCTCCACTTGGAAGTTGACACGGGACACCGGTGTGTAGATCGAGTCGATCGGAATAACGCCGATCGCCAGGTCGTCACGTTTGTTTTGGTCAGAAGGTACATAGCCTCTGCCCCGCACAGCGTACATCCGCATACGAAGGTGGCCATTTTTGCCAAGTGTAGCAATATGAAGATCCGGGTTCAATACTTCCACATCACTGTCGTGCGTGATATCGGCAGCAGTGACCGCTCCTTCACCTTTCACATCTATTTCGATCACTTTCTCATCGTCTGAATAGATCTTAAGGGCAAGTTGCTTCACGTTGAGAATAATAGTGGCTACATCCTCGACAATGCCTTCAACAGTTGAGAACTCATGAAGAACACCATCGATCTGAATCGATGTTACGGCTGCTCCAGGCAAAGAAGACAACAGGACGCGGCGTAAAGAATTACCCAGGGTATTCCCGTATCCCCGTTCCAGCGGTTCAATGACGAACTTACCGAACCGTGAATCTTCTGCGACCATAACGGTTTCTATCTTCGGTTTCTCAATCTCGATCATTCATGTACCCTCCTTCAAAACGTCTGTGTGGGCCGTTCCGTATTGAAATCGATTAATAGACGGCAAAATGCAATCGCACAATTCATTCTTACCAAAAATTGTGTTTCTCAATCAATTGGAATAGAAACTATTACACACGACGACGTTTTGGAGGACGGCATCCGTTGTGCGGAACAGGCGTTACGTCACGGATTGCAGTTACTTCAAGGCCAGCTGCCTGCAGTGAACGGATAGCCGCTTCACGTCCTGCACCAGGTCCTTTAACTGTTACTTCCAATGTCTTCAAACCGTGTTCCATAGAAGCCTTTGCAGCAGTTTCTGCAGCCATCTGAGCCGCAAAAGGAGTCGATTTACGGGATCCGCGGAAACCAAGAGCTCCGGCGCTTGACCAAGAAAGTGCATTTCCGTGAGTGTCCGTAATCGTTACGATTGTGTTGTTGAACGTCGAGCGGATATGTGCAATACCGGATTCAATATTCTTTTTTACACGACGTTTACGTGTTTGTTGTTTACGTGCCATGTTCGAAAAACCCTCCTTTACCTATTATTTCTTTTTGTTAGCGACTGTCCGCTTAGGACCTTTGCGTGTACGTGCGTTGTTCTTCGTGTTCTGTCCGCGTACAGGCAGTCCGCGACGGTGACGGATTCCACGGAAGCTTCCGATTTCCATCAGGCGTTTGATGTTGAGTGAAGTTTCACGGCGAAGATCCCCTTCGACTTTCAATGCATCAAGTTGTTCACGGATTTTGTCGAGTTCTGCATCAGTCAGGTCGCGAACGCGAGTATCCTCTGATACGCCAGCAGCTGCAAGAACCTTTTGTGCAGTTGTCTTTCCAACTCCGTAGATGTAAGTCAATGAAATTACAACGCGCTTATCGCGCGGTACGTCTACACCAGCAATACGTGCCATATAAGTTGCGCACCTCCTTTAAATTATCCTTGACGTTGTTTGTGCTTCGGATTTTCACAGATTACCATGACTCGGCCGCGTCTGCGAATAACTTTGCATTTTTCGCAGATCGGTTTTACAGATGGTCTTACTTTCATCTTACCCAACCTCCTTCATTAGTCCGGAGTTGCAAAAGTGTTATTTGAAACGGTATGTGATACGACCGCGAGTCAAATCATAAGGCGACAATTCGATTGTCACTCTATCACCTGGCAGAATACGGATGAAGTGCATACGGATTTTACCGGATACATGTGCAAGCACAGTATGTCCGTTTTCCAGTTCCACTTTGAACATCGCATTCGGCAGCGTATCGACTACAGTACCTTCAATCTCAATTACGTCATCTTTCGCCATCAGCTCAGTCTCCCTTCTATATCCTATAAAGGTCAGCACCTTTAAGCGCCATCAGCCGCTTTGCAAGCTCCCTCAACATATGTCCGGTATGCGCGAGTGATGTTCGAAAAGACGCAAATCACAATTCATGCCGATTAGCCGATCCCGAAATCGTGACTGGAACTTCAAATCGGTTCGCACATGACCACAGTCTGGCATCCGGACCGCTGGTTTACACAAGCGAATCCGCACACCACAACACATTATACTCGAAAAAGCAAGGAAATGCATGTATGGAGTATTGAGCGTTCAACTGCCGACTGATCCCGATTTCCAGCTGAGCATCAACTGCTTTTGCAGCCCACTCTGATCAAATGATCTTTCCGTACAGCAGAACGCTGCCGGACGAGATGCCCTCACGTCTGCATGCTTAGGATACTTAGTGAACGTGTGCGGTTAACACAGCATCCACGTCGTGAAATACGTCATCGATGTCTTGTTGACCATTGATGTTTGTCAGCACACCTTTACCATCGTAGAACGAAAGGAGAGGTGCTGATTGCTTCATATTTACTTCCAGACGGTTCGTGACGGTCTCCGGATTGTCATCAGCTCTCTGATAGAGTTCGCCGCCGTCTTTGTCACAAACGCCTTCAACCTTTGGCGGGTTGAATTCGAGGTGATACGACGTACCGCATACTTTACAGATCCGACGTCCTGTCAACCGTGCAACAAGGAGTTCTTTGTCTACCTGGATGTTGAGTACGTGTTCGATTTTCCGGGCCATCCCGTCCATGATGCCGTCAAGCGCTTCCGCTTGAGCGACTGTCCGGGGGAAACCGTCCAAAAGAAAACCGTTGTCACAGTCAGGTTTGCGAAGTCGCTCACTGACAATACCAATCGTCACTTCGTCGGGAACAAGCGCCCCCTGGTCCATGTACGATTTGGCTTTGACTCCAAGTTCCGTGCCTTCTTCAATGGCAGCACGGAACATATCGCCTGTAGAAATATGAGGGATCCCGTACTTTTCGACAATTTTATCTGCCTGAGTTCCTTTACCGGCACCCGGCAGACCCATTAATACGATATTCATACGTCGTGCCCTCCGTTGTCCCTCCGGCGGAAAACTCTCCGCACGAAGTTATTTCATGAATCCTCGATAATGCCGCTTCACAAGCTGCGATTCCAGCTGCTTCATCGTCTCAAGGGCAACCCCGACAACGATCAGCAAGCTCGTACCGCCGATCTGAGCGGACTGAGGAAGGTTTGCTACTTTAATAATGATGATCGGCAGAACTGCGACACTCGCAAGGAAAATCGAACCGACAAACGTCAGCCGATAAAGTGTGCTTGTCAAGTAGTCCTGCGTTGCCTGTCCAGGACGGATCCCCGGGATGTATGCTCCCTGTTTCTTCAGGTTATCAGCCACATTCTCCGGATTCACTTGCACGAATGCATAGAAATACGTGAATGCGACGATAAGCCCGATATACAGAGCCATACCGACCGGATGGGAATAGTTCAGGACTTCTGCAACTTTCGCCATCACCTTATTATCCGTGAAGAACGTGCCAAGCAATTGCGGCGTTGTGAAGAACGCGACCGCAAAGATGACCGGGATAACCCCTGCAGCGTTCAATTTCAGCGGAAGGTGCGTCTGCTGTCCGGCAGTGGTCTGCTGACGGCCCGTCACCCGTTTTGCATATTGAATCGGAATTTTACGAAGCGCTTCCTGGAAGTAGATGACACCGACCGTGATCGCCAGTACTGCGATGAGCAGCAGAACCATCGTTGCAATGCGGATGAACAGTGCATCGCCTGCATCTTGGATCTGTGACACATACAGCTGGTTGACAGCGTTCGGGATAGCAGCGACGATACCGGCGAAGATAATGATGGAAATCCCATTACCGACACCTTTCGCCGTGATCTGCTCACCCAGCCAGAGAAGGAAAGCGGTACCCGCTGTCAGGACAAGGGCGATGACGATATACGTCGAAATGCCGTTATCTGCAACGAGTGTCCCCTGGAACATCTGGTTGAATCCGAACGACATGGCAATCGCCTGGATGAACGCAAGGACCATTGTGAAGTAACGAGTGAATTGAGCAAGTTTACGCCGACCGACGTCCCCTTGTTTCGCCCACTCGGCGAACTTCGGCACAACGTCCATCTGCAGAAGCTGCATGATGATCGACGCTGTGATGTATGGCATGATCCCCATGGCGAAGATCGAGAACTTGGACAGTGCTCCTCCGCCAAAGATGTTCAGGAACCCAATGAATTGGTTACTCGATTGCTGGAGCGCAGTCGCGTCCACGTTCGGAACGGTGATGAATGTCCCGGCCCGGAACACGATGAGCAATAGCAGTGTGAAAATAATTTTAGACCGTATCTCTTTTACTCGCATGAAGTTTGAGATTGTCTGAAACATTATACCACCTCGACTTGCCCGCCCGCTTTCTCAATCGCTTCTTTCGCAGAAGCAGAGAATTTATGAGCTCTGACAGTAATCTTCTTCTCAAGAGTCCCATTGCCAAGAATCTTAATTCCAGATTTTTCATTGCTCACGATTCCTGTTTCGATTAACAGTTCCGGTGTTACTTCTGTGCCTTCCTCAAAACGGTTCAGCGTTTCAAGATTAACGATGGCATACTCTTTACGGTTGATGTTTGTGAATCCGCGTTTCGGCAAACGCTGGAAGAGTGGAAGCTGTCCACCTTCGAATCCAAGACGCACACCGCCGCCTGAACGAGAGTTCTGACCGTTATGACCTCTGCCTGATGTTTTACCATTACCAGATGCCATACCACGACCAACGCGGTTGCGCTTTTTACGAGAGCCTTCTGCAGGTTTCAATTCGTGTAATTTCATCTTCGGCACCTCCTTATTCAAGAATAACTGATTATTGTTCGCTGACAGTTACCAAATGGCTGACTTTGTTGATCATGCCGCGGATTGCGACATTATCCTGGTGTTCAACGGTTTGGTGCAGTTTGCGAAGTCCAAGAGCTTCTACTGTTTTACGTTGTGCTGGCTTAGCGCCAATCACGCTTTTTGTAAGGGTGATTTCAAGTTTGTTCGCCATTGTGTTTCCCCCCTTAACCTAACAGTTCTTCTACGGATTTACCACGCAGCTGAGCTACATCTTCAGCACGCTTCAAGTTCGTCAATCCTTCGATCGTAGCACGCACCATGTTGATCGGTGTGTTAGAACCAAGAGATTTTGAAAGGATATCCGTGATTCCTGCAAGTTCAAGTACCGCACGGACTGGTCCGCCGGCGATTACTCCTGTACCAGGTGCAGCCGGTTTGATGAGAATCTGGCCTGCTCCGAAGCGTCCGATGATCTCGTGAGGCGTTGTGCCTTTGACCATTGGTACTTCGATAAGGTTTTTCTTCGCATCTTCGATTGCTTTACGGATCGCATCTGGAACTTCTTGTGCTTTCCCAGTACCGAAACCAACACGGCCGTTTTTGTCACCAACGACGACTAGAGCGGTAAAACGGAAACGACGTCCGCCTTTTACGACTTTAGCTACGCGGTTGATGGTTACGACGCGCTCTTCGAATTCACTTTTGTTTTGTTCATTACGACGCATGGAATATGTCCCTCCTTCTTAATTAAAATTCAAGTCCATTTTCGCGTGCAGCGTCAGCAAGTGCTTTTACGCGGCCGTGGTAAAGATAGCCTCCGCGGTCGAATACGACAGCTTTGAGGTTCTTCTCCAGCCCTTTTTTCGCGATCAGTTCGCCGACTTTGCTTGCAGCATCTGCGTTGGAAGAAGAATCCGCTGAGAATTCTTTGTCCATTGTAGAAGCGCTGGCGATCGTTACACCATTCACATCGTCGATCAGCTGTGCGTAGATGTGCTTGTTTGAACGGTATACGTTCAAGCGAGGACGCTCTGCAGTACCGTTGATCTTTGTACGAACACGTGCATGCCGTTTTTTACGGACAACGTTCTTATCCTGTTTTGTGATCACTCGAGGTCACTCCTTCCGAATGCCTATGCGGCATTATTTACCTGTTTTACCTTCTTTGCGGCGTACAACTTCGCCTTCGTACTTAATCCCTTTGCCTTTGTACGGCTCTGGCGGACGTACTTTGCGGATGTTGGAAGCAAGCGCACCAACGTGCTCTTTGTTGATCCCGCGGACGATGATTTTCGTGTTCGCTGGAACTTCCACTTCGATTCCATCGATAGGCTCGAACTCAACGGGCTGTGAATAGCCGACGTTCAAGATAAGTTTCTTGCCTTGCATTTGGGCACGGTATCCAACACCGACCAGTTCAAGCGAACGCTCGAAACCAGCAGATACACCAGTGATCATGTTCGCAAGAAGCGAACGTGTCGTACCGTGCATCGAACGGTGTTCCTTCGATTCGGATGGACGTGTCAATGTGATCACGTTGCCTTCCTGCTCGATTTTCATATCTTTGTTTAAGTGATTTGTAAGTTCGCCTTTTGGTCCTTTGACAGTAACGAAGTTATCATCACCAATCGTGACTGTTACGTTTTCAGGCACCTCAATCGGACGTTTACCAATACGTGACATTTATGTGCACCTCCATTCTATTGTTACAGATTACCAAACGTAAGCGACGACTTCTCCGCCTACTTGTTTAGCGCGCGCTTCTTTGTCAGTCAAGACACCGTTAGAAGTTGAAACGAGGGCGATACCCAATCCGTTCAATACACGCGGCACTTCGTTCGACTTTGCGTATACACGAAGACCAGGCTTGGAAATACGCTTGAGTCCAGTGATGACGCGCTCTTCGTTTTTACCGTATTTAAGGAAAATGCGGATGATACCTTGTTTGCTGTCTTCCACATATTCTACATCGCGGATGAAACCTTCACGTTTGAGGATTTCTGCGATCTCTTTTTTAAGGTTTGAAGCAGGTACTTCAAGCTTCTCGTGGCGAACCATGTTCGCGTTACGGATGCGAGTAAGCATATCTGCGATCGGATCACTCATTGTCATTACATTAACCTCCTTCCCAGAATGGGGTTTACCAGCTTGCTTTTTTAACGCCAGGAATTTGTCCTTTGTATGCGAGTTCGCGGAAACAAATACGGCAGAGTTTAAACTTCCGATATACTGAGTGCGGACGGCCACAGCGTTCACAACGTGTATATTCTTGGACTTTGAACTTCGACGTACGTTTCTGTTTTGCGATCATTGATTTTTTAGCCACGTTTTCGCCTCCCTTATGTTTACTTTTGGAACGGCATGCCGCACTGCTTGAGCAACTCGTGAGCTTCCTCATCCGAGTTGGCAGTCGTAACGATGACGATATCCATTCCGCGTACTTTAGACACTTTATCGAAGTCGATTTCCGGGAAGATGAGCTGTTCTTTTACACCCAATGTGTAGTTACCGCGTCCGTCGAACGATTTGTTCGATACGCCGCGGAAGTCACGTACACGTGGAAGTGATACAGCGATCAGCTTGTCCAGGAACTCATACATACGCTCACCGCGCAATGTTACTTTCGTTCCGATCGGCATTCCTTCACGAAGACGGAATCCAGCGATCGATTTCTTCGCTTTCGTAACAACCGGTTTTTGACCTGAAATAATTGTCAGATCTTCTACAGCAGCGTCAAGCGCCTTTGTATTTTGAACGGCATCACCAACACCCATGTTGATAACGATCTTTTCAACTTTAGGTACTTGCATGACAGATGTATAGTCAAACTTGCTCATGAGAGCAGGAACAATTTCACTTTTGTACTTGTCTTTTAATCGGCTCATTCAGAAGAACCTCCCTTCTTAGA
>DAMDKL010000008.1:0-149026 GCA_032099885.1 Sporosarcina sp.
ACCACTGGCGCTACAGTGTTTATCCGATCGAACCTTCCATTTCAAACTTGATCAACGAACGATTTCAAACAGTGTCAAATGGTTTCAAGAATTGCGTACTTACGCAGTTTCATGAAATCTGAATTGAAAACAGTGTCGACATTTTTCAATCTGAATCGGCACGAAATCGGCACGAGCCGTCCGTACACCGGGCGGCTTTTTGCTTTACAAGAACCCACTCATTGCATCGCGATCATCTTCCAGGATAACCGGAGCCGGCCGGGCCGGTGCGGCAGCAACAACCTCTGCCGGCTGTGACGCCTTGGACATATCGGCATCAATCAGTCGCTTGACGTACTGGCTAAAATTGCCGCGCGCCGGATCTTGTGAATACTGCAACAGTCGCACATCATACTCGCTGACCAAACTAAAGCTGACGGGCCTAATCTTCCGGTCCTTACTCATGCAAAGCTCCGGGCCAGCTTGTAGAAACCGATGGCGTTCGCAAAGACCGGCTCTGCGACTGTCACGTGACTGCCCTCCTGCAGCACCGGCTGCATCAGTTCAGCTGCCCTGTAATGAGTCAGGATGAATGGATATAACTCCGATGCTATCCCTCCACACAGCAGGACCTTATCATTCCGGTGCCATTTTAGGCGGGACGTGCTTCGAGCAATCCCCCGGGCGACCGCGGCCAAGTCGTCTTTATTGCTGACCGTCTCCATTCCAAAGTTGAACGTGTCGCTAGCATTGTTAATGTACCGCTTATCGATGATGGTCGCCGCGTTGACTGTACCACTACCGACGTCGATGATACGCACTGTCCCATTGTCGGGAGCCGCCCAGAATGCCCCTGACCCTTCTGCAGCAATGCCAACATCAGTGATGGTGATAGCTGTTTCATAGCCGTTGACGGTCAAGTTGTGCGTTCCTGTGAGCATCTGCTGAATGGCTGCTTTTTCCTCTGGCTTGTGGGACACGATCGGCTGCCCCGTAACGACTGCAACTTCTGAAATATCGATGCCATACTTTTGCCCGTACCGGTAAATGGCGAGCAGCACTCGAATCTTGGTATCCTCGTGCGCCTTGGTGTCGCCGTACATTCCAGTTCCTCCGAACTCGTCTTCGTAAACTGCGATCGAACCGGCGAATCCTCTGCGCCCGTCAATTTCAAACTCCATGTCATCTGTGCCGTGCGACTCTACAATATCACGCTCGAACCAATCACAGATTGCCGTACGATACGAATCCATCCCATACGGTCCAGCGACCTTTGCTTTGTGGTTGCCCGCGTCGATTCCTAAAATCAGTTTACTCATGATGTAGCCCTCCCTGTATTACGCAGGTAATATTTCCGGCCCCTGCCGGCTGCTGTGTATTGCGTTGGTAATACATCCTACTGCAGCCGGGTATAAAATATTCCCGGCCGGGACAGATTACTCGAAAAGGAGTGATCGGCATGAGTAAGAAGGAAACAGCAGCAGCTATCATCAAGAACGCCAACAAATACGGCATTCCCCTGAAGAAAAAGAAGAAACCGAAGAAGTGAGCATACCCCCTTCCCTGGTCTCGTATACTGATATCCCTGGTACACAAAGTCACTGTACTAAGGGTAAATCGTGATTTTAGGAGGAGAACCGGTGGGGGAGAGGAAGCAGAGGAGCGATAAGAAGCGGGATATCAAACCGACTGTCGCCCTTGAACTGCGCGACTGCATCTATCGCCTGGCTTTTATCACGGATACGCCGATTAAAGACGTCATCGAAGCGATTCTGCTGGATGGCTCGAAACGGCAGAAACCGATGAATCACCTGTCACAGTATTTTCTGCGCGACATCCGCATTGGGCGGACTTTGTATCTTGGTGATCCGGATCGTATACCACTCGGCCGCCGCGGCACGACCGGCAAAACATTTCGACTGTCCACACGGGTGACGCAGCATATGTACAGAGAGATGGAAAGCATCGCGTATGTGATGGGTTGTTCCGTTTCCCGAGCGACGGCCCTGCTGATCGATGCGACTATCCGGGACGTCGACTTTGTAAACGACTTCGTGCGGCAATACCTGGAGCGTCACGTGGACGAGGAGCGGATGCGAGAACTGAAGAAGGTGCTGAAGTACATCAACGCAGAAAACCCGTACAGCGAGCGGATCTCCTATGCGGCCCTGCTCTCGTATCTCGTGGATGAAGTGCGGGTCGGCGCGGAGAAGGTGCAGGATACGGTTTCGTCATTTGTGATTCATCACTGGAACAAATAAAAAAAGCCCTCCCGTCCGCAATGGATAGGAGGGCTTTTCATCCCCTGAATGTTAAAGTCTCGCCAGACCCACTCGGGGACGTCATAAGCTACTAACTGAAAACGATAGCTGTGGGTGAGGATCCCACACAACTAGTATATCCTGTCAGAAATATAAGTCAATTACTTTTCGAACTCTTTGGCAGCTTTCCGCGCGACATAACTGAGCGTCAAGTCATAAGCCTGTCTGCGCGTCATTGTGGATGCCTTGTCGGAGTGATCCACCTCAAACACGCCGGTCTGGTGAGCGCACCTGAGCAGATTTGCCATGTCTTTTTGCTGGGTTAACGGAAGTCGTTGATCCAATTCGTCCATCTCCTTTTCGGGTGGTGTAGGTTTGGGTGCTGGTGCTGGTGCTGGCGTCGGCTTCGGTTTAGCGGCCGTCTGCGCCTGTTTCTCGGCCACTGTTTTGTCCAGCGCAGTCATAGTAGCCGGACCAGCTGATCCGTCGACTTCCAAGCCTTTGCGGCTCTGAAAGATACGGACGGCTCTTTCGGTCGCGGGGCCGAAGTAGCTATCCACATCGACCGGGATGCCGACGGTGTTGAGTGATTCTTGCAGCGCTTTGACATCCGGGTCCTGGTAGTAACTGAGCGGGTTGACCTCGTTGCTGTACGACGCGTTCCAGCCGCCCTTGTGCAACTCAAAGTGCAGATGTTGCCCTGTTGAACCGCCTGTGTTGCCCATATAGCCAATGATCTGCCCCTGCTTGACGGTTTGACCGGCACGGACCGTATAGCGTGCCAGATGGGCGTACAGGCTTTCCCAGCCGCCGGCATGCTTGATGGTGACGACATTGCCATAGCTGCCGCCTAAACCGTCGGAGCGTGCCCACCGGACGGTGCCATCTGCGGTCGCCAGAACAGGTACCGTGCCGGCCTTTGCGATGTCGATGCCGTGATGGCCGGCCATCTTACCGGTGATTGGATGTTTGCGACGGCCGTAGAAGCTAGTGAGTCTACCTTCTGCCGGTTTAATAAATTGTGCCATGATCACTTATCCCCTTTCTGCTTTTCCTTCTTCAATTCCGTGTGGAGAATCTCGTTTTCCTTCAATAACTCGACTTTATCGATCCGGTCCATTTCCGGATTGCGAGCCAACCGCTTTTCTTTTCCGTCCGGATCCTTGTGAAGTTTTTCAAGTGCGTTATATAAAATCGGCGGGATCGGCAGCCCAAGTTGTGCGCAGTTTTCCAAGATGCTGATTCCTTCATTGACAATAAAAAAAGACGTGACCCCAAGGATTAAAATTCCCTTGCTGTCCTGTCCTACCGACATGAGCATGTATTCGATGGCGCCGGCCATCCCAATCAGCAGGATGGATGCAAACTTTTTCACGATACCTGCAGCACCGATCGTACTGTTAATGCTCTTGGTCAGAAACGACCGCAGCACCCCAGTGATCATATCTATGAGCATTAAAAAAACGAGGACGACGAGCGCCTCGTTGATGACATCGAGCATAAACATGGTGAAGCTGGCGACCAATGCGCCGACGGATTTAAGACCTGTCACCTGCAAACGCGTCACCTTCCTCAACTCCCTTCATTGTTGCCACTCCCCTTTTGATTAATCTCTTTCTTTTCATATAAGCTTTCTAATTCTTCCTTATTACATTTGTAATCCAATAGGCCATAGACAATACCTGTTAAGAAAAAAAGGCTTAAAAGGAAAATTAGATATAGTATTAATTGCAAAAACTTCGATGTATTAAAAATTGCCCAACCACTTGCTATAAATATTGTTAGCGAAACTATGATAAGCCATTTTCCAAGTTTACCATTATAAAAATCCTTAAGTTGCTTGTTTTCCTTAAATTTCTTTAAGTACCTTTTCCCCTTAACGTTTGATACGAATTCAGATGTTTTTCCTTTCTCTACTAGTAATGTGTCCTTTCCGCTTAACTTCAAAACACGATATATTTCATTTTCGTTTTCATCCACAATATAGTAATCAAACTTCAATGTGAAGGTGTAAACAATTTTCCTGAAAACCCAATCACAACCAGTTGCTAATATGACGGCTAACACAACGTTTACCAATAATAAAATTTCATAGCTAAAAGTCTTATTAATTTTTCCAAAGAAAATAATTAGCAAAGTTGCTATTATTCCGCATACAAGACCTAATAAAATATTTTTCGTGGCGAATATTTGAAATTTTTTATAGTTATTCATTATTTTCTTTTCTAAATCTGTAAGCTCCCAATTATCAACCGCAGTTTTCACCACTAACCCTGCTACAGGTATTACAGATAAAACATAAGACCACTTACTAATATCCATTATAATCCCCCTTGTCAGTCAAATTTCGACACCAACGAGGGATATCCTTCTTATTTCCCGCAACTTTTTACACACTCACCTCACAATCTCGTTCCGCACCCCGGCTAACTCCTCCTTAATCTTCGAGATCAACGTCGGACGGCTATTGTCGAATGTCAGCTCAATCCCCGTCTTGCCCGGTTCATAAATCTCCTTGACCTCCGTGATTCGTGCATCCATCGTGACGCCCCATTCTTTGTTTTGAAGGGTTATCATGTCGCCCAGGTCGTAGTCCTTACCGTACACCAGACGGGAGACAGGCAGCGCCTGGCCTTCCAGGTAGATTTCCTGCTGATGCTCGGCCAGCTTCTGATTGCCACGGTTGATCAGATCAGCTTCAATCTCAGTCGGCGGCCGCGGTACCGAATCACCTTCTTCCGGCTGCGTCTCTTCTTCCACGTCCCGGGCATCGACGAACAGCTCGTACCGGTCCAGGCCGGCGCTGTCTCCAATATGGACGATACGACGGTCGACGCCTTCACCCTGACCTGCGACGATGGCCGCGTTTTGATAGTCCAGATCGGATTCAACATACGACAGACTTTGCAACGTTCCGAATTCCGGAGAGAAGATGGCAGGAGGTATGAGCGCCTGGCCGGCTGTCCTGTTCTTGCCCTCCTCCACACGGAAGACGAACTGCTTGCCGACCGGATCAATCTCCACATTCCAACCGAGACCTGACAGCGTACTGATCTCCGTCAGCTCCTCAGATAAATTTTTGTATCGGGATTGCCAGTTGACGCTTTCGCCACGAAGCTGATTCTCTTCCAGGACGAGATCAGGAATCTTTCGACTGGCATCTACAGGAGCGATGGCATTGTTGGTGACGTAATGCCGCATGACCGTCTCCGCGTCAGCCTGCTTGTTGTCGTAGGCTGTGTGTGCCGGCGGGTAGGTAATGCGTTGGGCGAGCCAGGACTTGAGCGATGGAGCACGAATGATCCAGTTTTCTGTCGCCTTCCCGTTTTCATCTAATTCGATTTCTTTGTGACGGATGACAAAGCCCTGATCCAGTCGGTTGTGTGGAAAAATGATTCGATTCCGGATAAGCTTGTCGACATTCGGCAGGTATCGGTTGATGCGTAACTCGATCGATCCGATGCCATGCCAGGAGCGGGTCAGCTGCAGGGAGCTGTATTTCTTGATTTCACCGAGCGGACGGAAATCGTCCGTCATGATTCGGATGGGGAGCATGGGATCACCTCTTTTTCTGTGGAACTAAAAAGAACGCCCCGGAGGACGTTCAATTCGATTCTAACTTTCCAAGAATAAACCCATCTACAGATGACAACTTTCCTCTCCATACTGGAGCACTCATATTGAGAGGATGAAATTGTACATTCTTTAGATGAATGAAATTTGGTTCTGGTTCTTCTTGGTCCTCTTCAGACTTTTCTTTTTGTAATCCTTCCAAAGCATATTCAAATGAATCGCCGATAGTTTTTCCTAAATCTGATTGTCCGTTATTTGCACTTCTAAAGGACTCTGACAATTCTTTCAGGTATTCTGTGCGTCCAATTATTTCTCCAACGATAATTTGACCTTGCACGTTTAAAGTGATGCCAAAGGAAACGGCGTCGAATTTGTTACACATAGAAACAAATATACCTAGAAGATTATCATTTTTACTTTCTGTCATAATCCATTACACCTCCCCTCCACCTTCCATTATTCGACAAAGGCAGAGGAAGTCCTTCTTTTGCTTACGTACGCATTATCGTCCAACAGCGACATTAAGGCATAAAAAATACACCTTACTCTGCAGGTGCTTCTTCTTTCTTCGTACAGGCGATGGTCTGCTGGTATTCCTCTTCCGTGATATAGCCGTTTACAAGCGCCCGATCGATCTGTTCCAACGTGTAATTTTCGGCTGCATATTCCTTCGCCGCTTCGTGATAATCTGCGACCACCGTCTCGAACTTTCTTGTCCCGTGGATATACACACATACTGCATACTGTCTAACCAACATTTGAATGACTGCCATTTTACATTCCTCCCAGTAGGATAGTTTCCATCAATTCTAAGACCGTGGAGTCGGTTGTTGCTTGGGCAACTTTTAACTCTTCGACTTCCTCGCTCAATGGTTTTTGATAGACGGGGGGCGCGTCGGGTACATTTGCGTCCGGATAACTGAATTCCAGTGTGCGGGTTTCCGGGTTGACGCGGTAGCCGTCGCATTCTGCGAAGTCTTGGGCGTACTCACCGAATTCGAGTTCGATATAGTTGTAAGTGTCGCGGACCCGTGAGTGCAGCGCGTGGTAGGATTGAACTTCTTGTTCGACGCTTGTCGGGATGACGGAGCCTTGCCGTTCGCCGGTATCGACGAGGGTGTTACCTGTTGCAATTTCGTAGTAGATTCTTCGTCCGATTTTCACTATTTCTTCTCCTCCTATGCAATTAGTCTCCAAAAGCAACCCATCTTATGTTGTAATACTCACCGACTGCAGGTTTGTCAATGGGCAGATTAGCGATTTTTGTATTTTGAAATGTAGGTAGTGATTGCCAACTTTTATATGACGCTCCATCATAAAAAGAAAACCAAGAGGCACTTTTGTCGGCGTCCATAATCCAGGTTTTTTCTCTCGAGTTAGCGCTACCTACCCCGGAGCGTATTTTACCAATTGCCGAGATGACAAAGTAATATACATCGGTAGGGAGGAAATCAAGTCCAGCTATGTCGAAACTGTAATTAACTGAATTGGTTATCCTAACTTCTCCAGCCGCCCACTTCTTCCCCATAACCAAATTCCCAACCAGCGTCTGCAACGAATCAGCGCCCGACGAACCATCATCCATCTTCGTTGCTAATTCATTTTTCGACTGCTGTATCAAGCTAACAAGTATCGCCATCGTATCATCAGCCGTTGCAGGAGTACCAATCACACTGGCTAAATCAGCTTTGGCGTTGATGCCTTCCATCGTCTGGAGAGCTGATATAATATCGCTCATTTTTGCTGTATTGTCTAAAGGCATGTGTTGACCTCCTTTCTATTCGAATGCAATCCAATTTATAAGAGCGGAAGGGTTATCTCTTCTTGTGACCCCCGTGAATCCATCGTCTGCGAAATAGACACCTGGCAGTATAACAGCCCCTGTATCATTCGTTGAGAAGTTTATTCCTCCCTCTAGCCCCATATAGTAAGCCTCTTGTCGAACACCGATAAAAGCATTCCGATAAGGGCCGCCATCTAAATACCTACCCATCACAACCGATGGTTTAAATCCTAGAGAGGCAATGACAATCATTCCATTCGAATTGCCTCGTATACTTCCGCTTGCCCATTTTTTCCCCGTCTTGATATTCGGCACTTGCGCCAATATATCAGCCCATGCCGCACTAGCAGGGAGATTAATTCCGCCATCTAAATCAACAGCATTCACTTCATTCACAAACTGAGTCTTCAAATCACTCTCATTCCGCTCAGTTTCATTGACAATCTCAATCAATGCTTGTTTATCAGTCCCCGAAATCCCCCTATTCCGCAGAATAAAAAAACTCGCGTCAGCTACCACCTCCACGAATCCTTTTTCAAGCTGGGTGATCGGGTTGCCCTCCACATCGATGAGGGGCTTGCTTGTTGCCCCATTATCGGTTGAAATTGTGATGTCACCGGACAAGTCGGCAGCCATTTTAAAGAACAGCCGGTTAGTGTCGGACAGCTTGTTGATGCGAATCTGCGATCCGACGATTGACGGAATTTGGTACATATAATCAGCTAGATGACCATCGAGCTTGTTGTCAGACCGTGAAAGAGCATCGTTCATGATGTTAATCTGGTTCTGCAAACTCAGTGCCACATTCCGGTCAAGCTGCTCTTTGAGACCATTAAACCATGTCATGAAATCAGACTCAAACTGTGTCAACTTAGCTTGTAACTTTCCAGAATACGAATCAAACAGCCCTTGCGCATTGGTTTCGTGAGCTTGTAATGCTGTCTGTAAAGCGTCCTCCGCAATGGCTACAGCCTGCAGATAATCAGTCAATCCTCTGTCAGCTTCGATTCTCAATTCTACAATTCGAGCATTGATCCAATTCTGCAACTGGTCACTAGGGATGGAGATAAGCGAGTAAACTAATCCGCATAAATGCTCATCGAGCCGCTCGTCCACAATATCGCTCGCAAGCAATTGGACGGTATTTTTACGGACCCGTATTTGCCCTAGTGATAGTTCATAGATAAACTGATCGCGCTGTAAGGTTGGAGCTACTGGAGATGAAGATGACTCCCCTTCTTTCACGAACAGACGAATATGACGACTCTGATTCCGCAGGTCAAGCCGCAGCACAATCCGGTCAATTCGGTCCATCGTCGGTTCTGGAATTGAATGTGTCAATGTCCGAGGTGTCGTATTTTCATACAAATGTCCTTTGATTAATGCGGTACCCGGTGTGACAACGGTATTCATGGTGCCAGGTTCAACCGACAAGACCAGATTCGGATTCTTGTCTACATGCAGGAGACCCGATGATAACACGCTCCCGAAGTAGTCCGCGAAATCCGACTCAACATATTCCCGATCGTAGACGCCGGGCGCCGTCTCCACAGCATTGAAAAACAGAAAACGTTCCATTGTACCTCTCCTTTTCAAATCGCGTTATAAAGCTTGTTATAGCTGATATTGACGACCGCACCTTGAATGTCACTGTCGGCTGTATATTCGATGTCATTCTCACCGATCTGCAGCCGGAAGAACGTACTGGCTAGATCGATCCAGGGGAAGACGTTCCGGCGTTCCCCGGCTTCGTCGAGGAAGTAGACGGAAGAGTCACCGGTGTCGATCAGCATACGCTCCCCTTCAGCCAGCTCCTGGTTGATTCGGATGAACTCGCCTGTCGTATTGTTGATGATTTTCGGATTGACGGCAGGGCCGAAAAACTCAACGAGCAGCGGAGCCGGGGCATCGCCGTCATTGGTAATCGTCCGACGATCGCGTTGGATGCCCATGATAAATGGTCCGCGGATCGGGAAACGGAAGCGCGGCTCGAACGCCGGCTCCTCCGTCACCGTCAGGCTGCGCCAGTAGGGATCCGGTGCCATCAGATCAACCGTGACTGTCTGCATCCGGCCGATGGCGTCTGTTCCTTCATCCGGAAATGCAGGAACATGTTCTGGCACACATCGCAGCCAGTATTCCTCTCCATCGTGAATGAAAGAGAGGACGCCGCGGATTTTCGGTGCGAACACCCGGCCGACATGCCGCCGGAGGGTAGCCAGGTCGCTATATTGTTCTCCACGGATCAAGAACACGATTCTCGGATATCTCTCCTGCAGCACCGAATCTATATGAGTGCTGCCATCCTGATAAGGAGATTTTTGCGTTTGTACGTCCGCGTCGACTTCTCCGAACCCTTCTAACTCAATAACTTTGTAGGCATCCGACCCGAACAGAATGGAGTCGCCGCGATCATTGGTATATTTCAAACCGTAGAACATTTAACCCCTCCATTCTGCAACCATGTCTTGTGATTGCCGTTTCAGTAGTCGAGCATTATCAGATGGCGAAGTAGGTTGTGGACTGTGAATGTTCACAATCTGATGGAAGTCTCCGCGTGCCCCTGTGGCACCCGAGACACTGTTCATTTTGCTTCTTGACCGGACGGTTACACCCTCGAAGTCTGGCACGCTCAATCCGCCGACGTCCGGCTTCATCCAATCAGCAGATTCGACTGCCATCGCAAGCACACGGGACTTCATAGCCTGCATTCCTTCGATCCATCCAAGCATCATGTTCTTGCCGATCATGTCCCGCATCCATCGAGAAGGACTGTGGATATCGAGCGCAGACTGCATAGCCGCCTTGATGGCATTCGCAATTTCGGTAGCCTTAGCGATCAACGGCCCCTGCATGCTTGCCAAACCTTCCAAGAGGTTTTTACCGGCATTCACCCCTACTTGATTCAAGGAGCCGAATTCTTCATCAGTCTTCTGAGTCAGAGTGGCAATTTTATCTGTCCATTCTTTCGTCAAACCATCCAATTCCGCATTAGCCGTTTGACGGAGTTCATCAATTCGTTTAGCTGTGTCATCCTTCATGCCCTTCAGCTCATTTTCAGCTTGCAGACGGGCTAGCCTTGCCTTTTCCTTATAAAGATTGGAGTACTCGGTTAACTGCTGATCAGTCATGGAATTAAGCGCAAGAAGTTCCGGCAAAGCTTTCGGACCCATTTCGCGAAGCTCTTCGAGGAGTTCGATGTCAATCGGCTTCCCGGCTAACAGCTCAATTTGCTCCTGCCAGGTCTTGAATCCGTCGACTTGTCCTTTCAGATTTCCGAGTAATTCATCGCCGGATTTTTCGACGTTAGTATTAAAGGCATCGAAGAGACCAGCGAATGAGTTGAGTGCTTTTGCCCGATTCCCCACTTCATTTTCATAGGCCTGTGTAAGGGACTCTTCACTTTTCTTCAAATCGTCGTTGATGGCTTTTATTTTGTTGGCGTACTCGCCATTCACTTTTACAATTTCATCATTAATGATTTTGAGCTGCTTTTCATATTCTTTCTGGGCTTCGATTTTGGCCGAGGTGCCAGCCGCAAATGTCTTCACGGCTTCATCCCAAATTCTCGCTTCGTCTAGCGCGCTGATCTCTTCTTCTTTCTTTTTGTCCGCTAAGAAAGATTTCAGCTGAGACAAGCGATTGGCGTTATCCTGTTCAAGGATGCTGGCGATCGTCCTGCCGGTTTGAATTCTCAATCTCTCGATCGCTTCGGCAGAATTCCGTTCCAACTCCAAAATTTGATTCTTTTCACCAGCTGTCAGTTCCCGCTCATAAATACTTGCTACTCTACGGATATGTGCAATATCGGCATTGTAGTTTTCTCTAATTTTGATGGAATCAGCAGCAAATTCTTTCTCTAGCTTTTTCACATGTTCATTGGTTTCCGATGTGCCACGGGTGATAATTTCCCTGGCTTCTGACACGATTTTCGAGGTAACCTTATTAACTGCCGAGTACGCTTTTTGGCTAGAGTCCATGATACCAATCGACAAACCTTCCGTAATAAAGCTGCCGATACTCATGAAGACACGAGATGGCGAATGAATATCCAGCGCACTTTTTACAGTTTCACTGACCGTATCCGCAAGTTCTTTGGCGACTGCCTGCAGGTCTGGATGCATCGACTGGATTCCTGCGATCAGCCCTTTAACCGCATCCACACCGATCTTCTTCAGCGAAGACAACTCTGTGGATGTGTTATTAGAAAGACTCTTCAACTCTTTCTGCCAATCAGACTGAAGAGCAGCAAGTTCTTTATTTGCCGCTTCACGCAATGCCGAGATTTGCTTTTCCGTATCCTCTTTCATGCCGATCAATTCAGCCTCTGCTTGTTTACGAGCAAGAGCAGACTTTTCACGATACAATGACGAATATTTGGTCAGCTGCTCATCTGACATGGAGTTGAGCGCTAGAAGTTCACCGAGTGCTTTAGGACCCATCGCTTTCAATTCCGCGAGCAACCCGTCATCAATGGCACGCTTGGCCAACTTCTCGATTTCGCTCTGCCACTTCTTGAATCCATCCACCTGGTTCGTCAGGTTGTCGAGTAGCACGGCCCCTGATTTATCCGTCTTGATGTCGAATTCATCAAACATACCGGCGAAATTCTTCAGAGCGTCGGTTCGAGATTGAAGAGAATCCTGATATTTTTTCGTCAGGTCTTCTTCAGATTTCTGGAAGTCATCATTAATTTTTTGCATGGCGCTTGCATACTTGCTATTCACTGTCGTGATCTCTTTATTGACTTCATCAAGTGCCTTGGCATATGCCTTTTGAGACTCCACCTTTTCTTTGGTTCCGGCAGTAAAGGTATCAACTGCCTTTTGCCAGATGAGGGCTTCATCGACAATAGACAACTGCTCCATAGATTTTTTATCTTCGATGAATAACTTGACTGCATCCAGTCGCTTCTTGGCGAGTTCAGCTTCTTTCTTTTGGATATCCACCTGGGTTTTGTCATGAATTTTGGAGAGTTTGGCCTGTTCTTCTTGATTCAACTTTTGAAGTTTTAAGGATGCTTCCTGACGAATTCTATAAACTTTTTCTTCGCCTGTCGTGATGATTTGACCTTTTTTGTTTTTATGCGTTTTTAAAGCAGACTGAGAAGATAATGCAGTCTTCCTAGACAACTCGGCACGCTTTTGAGCATATTCTTTCTGAACCGCTGCGCGCTGTTTCTCGGCGTCCGTAGTGATCTTGGTAACTTCCTTGGCGTTATCTTTCGCAGTCTTGTTCATCGCTTGCAGGACACCATTGATGGCGTCATTCGCCTTGCTCTGCGAGCTGGCGATACCGACGGCCAGGCCTTCGACGGTAAACTCACCGATAGCCTTAAACACACGAGACGGCGAGTGGATACCGAGCAACGACTTCGCTTTATTGACAACTCCATCGACCACGCCAGTGATGGCAGTAATCGCCTTGCCGCCCATCTGCGTGATTCCGTTGATCAGCCCTCGGATGAGATCCTTACCAGCGCTGAGGAACTTCCCTGCTGCGCTAGTTACCTTGCCAAGCATTTCAACCATCTTGCTGGCGACTGCTTTGACCGCTTCGGCCATCTTCGTGCGGATCGCGTTAGCGACACCGGAGAACCCGGAACTGACAGCCGACTTGATGCTGTTTACCACGCTCGTGATTGTGGACTTAATGCTATTCCACACGGACGAGATGAGAGAGCGTATGCCGTTCATTACCGAGCTGATCGTACTGCGGATCAAATTGAATCCAGAAACGACAAAGTTTTTCACAGCATTGATCGTATTCATGAAAACGGCTTTGATAGCGTTCCAGACCGTGGAAATAATGTTCTTCAGACCGTTCATAATCGTTTGTCCGGTTGTCCGGATGGCAGTGAATCCATTGGTGAAGAGTGTTTTTACGGCGTTGACCGTGACAGAGAAGACTGTTTTGATGGCAGCCCACACGGTGGTAATTATGTTCTGGATTCCAGCCATGATGTTCTGCCCGCTAGTTTTCATCGCATTAAAGCCGGTCGTAAACAACTGTTTGACTGCATTCACAGCATTGCTGAACGATCCCCGAATAGCGGACCACATCGTTGTGACAGCCGTTTTAAACGACCCTGCAAAGACGGCAACGCCTTTTAACAGCTTGCCCCACAACATTAGCTGGACGAGGTTCCACAAGAACTCTACCGCGCCGCTAAACAGTTGCTTAATGCCATCCCACATGCCCTGCCAGTCGCCGGTGAAGAGACTTGCAAACGTCTTGACTAAGCCCATGATGATATTCAATGCGCCGTCAATCACGCCTTTGATGTTCTCCCACACAGACATGACGATAACCTGGATCACGAACCATGCGCCCTTTATAACCGCTTGGATCGCAGGCATGATAAAGTTGATGACAGCCAGGATGCCGTTCCAAATGTTTTGAGCGGCAGCAGAGATCTGTGCTCCGTTTTCTTTCCAAAAAGCAAGCAATGTGGCGAGTTTTTCTTTCACGAATCCGACAACCGCATCCATCGCCGTGAGAACAGCCGCTTTTACGACTTCAAAAGCAGCAACTGCGACCTCTTTAATGGACTGCCAAATCGCGTTGACTGAATCCCGGAACCACCCGACTTTGTTGTAGGCGATGACGAGCGCGCCAGCGATCAATCCGATTGCTGCAATTGTCAGCAAGATCGGAGAAATAATAGCGCTGAACACAGCACCAATAGTCGCGAGCACTGTAGATAGAGCAGCGAAGCCGCTGATAATCATTGGAATGAAGCCGATCAGTAACAAAAACGGCCCTACAAGTAGCGCAACAGCAGCCGCGGCGATCGCGATAACTGTGGCGATTGTGACGAACTTCGGATTGAGATCACTGACCCATTTACCGAGTTCAGTCAGCTTGTCCACGAGCATGGCGACATATGGCATAAGCACGTTCCCAATCGAGATCCCGATGTCTTTCAGGACGTTCATGAACATTTGCATCTTCGATTCGAGCGTCTTATACCGCTCCTCGGCTTCCTTCGTGAGTGCAGTGTTTTCATCCCATGCGTTATTAGCGATGTCTACAGACTCTTTCAGCAACCCCTGGGCGCCGACAAGTCGAAGGATGGCATCTTGCTCCCGGATTCCTTTGATACCCATAAAATCGAGCATGGCCGCGACGTTCTCGCCGGCGTCTTTACTCTCTCCGAGAGCATCGATGAACAGCTCTAACGCTTCAATCGGATTCGCTTTCCATAAGGCTGCGAACTCATTAGCATTGAGCCCGACTTCATCAGTAAACCGACTGACCGCTTTACTACCTAGCGACACCGCTTTATCGATCTTTTTCATAACCATCGACATGGCCGAGCCGCCCGCTTCCGCTTCAATACCAACGGACGACATGGACGCGGCCAGTCCGGCGATATCCGCTTCGCTCAGACCGATCTGCGCGCCGACACCCGCGAGACGGAGGGACATTTCGGTGATTTCACTTTCCGTGGTCGCCAAGTTGTTCCCGAGGGCAACAATCGTCGATCCAAGCCGGTCTATGTTCTGCATCGGCATTTGCGTGATGTTCGCTAACCGGGCAAGGGCGGTGGCTGCTTCTTCAGAGGACATATTCGTTGCCACTCCGAGATTTACCATCGTCTCCGAGAATTTCAAGATGTCGTCTTTCTTGATGCCGAGCTGACCGGCGACTTCTGCAACGTTCGCAATTTCAACCGCACTGGCCGGGAGCCGTTTCGCCATCTCTCGGATTCCGTTCGACAGCTTCGCGAACTCAGCTTCCGTTGCATCTGTGGTCTTGCGGACACCGGCGAATGCCGATTGATAATCAGATGCCAGCTTCACCGTAAGCCCTAACCCGCCCGCTATCGCAGTGCCGGCTGCTGTAACGATCGAGCCGACAGTCTTAAAGGAGTCGAATGTCTCTTTATTCTTCTTCACGAAGTTGTCCATCTGCGATCGGGCTTGCTTCATGCCGCTGACGAAATTGTCGACATTCGCTTTCAAAATGGCTTCTACCGAATAGCTTTCACTCATCGTTTTCCTCCTTTCCTATGTATTTGCTCGTGCTGCCAGCCGCGCCATGCGCTTATGTTGAGAGTTCAATTCCTTCGGTTTCAGCGCATCCACATCGGCCAGGCGTTTCTCGTAGTCGAAGAAGTCTTTGAATGACTTGTAGGCAGAGACGGTATCCTTGCCCTGCTTCTTCGTTGCTCCCGCTTGCTGATGCAGCCAGGCGGCCAGGTGTATGTCATACTCCTCATCCACACGGCGGAGTTTGTACGCCTTGAAGCGATATAGGTACTCCGCAAACGTCATAGATTCGGCTTCATCGAGTGACTGACAGTCGAGAAAACGGAAGCAGTTCAGGATTATGCTTTCGTAGGTGTCTCGGCTGCTTTCTTGCGGCCCGCTTCCTGCGTCTGCTTTTCCATTCGTGCGCGTGCTGTGCGGACCGCGTTGGAGTTTTTTAGTTCGTGCTCTACCTTCTCGAACAGAGTTTCGAGTTCGTGTTCCTCGCCGTATTGATCGATGGCGTCATACACCTCATCCGAAGTTACATTCTCTTTGTGGAGTGCTTTTTCGATCACGGTAGCAAGCGCGGCCGCGTTACCCATTGATAATTTCTGTTGAACCAACACCAGCCCCATGCCGAACTGGATGCCTTCCGCGTTGTACTTTTCTGTATCATCGATTTCAGCAACAAATTTCACACCAAAATTGAGCTGCTTGTTCTCACCGTTGATTTTGAAGTCCATGTAAATTCCTCATTTCGTTTTATTTTTGGGCAAAAGAAAAGAGAGAGCGTAAGCCCTCTCTTGGTTATGGTCCGGGTACAACAGCAGCCGTATCGCGGAATGCGTACTGAACAGCTTCTTCTTGCTCGGCCGTCAGCGTCGCTTCGCCGAATTGCGGTTCCATCTCGACCTGGAATGTGGTCGAAATCGTCGCTTCGTCTTCGGCACTGGCCGGCGTTTCCCATGAATCCAGGTAGCCTTGTACGTAAACAGCTGGATACTTTTCAGCTTTCTTCTGGTCTGGGTCCACATTGACTTCCCACAGTTCGAGTTTTTGCCCTTTCAGAACAGCATCTCGGAGCATGTCCGCAACCGGGTCAGCTTTAGCCTGAATCGCTTCGATGGAAACCTCTGATTCCAACTCACCGACCTTGATGATGGTGCCGTCTTTAGTCACGATCTTGTCGAGCGATCGGGAGAACGTGAATGTGTGGTCTGTCTGGAAGACGAGTTTCGCTGCCGATTTTGTCGCTTCATCCGAAAGGACGCGGAACAGCAGCACCTTATGTTTACCTTGTTGCATTTCTGCCATGAAAATGACCTCCTGTTAGTTGAATTGAATTTCGAATTCGATAATGCCGTGCAGCAGTGTCTGAGCAGTTGTCGTATCGAGCAGCGTTTGAGCATTTACGTTTTTCACGGAGATATAAAAATTCGGCGTCCGATCCAGCTTGCGAACCTCTCGTTTGAGAGCGTCCATCATGCCGGTCAGATCGCCGCGCTTCTTATAGTCACCGTATAAATGCACACGCTGCGTCACACGGCCGTATATGACATCCTTTGTGTGTAAGTCCACATCGAACTGTTCGCCGACGTAGACGAACGGCAGGCCGCTTTCTTTAGCCGGCAGATAGTCGTATGTGGCATATCCGAGTGCCCAGGATGCTTTGTAAATTGCGTCATAAATTTGTTGCTGTGGTGGTTTCATAGGATCACTCCATCAGTCGTTTCAGATCGTTCAGGAACTTGATGCGTTGGCTCATGAAGTTGGGCGCAATGTAAGGCTGGGCGGCCATGAAGCGTGTACCCAATTCCACATAGGCCCCGTACTCCGCGCCGACCCGGACACGTCCGACTAATCCGGTGACTTCGGGTGTGATCGAACGTTTGAGGAATCCGGTGTCAACAGGAGTGCTGCGAATTGCATTCCTCGCCAGCTCCGCTGTGTTGATCTTGACGGCGTCCGTCACATCTTCATGCGACGCAGCCTTTTTCAGCTTCTTCAGCAATTCATCGGCACCGGAGAATTCGAAGGACATCGCATTGCTCATAGACTCACGCCCTCCACATAGAACACAGTCTTTCTCCGGTGTGGCACGTCCCGTTTCACGTTCATCCGCTTCCCGTCGATGATCACGTAGTCAAACGACGCATGATACGGCCGCTGGAGCCTTACAACATCCACCCGCACTGTGATGCTGCCGAACAGTTCCTGTGTCCTGTTGGTGCCGAGCGGTGAAATATTGCAGGGCAATGTCTCAGTTGTTTGTGTAGCTTCCTCGTGGTTACCGGTTTCCGGGTTATAGCCGCCGGGCGATTCAGTCACGAATGTCACACGGTCTGTGTAGCGCATTAGAAAAACAGCACCTTTCCGCGGCTGAGGGCCGGTTCTGGCACTGTCTCTTTATAGGAATCGATGATTTTCAAATACGGGTCGAACTCTTTATCCAGATCGTAGAAATCCACACGATGCCCCTCGACCAGTTCGGACTTCATACCCTCCGAGCCGAGCCGTTGGAAACGACGGATAGAGATTTCCCGAGTGACGAAATCCAGTTCAGCCGGCACCGGCTTTCCGAGCAGCAGCGTCAGATGGCTGGTCACATCCTCGATGATTTGGGTGATGACGGCGTCCTGCAGGTTATCCGAGATGCCGAGTAGGATTTTGATTTTCTGCAGCATGGTTATTCACCTGCTTTTTTAGCGGTTTTCTTCTTCGGTTCTTTGATTTCCTCGATGAACGGGCGGCCGTACTTATTTCCGTCTGTCGACAACTCTGTCAGACGCTCCTTTGTGACCGTGCTGAACGGGTAGGAATCGCCTTCCTCGAAGATACGGCCATCTGTATCACGAAACTTTTCAAGCACCTTGTAAGCCATCAGGCATCATCCTTTCTGTGTTATGGTCCAGGGACTACAGCCGGTTGGATCTTGGCGAACGCGTCGTCTTTCAATACCATGAACGCTACATCCATCGTCGCACGGATAGCGATCAACTCACGTTCGAACAGGTTGACCGGCTTGCCGTCTTCACCTACGAGAGACGAGAGTTGCGCTTCTTCAGAAATTGCGTAGTTCAGGTTGTACGGGATGCCGTAGCGGGCAAAGTCGAAGTCTCCGCCGAGCAATTCACCTTTTTTCAGTTCGGAAGAATTCAAGTTCACGACAGGGATTCCGTCGAGCGAGTTCGCATTGCGGTCATACAATGGTGTGGACGTGTTGCCAACCTGCTCAACAATTCCACGGAACGCGCTGTTATTCGTCTTGCGGGAAACAAAAGCGTTTGGATCATGGTCGGCATCGTTCAGCTTGCCGTACAAGTCGATGAGAGTGTCATAAGTGAGTTCTCCTTCAACGACATTCCCGGCAGCAGCAGCAGAAGCGGCGATCGATTGTGTGAATGGATTGTCCACACCGAGCAATGCAGCTTCGTCGAATTTCTTATAGAACGCTTCAGCGATCAGCGGACGAACGGCTGTGAAGAAGTCGGTCATTGTGTATTTCAGGAATTCACGGGAGACCGGCACGATTACACCGATTTTCTTCGCTTCCATCGAAGCCGTGAGCCATTGTGGCTTGGACGTCTGAATGATCTTACCTTCATCCACCCAGTAAGCACCGACTCCTTCAGCCAGGTAGTTAAAATCTTTCTTTTGTGTGGTCATTGGCTCATATTTAGCGAGCTTCATCGCAACGGAACTCGCCATGACTTCTTTCAGGATGAGCGTCCCCTGCTCTTTCGGGATGGTGCCGGTCTTGGCGTCCTGCATGAGTACGTTGTCCGGTGTAAATGTTGCTTTCGCGAAGTGCTGAATGTCGAGTTTCAGCCAGTTCTGTTTGTTTTCCATCAGTTGATCACTCCATTTTAGTTTTTGATGATACGATTTTCCGCAGCCAGTTCAGCAATAGTAGGGAGTACCCCTCCTGTTGCGCGGCTTCCGGCCGGCGGTGTGTCCTGACGCAGTTTTTCTTTTACCGCTGCATTCACGGCGTCATCGAAAGCCGTCTTGAAGTCATTGATATTCTGCAGCGTGTTCTCCGCCGTGTCGGCAATCAGGAAATCAGCAAACGAAGCTGGCAAGTTCTTTTCAGAGAGGTCAGCGACTGCATCAGCTTTCAGTTCCTTGCGCTCGATTTCGGCCAGGCGGTCAGCCAGTTCCTTCTCGCGCTTTGTCATTTCCTCGTCCTTGCGTTCCTTCTCGGACAGCTTGGACAGGCGTTCTTTTTCTTCGAGAGCGGCTTGGATGGCTTCCTGCTGTTTCTGGTCCCATTCTGCCTGTTTCTTCTCGAGAGCCTTTGCAAGTTTCCGGTCGGACTCCGCTTCAATGCGTTTGGCGATTTCTTCTTCAGTCGGAGGAGTCGGATTGTCTTCCGGATCGGCCGGCGGGTCAGCAGGCGGTTCCTCCGAGAAGAATTGAATATTAAGCGGCAACCATTGTTTTTTCGTTTCAAGTGTCATATGAATTCTCCTTTATCCCACACACACGATCCCTCTACCGTTTAGAAACACGACAAAAAGCCCCACGCACGGCAGAACGCCCCGCATACGGCTGATGTGGATGAATCTATTCGGTTTTGTTTACGCCCGTGCACGATTGATTGTGTGTTATCCAACAACCAACTGGATAACCGGCTCGCCCCCATGACTTACTGGATGTAGTCTCTTGGCCAAATGGTCAAATATACGAGCCTTCCCAAAACAATCAGATTACGCCCTGTTGTATCGGCGAGCGCTAGAGCCTTTATAGTCCGGTGCGCTGTGGACTGGCTGCATGTCGGAGCAGCGAACCGAGATGATGGATCACTTCCTTTCGGTTGTGTTATCCTCCAGCACATAACCACTTGCTTCAACAATGTCGATAATTTCTTCCTCATAACCGAGTCGAACTTCTGCCGGTATTTTCTCATCGCGCAGAAAACGAGAAAGCAGCCCTATCATTCCGCTGAATATTGCTGTATCGGTCATAGAGACATTAAGCGTCAAACCTTTCCGTTCCTCCATCATCTCACCCCTTTCAAAGTCCTCTAGCCGTCAAACTCTTTTCCCATCCTTCTCGATCCGGCACAGCGGTAAAGCTACACCGGCAGCGGGGATGCCGAGGAATCGAGTATACGGACATCGACCATTCCTCTTCCGTTCGTACCTCGCCATCGAGCGGTGAACACTTCGGGCAGGCACCAGGTTCACAGACCCATTCCATCTTCTCCACGCCCAGCTGCCGGAACGCATCCTTCTGAACTTCCGTCTGGATGCGGGAAAGTTCGGTAATCATAAGGCGTTCTGCGTCGTTCTTGCTTACATCGAATTTCTTCCGGAGTTCACGGGCCAGCACCTTCGGGTTCTTCCCCTGGATGATGCCCCGGTTGAGCAGGGTGTCCAGTTCAGCGCGCAGGGCGGCCTGATCTGTCCACAGTCGCTCTGACCAGGTAGCGCCGAGGAAGGACGCATTGACGAGTTGTCGCATGGACTTTGCGCTGTAAGCGACGCCCTCACCGAGGATGCCGGCCTGTCTGCGGTACTCCTTCATAGCGCCCTCGGTGAATTTCTCGGTAAGGAAGTGTTCTGTCTCACTGCCGAGTTTCACGAGTTCCAGGTTGATGTTCGCTTTCAGCAGCTGCAGCCGGTTGATCTTCATGGTGACGTTATAGAGCCGCATTTCCTCATTCGCGCGATCGGTAAATGCTATTGCTTGTATGTTCGGATTGTCAGAGTGAGCCTGCTTGACGTATCGCTTGGCTTTCTCGGCGTATGCTTCAATGTCCAGCTTCGATACTCGCTTCCGTGCTTCGGCCATCGTGATACCTTCTTTGTCGGCGTACCGGCCGTAAAAAGCGTCTATCTGCAGCTGGATCTCCTGCATGGCCCGTTTCTGATTCCGGGCAAGTTCGGCAGCCAGCTCCTTGTCGGTCTTGATGGACTCACGTATGTGCTTTTCTTCTCGTTCGCGCCAGTAGGACATGAACTCACCACTTTATCGCAATATTCTTTGCTTCTTCCTTCAACCTTTGCCCCATGCTACTCGCCGTTTCAACCGAACCAACATTCATACCTTTTATCAAACCCTCGGTAAATTTCCTTGATAAGAAAAAGTGATGCTCCCTTTTTGTCAGACCGTGATAGCTATCACAGCCCTTGTTAATACACACCATATGTCCTCCCCCGCAAACGACACGGATGCAATGTAAAATGTGTTTAACTCGGATCCTCATCACTATTACCTCCCTCGAAATCGTAAGCGCTTCGTTCCGGCTGTTCGGCTGCAATCCGTTCCATCTCCTCTTGTGGATTATCCACGAAGGACAGGACAGACAGCTTCGTTTCCTCGGATAGTTCTCCACCGAGCGAGTTGAACATTTCAATTTCTTCTTTGATGTTTTTCGGTAGGTTAGGTGTGAAAGTAATCGTAATGTCGTTCACATCAAAACCACCCTCTGAAGCGGTAGTCATGACGTTATTCAGCAGACGATACCGCTCCCGGAGGGAACGCTTGAACAGGCGCTCTTTGATGGCGCGTTTTTGCTCGAGTCCGAACAGCTTATAACGCATACTTTCACCGGATTGGTTGCCCCCGAAGGCTACGTCATTTAGGTTAGGCGTGTTCGTGAATTTGTGGATGTCGTTTTCGAGACGGCTTTTATAGGCTTCTGTGCCCCCGACATCGTACTTCTTATAGATATAGTCAGCGCTGGCCTGCGAGGATCTTCCTTCTGCATTCATTTCTGTTTGCAGCATGAGCAGGTTGGCTTCCTTCTGCTGTTTTGCCTGATTCACGTCAATGTCCAGATCACCGACAATCACGAGCATCGCATCATTCAGATCGCTCATATAGTTCGCCGTATCAGACTGAGCGGAATCATACAGGTCAATCAGGGACAGCACGTCCTCGAAGTCGCCCTGTCGGAACCGGTTATTACTGTATTCGATGATCGGCACGCCCCCGAAGAAGTGCGCCTGCTCATCCACAGGAGAAAGGGTGCCGTCATTGCTCATGCGGTATTCGTACGTCCAGTTGTCCGTGTAAACGTAGACGGAGGTCTCGTCATCCTGGAACTGCCGACTGACATACCGGACGCCGGCAATCGGCTGCGCATCGACCGTATCGTCATAGATCACGAACGTCTCGAGCGGTGACACCAGGGCGAACCGATTCTCGTCTTTCTGATTGCGGTACAGTAATTCATAGGCCCGTCCGTAGATGGAGAGGTCGAGCACCAGGTCGCTGTTGTGTGCGTCTGCATCGTTCAGCCGGTTCAGATCCTTCAGCTTCTCATCGATTTCATCTGTCGGATAGACCGTCTTCAGCGGGACGCCGACAAGATACCCCTGAATGAACTGGCTGACGTACTTTGCAAAGTTATGCGTAGACCGGTGATCGGCCATGTGTTCTTCCTTCCGGCGCTGCCCGGTGAGGATGTCAACGTTATTCCCCTCATAGTAATCATCCAGCACGTCGAGCCGAGGAACCTGGTGCTGCTGATGGTGAGCGATAATCTTCTCGAGATCCGACAGGTTGCTCAGGAGGGCGTCTGCAGATTCATAGGTGTATTGCAGATTCGCTTCAGGTGAGAAGCGCTGACGGGATCCCCCGTATTCGTAGCGCGCTGTTTCGAATTCGTTTACTTTTGCCATGTCGGGCCTCCTTTACAGCCCGAGCGATTGCAGGGCTTTGTATTTTTCGGCGTTACCTTTTCTCTTGCCAAGGTGGTAACGCTCCATCGAATAGCGCAGGGCATCGATGATATGGTTGTTCTCGTCAATCGGTTCATTTAGCCACTTGCCCTCTTTATTCTGCTTGAACGTGTAGGTGTTGAATTCCTCTATAGTATGAACACAGGAAGGATGAATGTAAATCTTGAACCCCTGCAGAAACTGGATGCCGTGCATGACGCTGCCTTTGCCCTTCACCGAGCGATGCATCCGCTTCACGCCCTTGCTGACGAGTTCCGAGATGAGCCGCGGTTCTGCGCTGTCTCCGGTAATGGAAGAGCGGAGCAATTCCTTACGTACCAGCATGTCGTAAATATCCTGCGTGGTCATGGCAGCTTCGTAGTGTTCGTCATAAATCCACAGCTCTTTATTCTGCAGGTCAACAGCCGCGCTGACTTCAGTGGTCGGGTCATTCGTAAAACCGAAGTCCATCCCGTGGGTCGTTTCCTGCAGCTGCTTAATCTTCTCTAACGGGTCGAAATCAGCGACCGAGAAGTTCTCGAACACCAATCCTTCCGCGACTCCCCATTCGCCGTCACAAACGATTCTGGCACGTCGTGGGTTGGTGCGATAGAGGTCTTCATACCGAGCAATATCGACTGCATCCAGCCATTCGTTGCAGCGGAATGTCGTGGTGAGAGAGAGGGTATTCTGTTCTCTCGTCTCTTCATCAAAAAACACTCGCTTCAGCCAGTGATTCTCCGACCACGGGTTGAAAGTGAGTGTTATCTGCTTGAAGAAATCAGGTGCGTCGTATGTACCCCGAATGGATTCAACGACGGTGCGGAACGATTCTTCGGATTCAATTTGATAGGCTTCTTCGAACCATGCCCAAGAGAGGATACCGACATCCACAGTGATGGATGTGATTTTCAGCGGGTCATCCAGGCCACGGAACAGGATTTTTTGTCCGGTCGGCAAGTAGGTGATCTCGGGCATCGATTCGTTGAACTTGAACAGATGCGCTACCTGTAGCTTTGCAGCGGCCCATTTCAGGTCGGTGTAGGTGGACTGCTTATTCGTGTTCGAGTATCGACGGATGACGAGCAGGTTCGCCCAGGGATGCTTCATGATCCGGCTGATAAAATTCAGCGCGGCCGTCTTGGACTTTTTACTTCCCCGGCTGCCTTTCACTACCCGGTAGAAGTCGGTGCTGTTCCAGAACCGGTTGTATCCTTTGCCGATCTGTTGGGAGAGGGATATTTTAGTCATCGGCTGGCACGTCCTCGACGAACGTAGGAGTAATGTTCTCGACTTGCTGCTTTTCCGTCCACATCGCGTATCGTTTGCCAAGCAGTTCAGCGGCTTTGATCCGGTCGCTGCCGTCCAATTCCTTTTTGACAAGCGACTGTTCGCCCATCCCCATGCCGAGCGGAATCGTTTCTGCTACTTTCCCGCGGAGGACACTGGACAGGAACTCCATGACTTCTTGTTGGTCGGCGACCTTTGAAGATTTCAGGGCGTCTAGGCGTTCGTCTATATATGCCCGGATTCCTATATTTTCTAAGAGAGCATGAGAATGCGTCTTCGCATACTTTTCCGTGTACCCCGCCTTAATGGCTGCCGAATACGCCACTCCGCTGATAATGTATTCATCGGCGAATCGCCGTTGTCGTTCGTTTAGCTTCACATCGTATCACCACTTTCGCGCTATTCGCTTCTTTAGACATAGAAAAAAGCACCCCGGAGGATGCCTACTCTGTTCGTATATAACTCGCAATCAGTTGCGGTGCAGCGTCCACAGTATCGATCTCTGCGGTGATGCGCCACTTCGTATTCCGTTGCGTCCTTGCTATGTCAATGGCTCGTTCCTTGTTCTCGGCAATCACGACGGTCTGCTGGATCTCTCCGGGTTCATAGACTGTCGCTTCCAGGCAATAGATTTTCATTTGATCGCGTCATGCTCCCACCAAGATTTTGCGAGGTCGGGCAGGTTATCGAGATCAATGGCATGCTTATCTTCAGCCAGGCTATCGATCGTCTCTTTGTCGAAGTCCGATTTGATGACATACTCGTCAGTCGTGTTGCCGGCTTTATCCGTCAGCGGGTACTTAACGCTGATGCCCACATCGCTGATATCCATGTCCAGCCCCTTGATGGCATAGACAGCTTCCAGGACGGCCATCTTCATGCCTTTGGCGGTCATGTCGTTGGACAGGTTCTCTTTGCCTTTGTACTCTACCTGTACGGAATACGGAGCCTGTACGAACTGGCCATTCATTTTCAGGAAGTCGGCTTTGCTGTTCTTTTCGAGAGCCTTTTTCACCTGTTCTTCTGGTGATGCAGCAGCTGGCTTTTCTTCCGCAGCGACCGGTTTCTTTTCGGGTTCGTTGACTGGCTTCCCGTCTTTGTACTGCACACAGCCCGTCAATACGACGGCAGCGGCCAGCAAGAGTAGTCGTTTCATGATTTCCCCTCCGAGTGTTTTCTCCAGTATATCCAAATTGCGGATAAAAGAAAACCATCATTGTGGTAGGCGACTCCGAAACGGTTATGTCGATTTTTGTCGTAAAGATTGCCTTATCATTCATCATGTAATGTGCTATATTTTATACGTGATCGAAGAGAGGGCGGGGCTCTCAGATTGCATCTGCGCTGCATTCGAAATCCCGAAATCCTCCTCTCTTTATTGGGGGTGTGGTTATGGAGGTCCACATCAAAATCTCCAGCGAGACCATCATTAAGGTGTTGGTCGGCGCGGCAATCATCCTCTTCCTGTAAAGGAAGGGGTTTTTGTTTTGTCTGAATTCAAAAACCGCCCACAATGAAGTGAGCGGCTTGCAAGGGTTCACTACGCAATGGCTGACGTGTGATAACGGTTTGATAAATCTTGCAATATGTTATCAGGAAATATCACCCGTATACATAGTTTACCCGAATGGCACAGGAAGTCACCTTATGACCAATGTGTCAGATGTGGTGATTTGTGTCGTGGATTCTTCGGGGTTCGTTATTCATCGCCCTTGAATTCGAGTGTGTCCGATACTCGTTCGGCGGACTGGTTGTAGTCTTTTGCATAACCCTCTAAATCCGTGTATTTAACGCCATTCGCCTTCATGAGAGCGACTTCAATTATCGTAAGAGAGTCCGCAATTCTTTTGAGCTGCTTCGCTATTTCCTTTAAAGTCTTCATGCCTTCACCCCTTTTCTTCTTCCGTCAAATACGTCTCATCCATCCAACTTCACCACAATAATATCCCGGATCTGATTCGCCGTATGCCGACTGATGCCCAGATGCTTTGCGACTTCTGACATCTTCATACCGTCCAGCAGGCAGTCCAGTATAACCCGCTCCCGTTCGTCTGTGATGTTCTTGGACTGTTCCGTGATGTAATTCACACGATGCAGGTACTTGTCCAGGCGCTCCCGTTTCTTCTCCCGGCGACCGACTTCAGCCAGTACCGGATTTGAGACGCCAGATCCCCCCTTCGGTTCGTCCGAGTAACTGGCAACGCCTGCGGACTCCACAACGTTCAGGTCACGTTTCAGGCGTTCGATCTCTTTCACCAGCCAGTGATAGTCTTTCAGGATATTGTACAGGTCGTGCCGGTGGTATGGCTTTTTCTTTGTGGTCACTGGATCACCCCTTAATCGGTATAGCCGTGCCGTTTTAGTGAACTCTGTGCGTTGAGCAACGCTTGTGCCTTGTTGTCGTTCATCTTTCTGAAACAACGACAATGAGGACAGAAGAGAATGGCTCTGTTATCGAAACCGTCAAAATATCTTGAGACTGCCTCCCACTCATGCGGGCACTTGCTGAACCTCCAATATTTCAGTCGCATACCGGATCACTCCTCCCCTGTCACTGCCAGATTCCCGACGATCGTCCACACGCCATCGGGGAATACGTCGAGCCAGTCACCGCTGCCGATGACTGGATTCTGTATGCACAATCCTTTGACACCTGCGTTGTTTTCGCTATATGTGACAATTGCCATTTCGCCGGTGTGATCGTCGCGGAGAACGTCGTGTTCACGGATGAGGTCTCCGGCTGAGTCGTGACATGGTTTGATGGTTTTCATGTGGGTTCCTCCTCTAACTATTCGGGATTTCCGAAGCGTTGCGCTTAACTTGCTGGTAACTTTCAGCGAGAACGAGAAATGAAAGTTAGGTTGGTGCGTGGTATCTTCGGAATGCGTAACTGCTAAACAAAAAATATATACATTGCGACAGCACCGATCCCGATACCGACAATGAGCCAAGAAAGCCATATTGCAATCGCCCAAGCTGTATCTATCTTGCTGTTAAGGTTCTTCAAGACCATTCCCCTTTCTGCTACACAGTTTCCGTCTACCGCGTCTCCATCCGTCTCTCATACTCCCGCTGCAGTCAGTCCCCTGAACGCCGTCTCGCGGAAGCCCGTCCGTAAGACGAGCAGCGCGATGAGTTCGGCGCGTTGTGAATCAGACAGTCCGGTGGATGCTGTCATGACTGTTGAATCCTTCCGGGTATCGTTTAAGCAGCTTCTGGATATTCTCCTCTGCTATCTTGTCCAGTGACAAGCCAAGCATCGTAGCGATACCGGCGACATAGTGCAGTACGTCTCCCAGTTCCTTCTCCACAGCGAAGATATCCAGCGTGTGGCCGTGATGAAATGCTTTCTTCAGCAGATCGACGACTTCTCCAGTCTCTCCGGACAGCCCCATCGAGTAGTTGGAAATGGCGTTCTTCAAATCACCGGTGTAGTCTGGCAGCGTCCGTTCTGATTTGGTTTGGTAGTCTTGTAGGTTCATTGTGATTCCTCCTCGATAGTAAGCGTGGTATGAATCTCGTCAGCGTCGCTGAATAATTCTTTGCAGATTTCCGTGACCCGGTCCTCTGCTGCCTTTTTCAACGCCGTCGAATTGCACAGTTCTCGTAGTGCCTGCTCCTGGCTCTCGTCCACAGGGGCAGCGATCCGGATAGTGGTGACTGCTTTCATTGGGATTCTCCTTTCAGGGCTTGGCGAGCGATTTTTCCACTGTCTTCATTTACGGCAATAACTGGCTGCCATTGGCTGCTAACGTCTGTGTAGTAACTTTCTTCCTTTGCATAAAACTCCAACGCTTCCCGCAGACGGGCGTTTTCTTTTGCCGGTATCATCAGATCTACTGACAATTCAGCAAGGTCCCATCTAGTCACGTCAATCTCTTTTTCCAACTCCTGCGCTCGCTCGGCTTGTTGAATGAGCCAGTCAATATCTGAATCACTCAGTCCTCTGTCCGCAAGACTGGATTCGATGCCCCATTGGTGAGTGCTTTTTATTTCATCTAACCGCTCCGCATTCGTTTCAGCTGTCATCACTCACCACTCCGATTCTCTTTGATTTGCTGCACTAATGTCGTCACGCACAAGAGGAACATCCCGATATACACAATCCGCATCGATCCGAGTCGTATACTTCCACCGAAGAACAGAGTCACAATGTCCCGCAGCAAGAAGATAGACACCATGAGATAAATGAACGGCATGATCCATTTCATTCTCCGTTACTCCTTTTGATTTTCGCTTTCAAACCAGCACGTGCCAGGAACCACATCGACAACAACACGACAAACAGCATAGTGCAGACGATCAGCAGGAACAGAGTGAATTTGTTTTGCCAGAGAAACGCTGCGGCGGCTACAACGGCATTACTAAATCCGACCGCTCCGACTAGCAAGAGGAACGTTGACAGGTTCTCGACATCCTTTTCGAATCGCTTACTCATTCCCCATACACCCCCTGCATCCGGTCATACAGCTGCACATGCCGGCGCATCAGCTGGATGTGCTCGGTTTCCGTGCCGGTGAGTGCGGCGTTTTCTTCTTCCAGCGTATACAGGCGGGCGCGCGTTTCCCGGTGCAGCTGTTCGATCGCGGTGTAGTCTGCGCGGTAGCGTTCCAACTCCCGGACCTGCTCGGTGAGTGCGTGGATTTCGGACTGAGCAATATCTAAGTCAGCCGTTGCAACCAGTGCCGCTTTTCGAAACCGCTCTTTCTCCGCTTTCAGGTCGTCCACAATCGACAGATCAGGTTCGGCCGGTTTCGCATTATAGAGCCGGTCATTCTCGGCGGCGAGTTCGGCGTTCTTTTCGTTCAGCCGGTCCAGCTTCCCGGACAGGCGCTCGTTATCTGTTTCCAGCGTCTCGGCTTTTTCTGTCATTCTTTGCAAGGCTTTCTGCAGCTCCCCAGAATCGACAGAAATCGGATCATCTTCCTTTCGCTGACTAGTAGCCGTTTTATCCTCTAACGGCTCGTCCTGCGACTCCTGTGACGTTTTAAGGGTATCCAGCTTGTCTTTCAGGTCGGACAGTCGGGATTTTGTGTCTTCGTCGAGTTTAGCTGGTTCGGCGGCCGGCGTTTCCTCTCCGTATCGAATCGCTCTTTTCCAGTTGTTCAGCTTTGTGGCGTATAAGCCATACCGCTTCATGATTTGAGCATCCGTCAATCCTTTACGCTTCAGCATCTCGTACTTTCCCTTAGTCAATCCGACAGCTTCTACAGACTCGATCAGCTTTTGTTTTTTCTTCCGCTCATTCCAAGCTGCCTGCTGTTCCTCTTTTGTCATCGCCATTGCAATTCCTCCTCCTGGGTTTCCTTGATTTCTTTACGGATCTCTTTTAATAGCTGCCGGACTCGTTCGTATGACATGCCGACACGTGAGCCGATTTCCTTGAGCGTGTAGCCCTCGGCTCGAAGGTAGACAATACGGCGTTTCCGCATGTCCAGGTCAGCAACGAAGCTGAATATCGGCAGTGTAGTGTAATCCGTCTCGGCAATTCCGTGGTAATGGTGATAGTCGCCATCACCATCCGTCCGCTTATCCAGACTCATCACGGTTCCGATTGCCTTGTGCGCCCGAATCTTCTCCACATCGAGCGCGGAGCATTTCAGCAGCTTCCGGATAGTGGCGTCCGATTCATCCCAAGCGTCCAGCTGGTCCACTTTCCGCACCTTGTCTTTCACCTCGGCCGGCGTGTGTACGCTGCCGGTGGTGCGGATGCAGTTGATAATGGCTCCGCAGATATGCGTGTGGGCGTATGTCATGAATTTCGCGCCATGCGCTGGATCGAAATAGTCGTATGCCTTAATCAGCCCGATGAAGCCTTCCTGCGAGTAATCGTCCAGCTTGTCGTACTGGTCTCCGGCCATGCGTCGGGCCACCTTAAACACAAGCGCCTTATACTGCCGGACCACCGTCTCCCGGGTATGCCAGCTGCCGTCAAGTAACTTCATGCGTATTCCTCCTTATAGCGGCGACCGATATCCCGGAGGTACCGGCTGACGCTCATCTGACTGACACCGAGTGATGCGGCTATGTCCGTTTGACTGTCTTGGTTAGCGGCGCGCCGCAGAACGTAACGATCACGCCTAGACAGACTGCTGATGAATTCCTGTACGTATAATCGACTGATGTCGTCCCAGGTCCCGGCCAGGCTATCTAACGACTCGCCATCTGACAACGGTTTATCTAAACTTTCCACGTGCCCCCGGGCAGCGGCTATTAACGCTCGCTGCGCCTGGCTGATAGTAACGCCCAGCTTGTCGGCGATTTCTTCAGGTGATGCATTTTCGAGTTCGTGAAAAAACATCTTTCGCCGAATTAATTCAGTGTCATGCGGGACAGAAAAGCCGGATCGCCCGCGCCGCATATATTTCAGCATGGCGTTCTTGATATTTGCTCCGACGTGTGTCGAGAAATTATCACTCCGCGCAGGGTCATAGGTGCGGCAAGCGTGGATGACACCGATGAAACCTTCTGCTGCCAAGTCCTCTTTTTCGAATACTCCAGAAAACCGGATCGCGTGAAAGTACACCATTTTTTCGTAGCGCTTCACCGCTTCATTTTCCGTCAACTTTTAACCCTCCTCATCACGGCGACGAACCGCGTCAATTCCTCATCGCCCTCATATTTGCTGTATGCGTCACTGTTTCGTGATCGCTTGTCCTGGCCGAACAGCCGGTAGGTGTCAGTCCGTTCGTATAATTTCAGGATCATATAGCCGCGCGGGAGAAGATCCCTGACGCGCTGGTACCGTTCTTTCCGCGAGCCGGCCGTAATGGTCACTTCGTGGGTATCGGTTTTCATGGTTGTCCTCCCTATCCGTTAATTACCAGATCGACCGCTTCTTCAGCGGACCGGCAGACGCCGATGATGACCGGGTGTTTCTGTATGCTGCCGATGAATTGTTTCTGCGAATCTCGTAATCTGCCAGTCGGCGTTTTCACTTCGATGAAAATCGCTTTCCCGTCCGACTTACGGAACCCGGACAAATCGCAGTAGCCGTTCGGAACGCCAGTGTCGAAATACCGGCCGTCTTGCATACGAACCTTTCCCGAGTTCACCCGGAAGATTACTGCGTATTGTGCCAGCGCTAACCTGATGCTGTTTTGGATATCAGCTTCCGTCATGCAAACCACCTCTTTTTTTCGTTTGGACGGGTTTGACGGGTTGGAGCCGTTTTCCTAATGGCTCTATAGGAATTATTATTATTCTCTATACTTCTATTTCTTTATATAACTCTTCCAACTATTCCAAAGTAAGAATATAAATAATAGAAATATAGGATTATCAAGGGTTTGGAGGTCGGAAGGGTTTCGGAGTCAACCCGTCCGATTCCCTTCCTCAACCCGTCCATATCAATAACCCATCCGGAAGAAAGGCTTTTCGAAACCGTCTTTTATCTCAATCCCTTTGTAATAAATCCCGTTAGATCTGAATTTCGTGAATTTCTTACTGATTTCCCTACCGAACTTCGTGCTGCTCATCCGGTGCTGATTGTTCGTTTTTGACCAATCGTCATATGCTCGGAATAAATCAGAAGCTTTGACGGAGTTTCGATCATCCACTACACAGCATTCTTGTATGAACGCTTCGATCGAATCCATTTCCGTCCGGTATTCGTCTCTCTGCTCTCGAATACTTGCAGGCTCCTGCAATCCTTCTTTTCTCCATTTGAGATATCCCTCGACAGCCCAGTGGAGGATGGCGTTGATTTCTCGTCGTAATTTGTGGGTAAGTTTCTTGTCCACTTTGTGTTCCGGGATCTGTACGGTGAAGGGGATGACGGCCATGCGGCGCCAGATTCCATCATCCGTGCCCCGGATGTATGGCTTATGGTTCGTTGCCATCCACAGTTTAAACTGCGGCGTGAATTCGAATTCGTTTTCGTTCAGGAACCGCGCGGACACTACATCACCGCCGGTGATCTGCTTGATCAGCCCTTCATCGAATCGTGCCCCGTCGTTCGGCTCCGTCGTTGTAACCAGTCGGGCGCCGGCAAGCTTGGCAATATCCGGGCTCGCCCCGTTCGATTGCTGCTTCACCATGATTGCTTGTGGCTGTATGTTCGTCGAGTAGGTTCCAAACAGTTCATTTACAATGTCCAGGAACACGGATTTCCCGTTCCGCCCGTTTCCGTAGAGGATGAACATCATCTGCTCCTCTGTGGAGCCGGAGAGGGAGTAGCCGACAGCCCGCTGAATGTACTCGATCAGTTCCGTGTCGCTGTTGAATATCTGTTGCAGGAAGTCTTCCCACATCGGGCAGTCTGCTTTGTCTGTGTATTCGACATTCGATATTCTAGTAAAATACTTTTCTTTTTCATGATCGTACAAGCGGCCTTCTTTCAAATTCAGGTAGCCGTTCTGGACGTTGAAAAGATGGAGGTCATTGTCGAATGTTTCCGGCTGTATCGGGAGTAAGTGCTGGCTCTCCTTTACCATGTTGGTTTTTCCATTGTGGTTCCTAGTATTTTTCACATGACGCCGGAACAGCTTTTCAGCTTCCTCTGGGTCTTCACCGTCGGGGATATAGATTTTCTCATGCTTCATTTTTTCAATGACTTCATCTGCGAGAGTTTTCACCCTGCCCTCGTTATCCAGGCGCCATAGCTTGCCATCGTAGTAATACCAATTCTTCCGGATGTAGCTGTATCTCAACACTTCACCGTGTGCATCCTTGAATCGATCCGCATTCCCGGTATCGTCGTAGGAGTAGTATCGCTGCTTGACTTCCTTCGTCTCCTGGTCGAGTACATACAACTGGAAGTCACCATCGGAAGGTGCAGGGCTGAATACGTTCGTACAGTCCTGTATGGCCCGTTGCAGAGTGTCAGCGCCATATGTGGAATCACCGCGTTTGGCATCCCACTTCTCGCGGTACAGAGAGGACTGCCGGAAGATGCTGTCCATCTTTGAATAGTCGCGGCTTGTCCAGAAAGCGAGATCGTTCGCAAACGCCATGTCCGCTTCCGATTGTGAGTTATAAAACTGCTCCCACCCTCCGCGGAACAGCATGGTGAAGCGGGTGCCGTTTCGGCTGCCCTCCGCAATGCGGATCAATTCATCTTCCGGCAAGTCGTTCCCTTCGTTGCTGTACTCAGACCGGACTGGAGCGGGTTCGCTCGACCGAATGTATTTGTTGTGAAGAAAATTGATTTTTCCATAGTCGCTGTCATCGTAAATCTGCGAGTATCCACCGATCGCGTCGCCTGTCATCGTGAAGAACCGGCCGGACGTGTAGACTTCCACATTGCCCTTCCGGCGTCCTTGCGGTGGCAATTCGCCTTTAATAATGATGTGGATTCCGTTCCCGGAGGGTGACACTTCAGCGTAGCTGCCGAGCAGGTCGATGAACTCTGATACGATGTTGTCTTCATGACGGTCGTTTCGGTAGTTGTCGATGTCCTGGCGAACGTCGTCAATATCTATTCCGATATAGGGTTCCTGAAAGAAGAAGCCGATGCCGTCATATCTGCCGGATGCCGCTAGGGCTGTGTCGAAGTCCGACCAGGTGTTCGGCGTGTTGCTCTTTGCCAGCTGCCCCGTCGCCGGGTTGACCGGCACTTTCGTGCGCCGGCCATTTCGTTCGACGATATTGAAGCAACACCATCTGTTCAGTTCCTTCAGTTCATAGGGGATCTTGCTGTACATACTGGGTCACATCCTTTAGTTTAGAACGGGAGATCGTCGTCATTTACTTCGAACGGAGGAAGCGGATTTTCATAAGACTGCGCATTGCCTGCCGGAGCGTTATCCTTTTTCTTGTGAACGTGCTGCACGTTCGGGAATTGTGTCGGCTCCCACTTTTTCACATTCAGATTTTCATAGGTTTTGCCGTTGTATTCAGATGTCTCGTTTTTCACGGTGACGCGGAGCGGTTTGTTCAGATAGTCTGCCAGTAGGGCATCCATGCTGCTGTATGACTTTCCTTTCTGCAGCTGCGCGGCTTTCCCGATTGTGTTGAACATCATCATGTTATATTTGCCGGTTTCCTTTGCCTTCCAGTTCTTGTGGAAGATGATTTGATTCTTATGCTTTTGATTGATATCATTCCGGATGGTCAAACGGAAGTCTGCATATTCCGAGCCGCCTTGCGTTGCGTCTTCTCCTGTGTGAGTAATGAGTACCTCGTATGTGCCGTCTGCAATTCCGCCCTCAAATGTGTTTTCGAAATCTAGTGAGAATCCTGTCATTGTTTATCATCCTTTTCTGTTTGTTTTTTAGAGTAAGCCGAGCAGTTTTCCTTGGTGGTAGGCCCATCCGGGCTTATAGTTACGGTGTTTCGCGAGTTCGTAGAGTTCGCCCATCGACTTGCAATCCGATGGTTCCCGGAAGTCCAGGACGAAATCCTCTTTCGTGACTTCCTGCAATTCCGCCAATTCATCTTTCTCGTATTCCGTTTCCTTTTGTTCAACTTCCGGCACATGCCCGCATATTGGACAGGCCGTCTCCTCCGGAGGATAGGCCGCGAAGCAGCTGATGCACTCCCGGATTTTTATTTCATTTTCCCGCTTGCCGGACTTCTTCGGGTTCAGTTCCCAGGTTCGTTTCATATCCGGCAGCCCGTGCCTGCGAACGTTGTCCACATGATCGATAATGATTGATGTCTTGCCGGCCTTATACCGCATCCCCCGCATACTCTGCTGGATATAGAGGGAGAGGGATTCCGTTGGCCGCAGCATGATGACAGTCGAGCAGTCCGGGACATCGAATCCCTCACCTATCAGATCGACGTTGCACAAGACCTGAATCTTCCGGTCGCGGAACTGCTGAATAATGTCATCCCGCTCAGCGCGCGGTGTCTTGGCATCGATGTGGACGGCCGGAATGCCTTCTGAAAGAAACGCGTCTCTCGTCTCCTTGCTAGCCGCGATGCTGTGACAGTAGGCAATGGCCTGCTCTCCCTCTGCCAGCTGTCGGTAGTGCCGGATAACATCGCCGTAAATCGTGTTCTCCATCGCTTTCTGGATGGATGAACTGCTGAACTCTTTCAGGCTGTTCAGCTTCAGTTTTTCCGTGTCGATCAGCTTCGGTGCATAGTATCGGTATGGCGAGAGGAAGCCGTTTTCGATGAGCCATTCCGCGTCGACTTCCTCGATCAGCAGATCGTTCACGTCGCCCAGGCCTGATCCGTTCAGTCGGATAGGTGTCGCTGTGAAGCCGAGCCGCAGAACATCTGAGAAGTGCTCATAGATTTTCCGATACGATGCTGCCATGCCGTGATGATTTTCGTCCGTGATGATGAGGTCCGGTTTCTGTGTGCGGTCGAGCCGGCGAACGATCGTCTGAACCATGCCAAACTCTACATAGTCGATGTCCACGCCTGCATAGATGAACGTGCCGCGGATCTGGTCGATCAGCTCTCTTCTGTGGACGAGGAACAGCACTCGGTTCCCTCGCAAGGCAGTCATGCGGGCGATCTCGCTGATGATTACCGACTTCCCCGCACCACACGGAGCGACAACGCAAGGGGAGCGGTAGCCGTTTGCATACGATTCGCGAGTGCGTTGCACTAATCGTTCTTGGTAATCATGAAGTTGGAACATCGTCTTCACTTTCCTTCGTCGCATTGCCTACCTTGAAAATGTCTTCTTGCAGAGAGAAGGTGCGACTGTCCAGCTGATTCTTCGCCATCACTTCATCCGACGGCGAGAGGATAAAACCTCGCTTCCCGGTCTTGCTGCTGATGGCGAGTTTCGCAACAACGTCACACAGTCCCATAAGATTCGGTCGGATTTTATCCCGCACCATCGGATAGGAGCGGTTGAACACCTGACCGCCTTGTGTCTGCCATTCGTCGGTGTCCTCCCAGGCGAAGAACACGAGTCGCTTCCCGAGACCTTTTAGAAAACGAACGCTGTCGATGATCATGAAGTCTATTTGCTGATAGTTCATCATCGTGGGGACCCGGTTATTCTTGCCCTCTCTCCCCATGTGGCCGAGCATGGAATGCGTCAACTCACTGATGTTGTCGAATACGAGAGTGTCATATTTGGACAGGTCCATCTTTGCGAGTTCTTTCATGAGATCCGCCCATTTCGTCCATGCTTCATGAGAGTTGAACTTAAAAATGTCGATGTGTGATTCACCGCGCAGCACGTGCGACGTATGGTCGATGTCGATTACTAATGCGTTGCCGTCCAGGTATTTCAGTGTAGAAGTTTTTCCGACTCCAGGACCTGCGTACAACAGGTACGTGCCTGTGTCTTTTGAAACGTCCGCAGCGTTTGTAATTTGCAAGTCGATCCCTCCTTATTCCACCGGCTCAATTGAAAACGTGACGGATTCCGGTTTGATGATCACGCCGTCGACAACTTGTCCATTCTCGTCCACAGCGACAGGTGCGCCATTTTGTTCTGCGACAGTAAGAGTCTTTTTCAAGTCGCCCCACTTCGGCTCTTCCTTGATAAATTTCGTGAGGTCATTGTCTTTTAGGTACTGCAGCGTCGCTTCCTTGTCCACTTGTTCCGGTGCAGCCTTGCTCCGTCTGGACTTCGATTTTCCGTACGGTGTCGAAATCGTTTTCCGCTTATCGTCCTGCAGCAGCTGTTCGTGATGGTAGTGCTGCACAAGACCTTCCCAGTATTCGAGTTCAGATTTCGGAGCTTTCAGCTGCTGTTCTTTCCACTGCTGAATCCGTTCCATTTCAGCTTTTGCGAAGTCTTCGATGCGTTTGATTTCGCGATACTGTGGGTTGATCTGCTCGCGGAACACCCAGTTCAGCGCGCCGTCATCCTGGATGCGGAATGGTTCTTTTTCTTCTGTGTGCATGTCTATTTCCTCCTGTCGTGTGGTATACTGATTCAAATAGTTTTTTCTAAAGCGCCCCATTGCCGTGGGGTTCAATGGCCATCTTGCCGGATGGTCATTTTTTATGGATTTGGATAGTCATGTTAGAATTCTCTTCGAGATGTTCAGTCAACTCATCGATCGTTTCGAATCCCAAATCCATTGACAACATGCTGATAACTAGCATCAAATCAAAGTAAGATATCTGCATCACTAGAACCTCCCTTCATAAAATCCCTTTCCGGACAAAACACTCCCGGAACGCCTGTGCAAACTTCGTCCGCCGGTAGTCTTTCTGCCGGGCTTTCAGCCAGCGCTTGCGGCGTTTTTTGTTCATGTCGCACTCACCGTCCGCCTCTTTATTCCGATGATCGGTTCTGTGTAGCCGGCTTTTTCTAACTGCTTCTGCGCTCTCCTGAACACGTAATCAATGTTTTCTCCGTCTATGAGCGTTCCGCAATCGTGGAGGTGCTTGTTAGGGATCCATACATTTTGATTGGTTCCGTTTAACGTAAATCTTTTGGCATGACCTACTGCCTTCTTTCCTGCGTGGTAACTCCTGTTGATCAACCTGATTTTTATACCTTTGTAGTATTGGTCTTCAAAGTTCAAAACTCGCTTACTCATTCCGCCACCACCCTCCGCAGATTGTCTTCTTCGAGCAGCTGATCGAACACGCACTGCTGATTGCAGAAGTAGTAGTCACCGTTCGGAAACTGTAAAACTTCTTCGCCCTGCTGAATCTCATTGCCGCAGCAGGCGCAGGTGTCAACGATCACTTCCGGTGTTTCCTGCAACATGCTCCCTCACCTCCATCGTTTTCGCATACACAATCAAATCCTTATCTCCGCACACCGGACAGCGTAGGTTTGCTATCTCTTCCAGTCCGAGCGGCAGACGCACCCAAAACAGATGACCGATCGGGCAGGTGAATTCTGTGGCTTTCATCGTTCTCCCTCCCTTTATAAGAAAATCTCGGTCAGCAAAATCTCGGCCAGGTACGCCAGCGGCCGGACAATCACCGTCAAGAACACCCACAGGAACAGCGCGGCAGCCGTGAAGATCGCAGACCATCCGACAGCCTTCTCGTGGAGTGTCAGCAAGATAGCTGCACCTCAATCTCCCGCAGTAATTCTTCTGGACGGTCTTCCGGCTTACCGCGGTAGGCTCGGACGATGTCGAGACGTAGCACGCGTAACTGGATGCGCTTGGTCTGCAGTTCGTTTTCGGAGCTGAGAATGTCTTTCGCGCGGTCGTAGAAAAAGTCGTGGACTGGGTTCATGCCGTTTCCTCCATTCGTTTGGTTAGCCAGTTCAACAGGAACTGTTCTGCTTCTTTTGCTGGGTATAACCATTTCCCGCCCACCTTCGCCTTCGGAAAGTCCGGATGGTGGAAAAACGTATCCTGAATTGTGTTCCAGCTGAGACGCGTATGCCGTTTCAGGTCGTCCGTATTCCAGAACGTCTGCTGCCGCTCCAGCTTATCCAGCCGTTTTTGAATCTCCGCCTGCAGCAGTTCATCCACTTGCTGCTCGTCGATTTGTACGGTTAGCATGATCAGCCCTCCTTATTTCGTTCTCCGGGTATTTCTGGTCCGTTCCCCGGGCATCCTTTGATGGATGTTTAACTTAAAGTTAAGCGATGGTCAAAAAAATATTATGCAGGTATCCGCATACAGTCGATCTCTACTTCATATAGCTTTGCTAAAGCGTAGATAACTAATTCTTTTGGTTCGACGTCTCCTCGCTCCCACTTCATTACCGTGTGGCGCGTTACTCCAAGACGATCCGCAACATCTTGTTGCGTCATGCCCGCATTGATCCTCAACGCTTCCAAAGAAAGTTTCATATGTTTTTTCACCTCCATGTTCTAGCTATGACCCTAGTATAATAAACTTAAAGTTAACTGTCAACACTTAAAGTTAATTTATTTTACCAAAAGGTATTTACATCGATTAACTTTTGGTTCATACTATAGGTAGAGAGTGAGGTGAGAAAATGAAAAGTCAAAGAGAGATATTAGGGGAAAACTTAGATCGCCTGATCAGCAATAGAGGAATTGACCAAAAAAGACTAGCTGAAGAAGTCGGAGTTAGCGACGTGACTGTTTCGAACTGGGTTCGGGGCGTTAAGTATCCAAGGATAGGAAAGATTCAAGCTCTGGCCGATTACTTCGGAGTCAGCCATTCGGATCTCGTGTCTCAAGGGAATGTCATTCAGGAACCCACCAACATCTACCGAGCGGCACCAGCCACTGTCCGTGTCCCTGTACTAGGCTCCATATCTTGCGGAGATCCAATCCTCGCACAGGAGAACATTAAAGAGTATCGGAACGAATCGCCGGATCTGCTGCCTAGTGGTGATGTCTACTACCTGGAAGCGAACGGAGACAGCATGGAACCTTCGATACCAAATGGAGCGCTCGTGCTGATTAGGTATCAGCCAGAAGTAGAATCTGGAGAGATTGCCGCAGTACTGGTCAACGGTAATGAAGAAGCCACGCTGAAACGAGTACGCAAGCAGGGCGAGCGCATCATCCTCTACCCAGACAACAGCAATTATGATCCGATCTTCGTGGACGAACAACATCCCGCAAAGATTATCGGCAAGGCAGTGTCAGTCAAGTACAGTCTTTAATTCCAATCGATTGCAATTAAAAAAGAGCAGCGCCCTCATCTGGGTTGACTGCTCTTCTCTATAGGAGGGACCGACAATGGCGACATATCGCAAACTGCCCAGCGGCAAGTGGCAGGCGCGGGTATCTCGAGACGGTAAAGAAACAAGCATCGGCACGTTTCGTACAAAGAAGGAAGCGGAGATCGCGGCGAACAAAATCGAGGAACGGATCTACTACGGCCAGGCATTGAATGATCGGAATATGCTGTTCGAGGATGTCGCGAACGAATGGCTGTTTGAGTATAAACGGAAAGAGCTGAAGGATTCGACGTTCCGGCAACACGAAGTAATTCTGCGACTCCACCTCCTGCCGCACTTTGGCAGTAAGAAAATCATGAAAATTCGTCGTGCGGATGTGAAGAAATGGATTGATAAATTCGAGGAATATTCGCAAGGAGCGCGGATGAAATACCTGTCGCTACTGAAAGGCATATTTCATTATGCAGTCCACGACTTGGAGATATTGGAGAAAAACCCGTGCGATCGGTTGAAGATCCCGAATGCCGGAGTGGAGGACAGAAAGAAGAAAGTGAAGTATTATTCCTTGGCCGAACTGGATCAGCTGATGGACTACATGAGCCAATACAAACATCAACGGTTCCAAGAGTATCAGCTATACTATACGCTTATGTATTTATTGAGCCGGAGTGGACTACGGATCAGTGAAGCCCTCGCCTTACGGTGGAGCGATCTCGACGGCAGCAAACTAACGGTAGACAGGCAGACGAGCCGTGACAACAATAACCGGCTAGTCCTCACGTCGCTAAAAAATACGGCATCCTATCGCACCATCTCTATTGATGACAGTGCGCTGCGCGTCCTGCGGAAATTCAAGCTGAAGCAGAATGAGTTGGTGCTTTCGCGGAAAGGATTTTACAGTAACCCGGACGGCATCATCTTCCACAACTACCTCGGCAATTACCTGACGCCCTCCACCGTGCGGGATACGATTAAAGAATATTGTAAGATGGCCGGAGTCGGTTACAAAGGCACGCACGGTTTCAGACATACGCATGCCGTCCTGCTGCTGGAAGCTGGGTCTAGTCTAAAATTCGTATCGGATCGGCTCGGCCATGAGACTATCAAAACAACCGCTGACACGTATTTATCGATCACAGAAAAAATAGAAGAAGACGAACTGAAAAAGTTCGCCTCCTACACAGCGCGCGCCGGATCTCGAAACTGAATCGGCATGAATCCGGCATGGCACATTATTCAGTTATGGAAGTAACGGTGTAACCACTGGCGCTACAGTGTTTATCCGATCGAACCTTCCATTTCAAACTTGATCAAGCGGTTCATCTCCACCGCATATTCCATCGGCAGTTCTTTTGTGAATGGCTCGATGAAGCCCATGACGATCATTTCCGTTGCTTCCTGTTCGGAAATCCCTCGGCTCATCAAGTAGAAGAGCTGCTCTTCCGACACTTTGGACACTTTCGCTTCGTGTTCGAGCGAAATGTTGTCGTTCAGGATTTCGTTGTACGGAATCGTATCGGATGTCGACTTGTCATCCATGATAAGCGTATCGCATTCGATATTGGCACGCGCGCCATCCGCTTTTCGTCCGAAGTGGACGATTCCGCGGTAGCTAACTTTTCCGCCGTGCTGGGAAATGGATTTCGAGACGATCGTTGACGATGTATTCGGTGCCAAGTGCATCATTTTTGCGCCTGCATCCTGGTGCTGCCCTTTCCCAGCGATGGCGATCGACAAGGTCATGCCGCGAGCACCTTCGCCTTTCAAGATGACTGCAGGGTATTTCATCGTCAGTTTGGAACCGATGTTGCCGTCGATCCATTCCATCGTCGCGTTCGCTTCACAGACCGCACGCTTTGTCACCAGGTTGTAGACGTTGTTCGCCCAGTTCTGGATCGTTGTGTAACGGCAGTAAGCGTCTTTTTTGATGATGATCTCAACGACCGCACTGTGGAGTGAGTTCGTCGTGTAGACAGGAGCCGTACAGCCTTCGACGTAGTGCACGCTCGCACCTTCGTCGACGATGATGAGCGTCCGTTCGAACTGCCCCATGTTTTCCGAGTTGATGCGGAAATAGGCTTGCAGCGGCGTGTCGACTTTGATGCCCGGCGGGACATAGATGAACGAGCCGCCCGACCAGACAGCCGAGTTCAATGCAGCGAACTTATTGTCCGAGTTCGGAATGACGGTGCCCCAGTACTTCTTGAAGAGTTCCTCGTTTTCACGGAGTGCGGAATCGGTGTCTTTGAAGACGATCCCCATGTCTTCGAGTTCAGATTTCATGTTGTGGTAGACGACTTCCGACTCGTACTGAGCGGACACGCCTGCCAGGTACTTCTGTTCCGCTTCCGGAATACCGAGTTTGTCGAATGTCCGTTTGATCTCTTCCGGCACTTCGTCCCATGAACGTTCTGTCGCTTCGGACGGTTTGACGTAGTACGTGATTTCGTCGAAGTTCAAGGAATTCAGGTCGCCGCCCCATTGCGGCATCGGCTTGCTGTAGAACAGTTCCAGGGATTTCAGACGGTAGTTGAGCATCCATTCCGGTTCTTCTTTCATGCGCGAGATTTCTTCGACGATTTCTTTCGTCAGGCCGCGTTCAGAACGGAAAACAGATACGTCTTTGTCGTGGAACCCGTATTTGTAATCGCCGATTTCCGGCATCTTTTTAGCCATTTGCTATTCCTCCTGTTCGGTTCATTCAGAATCGCCCGCGATTCCTTTTTCCATCGCTTTCCATGGCAGTGTGGCGCATTTGATGCGCGCCGGGAATTTTGCAACACCTGTCAGTGCTTCAATGTCACCGAAGTCGACGGAATCGTCCACTTCCTTGCCGAGCATCATGTCCGAGAAGGCGTGTGCTGCAGCAAGGGCTTCGTCCGTGTTCTTCCCTTTGACGAGCTGTGTCATCATCGAGGCGGATGCCATGGAGATCGAGCATCCTTCGCCTTCGAACTTCGCGTCTTGGACGATGCCGTCTTCGACTTGGAGTGTCAGGTGGATGACATCGCCGCATGTCGGGTTGTTCATGTCGATAGTGACGTTGCCGCCTTCCAGGATGCCTTTGTTGCGCGGCGTTTTGTAGTGATCCATGATGACGGAGCGGTAAAGTTGGTCGAGTTTGTCATTTTTCATTACTGAAAATACTCCTTTGCCATGCGGAGTCCTTCCATGAGACGGTCCACATCTTCTTTCGTGTTGTAAAGATAGAAGCTGGCACGTGCGGTTGCTGAGACATCGAGCCACTTCATGAGCGGCTGGCAGCAATGGTGTCCGGCGCGGACGGCGATACCGTTCATGTCGAGGACGGTTGCCAGGTCATGCGGATGAACGCCATCCAGGTTGAATGTCACGATGCCGGCCCGTTTGCCTGCGTCACGCGGTCCGTAAATGTCGATTCCGTCGATTGTGCGCATCTGTTCCATCGCATACGCGACGAGTTCGTGTTCGTGCTGTTCGATCGCGTCCAAGCCGATCGACTGGATGTAGTCGATGGCCGCCGCCATGCCGATTGCGCCGGCAATGATCGGTGTGCCGCCTTCAAACTTCCAAGGCAGCTCTTTCCAAGTGGAATCGTACAGACCGACGAAGTCGATCATCTCGCCTCCGAATTCCGTCGGTTCCATCGCTTCGAGCAACGCCTTTTTGCCGTACAGCGCGCCGATCCCTGTCGGCCCGCACAATTTATGACCGGAAAACGCAAGGAAGTCGCAGTCCAGATCTTGCACGTCAATCTCGATGTGCGGAGCGGCCTGGGCAGCATCCACGACCATGATTGCGCCGTGAACGTGGGCGATTTCTGTGATTTCCTTGATCGGATTCATTGTTCCAAGCACGTTCGAGACGTACATCATCGAGACGATCTTTGTGCGGTCAGTCATCGCGTCACTCACTTTCTCGAGCGACAGCGTGCCGTCTTCTTCGAGATCGACATATTTCAGGACAGCGCCTGTCGCTTTCGCGAGCTGCTGCCACGGGATGATATTGGAATGGTGCTCCATATACGTAATGATGATTTCGTCGCCTTCAGAGATGTTCGCACGGCCGTAACTGTCCGCGACCAGGTTCAGCGCAGTCGTCGTGCCGCGAGTGAAGACAATTTCCTTCGTCGAAGATGCATTCAGGAACTTGCGGACGGTCTCCCGCGCCCCTTCATAGTCTTCCGTCGCCCGGTTGCCGAGCGTATGGACACCGCGGTGGACGTTGGCATTATCGTATCGGTAATAGTGTTCCAGCGCCTCGATGACCTGGCGCGGCTTCTGGGAAGTCGCCGCGCTGTCCAGGTAGACGAGGGGGTAGCCGTTCACTTCTTGGTCAAGGATCGGAAAATCATTGCGGATATCTGGATTCAGCATTAGCGCACTTTCCTTTCAATAACCTCCGTCAGCTGTTTCTTGACGCCTTCAATCGGAAGCTTGCTTACAACCGGCTCCAGGAACCCGTGGATGACGAGGCGCTCTGCTTCGTGCTTTGAAATCCCACGGCTCATCAGGTAGAACAGCTGCAGCGGATCGACACGGCCGACAGATGCTGCGTGGCCTGCCGTTACATCGTCTTCGTCAATCAACAGAATCGGGTTTGCATCGCCCCGTGCTTTTTCACTCAGCATGAGGACGCGGGATTCCTGTTCCGCGTTGGAACGGGTTGCTCCTTTTTCGATCTTGCCGATCCCGTTGAAGATGGATGACGCAGCGTCTTTCATGACGCCGTGTTTCAGGATATGGCCTTCCGTGTCGAGTCCCCAATGGACGATTTCGGAAGTGAAGTTCTGCTTTTGTGATCCGCGTCCGACGACGACCGTCTTCATGTCACAGCGGGAGCCGTTGCCGACGAGGTGTGTCAGGTTGTCGGAGATCGTGTTGCTGTCGTTCATGAGGCCGAGCGCCCAGTCGATACGGCTGTCGCGGCCGGCGATCCCGCGGCGGTTGACGTATGTCGTGAACCCTTCCGCCAAGACGTCGACGGCACCGTAAGTGACGACGGCATTGTCCCCTGTGAACACTTCAGAGATGATGTTCGCAAGGCCTTCTGCGTGCGGCACTGTAGACAAGTAGTTTTCGACATACGTGACCGAGCTGTTCGCTTCAGCAACAACGATAACGTGGTTGAAGAGCGATGCTTTTTCATCGTCATGCAGGAACAGCACTTGGATTGGCTGCTTGACCTCTATGTTTTTCGGAACGTAGACGAAAACACCGCCGTTCAGGAGTGCTGCATGGAGCGCCGAAAGACGGTGCTCGTCCACTTTGACGCCGTCCGTCATGAAGTACTTCTTCACGAGGTCGCCATGTTCGCGCGATGCTGTGAAAATATCGGAGAAAATGACACCCTGCTCTTTCAGTTCATCAGACAGCGACAGGTACGCTGGCGTATTGTTGTGCTGTACGTAGAGATTCTTCTGGTTCTCTGCGTCGATGAGCAGTTTCGCATCATCCGGCAGCTGTCCGAGGTCGGTGTAAACACTGCTTTCGACAGCGTGCACCGGAAACTCGGTGAAGTTCCAGTTATCGATCTTCGTTTTGTCTGGTTTCGGCATCGGAAGGGCAACTGATTTCTCAAGAGCTTCCAAACGGAGGTCGGTCAGCCAGCCTGCTTCCCCTGTCGAGGCAGCGTAAGAGCGGACGTCGTCTCCGGTCAATGCCAATTTCGTTTCAACCGTCATGTTCAATCGTCCTCCCTCTTAGGCTTCTTGTTCTACTGACTCTTCTTCAATTCCGAGTTCTTCTTTGATCCAGTCATAGCCGTGCTCTTCCAGTTTGCGGGCAAGTTCTTCCCCGCCTGATTTGACGACGCGGCCCTGCATCATGACATGGACGTGGTCCGGCGTGATGTAGTTCAGCAGGCGCTGGTAGTGCGTGATGATCAGACATCCGAAGCCTTCTCCGCGCATTTCGTTGATGCCCGTAGAAACAATGCGGAGCGCATCGATATCGAGTCCGGAGTCAATTTCGTCCAGCACTGCGAATTTCGGTTTCAGCATCATGAGCTGAAGAATTTCGTTCCGCTTCTTCTCGCCGCCTGAGAACCCTTCGTTCAAGTAGCGTGTCGCCATGTCTTCGTCCATTTCAAGCAGCTCCATCTTGCTGTCGAGCTCGCGGATGAACTTCATGAGTGAGATTTCGTCGCCTTCCTCACGGCGCGCATTGATCGCGGAGCGGAGGAAGTCAGCGTTCGTGACGCCCGTGATTTCACTCGGATACTGCATAGCAAGGAACAGACCGGCTTTCGCACGCTCGTCCACTTCCATTTCCAATACGTCTTCTCCGTCAAGGAGGACGGAACCGGATGTCACTTCATATTTCGGATGCCCCATGATCGCCGACGCTAACGTCGATTTCCCTGTACCGTTCGGCCCCATGATTGCATGGATTTCGTTTGTGTTGATCGTCAAGTTGACCCCTTTAAGTATTTCCTTGTCTTCGATTGAAACGTGAAGATCTTTGATTTCCAAAGTTGCCATTCCAATACCTCCCGTATGCTTGGGATGAATTGCCCCATCCCCTATTTATCATCATTCTAATCTTATCCTATCCGGCCGTCCGTTGCAAATCATTGAGAATTATTATAAATAATAAAGAAATGCTTGAATCCCGCGGAATTCCTTCTAATCTGCCGTTTTCATTTGAAACTTTCAGATTGAGAAAACATAGCGGCATATTTGATAACGGCATGCTTGCCTGATACATGGAAAACGCCTGTTTCCCGTGGAGGGGAAACAGGCGCAGCTGTGTTATTTCGCAGGTGCTTCTTTCGAAAAACTGTCGACGACAATCGCAAGTGCCCCGTCGCCTGTCACATTGGTGGCAGTGCCAAAGCTGTCCTGCGCCATGTACAGGGCGATCATGAGGGCGACCATCGATTCGTCGAACCCAAGCATTGTCGAGAGCAGACCGGTTGCCGCGACTACAGCGCCGCCTGGAACACCTGGTGCTGCGATCATCGTAATACCGAGCATGAAGATGAAGCCCAAATAGGAAACGAAACTGATCGGCATGCCGTTCATGAGCATGACACCGATCGAGCACGAGACGAGCGTGATCGTACTGCCCGACAGATGGATTGTCGCAAATAACGGGATTGTAAAGTCCGTCACTTTCGCTGACGCTCCTGTCTGCTTCGCCTGCCGCAGCGTAACCGGGATCGTCGCGGCGGACGACTGTGTGCCGACTGCCGTGAAATAGGCCGGTGCCATGATCTTCATGAGCCGGAACGGATTCCGCTGCGACACAGCTCCTGCGACCGTATACTGGATCGTCAGCATGATCAGATGGAGCACGATGATCATGACAAAGACGAAGATGAAGATCGACAGCACTTTCGCCACTTCACCGGTAAACGTCATATTGAGGAAGATCCCGAAAATATGGATCGGCAGCAGCGGGATGATGATGACCGTGATCACTTTCTCGATGATGGTGTTCAGTTCCTCGAACAGATTCAGCATGGTAGAACTGCCGATCGACGCCATGCCGATACCAAGCACGAATGCCAGGATCAGTGCCGTCATGACGCCCATCAGCGGCGTCATTTCGATCGTGAAGAAAGCAGCCGCCGCCTCTTTGCCGGACTCGATCGATGTTTCGCCGAGTCCGTTTATGTACGAAGGCAGGATTGTCGTTGCAGCAAAGTAAGCCAGGATACCGGCAATGATCGTGGAAGCATAGGCGAACCCCGTCGCCAGCCCGAGCAGCCTGCCGGATCCTTTTCCGAGTTTCGCAATCCCCGGTGTGATGAACGACAGGATGATGAACGGGACGATGAAGTCCAGGAATCCGCTGAACAGCATGTTGAATGTGGCAAAGAACCGGGTGAACATTTCCGCGAACCGTTCCCCGATCATCGGAGTCAGGTAGCCGAGGACGACTGCCAGGACGATGGCAATCACAATCCTCCAGATCAGGCCGATTTTGATTTTCAACGTAAAGACCCCTTTCGTGCGCTGATTTAGTAAAGCTCTCTTTCATCATACAGCACGGGTAACACGTATATCCGCTTTAAATCATTTCGCACAATTCAAAAAACCTCCCTGACAGGACGGGAGGCCGTGTGCATTACTTCGTGACCGGAACGACGGAGCCGCCCCATTTGTCGATGATGAAGTCTTGGATCTCTTTCGATTTCAGCACTTCGACGAGCGCTTTGATGGAGTCTTTATCTTCGTCACCAGTACGGACAGCGATGATGTTGACGTACGGAGAGTCGGATTCCTCCAATGCGATCGAATCTTTCATCGGGTTCAGCCCTGCATCGATTGCATAGTTGGAGTTAATCAGCACGGCATCGCCTTCTTCACTTTCATACATTTGCGGAAGCAGTGCCGCTTCGTAGTTCGCATCGAATTTCAGGTTCTTCTTATTCTCTTCGATATCCTTCACTTCGGCTTTCGTCTTGTCGACGCCTTCTTTCAGCTTGATGAGCCCTTCTGCTTCAAGCATCGCGAGGACACGGCCATGGTCAGCGACCGAGTTGCTGATCAGGATCGTCGCGCCGTCCGGCAATTCGTCCAGTGACTTGTATTTCTTGGAATAGACACCAATCGGTTCGATGTGGATGCTTCCCGCATTTGTAAAGTCATAGCCGTGATCTGCAATCTGTGTTTCCATGTACGGGATGTGCTGGAAGTAGTTCGCATCCAGGTCACCCGAATCCAAGTCTTTGTTCGGCAGTACATAATCTTGATATGGCTCGATTTCGAGGTCGTAACCTTTCTCTTTCAGCAATGGCTTCGCTTCTTCAAGGATCTCCGCGTGCGGCACGTTGGAGGCGCCGACTTTGATGACTTTCGACTCTTCGTCAGATCCGCTTGCTTTTCCGCCTTTGTCGTCTTTCGTTCCGCATGCTGCGAGCGCGAGAACGAGCACAGCGAGTAAAATACCGGTGATGAGTTTCTTCATTACATTCCACTTCCCTTTTCGTTTTTTATATGTCAGGCGGTTGCACCTGTTCGTACCGATTTACCGTTTGTCGAGCTTTTTGACAGCGAAGTCGCCTGCAAACTGGATGATGAAGACGACGACAAGGATGAGGACGGTGGACACGAGGGTAACGTCCGTCCGGCTCCGCTGGAATCCATCGAGGAATGCGAGGGTCCCGAGGCCGCCTGCACCAATGATGCCTGCCATTGCCGTATAACCGACGAGGGCGATCGCAGTGACTGTGATGCCTGACAGCAGCGCCGGCATCGATTCCGGCAGCAGCACTTTGAAGATGATAGTGGACGTTTTCGCCCCCATCGAACGTGCCGCTTCGAGCACGCCTTTGTCGATCTCCTGGAGCGCGATGAGCACCATTCGTCCATAGAACGGAGCTGCACCGATGATGAGCGCAGGCATCGCGGCTTCAGGGCCGCGGATCGTACCGATCAGGAATTTCGTGAACGGGATCAGCAGGATGATCAGGATGATGAACGGGATCGACCGGAAGATATTGACGAGTGATCCGGTCAGGACATTGACGAGACGGTTCGCCCAAATATGGCCGGGCGCCGTCAGGAACAGCAGAATGCCGAGTGCGAGCCCGAATATGAATGTGAAGATAGTGGACACGGCGGTCATGTAAAGTGTTTCAACAGTGGCTTCCCACATTTTGACCCAGTCGACGTTCGGCAGGTAAGTTGCAATCATTTCCCGAACACCTCCGTCTGTACTCCCTGTTCATGCAGGAAATCGATAGCCTTCTTAGTGGCCGCTTCGTCCCCTGTCAGCTGCAGGATTAGCGTGCCGTATGCACCGCCGCGGGTCTGTGAAATATTGCCCTGCAGAATGCTGACGCCGATCGGGAATTCGCGGATCAGGCTTGCGAGCACCGGCTGTTCCGTCCGCTCCCCAACGAAGGCGAGCTTGACGAGCGTGCCGTCCGGGTGGTCCTGCCGCATGAGTGACATGACTTTTTTTGCGTCTTCCGGTTCGGTCACTTGGGAGACGAACCGTTTCGTAATCGGCGCTTTCGGCGACTGGAAGATTTCGAGGACGTCTCCCGTTTCGACGACACGCCCCTGTTCCATCACTGCGACTTCGTGGCAGATTTTGCGGATGACGTGCATTTCGTGCGTAATGAGGACGATCGTCAGTCCCAGCCGCTCGTTGATGCTCGTGAGCAGGTCGAGGATGGCGTCGGTCGTCTCGGGATCCAGCGCAGAAGTCGCTTCGTCGCACAGCAGAACTTCGGGGTCGTTCGCGAGTGCCCGCGCGATGCCGACCCGCTGTTTCTGGCCGCCCGACAGCTGGGAGGGATAGGCATTCTCCCTGCCGGCCAAGCCGACAAGTTCAATGAGCTCGGCAGCTTTCCGCTCCCGTTCCGCTTTGCTGACGCCGGCGATTTCAAGGGGGAAAGTGATGTTTTCCTTGACGGTGCGTGACCAGAGCAGGTTGAAGTGCTGGAAGATCATGCTCACTTTCTGGCGTGCCTGGCGGAGTTCTTTCCCGCCGATCGACGACATGAACCGTCCGTTCACTTCGACGGTGCCATCAGTCGGACGTTCAAGTCCGTTCAGCAACCGGATCAGTGTACTTTTTCCGGCGCCGCTGTAACCGATGATGCCGTAGATCTTCCCTTCTTCGATCGTTAGGGTGACGTCGTCGACAGCGGTGATAGCCGCACTAGACGTGCCGAAGCGTTTGTTGACATTCGTTAGTTGAATCATTCCCAGTCCACCTCATCGTTCGTTCAAATAAGTCGTTCTTTCCGTTTTTACGTTATGAAAAAACAAAAAACCTTTCTGCAGATTCACAGAAAGGTGTACGCTAATAAAAATAAGTGCGTTCATCCGATCTCTCATCTTTCAAAGCATGCGCTTTGTGTGACTTGGCACCATTTCAAGTAACGAAACTTGACGGTTGCCGGGCTTCATAGGGCACTTCCCTCCACCACTCTGTATAAGAGTCAGCTATTCAATTGGTTGCTACTAGTTATACCACAGCGTATCAAGCGTGTCAACCCAGTTTTCCGAGAATGTTCTGGACCGACTTGAAGGCATAGACTTTCTCCGCCGGCTGACCGGACCGCTGGATAAGCAAACACGGGACACTTTCGATCTGGTAGTCTTCTGCGAGCTCCCCGGTATAATTCATGTCCGCTTTCCCGATTACGAGATCGGGCTTCAGTTCGGTCACGACTGCGAGGATCTTCGACGCAACTGCACACGTCCCGCAAAGCGGAGTGTACAGATAGAAGGCGGCCAGTTCCTCTGTTCGTATGCGTTCTTTCCATTCTCCGTATGTCCATTCTTCCATGCAGTGCAGCCTCTCTTTCCGACAAGTACACAGCCCGAAACAGGAAAGACGCCGGTGGCTGCCGGCGTCTTTTCCCTGCTATTATTCCCCGACAGTCATTTTGTCGTAGTCTTCCGCTGTCATGAGCTCGCCGAGTTCTTCCGGGTTGGAAGCTTCCACGACGACCATCCATGCGCCTTCGTATGGAGATTCGTTGACGAGTTCCGGGCTGTCTTCGAGGTCTTCATTCACTTCGACGACTTTCCCGCTGATTGGTGCATACAGTTCAGAAACGGTCTTCACTGATTCCACGCTGCCGAACGGCTCGTCCGATTTCAGTTCGTCACCAACTGCAGGCAGTTCGACGAATACGATATCACCGAGTTCGGACTGCGCGAAATGCGTGATGCCGATCCGGTATTTTCCGTCTTCTTCTTTTACCCATTCGTGTTCTTCTGAGTACTTCAAGCCTTGTGGTGTGCTCATTCTTTTCCCCTCCAACAGGTAGATTATAATGTCTATCATTTATATTGCCACAGGTTTACAGGAAAGACAAGAGATGAACTCATGCCTTCCATGTGTCTTCGAAAACCGCTTCGGAAAAGCCTGCGGTCGTTTTCTTTCCGTCTGTTACGAGCGGCCGTTTGATGAGCATACCGTCTGTTGCGAGCAGGCGGAGCTGCTCGTCTTCGGTCATCGAAGGCAGTTTGTCCTTCAGGCCGAGCTCCCGGTATTTCAGCCCGCTCGTGTTGAAGAACTTCTTCAGCGGCAGGCCGGACGCATCGAGCATCCGCTTCAGCTCATCTGCGGAAGGCGGCTGTTCGGCAATATTAAACGCTTCGAACGGGACGTTATTTTCCCGCAGCCATTTCTCGGCTTTCTTGCATGTCGTGCATTTCGGATATCCGTAATAGCGTACTTCCAATTCAGTCACCCCCATCCGTCCGATCATCCAATCCAGTGTACCGCAAAACATCCAAACTGCGAAATGGCAGTTTGGATGCAAGCGGGTCTGCAGCCGAATGATCAGACGACGTAGCGTGCTGCATCGATAAGCTTTTCGGATGCTTCGCGTTTTTTCGCGATAATATTGTATGGATTTGAACGGGTCAGTTTGCGGAGCGCCGATACCATCATGCGCTGATTGTCGCCTTCAACAGCCGCGTATAGTGTCTCTTTCGCATCTCGTTCAATGGCTGCGAATGCTTCCTGACAGAAGATTTCGGTATAGAGAATCTTCTGACGTTCTTTGTCCGCTCCGTTTTTGCCGACTGCCTTTTCTGCACGCAGCAGGGCGGATTCCATGGCGAAGATGTTGTTTGCGATATCCGCTATATTTACGAGGACTTCCTGCTCTTCCTCGAGTTTTGTACCGAAACGCTGTGCCGCGAGACCTGCTGCGAGGAGACCGATCTTCTTCGCGTTCTTCACGAGTACTTTCTCCTGTGCCAGCGGCTCATCGCCGATTTCTTCCGGCATCATCATGAGCAGCTCTTCCTGCAGTGCCTGCGCCTGCTGTAATAATGGAAGTTCACCTTTCAGCGCCTTCTTCATGAATGTGCCCGGCACGATCATCCGGTTGATCTCGTTTGTTCCTTCGAAGATCCGGTTGATGCGGGAGTCACGGTATGCGCGTTCCACTTCATATTCCTGCATGTAGCCATAACCGCCGTGCAACTGGACCGCTTCGTCGACGATATAGTCGAGTGTTTCGGAACCGACGACCTTGTTAATAGAGCATTCGATGGCATATTCTGCAATTGCTGCTGCGATCGCTTTCCCGTCCTTCTGCTGTTCCGTCGTCATCTGGCTCTGACGCTGTTCAAAGTAGCCGACGGTCCGGTAGATCAGACTTTCTGTAGCATAGAGGCGGGACGCCATCGTCGCGATTTTTTCTTTCGTCAAATTGAAGGAGGAAATCGGTGTATTGAACTGCTTCCGCTCGTTCGCATAGGAGACTGCCAGTTCGAATGCCCGTTTCGATCCGCCGACTGTGCCGACACCCAGCTTATAGCGTCCGATATTCAGGATGTTGAATGCGATAATATGGCCGCGTCCGATCTCGCCAAGCAAGTTCTCGACCGGCACTTCTGCGTCCGACAGAATGAGTGTGCGGGTGGATGACGACTTGATGCCCATCTTCTTCTCTTCCGCTCCGACTGAAACGCCCGGGAACTCGCGCTCGACGATGAACGCCGAGAATTTATCGCCGTCGACTTTCGCGTACACGACAAAGACGTCTGCAAATCCGGCGTTCGTGATCCACTGTTTCTCACCGTTCAGAATATAGTGCGTCCCTGCTTCGTTCAGTTTAGCAGTCGTTTTCGCGCCGAGTGCATCCGAACCGGAACCGGGCTCCGTCAATGCGTAAGCGGAAATCTTGTCGCCTGCGACCGAATTCGGCAAGTACTTCTTCTTCTGCTCTTCGTTGCCGAACAGGACAATCGGCAATGTCCCGATTCCGACGTGAGCGCCATGGGTGATCGAAAAACCACCGGCAACGGCCATTTTCTCGGAAATTAGAGCAGATGAAATCTTGTCGAGGCCGAGTCCGTCATATTCTTCCGGAACATCCGCACCGAGAAGACCTAGATCTCCAGCTGATTTCAATAGGCGTACAGAATGTTCGAATTCATGGTTTTCGAGTTTCTCGACGACAGGCAGTACCTCGTTCTTTACGTAGTCTTCCGTCGTCTTCGCGATCATCTTCTGCTCATCGGAATAGTCTTCGGGTGTAAAAACGCGGTCCGGTGTAATATCTTCTGTCAAAAACGCGCCGCCTTTTACCAGTTCGTTCGTTGTAATCTCGCTCATAATCGTTTCCTCCTTAATTGGATGTCAGTTTTATAGTAATTCAAAGACACCGGCAGCTCCCATGCCGCCGCCGATACACATCGTGACGACGCCGAACTGCTTGCCCTGTCTCTTCAATTCATTCATCATCCTGACGGTCAGGATCGTTCCTGTTGCCCCGAGCGGATGCCCGAGTGCGATTGCCCCCCCGTTGACGTTCACTTTCGCCGTGTCGAGTCCGAGTTCCCGGATAACTTGGAGGGATTGCGAGGCGAATGCTTCATTCAGTTCCCAGATGTCGATGTCATCCTTGGTCAGGCCGGCGAGCTTCAATGCTTTTGGAATCGCCGCGACCGGTCCTATGCCCATCACTTCCGGTGGCACGCCTGCGACAGCGAACGAGCGGAATTTCAAGATTGGTGTCAGTCCTTCCGCCACTGCCTTCTCGCGATCCATGACGAGGACGGATGCTGCTCCGTCCGACGTCTGCGATGCGTTTCCTGCCGTGACGGAACCTGTGACGGAGAACGCAGGACGCAGTTTCGCAAGGATCTCTGTCGTCGTGCCTCTCCGGACGCCTTCATCCATCGAGAACGTCTCTTTCTTCTCCGCGAACTTGCCGTTGCTGTCCACATAGCCTTTCGTGAACTCGACCGGCACGATTTCATCATCGAACTTGCCGGCATCGATGGCAGCAGCTGCGCGTTTATGGGATTCCACGGCGAACGCGTCCTGGTCTTCGCGGCTGACACCATATTTTACGGCAACCTGCTCGGCCGTGTGACCCATGCCCATATAATATTGCGGCGCTTCTTCCGCAAGCTTTGCATTCGGACGGACCGTATTGCCAATCATCGGCACCATGCTCATTGACTCCGCTCCGCCTGCGAGAATCGCTTCGGATGCTCCGAGCATGATACGCTCCGCCGCGTAGGCGATCGACTGGAGACCTGATGAACAGAAACGGTTGACCGTGATTGCAGGCGTCGTATCCGGCAGGCCTGCCAGCGCGCCGATGTTGCGCGCCATGTTCATGCCCTGTTCGGCTTCCGGCATCGCGCAGCCGATGATCAGGTCTTCGATCGGGCCGTCATAGCCGCCTGCGCGTTTCAATGTTTCCTTTATCGTAAGGGCTCCGAGATCATCCGGCCGGACCGTGGCAAGGGAACCCTTGCCTGCCTTCCCGACCGGTGTGCGGGAACCCGCAACAATTACTGCTTCACGCATTGTAGTTCCTCCTCTGTAAGTTGCTTGGACCGCCTTTAGTTGCGGAGCGGCTTCCCTTTGACGAGCATGTGCTGCATCCGAGCCTGGGACTTCGGTTCTGCCACAAGACTCAAGAATGCTTCGCGTTCCAGGTCAAGCATGTATTGTTCGTCGACGAGCGTGCCGTACGGCAGTTTCCCGCCTGCGAGCACGTACGCCAGTTTCTTCGCAATCTTCATGTCATGATCGCTGATGAACCCTGACAGGCGCATTCCTTCCGCACCGAGCAGCAATGTCGCATAGCCAGTTTCGCCGACAACCGGGAACTTCTCCTTCTTCGGCGGCTGGTATCCGCTGTTGTAAAGCGCAAGTGCTGCCTGTTTCGCGTCAAACAGCAGATGATCCGGGTTGACGCTGATACCGTCCGCGAAATCAAGGAAATTATTCTCCCGTGCTTCCTCCGCAGAAGTCGAAACTTTCGCAAGCGCGATCGACTCGAACACGTTGTTGGCGATGTTCTGATAATCGACCTGCACACCGTGCGGCAGCCCCTTCAAATGCTTCAAATACAGACCGACGTTTCCGCCGCCGCCCGGGATGAGCCCGACGCCCGCTTCCACGAGTCCGATATATGTTTCCATCGAAGCCTGGATATGCGCAGCCGGCAGGCACACTTCCGCCCCGCCGCCGAGTGTCATCTGGAATGGTGCCGCGACAACCGGTTTCGACGAGTACTTAATCTTCATCATCGCGTTCTGGAACGTCCGGACGGTGAAGTCGAGTTCGAAGATGTTGTCATCCTGCGCTTCCATCAGGATCATGCCGAGGTTCGCACCAACACAGAAGTTTTTCCCCTGGTTGCCGATGACAAGTCCTTTGTAGTTTTTCTCCACTTCATCCACAGCGAAGTTGATCATCTGCATGATGTCAAGTCCGATCGCATTCGATTGCGAATGGAACTCGAGAAGGGCGATCCCGTCTCCCATATCAATGAGGCTCGCGCCGGAATTTTTCTTGATGACGCCGTGCTGTTTCTTGTAACGTTTCAAATCGATCACTTTTTCGTTCACCGGCACCGGCGTATAACCCTCACCATCGAAGTAGTACAGCTTATTGTCTTCTTCCTTATAGAACGTTTCGTATCCTTTGTTCAGCAGCTTTTCGACGAATGCCGGAATCGGCTGCCCTTCTTCCTTCATGCGCTCGACCGATTTTTTGACGCCGATCGCATCCCACGTTTCAAACGGGCCTTGTGTCCAGCCGAAGCCCCATTTCATGGCGTTGTCGATCGCGACAATGTTATCGGCAATCTGCCCGTGCATTTCCGCTGAATAGCGGAGTGTCGGTGCAAAGATATGCCACAGCAGCTCACCCGTGCGGTCATCGGCATAGACGAGGGACTTCACGCGGTTGCCGAGCCCTTTCTGCTGTTTCGCCATTTCGATTGAAGGCGTTTTCAATTTTTTCGCCGGGCTGTATTCGAGCGTGGACGAATCGATTTCGTGTATTTCTTTACCTTTCTTCACGAAGAAGCCCTGTTTCGCTTTTGCACCGATCCAGCCGTTGTCGATCATCTTTTTCATGAACTCCGGAAGTTCGAACACTTTCTGCTCGTCGCCTTCCGTTTTGTCGTATGCATTCTTCGCAACGTGCATGAATGTATCGAGCCCAACGACGTCGAGCGTGCGGAATGTCGCTGATTTCGGACGGCCGATCAGTGTGCCCGTGACCGAGTCGACTTCCCCGACCGTATAACCGCGCGTTTCCATTTCGCGCAATGTAATAAGGAGACCGTACGTACCGATCCGGTTGGCGATGAAGTTCGGCGTATCTTTCGCAAGGACGACTCCTTTGCCGAGACGGTCTTCTGCAAAGTGTGTCATGTACTCGACAACTTCCGGCGCTGTCCGCTCAGCTGGAATGATTTCGAGCAAGTGCAGATAGCGCGGAGGATTGAAGAAGTGCGTACCGAGGAAGTGCTTCTGGAAGTCTTCCGAACGGCCTTCCGCCATGGCGTTGATACTGATGCCGGACGTATTCGACGTAACAATCGTGCCCGGCTTGCGAACGCTGTCAATCTTTTCATAGAGCGACTTTTTAATGTCGAGGTTTTCGACGACGACTTCAATGATCCAGTCAACATCCGCCAGTTTTCCAAGATCATCTTCCAAATTGCCCGCATCGATGAGAGACAGGTTCTTTTTCGATACCAGCGGGGCCGGTTTTTGTTTCAGCAAGTTCTTCAGCGCGCTTTCTGACATCCGATTGCGTACCGCCGGACTCTCGAGCGTAAGTCCCTTCTTCTCTTCGTCCTCCGACAGCCGGTTCGGCACAATGTCCAGAAGAAGAACAGGTATCCCAATATTGGCAAGGTGTGCAGCGATGCCGGAACCCATTACTCCCGAACCGATGACCGCTGCTTTCTGAATGTGATAAGCCACGTGAATGTCCTCCCTTTCATGTTTGAATGAATGCTCATTCATTTCTTAGGTAAAAAAAATAGAAACCTTTTCTATGTATTCAAGTCTAGCTTATTTCCTGCGTTTTCGCAATATTTAATTCTGAAAAACTTGGAAACGCTTCCGCGGAACAAGTTGGTGTGCGTTTTTGCGTTTTCGTTGTACACTGAAGGTATGAAAGGAAGGGATTCAATCATGCAGTCGATTACAACAGCAGAACAGTTTTACGATATCATTTCGGACCAATCACGTTCCATTGTCAAGTTTCAGGCCGGCTGGTGCCCGGACTGCCGCGTCATGGACATGTTCATCGAACCGATTGAAGAGAAATACGACGAATACGAGTGGTATGATGTCGATCGCGATGTGCTTCCCGAAATCGCAGAAAAATATGACGTTATGGGCATCCCAAGCCTTCTCGTCTTCGAGAACGGCGAAAAGAAAGCCCATTTGCACAGTGCGAATGCGAAATCACCGGACCAGGTGACGGACTTCCTCGAAGGCATCACGATCTGATTCCGAGTTACCAACTGACAGCAATAAAACCGGATGCTCCGGCGTCCGGTCTTTTTGCTGTCATCTCTTCTATTTCCTGTATAATAGAAAGAAACACATAGAAACTAGACAGAGGTGCAGCATGAATCCAACAGAAGAAATCGAACAGTTAAAGGAAACGATCGCCAAGTATGAACGGATCATCAATGAGACATCTGTTCCTATCATCCCTTCCATCATCGACAATACAATCCTGCTGCCGATCGTCGGATATACCGATCAGGAGCGGCTGGAGCGCATCCGTACGAAAGTGCTCGCCTACTCCGGAAAACACCGTGAAATCGAGTATGCGATTTTCGATTTCTCCGGAATCCGGCTCGAAGATGAGGATGCTTCGGCCATACTGACATCCGAGCTGCGCCTCATGCAGGCGGAACTGCAGCTGATGGGCATCCGTCCGATGATGGTCGGCTTCACGCCCCCGTTTGTCCGCGAACTGACGAATGCAGGGATTGCCAGTGAAATCGAATCCTATGCCAATTTCAAGGCCGCTCTCCAAGTGTTGATGTTCGAGCAGGACCTGACCTTTACGAAGTTGTGACGAAAGGGGGCAGTGGTATGCCGATTCTGCCGCAGTTCCAAGGAATGTCCCAATACGACAGGACGATTGGCCGGCAGTATCGTCCCTCCGCATGCGGACCGGTGACCGCTTCTTTACTGCTGCGCTATTTGCAGCATCCTCTCGGCAGCGTGCCGATCGACTGTTTGTACCGGATGCTCGGCACGACGCGTATCGGTCTGTTCACGTGGCGGTTCGTCCACAGGCTCCGGAAATTGCTCGGTTCCGGCTGGGCGGTCAGAACGTGTTCCCTCGATGACGTCTTGTGCGAGATCGACAGCGGCCGGCCTGCCGCCGCGAAGTTCGATAAGTGGTTTTCGCTGCACTGGCGGACACCCGTCCGCTTCGATTACCACTGGGTGCCTGTGGTCGGCTACGAGAAGACAGCCGGGGATGTGCTTCTTTTTGTCCATGACAACGGCAGCCCTTCCTCCGCAAGCTCACTTCGGACGATCTCCTATCGAGAAAATGCCCGCGTGCTGACATTCGTTAAAGTAAGCCCTACTGCCAATTAAAACGGCAGCCAAAAAGGACACTGACGGCTCAGTGTCCTTTTTGTCATGAAACATATTCGATTGCCTGTTTGAGTGTCGCGAAACTGCGGATACTGCCAAAGTCGAGACCGAGACCGACGAGAGTTTGCGCGATTGCCGGCGTGATGCCGCTGACGACCGGCACTGTGCCGATAAGTGCAAGCGAATCAAACAGGATGAACAGCTGCTGAGCGACATATGTATCGGTCGTCTGGAGTCCGGACAGGTCGATGATGAGATGTTCGAGATTGAGACGGACCGCTTCCTTCAAAACCTTTTCTTGAAGAGCGGTCCCCCGGTTATAGTCCATGACACCGATCAGCGGCAGGATCGCTGTCTTGTCATTGATCGATGCAATCGGTACCGAGAGTTCTGCAATGGTCGCCTGCGTCTCCATAAGCACTTCTTTTTCATATTGTACAAACGGCAGGCTGAAGAAGTAGACGACATCGTTGACGATCGTGTCGAGGGCAGTGGTCAGCTCGTACATGTCCGCTGCACTGATGCCGCTCTTCAATCCTTCGTGCTTCAGCACTGTTCCAATGTACTCCCTGTATTCCGGCACTTCCCGGAGCATCATATCGAGTGTGATCCCCTCCCGCTGCGCAAACTGCCTGCCGACTTCCTGTCCCCATTTCTCCAGCTTCTCCGTCCGTTCCTGTTCATCCAGTTTCAGCGCATCCGCATACACCTTCACCAGTTCCACGCGGGCCGGATAGAGCTGTTCCTCTTCCGATATCAATACGGGATAGCGTTCGTTCTGCGTGGCAGTAATCAGTTCTGCCAGCTGTTCCGCGTTCTCTGCCACTTTATCACTTAAACGGATCACCAGTTCCTTCATATTGATTCCCTCCTGTCATAGTTACCGGTTCGGATAATACGATCTGATTGATGACACTGCGCAGGCCGTTCTGTTCCAGCCTGCTGATTGTGTCACTGTCATAAGACGGCAGTAACAGGTCGTCCAGCATACACGCGACGTCCGCGTCACAATGGATGGCGGCCAGTTCTTTCGACAGGCGGAGCATGTCAAGGTTCGCTTCGATCTTCGTCCGTTCGGATTTGGTCAGCTCGCCGACCGACTGCACGACGTTTTCAACTGTTCCGTATGTCTGAATTAATTTCAATGCGGTTTTCGGACCGATCCCCTTCACGCCGGGATAGCCGTCGCTCGGATCGCCGATGAACGCTTTGTAATCGACGAACTGTGCGGGGGTCATGCCATACTCGTCCCGGAAGCGGGCTTCAGTATAGACATCATAGATGGAATGCCCCTTCTTCGTCAGTGCGACCTCCACGGAGGGCGACAGCAGCTGCAGCAGATCCTTGTCGCCCGAGACAATCGTCAGGCGGACTTGGTCTTTCCACTGTTTCACAAGCGAACCGATCAAGTCGTCGGCTTCCATACCCTCGATGCCGAAGTTCTTCCACCCCATGTCCCCGGACACGCGGCGCGCCAGATCGAACTGCGGTAAGAGTTCAGGCGCAGGTGCCGGGCGGTTCGCTTTGTATCCGTCGTACAGATCGTTGCGGAACGTGAGCGCTCCCATATCCCAGCAGACCGCGAGATGGGTCGGCTGGAAAAGCGAGACAGCGGTCAGTGTATGGCGGGCGAACCCCTGCACCCCGTTCGTCGGAATGCCTTGTTCATTGTGCTGGTAATGGTTGTGCACGGCTGTCGCAAAAAACGAGCGGAACAGCAGCGCCATCCCATCGACGAGCAGTATGTGCGGGCGCGTTTCAGTCATGGCAGCACTCTCCTTTGTCGGTTTAGGTGCCTTTATCATAGCACGTCCGGTCGGCTTGTGGGTTTCGTTTTAATCAGATGGGCGGCTGTCCAGATACTGCCGGCCGGGCAGCATAGACTGGAGGGAGAACGAACGTGAGAGGAGCCGGATGAATGAATGAGATGAACAGCGGTGAAGAGCATTGGTATCCCCAGCTGCCGGAAGGGTTTATGCCGCAGCAGGATTGGCAGCATAGTGAACAGATGGCGGTACGGCCAGAGTGGCAGCAACCGGGCTGGAACGATTGGCAGACGCCGATGCAGCCGGGCTGGCCGGGATCGCAACAGGGGTGGCCGTGGGGCGGCGGTTCAAATCAGCCAGGTTGGCCGTGGGGCGGCAGTGGACCTGGGCAGCCACCATTTCCAGGGGGCGGTGGCCGACCTGGGCAGCCTTCGTTTCCTGGCGGTGGCGGCCAGTCGCAGGGCGCCCCTCAAACCGCACCTCCTTCCCAGACGCCGGCATACCCGGAACAGCAGATGCTGCGCGTCGATCCCGGCGGCATCCGCGGCTGCCTGTACCGATTCACGTACATTTGGACATCGCGCCGCCGCGGCTTCTGGTTCTTCCCGACATTCGTCGGCAGGACGTCGGTCGCCGGCTATCGCTGGAACAGTCAGTGGCGCCGCTGGGAATACACCGGCTTCGACTTGAACCGAATCGATACGTTCACCTGTGTGTGAGAGGAAGACCAGCGACAGCTGGTCTTTTTTTGTGGGGCGGCTTGGGTGCGTTGAGAGAAAAGGAGCGGGTTGGCGGCGGAATTGAGCGGTTGCGCAAGGGAATCGAGCGGTTCCCTGTAGGAATTGAGCGGTTGGCAGATCTCCCGCCGGTCGGCAGCTCGGCGGGCTGGTTTATGAGCGTTTCTCGCGATTTATGAGCGGTTTTCCTGGTTTATGAGCGCTTTCTGCGATTTATGAGCGTTTTCTGCGATTTATGAGCGTTTTTCCAGTTTTATGAGCGGTTTCAACGATTTATGAGCGTTTCTCCAGTTTTATGAGCGTTTTCCACGATTTATGAGCACTCCCCGTGATTTATCAGTGTTCCCCCCACTTTTATGGGTGTTTCCCGGCTTTTATGGCCACCAGCCACTCTCCATATAGCCAAAAAAACACCATCCGCCCGGGATGGTGTTTTTTTGGTTATAACAGTTTATTCAGGCACGGTTTCTGCCTCTTTTTTGTAGTTCAGCGAAGCTGGGTCGGTTGCTTTGAAACCTTTTGGTGTGTAGAAGCGCAGCAGGTCGCCGTTGACGACTTTGTCGGACAGCTGCAGTTTGTACGCCGCTTCCTGCTTCAATGTTTCCGCTGTATCCAGCTGGCTGTCGTCCAGCGGGAGTCCGGTTTCATTGTCATAGAACTTTTCGTTGATCGAATCGATCGACGGGCTGATGAAGTCACCGTTTCTGAACGGAACGAGCTGATCATGATCGTCTGACAACAAATCAGAGCCGAACTGGACATACTCTTTCGAATCGATGCCGAGCAAGTGCAGCAGGGTCGGCAGCAGGTCGGTCTGACCGCCATACGTATGACGCTGTCCGCCTTTCATGCCCGGTACGTGGATGAACAGCGGAACCCGCTGAAGCTGAGCACCTTCATAAGGCGTGATTTCCTTGTCCATCACCTGTGACATTGCCCGGTTGTGGTTGTGTGAAATTCCATAATGGTCGCCGTACAGGACGATCATCGAATTCTCATACAAGCCCATCTCTTTCAGCTGGTCAATTGCCTGCTTGATAGCTTCGTCCGTATAGCGAGCAGTCTGGAAGTAATTGTCGACACTCGGATCGCCCGTTTCCGCTTTATTGATCGTCACCAAATCTTGGTTCATCGTGTATGGGAAGTGGTTTCCGACAGTGATGAACTTCGAATAGAACGGCTGCGGGAGCGAAGCCAAGTTATCTTTCGACTGTTCGTAGAACGGCTTATCGAGCAGCCCATACTCAGCCATGTCTTCAGGTGAGCTCGTGTCATAGTAACTTGCATCGAAGAAGTGATCATATCCGAATTGCTTGTACACTTCGTTCCGATTCCAGAAGCTTCCTTTGTTCCCGTGGAAGACTGCGGAAGAATATCCGTAGTTTTTCAAGATATTCGGAGCTGCCTGGTACGTGTTCTGCGCCTTCGTAATGAACGCCGACCCTTGCGGCAGACCGAACAGGGAATTCTCCAGCATGAACTCGGCGTCGGATGTCTTTCCTTGGCCGGTCTGGTGGAAGAAATTGTCGAAGTACAACGTGTTCTCATCTTTGGCCAGAGCATTCAAATACGGCGTGACCTCTTCCCCGTTCAACTTATAGTCGATCAGGAAGTTCTGGAATGATTCCAGGTGGAGGTAAATGACGTTCATCCCTTTGGCGGCTCCGAAATACTCTGCATTCGGGGTCGCGTAATTCGACTGGGTGTAGTTGACCACTTCCGTCAAGTCACTGCTGTCCGCAAGCGCACGCTGTGAAGAAGCTTTGAATGTTTCGACAGAATCGTAGATCGAGTAGTTGTACATCCCTAAGTACTTCACGATGTAGTTGCGGTCGAAGCCTCGTGTCAGCAGCTGCGGACGGTTCGCTTCTGCGAGTCCTAAGTTGACAATGGATACAGCCAGGGCAACCGTTACAATTGCCATCGCCTTCTTCCGGCCGAGACGTCCTGTATCTTTCTTGACTCTCCGAGTGAACAGCAAGTAGAACAAGACTGCAACATCTGCGAAGAAGAACACATCGGTTGGATGCATCAGCGTCAAGATACTGCCGCCCAAATCACCGAAGTTCTGTGTCTGGAAGATCGTCGGTAGGGTAATGAAATCACTGAAGAACCGGTAGTACACGACGTTCGCGTAGAGCAGGAATGACATGAGCGTGTAGAGGACGCCGAGCACTGCATATCTGCGCTTCCCTTTAAATAAGAAGGAGACGCTCAAAAACAGCAGGGCCGAACCAAGCGGGTTCAAGACGAGCAGGAACTGCTGGAGCGGTCCTTCCACACCAAGTGAAAACTGAGTGGACTGCGTGATGTAGGTCTTCACCCAAAGCATCAGGACAGCCACAATATATATGCCTAGAAATTTGTTTAAAAAGTTATCTTTTTCTTTCAATAAATCCTTCATGTAGTCCACCTGCCTTTTCCTCATTGGAAGACGGGTTTACCCGCCAGGATTGAATTTTACTCCCCTTTCACCCTCCCGTCAAGAGCTTCGGATCAGCATGGAAACATTGGATTTACCATTTCACGACTCAAATTGCGTACCGCTCAGTTCCGCAGACACTTGGCGGGCGGCGGCGCATACTTTCGCGACTAGGATGCCGAGCTGCTCCTCTTTGAAATCATACGCCAGCGTTTCGGCGCTGATGGCCCCGACTATCTTTCCGTCGAAATCGAATACTGGTGCTCCCACCGCGATCGTCCCCGGTGTCTTCTCGCCATAACTGACACCGTATCCCTGCTTCTTCACTTCCGCGAGCTCACTTGTCAGTCGTTCGCGTTCCCCGCTGTCCGGCAGAAGCCTGACGAGGATTTCCGCTGCTTCCTGTTTCGGCAGATTCGCGACGATTGTCTTGTTCGCGCCGCCGATATGGAGCGGGATGCGCTCTCCGACGCTGTCGAGAATCTTGACGTTCCGAGGGCTGTCGATCCGTTCGATAATGATCGAATGGTCGCCGCGGGGGATATTCAGATAGACCGTCTCCTCCACTTCGAGCGCAAGTTTCTCGAGCACCGGCCGGGTGACATCGCGGACGTCCAGCTTTTCGAACATTTTGAGTCCGAGTTCCATCCATTTGTAGCCGAGCGCGTATTGTTTCGTCACCTCATCCTGAGTGACGAGTCCGTGCTGGATGAGCGAAGCCGTGATCCGGTAGACCGTGCTGATCGGCAGCCCCGTCTCATCAGCCAGCTCCGCCGCAAGCCACCCCTCCTGGGCGCCTCCTGAAAGTGTTTCTATAATCTGCATCGCCCGGTTGATCGATTGAATCATGACCTCATCTCCATCTCTTATCCCTATAAGTAAATTCTATAAGACTTCATCAGTTGTGTAAATTGTTACAACCTTTCCTGTTTTGAAACAAACGATTGACAGCGCTTCCGATTTAAGATTAAATGAAACTTGCGAACTTATTCCGCATTACAGAATATATTCCACATAGCGGAATGTAAACGCTTTCCAGTATTCATTCACATGAAAAAGGGGTTGGAAGTGTGGCAGAATTCACGAACATCATTGCATCCATTTCAAATTTCATCTGGGGGATGCCGCTTATTCTTTTACTGATCGGCGGCGGGCTCTTCCTCACGATCAGGCTGAACTTCTTCCAGTTCCGCTATTTCCCGCACATCGTTGCGCAGACGTTCGGTAAGATCTTCGCAAAGAGTGATTCTCCAGGGACATTGACGCCGTTCCAGGCAACGACCGCAGCTCTCGCCTCAACGATGGGTGCCGCCAATATTGTCGGGGTCCCTGTCGCGATCGCACTCGGCGGTCCGGGTGCGATTTTCTGGATGTGGCTCGTGGCGCTCATCGGCATCGGCACGAAGTATTCCGAAGTCGTCCTCGGAATCCATTACCGGGAGAAGAACGAAAAAGGTGAATACGTCGGCGGACCGATGTACTACATAAAGAAAGGGCTCGGCTGGAAGAATGTCGCCTACTTCTTCGCCTTCGCCCTTATGATCGAAGTCGTGGCGAGTACGATGGTTCAAGCCAACTCGATCGCATCGACGCTCGACAGCTCGTTCGGCGTCACGCCGCTCGTCTCCGGCATCATTGTCGCAGTCCTCGTTATCCTAGTTACATATGGCGGCATCAAGACCATCGGGAAAGTATCTGAAAAGCTCATCCCGCTCATCGTCGTCCTGTACTTGCTGAGTGCGCTCATCGTTCTCGCGGTGAATATCCGGGAAGTGCCGGCTGCGTTCGGTCTCATCTTCCAGCACGCATTCACGCCGGTCTCCGCAGCGGGCGGGTTTGCAGGCGCCGGCGTGGCAGCTGCCATCCGCTGGGGACTTGCGCGAGGCCTGTATTCCAACGAGGCCGGGATGGGGACCGCGCCGATCGCCCATTCGTCGGCCATGAACGACCACCCGGCGAAACAGGGGTTCTGGGGTATCTTCGAGGTCATCGTCGACACGCTCATCGTCTGTACGCTGACCGCGCTCGTCGTGCTGACGTCCGGCGTCTGGAAAGATATTCAGACCGACGACGCCTCCAATATGGTGGCCGCTTCGTTCGTCCCGGTATTCGGTGATTCACTGAGCGGCATCATCATCTCGTCCACGCTGTTCCTGTTCGTCATCACGACCGTCGTCGTCATCATCTTCTACGGCGAAAAACAGGCGGAATTCCTGTTCGGCACCGCCTTTTCACGGGTCATGCGCTTCATCTATATCGCGGCGATCATTGTCGGTGCGCTCGGCGGCCTGCAGTTCATCTGGCAGTTCCTTGACCTGCTGCTTGCGGCGGTCGTCATCCCGAACGTCATTGCAGTCCTCTTCCTGAATGGCAAAGTGCGGGAGATCACGAACGATTACTTTACGAACTTCTATCCGAAAAACAAAAGAAAATAATCAGACACAGGAGGTACCTGACATGTACACACATATCCAATCACTGACAGCTGAGCAGCAAATCGAAACGATCACGAAGCACCTGGTGGGCATCCCGAGCGTCAATGGCACGCCGGGAGAAGTCGCAATCGCTGAGGAGCTCTACGCAATCCTGTCGACATTCCCCTATTTCCAGCAGAATCCCGGCCATCTATGGATGCAGCCGATCGAGAATGACCCGATCGGCCGGAAGAACGTTTTTGCATTCGTCGAAGGCAATGCGTTCACGAAGAAAACAATTATCTATCATTCCCACATCGACACGGTCGGCGTGGAAGATTTCGGACAGCTGAAGGACAGAGCATTCTCGCCGGACGAACTGGCGGAGTACTTCAAGACATATGACAACGATCCTGAGTTGCAGCAAGAGGCACAGTCGGGTGATTGGATGTTCGGACGCGGTTCCGTCGACATGAAGAGCGGCGCGGCCGTCCACATGGTGAACCTCCTCTATTTCTCTGAACATCGTGACGAACTGCAGGGCAATCTCCTGCTGCTGCTGAACGGTGACGAAGAAAGCGAACACCGCGGCATTATCGGGGCACTCAGCGAACTAAAACGTCTACAGGCGGAACAGGGTCTCGACTATACGCTCGCTGTGAACACGGACTTCATCACCCCGCTGTATGACGGCGATCCGCATCGCTACATCTACACAGGCGCTGCCGGCAAGATTTTGCCTTGCTTCCATATATACGGCCGCGAAGTCCACGTAGGCGACACGCTGTCCGGTATCGATCCGAACTTCATCGCCGCAAAACTGACGGAGAAGCTGCACAACCGGTATGAGCTGGCCGAAAAAATTACCGGTGAAATGGTGCTGCCGCCGACTTGCCTGTATCAGCGCGATACGAAGGATATTTACACCGTGCAGACAGCGTCGAGCAGCCACTTGTATTTCAATTACTTCGTTTATGAAGACACACCCGAGCAGATTCTTGGAAAGCTGCTGAACGAAACGAAGAAAGTATGCCAAGAAGCAGAAGCGTATTTGAAAGCCCAGTTCGAACAGTACATCGTATTCACCGGGCTCCCAACCCGCGACTTGTCTTGGGAAATCGAGGTCACGACATACGAGCAGTATGTGAATGAACTTGCCGCCCAAGGGATCGACGTCAAGACGATCATTGAAACAGCGGTCCGCGACAAGAAATCCGACGACTTCCGGGAAGCGAGCTTCGAAATCGTCAGTGCTCTGCAGGAAGCGGACCCGGCGAAAAAAGCCCGCGTCATCCTATTCTTTGCGCCTCCGTTCCTGCCGCATAACTATTTGAAATCGACCGAATCCCGGGACGTCAAGATCCAAGATACTGTCGCAGGCATCCTGCAGGAAATGGAAGCTGTGACCGGTGAGAAATTCGCGCTGAAAAAGTTCTTCCCTTATTTGGCGGACGGCAGCTTCCTCTCCATCCATGAGACAGAAGACGAACTGTTCCCGCTGCTGAACAATTTGCCGGAGTGGGAAACGTTCTTCCCGATCCCGTACAAAGCGATCCAGGGACTCAACATTCCGTCCGTCAACATGGGCGTTTACGGTAAGGACGGCCACAAGTGGACCGAGCGGCTGTACAAGCCGTATTCCTTCGGCGTCCTGCCGCAGCTCATTCGGAAAGCAACCGTGAAGCTGCTGGAAGAGGCGGCGGAAGAGGAATTGCTGCCTGCCTAAAAATTCCTGTAATTTCCGTCCGCCAATAACAAATAATACTGATGATTACCTCATTTTATTTTAACGTTCAAATTTATTGTGATTTGTAGATTTCCGTGTAAAATAATAGGGGATCATTAAAAAAGGAGTGGTAGTTCATGGCAGGAATGATGGAAGGAAAAGCAGGACTCGTCTCAGCAGCAGGATCAGGAATCGGCCGTGCATCTGCAGTTGCATTGGCAAAAGCGGGCGCGAAAGTCATGGTATCTGACGTCAGCGAACAATCAGGTCTTGAGACCGTTCAAATCATCAAAGACAACGGCGGCGTTGCAGAATTCTTCAAGTGTGACGTTAGTGATGAGGAGCAGGTCATTGCACTCGTCAACAAAACAGTTGAATCCTTCGGGAAGCTGGACTTCGCCCATAACAACGCAGGGATCAACAAAGGGCTCGTTCCAATCGGCGAAATGGACTCCAAAGACTGGGATATCACGTTGAAAGTCAACTTGTACGGTACTTTCTACAGCATTAAGCACCAAGTCAACGCGATGCTCAAAAACGGCGGCGGTGCGATTGTCAATACAGCGTCAGGCGCAGGTATTGAAGGATCACCGAACATGGCTCCATACACAGCATCGAAACACGCCATTGCCGGTCTGACGAAATCCGTCGCACTGGAATATGGTCAAAAAGGCATCACCATCAATTCAATCGCACCAGGTGCAACCATTACCCCTGCAATTGAATACTGGGCAAAAACATCGCCTGAACAATACGCAGGCGTCCTGAAATCGCTGCCAGCCGGTAAAATGGCAACAGCGGAAGACCAAGCAAACGCTGTCGTCTTCCTCTGCTCGGATCTCGCCTCATCCATCAGCGGTGTCACACTCGCTGTCGACGGCGGGTTCACAGCTGGTAAAATGCAAGCGTAAGATGAAAGGAAACGGACCGGGCATTGTGCTCGGTCCGTTTTTGCGTTGTTCATTATAAGTGAATAGCATTGTCTCTCATATGTATGCCGGCCGGAGAGTGGAATCGGACAGATGGCCGGCAGAATCGGCTGAATCGCGGTTGAAATCGGCTGAATCGGCATATGAATCGGCCAAATCGGCCTGACAATCGGCCACATCACGAAGTTAATCGGCAAACAGGCACAACTCCGAGCCGCTGGCAGCGTCTGTCAGCGGACTTCGGCCAGCCACTCTTCCATAACCCGTACTGCGTATTGCCGTTCGAATGTATACCAATCTTCTATACAGCCAAGCTCGAACGCCGTATCCTTGAATTGCCTGAACGGCTTCCTGCCGTCCAGCACATTCAGCAGCGCAGCCGTATGAGGATCTGTCTGCAATTCAGCAAATTCCCTCATCAGGCGATACATCTCCGAAGAATCCGCCACCGGAATCTCCACCACCACTTCGAACTCTTCATCATCAAAGTCGATTTCGGGTTCGCCGGTCAGAAACTCAGGTGCATCTAGTAAAATCTGTTCTGTTCGGGGATCGAAAAGATGACGCATCTCGCCGTGTTCCCCGTCCAAGTAAATATCAGTCAGTTCATCGATCAGATTCATGGCAGCCTCCTTGTGGACATGAACGCGGTCATAAGTAACGCGTACCTTTGCTTCCATTATACCATGGCAGGAATTTCACAAACAGACTGTTCTTCAATCCCCCGCCTGGCTATAATGGGTGAACCACCTGAAAAGGAGAGATGCACAATGGACCAACCGCCTGTATCGACTGAAAGAGGACCGTTCTTCCACGGCACGAAAGCGGAGCTGCAGATCGGCGACTTGCTGCAGGCCCGCCAGCCGTCTAACTATCGGGAGACGCCGCTCCGTCACATCTATTTCACCGCCACGCTGGAAGCCGCAAAATGGGGTGCTGAACTTGCTGTGAACGGAACATCCGAACGCATCTATCTCGTGGAACCGACCGGTAAATTCGAAGACGATCCAAATGTGACCGACAAACGCTTCCCCGGCAACCCGACACGATCGTATCGTTCCCAGGCGCCTCTCCGAATCGTCGCCGAACTCGGCAAGTGGGAGCGGCATTCCGATAAAGAAATACAAGGAATGCAGGAGGCTCTCCAGAAGCTTCAAAGTGAAGGGAACGCGGTCATTTTTGATTGAGGAACGTTGCTTGTGAGTCTCTTATCTTTAATTGGAAAAAGTATTCTAAGGAGCCCTCCCTAGCCGACTGAGAAAAACCTGTGTTCTGCAAGAAAAAACGGTCGAAAACGTGAAATGCTCTTTCAAGAGTTTCCTTCCTGTCACATAAACTACGTAAATGACATAAGCTGTGCTGGTAACTATCCAAAGCGCAGCTTTCTTCGTTGGCAGAAGTGTATAACTAGTAGTTTCCCCGCTTAATTCATCATACTAATGTATCCTAAAACATCTTTTGAATTGAAAACTATTCCGAAGTTTCATGATACAATGGAAATATCTAGTTACTTCTTATTAAAGCCGTCCAATCACTCATAAACGGCTAAAAAGGCGGGTTACAAATGACTGAACAAGCGACAGTTGTTTCCTTACAAAACAAGCATGCAATTCTCGAGATGGACGCAACAGAAACGGCAAGGGCCATCCGGGAACGAGAGGTAAGCTGCGCGGAAGTGGTCAAGACCTATATTGACCATATCGAGCGGGTGAATCCATGCCTCAACGCGCTGGTGGAAGACCGGTTTCAGGACGCGCTCAGAGAAGCAGAGGAGAAAGACCGGCAGCTCGCAGCCGGGACTGCCGCAAGCGAACTGTTCGGCGTTCCGATCAGCGTGAAGGAAGCGTTCGACTCATCTGGTATGAAGACGACAGGAGGCCTGGTGCTCCGTAAAGACGAAATTGCAGAACAAGACGCGGAAATCGTCAAACGTCTAAAAGATGCAGGTGCCATCATTCTCGGTAAAACAAACACACCAGAGTTGTGCTTCTGCCAAGAAACAGACAATAACCTGTACGGCCGGACAAATAACCCGTGGGACCTAACCCGCACAGCCGGCGGCTCGAGTGGAGGCGAAGGAGCCCTTCTTGCTGCAGGAGGTGCAGCAGTCGGCATTGGCTCAGACATCGGCGGATCGATCCGCTTCCCGAGTCACTTCAACGGGGTGGTCGGTTTCAAAAGTGGTAAATTCCAAGTATCCGGTGAAGGTTCGTTCCCAGCAGGCGACGTAGCGATTCAGCATCGGATGATCGGCTTTGGCCCAATGGGTAAATCAGTCCGCGACATGCGCCTGCTGTATCGCCTCATCGCCGAACAGCAACCTGGGAAACGTCCGGCTGATCAACTTCAAGTCGATGTTCTTCCGCCGGCGGGCCCCTATCCGATCTCTGCTACAACGGCCGACATTCTCAATGAAGTGGCGGCATTCCTAAAACATGACCTCCCCGTAGCCCGTAAAGAGCCGCCGTACTTCCGGGACAGCGCGCAGCTGTGGCAGGAAATGATGTCCTTCGACGGCGCAGCCGGCATGCGGGATATCGCCCTGCCTTACAAAGGGGCAAACGCATTCAAGGAATTCGCGAAAGCAAAACTTGGCAAGCGCACGTCAATCCATCCATATCTGTCATGGGCCATGATCGGTGCCACTTTGTTCCGTCCCTCAGCCAAACGGCGGGCGGAAATTGAGGCGATCATCGAACAGGGCGACCGCGAACTCGACAGTTACCTCTCCGACCGTATCCTCGTGTTCCCTGTCTATCATACTGGGGCTCCACTGCACGGCCGGATGTACCAAGAAATCTTTTCACTGCGGAAAGGGTTTTTAAAATATATGCCGTTCACCGGCTACGCGAATGTCTGGGGCTTGCCGTCACTTGTTGTGCCGATTGGGAGAGAGGAGAACAATATGCCGATCTGTGTGCAGCTGATGAGTAAGAATGGGAATGAAGAGCTGCTGTTTGAAATTGGGGAATTGCTGGAGCGGGAGTTTGGCGGGTATCGCAGATGTTTGATGGGTGAGGTATGAATCATTAGTTAGCAGGTAGAGAAATGTGCCGAATTCTCGTTGCAGCGCCTCGGTTATGAGCGCTTTTCTGAGTTTATGAGCGTTTTCTGTGATTTATGAGCGCTTTCCAGGATTTATGAGCGGAATCCAAGCTTTATGAGCGGAATTCAAGTTTTATGAGCGTTTTTCCGTTTTTATGAGCACAACACATTCAAAGACTTCACAAACCAAAAACACCACCCGCCGAGGGTGGTGTTTTGCCATATCACTATGGAGACGGTGGGAGTCGAACCCACGTCCAGAGGCTCTAATACGTAAACGTCTACGCGTGTAGTCTTTCTATTTAGGTTCGCGCACCCGTATGCCGGAAGACGAGGTGTCAGGGGCGCTATCTCGGAAGTCTCTTCTGAACGGCCTCGAGACGCGGCCGCCAGCGTATCCCACTATAGGTTGAGCCTTACAGCGCCACAAGGGCGATGGAACCGCAAGGCAGATTCAACGTCATATACGCAGTCGTCTTCCTCTGCTCGGAGCTCGCATCATATATCAGCGGTGTCACACTCGCTGTCGACGACGGGTTTACAGATGGTAAAATGCAAGCGTAACATAAAAAAAACGGACTAAGCTTCTCGCTTGGTCTGTTTTTTTATTATGTAGCAGGGGTTCCTGTCATGGCGTCGGCATCAGTGAATGTCACGCAGCCACTCTTCCATAACCCCTTCCGCATATCGCCGCTCGAACAAGTACCATTCTTCGATACAGCCAAGCTCGTGTGCCGTATCCTTGAAATGCCGGAATGGCTTCCTGCCGCCTAGTGCCGCCAGCAGCACGGCCGGTCGAGTGTCAGCCTGCGTCTCCGCAAATTGTTCCATCAGCTGGTACATTTCCGAGGACTCCGCCATTGGGATCTCGACCACTTCTTCGAACTCTTCGCTATCCCAGTCGAGTTCCGGCTCGCCTGTCAGTGACTCAGGAGCATCCAGCAAAATCTTTTCCGTTCGGGGGTCGAAAAGATAACGTATCTCCTCTTGGGGACCTTCTAAATAAATGTCTGTCAATTCATCAATCAGTTTCATAATAGTCACCTTTCCGTCTCACACACCTGAGCGGGTGATTTAATTGGGATTTGAGATTTGTCGGACAATTTTTTCACAGTAATCAAGATACTCAGAACTGATCAGTGTGTCTTTGGGTGCCATGATGGCACTCAGGTTAATAAGAAATTCCGAATGATGCAAGGATGGGTTTAGCATAGAATGTTCGACACCCTGTATTATTTTCATCTGTAATTGCTTGCTTGGCAATAATTCCTTGTAAATCTTCACTGTTTCCTCAGAATCTACGTTTTCATCTTTTTCAGCGACTATCAAAAATACAGGAGCCTTAATTTTTTTAATATCTTCTGTTGCATCTGAGGAAATATTCTTTTGGACAAATGAGTACCTGTCTTCAGACATACTGCTGTCACCTGTTTTTTGTTTGTACTCTTCGTAAGAGGCGCCGCCTATAATCAGATCAGATTCCTCTTTGTCCCTCTTCAGTTTATCGCTGATCTCCTGATTTGTTCTTTCCTCTTTCTTCATTTTCATCTTAGTATAATATTGCCCTTGTCTAAGCCAATTGACAGCGGGAGCTACTAGTATGGAAGCAGTAATATCTTCTCGCTCCTGAAGTACTTTAGGAATCACCCAGCCAGCCTGGCTCGCTCCCCAAAGAATGATCTGATCTGTATTAACATTCTCTTGTTTTTCTGCCCATTCTATTACATCTTTCACTTCTTTCGCTCGGTCATCCATCGATTGGTTCAGCCAATCTCCAGACGAACCATTTACACCTGGTTTGTTCCAAGAGACAGAAGCAAATCCTTGTTTCGCAAAACGTTCCATCAAGGGCTTGTACCCGCCGTCCTGAGTTGCGTTTTGCGCACCGTCTCCGTGAACAAATAGTACAACTCCCTTGTTCTCAGACTTAGGAAGTGCAAGATAACCAACTAAGTTTCCCTGCTCCGTTTTGATGGTCATCTCGTTCTCCAGCATATCGTAGCTATTTTCGTATAAAAAGATTCCAATGAACAACGATACTATCAAGGCAATGCTGATAAGCAGCTTACTCCTTTTTCTCATGTTGCACCCCTTCTTCCTGACGGCGTTCAGTATGTACCGAAATGTTATTTTAACGCATTTATGCTCTCTGGTCGCGGTCCGCATCAGGACATAGAAAGCAAAAAAGGATATCTGATCAGCCCATTATGCAGCTAAATCAAATATCCTTCGTTTTTTCCATATCACTATGGAGACGGTGGGAATCGGACCCGCGTCCAGAAGCACCAACTTGTAAACGACTGTAATCAGATATATTTCCTTACGTCCTCTATGGATTCATATCTGAAGATATTTGACAGCAGCAAGCCCAATTGCATGCTATTCGCGGACAAAATGTCATCCTGTATATGTTGAGGCAGTTTGCCGAACTTCTCGGTTAATTGTAAGATGGCGGTCTCTGCCAAAGCAGATGTCCTGCCCATTTCCAACCCTTTCGCCAAGCCTTTTTCAAGCCCCTGCTCCATTCCTTCTTCCCGCCAGCGGTCTGCCATTGTCATTGCCAAGTCGCTCCTTTCTGGAAAAGTGGTTTCCACTTCCTTCACGAGCTGCTGGACATCTTGTTCGGTTAACGACTTGCCGGCGCTCAGTACGTACCGCAGAATCGTTTCAAAACATTTAATGCCTTAATAGTTGGGTGTCAGTAAAGGAACTATTGAGAACAAAAAAGGATATCTGATCAGCCCGTTATGCAGCTAAATCAAATATCCTTCGTTTTTGCCATATCACTATGGAGACGGTGGGAGTCGAACCCACGTCCAGAGGCTCTAATACGTAAACGTCTACGCGTGTAGTCTTTCTATTTAGGTTCGCGCACCCGTATGCCGGAAGACGAGGTGTCAGGGGCGCTATCTCGGAAGTCTCTTCTGAACGGCCTCGAGACGCGGCCGCCAGCGTATCCCACTATAGGTTGAGCCTTACAGCGCCACATGGGCGATGGAACCGCAAGGCAGATTCAACAGCTTACGCTGCGAATGCTAGGTTGTTGTTTGTTTTGCCTGTTATTATTAAGGTCCGTTTCTGACGGAGACGAGCCTCCGACGCGCAGCTCACGCTCAGACCACCCCTGTCGAATCCGTAACGTCCCCGTTAAAGGGATGTCCGGGAAACGTCTAAGGGTCACAGCAGCCTCCTGCTGATCCTGAGACTTCGGAACTGACTTACTACAGCTAGTATAGCAAAATTACAGGCTGCAATCAATAGTTCTGTTTGTCTTTGAACGCCCGCTCCATTTCACGTTTCGCTTCCTTCTTCTTTAGGTCGGCGCGTTTGTCGTAAAGCTTTTTCCCGCGGCCGACGCCGATGAGGACTTTGGCGAATCCGTCTTTGATGTACATTTTGAGCGGCACGATGGCCGTTCCCTTCTCTTTCGTCTGTCCGACGAGTGACGCGATCTGTTTACGGTGCAGCAGCAGCTTGCGTGAGCGGACAGGGTCGTGGTTGTACCGGTTCCCCTGCTCATAAGGACTGATATGCATATTCGAGATCCACGCTTCGTTGTTGCGGATCAGAACGAACGCATCGCGCAACTGCACTTTGCCGTTCCGGATCGACTTAATCTCCGTGCCTTCGAGGACGATGCCTGCTTCGATCGTCTCTTCGATGGCAAAGTCGAAATTTGCCTTCTTGTTGACTGCGAGTACTTTTCCTTTACCTTTCGCCATGGCCATTCACCTCCCGTGAACGGAAATGGCCTCAGGACCATTTCGTTCACTTTTTCTTTCTTGGTTTCTGTTTCTTGTTCTTTTTTGCGACGCTTTCGTAGAAGCGCTTCTTCTGGCTGCCGCCGCTTTTCTTGCCTGCCGGACGTCCTCCCTGTTTACCGGATCCACCAGAGTTACCTGACTGGCCAGGTTTACCGGATTTGCTGTCGCCAGACGACTTCCCACGAGCGTGGATCACTTTCGGCGTTTCTTTACGCGTTCGGTGGAACGTCTTCTTCATATCAGCGATCTCGAAGTCGATAGACGCTTCTTCTGGTTTAACAGCTGCGACTTTGACCGTCACTTCGTCTCCGATGCGGTACTGTTTTCCGGTATGCTCGCCGATCATCATCATGGCGCGATCGTCGAATCGGTAGTAGTCATCTGTCATGTAGCTGACGTGGACGAGCCCCTCAATTGTATTCGCGAGTTCAACGAACAATCCGAAGTTCGTGACGGAAGAAATGACTCCGTCGAATTCTTCGCCGACTTTATCGACCATGAATTGGGCTTTTTTCAGGGCGTCGGTATCACGCTCGGCGTCGACAGCACGGCGCTCCATTTCGGACGAATGCTGTGCGATTTCCGGCAGCTCCGCATCCCAGTGGGCGATCGTCTTTTGTGAGACGTCTTTTTCGAACAAATACGTGCGTATCAGTCGGTGGACGATTAAGTCCGGGTACCGGCGGATCGGCGACGTGAAGTGTGTATAGTAATCCGTCGACAGCCCAAAGTGTCCGAGGCTTGCCTGATAATACTTCGCCTGCTGCATCGAGCGGAGGAGCATCGTCGAAATGACGGTCTCTTCGGGAAGGCCTGCGACCGACTCGGTGATCTCCTGAAGGGCACGCGGATGGATCTTATTGCCTGCACCTTTGACAACGATACCGAAGTTCGTCAGGAACTCGAACAGCCGCTGCAGTTTCTCTGTTTTCGGGTCTTCGTGGATCCGGTACATGAACGGCACTTGCATCCAGTGGAAATGCTCAGCCACTGTCTCGTTTGCAAGCAGCATGAATTCTTCAATCATGCGCTCGGCGATCGTGCGCTCCATGATCTTCACGTCGACCGGCCAGCCTTCCTCATCGACGATGATCTTCGATTCCTTGAAGTCGAAGTCGATGGCACCGCGGTCTTCCCGCTTCTGACGCAAGATCTTCATGAGATCCGCCATATCGGTAAGCATCGGCACGATTTCTGCATACTCTTCTCGCAGAGCTTCATCTTGCTCATCGACAATTTTGAAGACGTCATGGTATGTCATCCGATAATTGGAGTTAATGACGCTTGGGAAGATTTCGTGATGCGTCACTTTACCATTATGGTCAACAGTCATCCGGCACGTGAGCGTCAGACGGTCGACGTGAGGGTGCAGCGAACAGATGCCGTTCGACAGCTTGTGCGGCAGCATTGGGATAACACGGTCCGTCAAATAGACACTCGTTCCCCGCTCATACGCTTCGTTATCGAGCGGCGAATGCTCGGTCACATAATAACTGACGTCCGATATGTGGACAGACAGTGTATGGGTGCCGTCGTTGTTCTTTACGAGTGAGATGGCGTCGTCCAAGTCTTTCGCGTCCGCGCCGTCGATCGTAATCGTCATGACATCGCGCAAATCGGTCCGCTTGAACCAATCCTTCTCTTGGATTTCTGGCGGAACGTTATCCGTCTGTTTCATAACCTCATCCGGAAACTCGATTTCGATGCCGTGTTTGTAGATAATCGACAGGATATCGACGCCCGGATCGTTTTTGTGGCCGAGGAGTTGGATCACTTTCCCTGTTGCCGACTTGCGGTCGCTCGGAAACTCGGTGATTTCAACGACGACTTTGTGTCCTTCGATCGCACCTAAGTTATCGCCTTTGGCAATAAAGATATCCATCGGCAGTTTTTTGTCATCCGGGATGACGAAACCAAAACCGCGGTTGTCCTGGTAAGTTCCGACAACTTTTGTCGTCTTCCGCTCCGCGATACGAATAATACTGCCTTCCCGGCGGTCACCGTGCGAGTTGCTCGAGACCCGGACAAGGACAGTATCCCCGTTCATCGCGCTGTTCACTTCCGTCGGCGGAATGAAGATATCATCCATTCCTTCTGTTTCCGGGGTAACAAAACCGAAGCCCTTGGCGTGGCCGATGAACTTCCCGCGTACAAGATTCATGCGCTCCGGAAGGCCGTAGCGGTCCGTCCGCGAGCGGATGACGACGCCTTTCTGCTCCAGGTGCACGAGCATCTTGACGAGTTCCTTGAATTCCGCCGCCTGTTCCATGCCGAGCAGTTCCTGGATCTCCTGCACAGTCAGGGGCTTATATGCCTCTTCTTTCATGAGTGACAAAATCTGTTGTTCCAACTGCTGTTCAAATGAATCCAATCAGCATCCCTCCTTACATTTAGTGTTGCCTGAACGTCCTTCGTTTACTCTTCCCAGTCCAGAGACTCGAGAAACTCGAAAACCTCTTCGTGGAGCTGTTCCTTCTCCTTGCCGAGCGTAATGACGTGACCCGAATGCTCGTACCAGGAGATCGTCTTGTCCGTCGACTCGATCGTGTCATAGATGACCTTCGCCGAGTCCGGATCGATCACTTCGTCATGCACGGACTGCACGACTAGCGCAGGTGCGTAGATCATATCAAGATCTTGGCGGACGTCTGCCACGAGCTGCTGCAGATCGGCGAGCGACGGCATCGACTGCTGGCGCAGCGCTTCCACTTCCTCTTCGATCTGCGCTTCGCTTTTTCCTTCTATTTTTTTGTACTCACGCGCATAGCGGAGCACCCCTTCGTACATCAGATCCGTCGAACGCATCGACATCGGCGCGTTCATTGTCACGATCCCCTTCACTGGCATCTGTTTCCCTACTTTCAAGGAAAACACGCCTCCGAGCGACAATCCAGCGACCGCGATTTCATCATACCCAGCGCTCTTCAGCTGCTCATACGCAGCGACCACATCCTGCCACCACTCATCCGGTCCGGTATGTATAAGTTCCTCCGGGTCCACCCCGTGCCCCTCATAATGCGGCGCGATCGACGTATACCCTTTCTTCTCCAAAAAACGTCCGAGCATCCGCACGTCCGCAGACGTCCCGGTAAATCCGTGAAGCAGCAGCACCGCCCGCTTCCCATGCTCAAAGAAAAACGGCTTCGCCTGTCCAATCCTCATCCAAAACGACCCTTTCTATATATGCTGAATAGCTAGTGATGAAGCACATAGATTTCCGCTCCGGGCAGACGCTTTCCGCGGGCATGGCTTCAGTCTCCTCACTGCGCTGCGCTCCGTTGCGGGGTCTTTCGCTCATGCTTTTCCCGCAGGAGTCGCTGCCCTGCACTTCAATCTACTAGGTATCTTATTTGACAGCGGTATCATTGTAATTAAATACGCCTGCTGGCAGGAGTGAAGGCGCCGACTCCTGGGGGATTAGCGAGCAAGTTGAGACCCCGCAGAGAGCAAAGCGATCGAGGAGGCTCAACGCTCGCCCCCCGGAAAGCGTGCGCCGGAACGGATGCCAGCAGCTGTCACTAGCCTGACTCGGTTCATTACAAATAAAAAAGCCCAGCCGTACAGATGGCCAGGCGGAAATTGCTGTTCGTTTATATTTTCATGATTGCAATCGCCAATACAAAGAACAATACCGAAAGAACGACCGTTACACGCTGCAGGACCAAGTCCAGTCCGCGCGCCTTCTGTTTTCCGAATAACTGTTCTGCCCCGCCGGAGATGGCTCCTGACAGACCTGCACTCTTCCCCGATTGCAGCAGCACAACGACAATCAGTGAAAGTGAGACGATCACGAGCAAAGTCATTAATAACGCATGCATATACTTGCACCTCCTGAAACTAGCTCAACTGCTCTACTAGTTTACCAAATTCTACAGCTTCAGACAACCGCTGATTGCAGCAGTTGTCTGAATGCTTGTAAAATAACTTACTTTAAGTTGTAGAACGTCTCTTTTCCAAGATACTGAGCCGTCTCATCAAGTTGGTCATCGATGCGCAGCAACTGATTGTATTTTGCTACGCGGTCCGTACGGGACGGCGCGCCTGTCTTGATCTGCCCTGCGTTTGTCGCCACGGCCAAGTCGGCAATTGTCGTATCTTCCGTCTCACCCGAACGGTGAGAAATGACCGCTGTGTAGCCCGCGCGTTTCGCCATTTCGATTGCATCCAACGTTTCAGTCAGCGTACCGATCTGGTTCACTTTGATGAGGATCGAGTTGCCGACACCCTCTTCGATGCCGCGCTTCAGCTTCTTCGTATTGGTGACGAACAGGTCATCGCCGACGAGCTGGACGCGGCTGCCAAGACGTTCTGTCAGCAGCTTAGAACCAGCCCAGTCGTTTTCATCCAATCCGTCTTCAATTGAGATGATTGGGTATTTGTTGACGAGGGATTCGTACCAGTCGACCATCTCTTCAGACGTCTTCTCGATGCCTTCGCCTGCCAGTTTGTACTTACCTTCTTCTTTGTTGTAAAACTCAGAAGCGGCCGCATCCATTGCGAGCATGATATCCTCACCCGGCTTGTACCCTGCTTTTTCGATCGCTTCGACGATTGTTGACAGCGCGTCTTCGTTCGAAGACAAGTTCGGTGCGAAACCGCCTTCGTCGCCGACCGCTGTGTTCAGTCCTTTGTCCTTCAAGACCGATTTCAGGCTGTGGAAGATTTCCGCGCCCATCCGGAGAGCATGACGGAATGATTCCGCGCCGACCGGCATGATCATGAATTCCTGAATGTCCACGTTGTTGTCTGCATGTTCGCCGCCATTGACGATGTTCATCATCGGGACAGGAAGCTGTTTTGCGTTGACGCCGCCGATGTACTGATAGAGCGGGATGTCCAAGTAGTCTGCCGCCGCATGAGCGACTGCCATCGACACGCCGAGGATCGCGTTCGCACCGAGCTTGCCTTTGTTTTCCGTCCCATCGAGTTCGATGAGGGCTTTGTCGATGACGACCTGATCCAGTACAGAGTAGTTGTCTTCAAGCGCATCCGCGATCACTTCATTCACATGATCGACCGCTTTCAGGACGCCTTTGCCGAGATAACGGTCGTTGTCGCCGTCACGGAGTTCGACCGCCTCGTATTCACCGGTAGATGCGCCGGATGGTACGATGGCACGGCCGAATGCGCCGCTTTCCGTGAATACTTCCACTTCGACTGTCGGATTGCCTCGTGAGTCGAGCACTTCTCTCGCTTGTACAATACTAATAACCGGCATGCAAATCTCTCCCTTAAGTTAAAATAATGACGAACCTGTCATTTCTTGTGGCTGTTCGATTCCAAGCAATTTTAGCATGGTTGGGGCCAAGTCTGCGAGAATACCGCCCTCGCGGAGCGTGATGCCCTTTTTTGTCACGATGACCGGCACCGGATTGGTCGTATGCGCCGTCATCGGGCTGCCCTCTGGCGTGATGACTTCATCTGCATTGCCGTGGTCGGCGGTGATGATCGCAGTGCCGCCCTTTTCTTCCAGCAGACCGATAATCCGGCCGACACACGCATCCGTCGTCTCGACCGCTTTAACGGTCGGCTCGAGCATGCCGCTGTGGCCGACCATGTCGGGGTTCGCGAGATTCAGGATGAATGCATCAATGCGGTCATTCTCGATCTCGTCGACAAGTGCATCCGTCACTTCGTAGGCACTCATCTCCGGCTTTAAATCATACGTCGCGACTTTCGGAGAAGCGATCAGGATCCGCTTCTCCCTGTCGAACTCCTCTTCCCGGCCGCCGCTCATGAAGAACGTCACGTGCGGATATTTCTCGGTCTCCGCAATGCGCAGCTGCCGGATATGGTTCGCCGACAGCACTTCGCCGATCGTGTTTTTCAGGTCCTGGCTCGGATACACGACTTCAGACGCCACTTCTTCACTGTATTCGGTAAAGGTGACAAACTTCAAGTCCGTGAAAGGCGTCACATGGAAGCCGTCGAACCCGTTCTGTGTGAAGGCACGCGACAGCTGGATCGCGCGGTCTGGACGGAAATTGAAGAAGACGACGGCATCACCTTCGGATACTTGCACTTCAGGCTCCCCTTCCTTTTGCACGATGAACGGCACAACGAATTCATCCGTCACTCCGGCATCGTAGGAAGCCTGCACGCCTTCTTCAGCAGTTGCATAACGCGGCCCTTTGTCGTTGACCATGACATCATACGCGAGCTGTACGCGCTCCCACCGCTTGTCCCGGTCCATTGCATAATAGCGCCCGGACACAGTGGCGATCTTGCCGACGCCTGCCTTCTTCATCACTTCTTCGGTCCGCTGCAGGAAGGCAAGCGCCGTCGTCGGCCCGACATCTCGTCCGTCGAGGAATGCATGGACATAAACGTCGTGCAGACCGTGCATCGATGCGAGGTCGAGCAGTGCGAAGAGATGCTCAAAGTGGCTGTGCACGCCGCCGTCCGACAGCAGTCCCATGATGTGGAGCGCACTGTCGTGGGATTTTGCATGATTCACCGCGGACAGCAGCGCTTCGTTGTCGAAGAAGTCCCGTTCACGGATCGATTTGTTGATGCGCGTGAGGCTCTGGTAGACGATCCGGCCGGCGCCGATATTCAGGTGGCCCACTTCAGAGTTGCCCATCTGACCGGGCGGCAGTCCGACTGCCTCGCCGCATGCTGTCAGTGTCGAGTGCGGATACTCGCTCCACAAACGATCATAGTTCGGCTTGCTTGCGTGCGCGACAGCATTTCCAGAAGTCTCGCTGCGCAGGCCAAAGCCGTCCATGATAATAATGCCGACGGGTCCGTTACTCATGAGATCCCGCCTTCGCAAGTGCGGCAAACGAGTCCGGATCCAGGCTTGCCCCGCCGACCAATGCTCCGTCGATATCACTTTCTGCCAGCAATTCGCCGATATTGGCCGGTTTGACGCTGCCGCCGTACTGGAGTCGGACAGCTTGCGCGGTTTCATCTGAATAAAGATCTTTCAGCACGGAGCGGATATGTGCACAGACTTCGTTGGCGTCGCCTGCTGTCGCAGTGCGCCCAGTACCGATCGCCCAGACCGGCTCGTACGCGACAACGGCCCGCTTGGCGTCCTTTTCACGGACCCCATCTAATGCTTTCTTCACCTGGCTGCCGACAACGTCTGCTGTGTTCTTTGCTTCCCGCTGTTCAAGCGTTTCGCCGACACAGATGATCGGTGTCAGCTCATGTGCGAAAGCAGCTTTCACTTTCCGGTTGACGCTTTCATCAGTTTCATTGTAATACTGACGGCGTTCGGAGTGGCCGAGAATGACGAGATCTACTCCGATGCTCTTCAGCATACGGGGACTCACTTCACCGGTGAACGCCCCTTCGTCCTCTTCGTGCATCGTCTGAGCTCCAATTCGGACAGGCGTCCCCTCCGATTTCTCGACGAGTGCCGCCAAGTACGGGGCTGGCGGGCAGATAACGACGTCCGCCTGTACGGTACTGTCCAGTTGTCCAGCCAATTCTTCCATGAAGCCGATTGCTTCCTGCATCGTTTTGTACATCTTCCAGTTTCCTGCAATGATCGGTTTTCTCATGACTGTCCCTCCTTAAAGTCGGTCGTTCAGCGCGCTGACACCCGGCAGTTCTTTCCCTTCCATGAACTCGAGGGATGCCCCGCCGCCAGTTGAAATGTGATCCATCCGGTCCGCGACATCGAATTTCTCTACTGCCGCAGCCGAGTCGCCGCCTCCAATGATTGTGAAGGCTTCTGTCTCCGCCATCGCCTGTGCCACCCGCATCGTACCGTCAGCGAACGGTGCCATCTCAAATACGCCCATCGGTCCGTTCCAGATGACAAGTTTTGAAGCCGCTATGACGTCCGCGTATTGCTCTGCGGTCTTCGGTCCGATGTCGAGTCCCATCCAGCCTGGCTCGATGCTGTCGACGGAAACGACTTTGGTTTCAGCACTCTCAGAGAAGGCGTCCGCCACTTTCGCATCGATCGGCAAGTAGAGGTTCACCCCTTGTTCTTTCGCCTTCTGGATGAACGATGCAGCCAGCTCAATCTTGTCCTCTTCGACGAGGGAGTCACCCGTTTCATGACCTTGCGCACGCGTGAACGTGTACGACAGGCCGCCGCCGATCAACAAGTTGTCCACCTTATCGAGCAGATGGTCGATGACGCCGATCTTGTCTTTCACTTTGGCACCGCCAATGATCGCGGTGAATGGGCGCTCTGGATCAGACAATGCTTTACCCAGCACGTCCAATTCTTTTTCAAGCAGGAACCCTTGTACGCTCGGTAAGTATTCTGCAATGCCCGCAGTCGTTGCATGCGCACGGTGAGCTGCACCGAAAGCATCGTTAACATATACATCTGCGAGTGCTGCGAACTGTTTCGCAAGTTCCGGATCGTTCGTCTCTTCTCCTGGATGGAAGCGAACGTTTTCAAGCAGCACGATATCGCCGTCCGAAAGTTCCGCAATACGGGCTTCCACATCGGCGCCAGTCGATTCGTCCAGTTTCAGTACCGGCTTCCCGAGCAGTTCTTCGAGTCGTTTTCCGGCTTCTGTGAGACGGAATTCGTCATTCACCTGGCCTTTCGGACGTCCGAGGTGGCTGGCCAAAATCACTTTTGATCCTTGTCCGGATAAGTATTCGATCGTCGGCAGTGCTGCACGGATCCGCGTATCATCCGTCACCTTTCCCTCTTCCATCGGCACATTGAAATCGACACGGCAGAAGACACGCTTCCCTTTCAGGTCGACGTCTTTCATTGTCATTTTCGGGTTCATGAATCGTAGCACTCCTTTGCGGCAGTTGTAATTGTAAAAAAAGGAGGAACGGGCGATGCCGTTCCTCCTGCCCATCTATTCAGTATAGTCGGTCACAATCCGATAAGCCAGATATTATGTGCCCGCCAATGGGTGATTTACAGCGGTTTACAGCCCTTGTTCGTTCATGTAGAGCGCGAGGTCGATGCATCGGGCAGCATAGCCCTGCTCGTTGTCATACCAGCTGATTACTTTCACCATGTTGTCTTGCAATACCATTGTCGACAGACCGTCCACTGTAGACGACGCGTGATTGCCATTGTAGTCTTTCGAAACGAGCGGAAGGTCACTGTAGAACAGATAACCTTTCAATTCGTTTTCAGATGCTTCTTTCAGTGCATTGTTGACCTCATCGACCGTTACATTCTTATCCAGTTCTGCTACGAAATCGACGAGTGACACGTTCGGAGTCGGCACGCGGACTGCCATGCCGTCGAGTCTTCCTTTTAGTTCCGGGATGACTTTCGTTACCGCAGAAGCTGCACCTGTCGTTGTCGGGATCATCGACTCTGCAGCTGCACGTGCGCGGCGGTAGTCGGAGTGCGGCAAGTCAAGGATGCGCTGGTCATTCGTATACGAGTGGATGGTTGTCATCATGCCGCGCTGGACGCCGAACTTGTCATTCAACACTTTGACGATCGGCGCAAGGCAGTTCGTCGTACAAGACGCATTTGATACGTACTGGTCGTTCTTCGCATCGTATTCCTGTTCGTTGACACCCATGACGAGTGTCTTCACGTCGCCTTGTGCAGGAGCGGACAAGATGACTTTCTTCGCGCCTGCGTCAATGTGCTTCTGAAGGCCCGCCGCATCGCGGAATACGCCGGTACTTTCGACGACGACATCGATGCCGAGCTCTTTCCAAGGAAGGTTCGATGGATCTTTTTCTGCATAGACACGGATCTTTTTACCGTTCACGATAATATGGTTTTCATCAGAAGTGACATCTGCATCTAAAATTCCGTGGACCGAGTCGTACTTCAGCAAGTGGGCCAGCATCGGTGCATCCGTCAAATCATTGACTGCCACGATTTCCAATTCATCATGTGCCAAAGAGTCCCGCATTACTACCCGTCCAATACGTCCAAATCCGTTAATCGCCATTTTCACTGTCATCATGAATCCCTCCAAATTTTTTAAAATATATAGTAGCTGGCCTCTGCATATGTGTCATACAGAACCAATTGTTAACCGTTTACCCATTTTCATTCATCAGGTTCACAATTTCCCTTGCAGCACCTTCATCTGTAATCAGCACTGTCTGTTTCGCAGCGGCGTGCAAATAGGAAAGAATCGCTTCCGCCTTTTCGGAACCGCCCGCCACTGCGAGGATGAGCGGGATCCGATCGAGATGCCCGGTCTGGATCCCGACCGTCCGCAAGCGGTGCACGATGTCACCGTCGCGGTTGAAATAGTAGCCGAACGCTTCGCCTTTCGCGCCCTTGGACGCGAGCAGCCGCCGTTCGTCGTCGTCCGATTCCCGCATGATCGCCATTATCTCGGCGTCCCCGATGCCATGCATGAGGCAGTCGGTCGTCTCGTACAGTTCGAGCATCTTCCGGGCGCTCGGTTCTTTCAGGAACACGGCATGTGCTTCCTCGCTGAGTGATTCCGGATAATACAGCGACTTATAGGACGCATTGCACGTCTGTGCAAACGTCGCTGCAATGACGTTCGCCTGCAGGCCGATGTCTTCCCCGACACCGCCCCGCGCCGGGATGAACAGCGTGTTCTCGGCGCCCGGGTAGCAGCTCAGATGTTTCGGGATCGCGGCCATCGTACTGCCGCCCGTGACGGCGACGATCCGGCCGCTGCCGATACGCCCTGCGAAGACGGAAGCCGCTTCCGCACCGAGCAATTCGTTCGATGCATCCGTTTCCGAACTGTTCCCTTTGACGATGTGTACGTCTTTGATGCCGAAGTGATGGCGTATCCGTTTAGCGAGAGCATTCCGCTCATACTGGAGTTCGATGAGCGGCTCAAGGTGGTAGAGCACTCGCTCCCCTTCAGCCGTAATACGTGCGCCTTCTTTTGCAACAAGTATAAGGTGCTGATCGCGGAGCGCTTCCATGACGGATCGTGATTCCCGTTCCGTCAGTCCTGCAGTTTCCGCCAGAGGCCGTCTTCCGATCGGACCGGATGTCTTGATAAGCTTCAGTACAAGGTACCGCTGCTGCAGGGCAGCCATCATTTCCGGAACGAGTTTCTCTTGTGCTTCCACAATGACCGGTCTCAGATTGATCCCCCCTCTCATTCGCTCGCTTGATTAGGACTATTTCCGTCCTCTATGGTTAAAAAACGTCCCAACGAAGTCAAAAAAATAGAATAGCTTGATACTCCAAGTATACAACCTATTCCCGCTGAGCACAAATCTAAACGTCAAGGCTCCAAAAGAAGCACGAGGTCAGCGTAGCCGATATTGCCGTAACAAAGAACTTCCCCATCCAGTTCAAGAACAGGGATCATGAGCATATACTGCTCGTGCTTCGCATCGTCGTCCTCGATATTGACGGTCGTCCAGGTGAACGGAAAGTCTTCACTGACGAGCCGCATCATCTGTTCCGCTTCGTCGCACAGTCCGCAGCCGGGCTTCGTGTAAAATGTCACGTGCATAAAAACCCCTCCTATATGGTATTAGTGTAAAAGCAAAAAGCGGTGTGTGCAACAGAATATGCTGCACACACCGCTTATTGGAGTTACCAGCTGCGGCCTGCGCCGCCGCCTCCTGAGGAGCCGCCGCCGCCGAAGCCGCCAAATCCTCCGCCCCCGCCGCCGGAACCACCGAAGCCTCCTGAGGAACCTCCTCCGAACGAGCCAGGGAAGAAGATCGGACCGACACTGCGCCGTCTGCCACCAGGACCGCCTCCACGACCGCCTCCGCCGCCTCTTCCGGAATTCGCAAAGATCTGGAAAAGGATAAACGCAATGACAATGATCGGCACGATCGGGAGACCGCCGCCTTCGTCACTTGAGTAGTCCTGCCCACCCTCTGTGTAGACAGGCAGCTGGTCGCCTTCCAGACCGTATTCTTTTGCGATTTCATTATAGAATGCCTTATAAGCCTGCATTACCGCCTGATCAGGCTGTTCAACTTCTAAGTAAGGCACCGATACCTCGTCGATAATCCGACCGACCTTACCGTCCGGAAGAGCACCCTCAAGTCCGTAACCGGTAATTAGCCGGAAATCACGGGTACCTTTCTCGCCTCCTGTCTTAGCAAATAGCAAGGCTCCGTTCTCTTCCTTAGCATCGCCCAGCTTGAACTCCCTGAACTTTTCCAAAGCGTAATCCTGATAATCTATATTACCTGGATTGTCAACGATCAGCACTGCAAATTCAGCGCCAGTCGCCTGATACAAACGGAGCGCGTAGTCCTGCAGCTCCTGCTTCTGCGATTCGGAGAGGATACCGGATTCATCCTGTACGACTCCGACTTTCGCTTCAGCAACAGGCTGCAGAATCGCCAGGAACAGCAGTAGCATGCCGAGCAGGGCAATTGCCCGGGCAGCTGTCCGTTTCATTACGCATCGTCCCCGAAGTCGACGGATGGCGCTTCTTCAGATCCCGGAGCTGCTTTGAAGTACTCTTTCTTATCGAAGCCGAACACCGACGCAACGAGTTTGCCCGGGAAACGCTGCACTTGCTTGTTGTACGAAGCAACTTCAGTGTTGTAGTCTTTCCGTGCGACTGCGATCCGGTTTTCCGTTCCTGCCAATTCATCCATCAGCTGCGTGAACTGTTTGTCGGCTTTCAATTCCGGATAGTTTTCCGCAACGACGAGCAGCCGGCTCAGTGCCCCGGTCAGTTCGTTATTGGCGGTCGCCTGGTCTTCCGGACTTTGTGCCCCTGCCAATTTGGAACGTGCGTCGGCAATGTTCGTAAAGACATCTTTTTCATGTTTCGCATAGCCTTTTGCCGTGTTCACCAAGTTCGGGATGAGATCCACCCGGCGCTGCAGCTGTGTCTCGATCTGGGAGTACGACTGATCGACGTTCTCTTCAGATGTCACGAATTTGTTGTAGCTCGGCACTAATATGATCGCCAGCACTACGATGATCCCGATGATCACTGCAATCGGCCCTAATAACTTCTTCATCTTCCATGCCCCCTAAATTATCATTTCCTTTTGGGGAGTTTACCCGAAATGAAAGGCACCCCAAACGTTCGGTATGATTGTTTATACGGCTGGCTGCCTGAAAAGTTTCCGTTTGGACGAAAAAACTCCCCAATCGCAAAGATATACTGACTTGAAAAAGATGAGACAAATAAAAATACCTTACATTTCAAAAAAGCCCTGTCCAATAAAGGACAAAGCTCTAAAGGAAAGTACGACCTCTCAATTCAAAGCAGACGTCTTTTCGATCTACATGTCGAACGGCGATGAATACGTCTCTTACAGGTAATCTATAGTGTAAATTATTAATATTACCCCGACTATACACATAATCCAGGATAAGGTTGAACTTGAACCGCTTGAAATTCTATTCCGGAAGTTAATTAAAGTGGGTTTTATCAACTCTCCCAAAAGAGTATACACTGAAATTATAAGAAGAGCCGGCAAAATCATAATAATATTGTATATCGCTAAAATTGGCATCCATTGATAAAAAGGCATATTCATTGTAGACAATAAGCCAATAGCTGCAAAATACGGTAAAGCCGTTCCTGCCTCGATGATAAAAGTGATAACACCAATAATGATAATTGAGTAGAGGTTTTGAGTCGTAGGTTTTGGTATTGCCCTCCCTTTATTTTGCGGGATGAAAAAGCTGGCAGTAAATAATATAACCCCTATCAGAAAGATTCCCCAGCTAAATACTTCACTTCGAAAAACGTTTGAAAATACTTCCGTGATATAATTCATGCCTAACATCATTGTGATACCTAATGAAAAATACAGTATCACAACCGTAAATAGGTACACTAACAAACTTGATACCAAATTTTTATTATATGTCAAAACGAGAAATAGAGTGACACCAATAATTGTGGGGCTTAATGTATCCAACAATGCTAAGCCACCCAAATAGATGATTATATCGGTTCCCATTTTCTCCTCCATATCACTAATCGTGTCCAGTTATCTATGATAGATCACCTAGATAATATTGGTAAGCCTTTTCCATAAAGTTAAGGGTGTCCTGATCAATAGGATATAAATTATATTCTCTGGATTCTTCTGGTGACATTCTTATGTCCCAAAGTTTATCTAAAAAAGCTTCTTCGTCATTGTAGTCTTCACTTTTTTTGACATCCATTCTCTTAATAATGTTTTGTATCCGCATATCACTATGACCTAAATGCATGTGTTTCTTTAACTGTCCTACTAAAGCAATCCATTCTAAAGAGTCTGGATCGCTGCTGCCCATATTCGGTATTTTGTTTAGTACTTCCGTGTTTTTCATATTTAGTTCATCTTGATTAGCATTCAAAACTTCTTTAGGTGTCCTATTATTATATAAATCCATGATTGTTTTAATCTTAAATTCTTCTCCATCAATTGCAATACCATTTATTAGTTCCCTTAAACTAATTTCTATTTTTGCAAGACGCTCCTTTTCATTTAGCACATACGATAGTTGTTTCATTAGACTGTTGGACCAATCCCATCCCTCGGACTCTAACATATTTTTTATCTCACTCAATTGAAATCCTATCGTTTTTAAGAATTGGATTTGCTGAAGTTTCTTCAACTCAGTGTTTGAGTATAATCGATGACCTCCTTCCGTTTTCGATGCCGGTTTCAGAAGTCCGATTTTGTCATAATATCTAAAGGTTCTCACTGATACACCGCTCAGTTTTTTAAATTCAGTAATATGAAACAAGTCCTTCCCCTGCTTTCTTATTCATGTGGGCTGTTAAAAAGTATGCTTTTCAATAAATAACCAATTCCTAAGCCGATCAGTACTCCAGGAAATGCATTATCCAAAAACAAACCCACTCCTGCCCCAATAATAACGCAAGCATAAATAATGATATCTTCTTTCTTCATCATAGGATCCTCCCTTCCAATCAGTCGTATTTCAAGTTTTCTAATACCAGTATAGAAGATGACGCAAGGTCACTTTCAAGCGATTTGAATATATTATCGGAAAAGATTTGTAACTGACCTTACGTCATCTAATATGGTTGAATTTAAGGAGGAGAGAAAAATGACTAAAAGAATGATCACTGGTTTGTTTTTACTACTACTGATGCTTGCAGGCTGTTCAGGAAGAGGAGTTGAAGAAGTCATCGTAAATAAAGAATCCCTCGAAGATATCGAGGAGATTGTGATAAATTTCGCAAGTACGGATGTGCTGATTTCTCCAAGCGAAACAAATGAAATGGAAGCAAATTTAACAGTTTACGATGACGGCCCGGGCGCAATACTGGCAAAAAGCGCAAAACAATTAACGATTGAACTGGATAGTGATATTACACGATTATTAAACCTTAGTAAAAAACCTGCTTTAGAAGTTAAAGTACCAAAGCAATTCAAACAGAAAATTAGCCTTAGAGGATCTTCTGGCAACATAACTGGAAAGGAATTACTTAACAATGAAATTGAAATACGCTCAAGTAGCGGTAATGTCAATCTTCAATTCACAGAAATGAACAATGATATAAAAATAACAACTACGAGTGGTGAAGTATCAGTGGATTTCGATGAAGAAAAACCTAATTTAGAATTAGATATCACGACAAAAAGCGGCAGACAATCCATCGACTTGACCCTATACGATAATTCAAAAACAAAAAAGAATTTACATGGCATTTCAGGTAATGGTGATCATCAGTTGAAAATTGCAACAAAGTCAGGAAATATAGATTTGAATTAATAAATGCACCCGCTAATATTAGTTAATTACCCTTGCGGCCAGTCAATAATCTTTTGACAGCGACCGGATGAGCGAATTTCCTGTGGCTCACCACTTTCGTCCAGTTCGTTTTCATTGTGTTGGATCTGAAAGGGTTTGGCCAGATAGGCGTGAGGGAATCACAGTGGGTGGAGAAAATGTTTCGATGTACGCTTATGGGGGCATGCTGAAGAAGTTGTGTGAGAGGAAGGAATACATGCACGTGACGCCAAATATGGTTCATCACGCGTATGAGACGATACATTGGAAATCGAATGTCGCGGCTATCCATTACACCCGCGCCCGGCTGGGCAACGACGACAACTCAATTGTGCTGAACATGTATGGACACCTGTCCAAGCGCTCCGCCCAGATGAACAACAAAAAAATCAACGATTACACGGAGCGCTAGCTTTTCCATCCGGATCGATTTTGCCACTTTCGGACAAAATCTGGACGAAGAATGCTGTAGCTGCCTGTAAACGTTGATTCGTAAGGTTTTGATGTCCTCGGCGGGAGTCGAACCCACATTTCAAGCTTCGGAGGCTTGCGTGCTATCCATTGCACCACGAGGACGCTGTTTGTTAGGTTTAGCGGACAAATAATAGTATACTTGCTGTGGACGGAAATTGCAACAGGAAATTTCAAAGCGTAATATTTGACCTTTCTTGACCATATTATGTATGATTAAGTCATGGTTAAGCGGGGCACCGTCTTAACATACGACCATTTTAACATTCCAAGGGAGGAACGTAACATGAACCTAATTCCTACAGTTATCGAACAGACAAACCGCGGAGAGCGTGCGTATGATATTTACTCCCGTTTGCTGAAAGACCGCATCATCATGCTCGGCAGCGCGATCGACGACAATGTGGCGAACTCGATTGTCGCACAGCTGCTGTTCCTGGAGTCGGAAGATCCGGACAAAGACATCTCGATCTACATCAACAGCCCGGGCGGCAGCATCACAGCCGGCATGGCCATCTACGACACAATGCAGTACATCAAGCCGGACATCCAGACCATCTGTATCGGTATGGCCGCTTCGATGGGTTCGTTCCTGCTTGCAGCCGGAACAGAAGGCAAACGCTATGCACTGCCGAACGCAGAAGTGATGATCCACCAGCCGCTCGGTGGCGCACAAGGCCAGGCGACGGAAATCGAAATCGCTGCCAAACACATCCTCTTCATCCGCGAGAAGCTGAACAAGATCCTGTCCGAGCGTACGGGACAGCCGATCGAAATCATCGAAAAAGATACGGACCGCGACAACTTCATGACAGCGGAACGTGCGAAGGAATATGGTCTCATCGACCACATCATCACGCGCAGCGACATGAAAGAATCCGACAACAAATAAGTGAACAGACAGGCGTCCCGTCACACGGGACGTTTTTTTCTGTTCACGATTCCCCTTCTATGAAGGCTGCCAGCGACTGCGCCGCCTGTTCCTCATCCGCTCCGTCCGTCATCAGGGTGATCGTGCTGCCCTGCGCGATGGCGAGGCTCATGATCCCCATGATGCTTTTGGCGTTCACTTGCCGGTCTTCCCGTTTCACGTAAATGTCCGAGCTGTACCGGTTCGCCTCCTGGACGAACAGCGCGGCCTGCCTTGCCTGCAGACCGGGCTTGATTTTGACTTCCACTGCCTTTTCAATCATTCCCTTTCACTCCTTTTCGTTAGGTGATGCCGCCGACGCGCACCCGTTCGGCAATTTCGTCAATCTTCCGGAGACGGTGGTTGACGCCTGATTTGCTCACTGGGCCGCCCGACAGCATTTCCCCGAGTTCCTTCAAGGTGACGTCCTGATACTCGACACGCAGATGCGCAATTTCCTGGAGCCTGTCCGGCAGGGAATCGAGACCGACTGTCGACTGGATCAGTTTGATATTCTCGACTTGCCGCTGGGCGGCGCTGATAGTCTTGTTGAGATTCGCCGTCTCGCAATTGACGAGCCGGTTGACGCTGTTCCTCATGTCCCGGACGATCCGGATATCCTCGAAACGCATAAGCGCGACGTGCGCGCCGATGATGCTCAGGAAATCCGCGATCTTCTCCGCTTCCTTCAGGTAGGCGACGAACCCTTTCTTCCGTTCGATCGATTTCGCATTCAGCTGATAGTCATTCATCAGGCTGACAAGCGCATCGGAATGCTCCTGGTACATCGAGAAGATCTCCAGGTGATACGACGAGGTTTCCGGATTGTTGACGGATCCCCCCGCCAGGAACGCACCCCGTAAATAAGCACGCTTGCAGCAGTCATTCGGGATGATGCGGTCTGATATGTGCTGGTTGGACTGGAACGTATTCGACAGGATGTCGAGGTCGTCCAGCAGCTCACGCGCCTCTTCGCGCACCCGGCATATATAGACGTTATTTTTCTTGAGACGCATTTTACGCCGGACGAGCAGTTCCACTTTAAATGTATATAATTTCTTGAGATTGGAGTACAGGCGCCTGGCAATAGCGGCATTCTCCGTTTGCACGTCGAGCGTGAGCGATTTGTTGGAGAACGACACCACCCCGTTCATCCGGATGAACGCCGCAATTTCGGCCTTTGTACAGCAATCTTCAGATTCGATCTGTGTCAGTTCCTTCTTCGTTTCAGATGCGAAAGACATGAGCTTCCCCCTTTCTCGGTGACGGTCACGCCTGTTCGGTGCACGCTGCTTCGCCCGCTATGTAGTCCATGAACCATTCCGCCGCTTTTTCAGCATCGTGGAGGACACGTCCGTCCACTGCCAGCGCAATGTCCTCCTGGTAGATGTGCGGCACAAGCTCCCGCAGCCTGTCCAGATCGCGTTCGACCGGCCATGACGTGACGGTCTGTCCGGCCTCGGTCAGCAGCGGCAGGATGTCCTTGCTGTTCAGCAGCACGGCGTCGAGGAATGGTTTTTCGACGTGATCGTAAAGTGCGGCGACATGTTCCGATGCGGTGTACCGGTACGTCTCCCCTTTTTGGGTCGTCAAGTTCCCAACGTACACTTTCCGCGCTGTGCTCGCAAGCACTTCCTCCCGGATGTCCTGGACGAGGAGCGACGGCAGGATACTCGTATACAGGCTGCCCGGTCCGATGATGATCAGGTCCGCCTGGCGAATTGCTGCTGTCGTTTCAGGAAGCGGTTTGGCATCTTGGGGCGACAAATAGACACGGCGGATTTTGCGGGCATACATCGGTATTTTGGATTCACCCGTGACGATCGTGCCGTCTTCCAGTTCTGCATGGAGGGTGATCCGCTGGTTTGCTGCCGGCAGCACTTTGCCTTTTATATTGAGCACCTGTCCCATCTTCCGGACGGCGCTTGCGAAATCACCGGTGATGTCGGTCATGGCAGCGAGCATCAGATTGCCGAGCGAATGGCCGTTCAGGCCGTCCTGCGCCTTGAAACGGTACTGGAACAGCTCCTCGATGAGCGGTTCCACATCTGAAAGCGCTGCCATCACCTTCCTGACGTCACCCGGAGGCGGGATGTCATACTGATCCAGTAATCTTCCAGAACTTCCTCCGTCATCTGCCACTGTGACGACCGCTGTTACATCGACCGGAAACTTCTTCAGGCCGCGCAGCAGCGTCGACAGGCCGGTACCGCCGCCGAAAACTACGACTTTCTTGCGTACGGATGAAGGCTTCATAGCGTCAGCCCTTTCTTTTCTCGATATGCTGGTGTGTCACGTAAGTCGTGTAATCGTCTTTGAATAGGTTTCCGAAATACTCAGCAAGTGTTACGGACCGATGCTGGCCGCCCGTGCAGCCGAATGCGATGACGACCTGCGATTTCCCTTCATTCTTATATTGGGGAATGAGGAACTGGAACAGGTCTGTCAGTTTGCTGATCAATGTCTGTGTATCGTCCCATTTCAGGACGTACTCATACACTTCCTGATCGAGCCCCGTCTGCGGCCGCATCGCTTCGATATAATACGGATTCGGCAGGAAGCGGACGTCGAACACGACATCGGCGTCGATCGGCATGGCGTGCTTAAAGCCGAACGAGATGAAATTCAGTGTGAAGTTCTCCCCTTCGCCGGAAGAAAATTCTTGGATGATCCGATCGCGCAGCTCTTTCGGTTTCATCACCGATGTGTTGAAAATCGACTTCGCCCGTCCTTTAATGTCGCTGAGGAGGCCGCGTTCTTTCCGGATGCCGGCGAGCGGCTGTCGGCCCTCGGCGAGGGGGTGGGATCTCCGTGACTCCTTGTAACGGCTGACAAGCGTCTCATCATCCGCTTCCAGGAACAAAATCCGGGTCGTGACGTTATCCATCCGGTTGACACTGTCGAGCGCATCGAGCAGCGCATCGAACAGACCTCCTCCCCTTGTGTCGATGACCGCAGCGATTTTGGACTTCTTGTCTGCGGACGTCAGCATGAGGTCGAGAAATGTCTTCAGCAGTTCAGGTGGGAGGTTGTCGATGCAATAGTAGCCCATATCTTCGAAACTCTGCATCGCAACCGACTTCCCGGCTCCTGACATCCCTGTTATGATCACCAGTTCGAGTTCTTCCGTATGCGCATCTGTTTCCATCGGCTCCATCACCTTCCGTTTGGATGTTGGATTTTTTCGTCAAGCAGTTCAAAGTCCTCCGTATACGTGAAAGTGCCGTATTGAATTCCTTCCTCTGAAGTGGCAAACAGCAGATTCGTCCGGTCGCCTTCCGCCATCGGCAGCGTCCTGAGGGATTCAACCGGATGCCACTCAAGTTTGCCTTCCACTGTATCTGTCATCGGTGTACCGATAAGGTCACGGGCTGCGAAGGTGAACAGCATCCATTCGTCCACCGTGTCTTCCCCGTTCCGGATCACCATCGTATAGGCGCCTTTCAAGTAGGGATCGACCGGTCTTGCGCCGGTCTCTTCCGTAAATTCGCGGATCGCCGTCTCGAGGATCGACTCGCCGGCATCCATTTTGCCGCCGGGGGCAACATACCAGCCCCTCCTCGGCTTTTTCAATAACAGTACGTTTCCGTCTTTCTCAACGATCAGGTTTACAATTCTCTGCATATGCGGTGCCTCACTTCTTTTGTTCACATAGTCTTAAGTATAATCGATTGTCCCCGAAAACGACACAAAAAGAAGCTGCCGGCAACGTACTTTCCGACAGCCTTCAAATCTATTGAAAAATAGGGGGTCAATCAACACTCTCAGTATAGCCGACTTCTATTTCAGCAGCATTACAGCTCCGTTAAGGTTGCGTTAAATTATCCCTGTACTTTCGCTTCGAGAGAGTCGTTCAGTTCTTCCACATATTTCTGGCATGATTGGGCTGCGATACTGCCGTCGCCTGTCGCTGTGACGACTTGACGGAGCAGTTTTTCACGCACATCGCCGGCTGCGAAGATGCCCGGGATTTCCGTCTCCATCACTTCGTTCGTCTTGATGTACCCGTTTGCGTCGAGGATGCCGAGGTCTTTGAATGGCGCCGTGATCGGATCGAGTCCGATGTAGATGAACATTCCTTCAGCCTTGAACTCACGCTCGGATCCGTCTTTCGTCGACACCAGAGTCACAGAGTCGATCTTGCCGTCTTTTCCGTGCACTTCTTTAACGGTCGTATTCCAGATGAAGTCGATCTTGTCATTCGCAAATGCCCGCTCTTGCAGGATTTTTTGTGCACGCAGTGCATCCCGGCGGTGGATAATTGTCACTTTGCTTGCGAAGCGTGTCAAGTATGTCCCCTCTTCCACTGCAGAGTCGCCTCCGCCAACAACGATGATCTCTTTGTTCTTGAAGAATGCGCCGTCACAGACCGCACAATAGCTCACGCCGCGTCCTGTCAGATCGGTCTCGCCGGGAATGCCCATCTTGCGGTATTCCGCACCGGTTGTAATAATGATGCTCTTCGCTTTATATTCTTTCCCGCCGGCCGTGATCGTTTTATACTCTTTGCCGTCCTCGATCTTGCTGACATCGCCATACGCATACTCCGCTCCGAAACGTTTCGCATGGTCGAACATTTTAGTGGACAAATCGGGTCCGAGAATCGACTCGAATCCCGGATAGTTTTCGATTTCTTCCGTGCTCGCCATCTGACCGCCCGGTACGCCGCGCTCCAGCATGAGTGTGGACATATTTGCACGTGCAGTATAGACCGCAGCTGTCATGCCTGCAGGCCCTGCTCCGATAATGACTACGTCGTAAATTGTTTCAGCTGACATTCAAGTTCCTCCTCCAGAATTCCTTTATCTGTCCAAATCGTATAAGTTTTTTCAGGTTCCTTCAACTAATCTGCCTGCCCCGGCTCTTCCCTGCAACCTCGGGACTCAGGAAAAATGGGGCAGGAATTCAAACAGTTCACCGACATATTTAGTCAGCGTCTGTGTGCTGATCCCGTACTCTGCCGCCATTCCCGTCTTCGTCACTTTGCGATTCCTAGACGAACGGAACATGTAATCCGCCGCTGCTGCGATAGCAGCCGGGTTGCGGAACGGATAGTCTTTCTCCAGTCCGATTTCAAAAAGGGTGAACCACATCTGGAATAGATGCGTCCCCTGCTGATCGAGCGGCCTGTTGTGCGTATACAGCAGTTCCGCCGCTTCCATCGCACGGTTGAACGCTTTGTCCGCCGGCGTATCCTCCACCAGCTGGTAATCGAGGCTCCCTGCAAGTACCAGTTTCTCGACATCCGTCAGGTTTTCGACGTTAATATAGGCGGGATGGGCGATGATCTCCTGCTTATGGATCGATTTCCCGAGCAGGAAAAAGCCGAATATCCGCTCACTGCTGTATGGATTGCTGATTTTGTCAAGCAGGAACTGTTTGTCATGCGTGTAGCGGGAATCATCTTCCGACTGCGGCATATCCGCTTCAAGCCACGGCTCCAGCCCGGCTTTCGAGGGATCGAGCTCTATCAGGCGGGCAAATGCCTCTTCCGCCTGGCTGCGGTGCCCAGCAAAGAACGCGGCATGGGCGAGCCAGAAGAAGAAGCCTTCGTCGCCTTCAAACCCCTTTTTCTGGATGCTGCGGAGCCAGTGGTACGCCTCCGGATGACAGCCGACGAGTGCGAAGGTCGCCCCAAGCTTGTACCGGTGCTCGAACTGGTACGGCCGGATTTTCTTCAGCAGTTCGAGCAGCGGCTGCAGTTTGACCTGGTCCCCTTCGTAATAATAGAAAACCGCCAAATTGCAGAGAGCGTGGACATTGCCCCGGTCATGCTCGAGAATTTCATACAGCAGCGCCCGGGCCTCCTCTGTTTCACCCCGGTAGAAATAGGCAAGCGCCAAGTTGTTAAGTGTTGACCAAGAATCAGGGTAATCGGCGACGATATCCTCAAGCACCCGGACCGCTTCGTCAAATCCGCCTGATTCCATCAGCCGCCGCGCTTTTTCCTGCAGCATGCGGACTTCTTCATCCATCGGCTCCTCATCCGCAAGGAATGCGATCTCCTGTTCGGCGAATTCGATGATTTCCTTCGCCTCTTCGTAGAGTTCCCCTTCGGGCGCGCGATCGACATACCGCTCCGCAAACAGCCTGGCTTCCCGGAGCATTCCGAGGTGGGCATGGACTTCCGCCAGATAATAGATGACTTCCTCATCCGCCGGCGCCAGTTCGAATGCCTGCATCAGCAGTTCGAGTGCCTCCTCGAATCGCCCTTCTTCCATCACCATCACACCGTATTGGGTAAGGATCCGGTGGTCTTGAGGACTCAGCTCGGCAGCGCGTTTCAAGTATTTGAGCGCCCCATGGAATTGCTCTTTCTGGATCTCCGTGAGCGCACGGGCGAAGTAGAAATCCCCATCCGGGACAAATGGAATTATATTAGTCGATTTATGTTGCAAGTTTTTATCCAAACAGATTCCTCCGAAAAAACAAGAAGGAACGCAGCAGACGCCCCTTCTTGCAATATGTCTACAGTATACCATATCTTCTTTCCCGCATTGCTAAACCTGCAGGGCCTCCGCTTTTCTCCGTGCTGCCTCTTCTGCGGTGTAGATGATGCGGACCGGGTTGCCGCCGGCCATGGCGCCAGCAGGGATGTCCTTGTTGACGAGCGATGCAGCCGAAACGACTGCCCCATCCCCGATCGTCACCCCCGGCAGGATCGTCGTGTTCGCACCGATCATGACCCGGTCACCGATCGTGACATCGCCGACCCGGTACTCGTCCACCAAGTACTCGTGTGCCAGGATCGTCGTATTGAAACCGATGATCGTATCACGGCCGACACGGATCCGTTCCGGAAACATAACATCCGGGAATACCATGAGGGCGAACGCGGTGCGCGGACCGACTTCCATCCGCAGGAACGTGCGGTACAGCCAATTTTTCATCGTAAAAAAAGGGGTATACCGGGCGGCCTGGATAACGGCGAAGTTTTTTGCCACCTTGAAGAAGGAGACTGTCCTGTACAGGTTCCACAGCGAGTTCCCTTCCCATTCCACCGGATACCGTTCGGTTTTCCTCATTCGGCGGGCACTCCGGTGATGGCATACAAGTCCGAAATGTGGGTCAGCATGTAGTCAGGCCCGCAGTTCCACAGAAATTCCGGCCCTTTCGCCGACCACGCGACGCCCGCTGTCCGGACACCTGCATTTTTGCCGCCTTCGATATCGTGGAAGTTATCACCGACCATGAGCACTTCCTCTTTTGAAACACCGAGCCGCTCCATCGCCAGCAACAGTGGTTCCGGATCCGGTTTGGCGTTTTTGACATCATCCAGACCAACGACCGTTTCGAACAAATGCCCGATTCCGATCAGGTCGAGTCCTTTGTGCACCATATCGTTACGCTTGGTCGAGACAATCGCCATACGTATGTTGTGCGCTGACAGTCGGGTGAGCACTTCTGTCACTCCGTCGAATTCAACGGCCAGGCGGTCATGATTGGCAAGATTCCACTCCCGGTATTCGCCGATGAACTCCTCCGTCCTAGCAGGATCGATGCTGTTGAACGTCTCTGCAAGCGTCGGGCCGAGGAAAGGCAATATGTCCATTCGTGTGTAACGGCCCGGGTAATGAACTTCAAACAGCTGCTCGAACGATTGTAAAATCAGCTCGTTCGTATCGAGCAAGGTGCCGTCGAAGTCGAAAAGTATGGTTGTTATCGGGTTATCCATGCACTGCATTCCTTTCTTTCTCCAATTCCGCCTGCATGCGGTTCCGCCAGAAAAACGCGACAGCGATGGTCAGTACGAATGCCGTGATAATCCGGATGACCAAGAGCGGCCAGACAGAGATCCCGAGCGGCACGAACAGCAGCGTGTCTTCGATAACTGCGTGGCACGCAACAAGGAAGATGAACGACAGCGTGGCATCCCGGTTGCTGACGCCGTCCTCCTCGACAGCCTGGATCATGACGCCTGCTCCGTACGCCAATCCGATGATGAGGCCTGCCGCCAAAGTCATCGACGCATTCGGCTGGACACCGATCAGCCGGGTCACCGGTGCGAATTTCGCGGAGAATTTCTCCAAATAGTGGTTGTCTTTCAGGAACTGGACAGCGAGCATGAGGGGGATAACGATCAGCGCGAGCTGCAGGACACCGAACGATGCCTTCTGCAGCCCGAGCAGGAAGATTTCCAGCCACCCGTCCGGCGCGGCTGTCACTTCAGGCGCGATGCCGTATTTCGCCATTTCCCCGCCGCCTTTCCAGACGAGGTTGATGATGATACCGGAGACCGCCGCCAATCCGAGCCGGACGACAAGGACGATCCACAGTTTCACACCGACTTTCAACGCTACCCCTGTTTCGATGAACAGATTGTGTGCAAAGCTCATCATGACTGCGAGGATGAACACTTCCTTCACGGTCAAATCGAGCGACAGGATGCCGGCAATACCGGCGTATAAGTTAAGTGCATTGCCAAGGACGAGAGGGATCGCCGCTTCTCCGCTCAGTCCAAACAGGCTCATGAGCGGAGAGATCAGCTTAACGATCCACGGCAGAATCGGCGTATGCTGCAGGATCACGACGAGGATGGTGATCGGGAAGATGATCTTACCGAGCGACCACGTCGTCTTTCCTCCTGCTTTCAGACCGTTGCGTACCGTATCTTTCCATGTATTAGTTGTCATTATACCTCACATCCGTTTTCATGATGAACCGGCGGTAGACGAAGAAACCAACGCCGATCAGCACACCGAGAATCGAGACGACTTGGGCCGCCCGCAGCCCGCCGCCGTATAGACTGTCCGTCCGCATGCCTTCGATGAAGTACCGGCCGATCGAATACCACGTCACATAGAAGAAGAAGATTTCGCCGCGTTTCAAATTCACCCGGCGGAGTACGAGGATCAGTACCAGACCGACGAGGTTCCACATCGACTCATACAGGAATGTCGGATGGTACGTGACCCCGTCGATTGTCATCTGATTCATGATCCAGTCGGGGATGATCGTGTTATCGAGAAACGATTGGGAAACCGGCCCCCCGTGCGCTTCCTGGTTCATGAAGTTGCCCCAGCGGCCGATAATCTGTCCGATCAGCAGACCGGGAGCGGTGATATCCGCCACTTTCCAAAATGACACGTCCCGCTTCTTCGTGAAGATCACGGCTGTGATGATAGCACCGATCAGCGCCCCGTGAATCGCGATGCCGCCTTCCCAGACCTTGATGATGTCCGCGGGATGATCCTTGTAGAAATCCCATGAGAAGAAGACATAGTAGATCCTTGCGGAAATGATCGAAATCGGAACTGCCCAGATGAGCATATCCGTCAGCAGGTCGGGGTGCATATGCTGCCGCACCATCTCTTTCTGCACAAGCAGGAATGCCAACACAATGCCGCTTGCGATCAGAATTCCATACCAGCGGACATCGATCGGGCCGAGTGAGAATGCGACCGGATCGATCGCTAATAACGTATACATCAGTTGGTACCCTTCTTTCCCTCTGCAGCAGCGGACTTCTGCCGGATCACTGCATCCAATTTGTTCGTGAACTCTTCAGCCGCGTTAATGCCCAGCCGCTTCAGCCGATAATCCATCGCTGCCACTTCGATGATGACCGACAGATTCCTGCCTGGCCGGACCGGTACGACGAGCTTCGTCACTTCGGAGTCCATAATTTTCAGTTTGTCCTCGTCAATGCCGAGCCTGTCGTACATCTTGTCCGGATCCCAAAGCTCAAGTTCAATGACAAGAACGATACGCTTGTCATCCTTCACAGCACTCGCACCGAATAGCGTCATGATATCAATGATACCGACTCCACGGATTTCAAGCATATGCCGGAGGAGCGGCGGCGGATTGCCGATCAGGATGTTCTTCGCGACTTCCCGGATCTCGACGGAATCGTCCGCGACGAGACGGTGCCCCCGCTTTACGAGTTCCAGCGCTGTCTCACTTTTACCGACGCCGCTTTTCCCCGTGATCATAACACCGACTCCGTAAATATCGACCAGCACACCGTGCACAGTCTCCATCGGCGCAAGGCGCCCGGCCAGGAAGTTGGTCAGCATGCCGGAAAGGCGAGTGGTCGGAATATCTGCACCGAGGACGGGTATACCCACCTGCCCGGCCGCTTCTTTCAGTTCCGGCGGCATCTGAACACCATGTGCCAGCACGACTGCAGGAGTCTCCGGCGTACACAGCATCCGCATCCGCTCTACCCGATCCTGTTCCGGCAGCTTCTCGAAAAACGACATTTCCGTTTTTCCAAGAAGCTGGATCCGTGTCCGCGGATAAAAATCGAAGTACCCGGCCATTTCCAGACCGGGTCTTGAAATATCGCTCAAGTCAATTACACGATCTATGCCGCTGCCGCCTGTCAGTATGTCCAAATCGAACCGCTGCTGCATCTCTCTTACCGTTACACCGCCCATCTGACAGCCACCTCCAAAAAACAATTGTTGTCTAAGCATCATTCTACCATTGTACGCAAAGAAGTGAATGCAATTTCACCCGATCTTTTGAAGCTTGCTGTTTTGAACGAAAAAAAAGCTGTATCCATGCAGAGTCACCGTTTGACTTTGCATGGGCACAGCCTTGCCTTTATTGGATTATTTGGACTCCGTGCTATAGCAAACGAGAATCGAGCCGGTTTTCGACTCCGCGAACGAATGCAGGACAGTCGGTGAATCTTCCACATCTTTCTTGAACATCATCGACCGGTGGAGCAGCTGTTCCTGATCGGACGTCTTCTCAACATCAGGCAGTTTGACACTGATGCTGCCGATTGCAGATTTCACATCTCCGACGAGGGAATGATTGTTTGGGACATACAGCTCAATGTTGCCGCCGACACTTTTCACGTCGATCTTATCCGCTTTTTCATGAGAAGTGGTCACGGAGATCGAACCATTCAATGTGCGCGCCACTGCCTCTTTCACTTTACCGTCGATGTAGATCAATCCGTTGACAGTCTGCGCATCGAGCTGATTCGTCTCAACGCTCAGCAGACGGATTTCACCGTTCAGCGTCTCGAGAGAAGCATCGCGAGATTTCACATAGCTCATATTCACTTTGCCGTTCGCCGTTTTCACCCGAACCGTGTCCGCTTCCATGTTGCGCATGTCGAATCCGCCATTCAAGAGACGTGCTGAAATTTTTGTATAGACCTTCTTTGGCACAGTCAAGACAGCATTCACCTGCACGGTTTTCGAATTGCTTGCGACGCGGAGCGATTGTGCTTCTGCAGTGAAAATCAGTTTTTCAAGGAATTCCTGTTTAGCGTCTTCTTCCGATTGATTGGTAAAAGTCTTCACGGAGAAGGCAGCTGTAACTTCATCGCCCTCACCCGGAATGATCGAGCATTTACCGTTGTCGATATCCAGGATGAGCTCCTCGATGTCCTTGCCGTCGATCTTGTCCGTATGCTCGAACGTCACCGCATTGCCAAACGGGTTTTCGATATCGAACTGCTTCACTTTCTGGACAGCCGTCTGCATGAACTGCATGAACTGTTCACCCGCTTGTGTCAGATCTTTGCGCAAGTCTTCCATGAACTCGTCTGCGGAAGCACCCGACCAATTTCGCTTGCCTGATGACTTTTTGCCTTCTGGTTCTTCCTGTGCAGCCTGTCCGCTTTCAGTCTCGGTTTTCCCTGAATTGCTGCTGGAGGAGTTGTCTGCTGCTCCCTGCTCGTCCCCGGCCGGCTGTGTGTCCTGCTGCTTAGGCGAGCCTTGCTGAGTATCCTGCTCCGAGGTCTGCTGATCCTGCTTCTGGTCCTGCTGCGAGAGGGCTTCCAATAGTGTCAGCGCTTCGTCCGTTGAAATCGTTCCATTTTCGAGCATATTCAAAATGCGTTTGCGTTCGTTTTGCATTTTTTCCGCCTCCTTGTGGAATGATGATGCCTGAATTCTGTCTATCTATACGAAGCGGCTGTGGAAAAGTTTCATGTCACTGGATTTTCCGCCTGTGCCAATCGCTCTGCCATCCGGGCCCTGTCGCGTTCCAGAATGGGCTTCAAATATTTGCCGGTATAGGACTTCTTGTTCTCCGCCACTTGTTCAGGGGTTCCAGTCGCGATGATCTGCCCGCCTTTGTCGCCGCCTTCGGGACCCAAGTCGATAATATGATCCACAGTCTTAATCACATCGAGATTGTGCTCAATGACGAGAACTGTATTTCCAGTATCAACGAGCCGCTCCAGCACTTTCAGCAGTTTGGCGATATCGTGTACATGAAGACCTGTTGTCGGTTCATCCAGGATGTAGAAAGACTTGCCGTTCGAACGTTTATGCAATTCGGATGCCAGTTTTACGCGCTGCGCTTCCCCGCCGGACAGTGTGGTGGCCGGCTGCCCGAGTTGAACATAACCGAGTCCGACATCGACGATCGTCTGGAGTTTACGCTGGATTTTCGGGATGTTCTCAAAGAACTCGGCAGCCGTTTCAACAGTCATCTCGAGCACGTCCGCAATATTTTTCCCTTTGTATGTCACTTCGAGCGTCTCCCGGTTGTACCGCTTCCCGTGGCAAACGTCACACGGCACGTAGACATCCGGCAGGAAATGCATCTCGATTTTCAAGATACCATCTCCGCGGCACGCTTCACAGCGCCCCCCTTTAACGTTGAAACTGAAGCGGCCCTTTTTGTAGCCGCGGACTTTCGCTTCGTTCGTCATTGCGTATACATCACGCACATCATCGAAGACGCCTGTATAGGTCGCCGGGTTCGAGCGCGGTGTCCGGCCGATCGGCGACTGGTCGATTTCGATGACCTTTTCTAATTCTTCCAGGCCGGCTACGCTTTTATACTCACCGGGCCGCACTTTTGCACGGTTCAGTTTCTGAGCGAGTATTTTGTACAGCACTTCGTTGATGAGCGTACTTTTACCCGAACCGGAAACTCCCGTGACGGCGATGAATTCGCCGAGCGGGAACTCTGCATCGACTCTTTTCAAATTGTTCGCCGCTGCGCCTTTGATCGTCACTTTCCGGCCATCCGGCTTCCGCCGTTCCGCCGGCAGTGGAATGAACTTCCGGCCGCTCAAATATTGGCCTGTCAATGAGTTCGGATCGTCCATCACTTCACGAGGGGTCCCCGCCGAAACGATCTGTCCGCCATTGACGCCGGCTCCCGGACCGATATCGATCAGATAATCCGCCTCCATCATCGTATCTTCATCGTGTTCCACGACAATCAGCGTATTGCCGATATCCCGCATGCTCTTCAGCGTGCTGATGAGCCGGTCATTATCCCGCTGATGGAGCCCGATGGACGGTTCATCCAGAATATAGAGCACGCCCGTCAGCCGCGAACCGATTTGGGTCGCGAGGCGGATCCGCTGTGCTTCACCGCCCGATAATGTGCCTGCCGAACGAGACAGCGTCAAATAGTCGAGCCCGACGTTCTCAAGGAACCCGAGACGCTCCCGGATTTCACGCATGATGAGTTCAGCGATCTGGGCGTCCTTATCGGACAGGTTCAGCGTATTGAAGAATCCGAGCGCTTCCACGATCGATTTTTCCGTCACTTCGCCGATATGGAGACCATCGACTTTGACTGCGAGGGACTCGGGCTTCAGCCGGTACCCGCTGCATGATGGACACGGACGCTGGGCCATGTACTTTTCCATCTGTTCGCGCACATAATCGGAAGACGTCTCCCGGAAACGGCGTTCGACATTGGCGAGGACGCCTTCGAAATAGATGGAATTGTCCCGTGTCTGGCCGAATTCGTTCGTATACCGGAAGCGGATTTTCTCGTCACGCGAGCCGAGAAGGATTTTGTTCAAGTCTTCTTCCGCCAGTTCACTCACGGGACAGTCCATTGAAATGCCATAGTGCTTCGAGACGGTCTTCAGCAGTTCAGGATAGTACTGGGAGCTCGTCGGGATCCACGGTACGATTGCATTCTCTTTCAGGGAAAGGGACGGATCCGGGATGACGAGTTCGGGGTCGACTTCAAGCTTCGCTCCGAGACCGTCACAATCCGGGCAGGCGCCGAACGGGCTGTTGAAGGAGAACATGCGCGGTTCGAGTTCTCCGATCGAAAAACCGCAGATTGGGCAGGCATGGTGTTCGCTGAACAGCAGCTCCTCTCCATCGATAATATCGACGACCGCTGTCCCTTCCGACAAACGGAGTGCCGCTTCCAGGGAATCGCTGAGCCGGCCGGCAATGCCTTCCTTCAGAACGATCCGGTCGACGACGACTTCGATCGTATGCTTCTTGTTTTTGTTGAGATCGATATTGTCATCAAGATCGTATGTCTCTCCATCGATCCGCACTCGCACATAGCCTTGCTTTTTTAAATCTTCGAGCAGTTTGACATGTGTGCCTTTCCGTCCTGAAATGATCGGGGCCAGCACTTGTATGCGCGTCCGTTCTTCCAGTTCCAGCACGCGGTCCGTCATCTGTTCAACCGTCTGCGACGTGATTTCAATGCCGTGAACAGGACAGATCGGTTTGCCGACGCGCGCATAGAGGAGACGAAGATAGTCGTAGATTTCCGTGACAGTTCCGACTGTTGAACGCGGATTGCGGCTGGTCGTCTTCTGATCGATGGAGATCGCAGGAGACAGCCCTTCGATCAGATCGACGTCCGGCTTGTCCATCTGCCCGAGGAACTGCCGCGCGTAGGCGGACAGCGACTCGACATAGCGGCGCTGTCCTTCGGCGTAGATCGTATCGAAAGCGAGGGAGGATTTCCCTGAACCGGAAAGGCCGGTCATGACGACGAGTTCATCACGGGGGATCGTGACGTCAATGTTTTTTAAGTTGTGCGCACGCGCGCCCTGAATATAGATTTCAGTGTTTTTCATGATTCCTCACCTTTCTGCTTTCAGTTCAAGGATCGTATCCCGCAGTTCTGCCGCCCGTTCGAAGTCGAGCGCTTTCGCTGCATCTTTCATCTCTTTTTCAAGCGATGCGAGCAGCGCGGTTTTTTCTTCCTTGCTGAGCGTCCTTCCTTCCGTCACTTTCTCGACATTAGACAGGGCCTCGTCCGCTGACTGTGTCGCTTTAATGACGTCGCGGATGCCTTTCTGGATCGTCTTCGGCGTGATGCCGTGCTCTTCGTTATAAGCCATCTGGATTTCCCGGCGGCGCTGCGTTTCCTCGATCGCCTTGTTCATGGAATCCGTATAGCGGTCGGCATACATGATGACGCGGCCTTCCGAGTTCCGTGCCGCTCGGCCGATCGTCTGGATAAGCGAACGCTCGGAACGCAGGAATCCTTCTTTGTCCGCATCCAGGATGGCAACGAGGGACACTTCCGGGATGTCGAGCCCTTCCCGCAGCAGGTTGATGCCGATGAGGACATCATACGTACCAAGCCGGAGTTCCCTGATGATTTCGATCCGTTCAAGCGTCTTGATCTCCGAGTGCAGGTAGTTGACTTTCACGCCTGCTTCTTTCAAATAGTCGGTCAAGTCTTCCGACATCTTTTTCGTCAGTGTGGTGACGAGGACGCGTTCGTTGCGTGCCGCCCGTTCGTTGATCTCATCGAGGAGGTCGTCGATCTGACCTTCGATCGGACGCACTTCGATAATCGGATCGAGGAGCCCCGTCGGCCGGATGATCTGCTCCACCATTTCCGGTGTATGCTCTATTTCGTATGGACCGGGCGTTGCGGAAACGTAGATCGCCTGGTGGATATGCTTTTCGAACTCCTCGAACATGAGCGGTCGGTTGTCGAGCGCGGACGGCAGCCGGAAACCGTGTTCGACGAGTACTTTCTTCCGAGCCTGGTCGCCGTTGTACATGCCGCGGATCTGCGGCAGCGTTACGTGGCTTTCGTCGGCTACGATCAGGAAATCATCCGGGAAGTAGTCGATCAGCGTGTACGGCGTCTCACCTGCTGCACGCAGCGACAGATGACGTGAATAGTTCTCAATACCGGAACAAAAGCCCATTTCCCGCATCATCTCAAGATCATAGCGTGTCCGCTGCTCAAGCCGCTGGGCTTCGAGCAGTTTGTCGTTCTCCCGCATGATCTTGAGCTGTTCCTCCAGCTCCTGTTCGATCCGTTCGATCGCTTTTTCCATCTTCGCTTCACCGGTGACAAAGTGGGAATTCGGGAAGATGGCGACGTGTTCCCGTTCGCCGACCACTTCGCCGGTAAGCGCGTCGATTTCCCTCAGCCTGTCGATTTCATCGCCGAAAAATTCAATACGTATGCACCGTTCGTCCTGCGAAGCAGGGAAGATCTCGACGACATCGCCCCGCACACGGAATGTACCGCGGGTGAAAGCGACGTCGTTCCGTTCGTACAAGTTATCGACGAACCTGCGGAGCAGCTGATTACGGTCGATTTCCATCCCCGGCCGGAGCGAGATCATATGCGAGCCGTATTCCTCTGGTGAACCGAGACCGTAGATGCAGGAGACCGATGCAACGATCAGGACGTCGTTCCGTTCGAAAAGAGCCGCCGTAGCAGAGTGACGGAGTTTGTCGATCTCATCGTTGATGGCGGAGTCTTTTTCTATATAAGTATCCGTCTGCGGCACGTAGGCTTCCGGCTGGTAATAATCGTAGAAGCTGACGAAGTATTCCACCGCATTATCCGGAAAGAATTCCTTGAACTCGCTGTAAAGCTGTCCAGCGAGTGTTTTATTATGGGCGATGACCAACGTCGGCCTGTTGATCTCTTTGACGACGTTAGAGACCGTGAACGTCTTGCCTGTCCCGGTTGCCCCCAGCAGTGTCTGATGCTTTACGCCTTTTTCCACTCCTTCGACCAATTGCTTGATGGCAGAAGGCTGATCCCCCTGCGGCGTATAAGGCGCCTGAAGGCTGAATGTTTCTTTCACTGAACGTCACTCCCTAGTAATCCTCTTCCTTTTAGTTTATCACATTCCCTCTCTTCTCCAAAGCAAAAAGCGAACGTACGTTTTTTCACAAAAAAAGACTGCACGCGGGAATGCGTGCAGTCCGGAATATATTAGGGTGCGTCCAATGACAGCAGTGAACCGGTGAGAGTGAGGAATGCCGGCTTGTCATGCCTGTCAAGCGCCGTGTCTATTTCTTCAAGCAGACGCGAGCGGGTCTGTTCCCGATGGATGTGGCTCAGGAACAAGTCGATGTAGATGTCATTCAGCAATTTTTCCGCGTGCATGGATGAGCTGTTTTTCCCAACGGCTTTGAGGAACTCGGCATACGAATACTTATTCTCCATCCTTCTTCACCTCGGAACTCTTTTATCCATTGTACCGAAAAAACATATGGCAATGCAAGTACTTTTTCGAATATTCCTACTCTTGTTCTCCGTTGCCCGTGAGCCGGATCGTCGCTTCCGAAACGATCAGGGCCACCGCCCCCATCAGCAGCGGGACAATTGACCATCCATGTGGGATGAACCCTGCGGCCGTGATTGCGGCAGCCTGAATCCACTGGACACGTTCTGTCAGGCGGAAGATCTCCCTGCCGCGAGTTTCCTCGGCATGTGGGAACAGCATATCCATCCGGAATTCATCGCCGCCCCGGAGTGTTTGGAGTGTCTGGATTGCCGATGCGAATGCCAGCGCCCCGACAAAGATGAAAGCCACGATCGGGAATGGGATGAACAGCACCCCTGCTGCAGCGAGCAGTGTCAGACGCAGCCACAGCCAGAACGATTCATCGGTCCGGATGAATGTCCGCCGCAGCAGGAAGCGCTGCGCGTCGGTCCGCTCTACATTCGCGTCAGGCATGAACAGCCCAAGCCACGAACGCTTGCTGACGGTGCCCTTCAAATGCGGGACTTCCGTGAAATAGTTGGCGAACCTGTAGAAGCCCATCATCCGGTTCTGTTCAAGCTCGATGAAATGGGTGTACGGAAACGGCTTATCACCGGCCCGCTTCCTCCAGAAAATATAATACGCAACCATTGCGGCAGCAGCGACTGCCGCGATGATCCAGGAGCCGGCAAGGATTCCCCAGACGACGAGGACCCCTGCCGCAAACCGGATCGTCCTGTCCATCCAGACCCCCTGGCCTTCCTCCGCTTTCCGATATGCGAATTCTGTACGCACATTGAGCCATTCCGCAGCAATGATGACGGCAAAAAGGACACCGTACAGCGGTCGGCTGCCAAATCCATACGTGCTGAGCATCGGCAGGGCGACGATGAACAGCAGAACCGGGAGCGGCAGTTTGGAAAAGAAGGTCCATGTCAGCGCCCGGCCGGTATATACGGGGAGCTCTTTTTCCAGCGGCAGCAAATAGACAGAGTCTGCCGGTTTCAGAAGGGTTACAGGAGTTGCGACTGCCATCGCGCCTGCGATGAGCACCGCCGCGATCCAGGCAGCCGGCAGCCCTTCCGGAACATCTTTCAGCCATTCACTGTATGCATAGCCGGCGGCACCGATCGAAAACAGCAGGACAATCGCCAGGTGTCCTGTGAAGACGTACTGCAAATATCGCTGAAGCTCCGCAACGTATTTGCCAAATCGGCTCCCCCATAGTTCACGTAAGCCGTTCATGTGACGCTTCCTCTGTCATGGCGATGTAAAGATCATCCAGTGATGCATCCGGACGGCCGAATGCTTTCCGTAAATCCGCCATCGTCCCGGCTGCGCGAACCTGGCCTTCGTGCAGCAGGATAATCCGGTCACAATGCTTTTCGGCAGTCGCAAGCACATGGGTGGACATGAGAACGGCGGCTCCTTCCGATGTCCGTTCCGTCAGCTGGTCGAGCAGGGAGCGGATGCCGAGCGGATCCAGACCGACGAACGGTTCGTCGATGATGTAGAGAGACGGTTCGGCGAGGAATGCGCACATGATCATCACTTTCTGCCGCATCCCTTTCGAGAAATGGGACGGATACCATTTGAGCCGTTTCTCCATCCGGAACTCTTTCAGCAGCTCCGCGGAACGGGCCTCGAATACGTCCTGCTCGATACCATACGCCATCGCTGTCAGCTCCAAATGTTCCCGCAGTGTCAGTTCCTCATACAGCACGGGAGTCTCCGGTATATAACTGAACGATTTCCGATACAGTTCCGGATCTTCGCTGAACGTGACGCCGTTGATGCGGATCGTACCTTCTTGGGGATTCATCAGCCCGATCACGTGTTTGATGGTCGTACTTTTACCGGCGCCGTTCAGGCCGATGAGGCCGATCAGCTCCCCTTCCCGGATATCGAATGATACGTCTCGGAGGACAGGTTTCCGCGTATAGCCGCCTGTCACTTCTTGTAGGTCAAGTATTGCCATGCGTCTTCCTCCATTCTTGTATACAGTTTACCAAATCGCGGACAACAATGCCTTGTCCAGCTCATGCCGATTATCTGAAAATATGCTACACTGGTGACATTCATGAAAGGAAGTGTTCAAATGTCCTCTTGTATTTTCTGCAAGATCGCTGCCGGAGAGCTTCCGGGAGAAATCATTTATGAAGACGAGCATTCTATCGCGTTCATGGACATCATGCCTGTCACGAAAGGGCATGTCCTGCTGATTCCGAAAAACCACCGGGAAAACATTTACGAAATGACAGCAGACGAAGCGTCCCATCTGTTTGCAGCGGCGCCTAAGATCGCCAACGCGCTGAAAGAGACGTTTGAACCAGCGGGCTTGAACCTCGTGCAGAATAATGGCGCTGCGGCAGGCCAGGCGGTATTTCACTTCCATCTGCATTTCGTCCCGCGCTATGACGAAACCGATGGCTACCAGCCGACATGGAACCAGAGAACGGAAGAGTTCCCCGGTGATCGCATCCAGCAGCTCGCCGCGGACATCCGGCAGCAGCTCGTCTGATTGCTGCGGCCGGGGTTTTAAGCAGGCTTCTTAAGGAAATGATACCAAAGGAAGGAGTGGGCAATCATGAAAACTTCAACATTCTTAGCAGGACTCAGCGTCGGCGCAGTTGCTGCCGCAGTGACCGTCCTCTACTCAACTCCGCAGACAGGAAGCGACATGCGGACATCCGTGAAAACCGCTTCAGCTGATTTGCGGGCCAAACTGAAAGACGTAAAAGGGAAAGTCGATGATCTGAAGGACTCTGTTGCAGACTTCAACAGCGAGACTGTCCAGCCGGCCATCGACGGAGTCAAGGATTCCATCGGCGGCTGGAGAACGGCGGACGAAGGCTCCCGGAACCGTCTTGAAAGTGAAATCCAAGAAATTCAGGACGCCATCGCCGAACTCGAGCGATCGGTCGCCTCACAGCATCGTGCCTGACCCGAAACCACCCTCTGCGCGAGGGTGGTTTTTTCGTCTCAGACGAGCCAATTGAATTATTTTTAAATTCTAACTTTTTTATTTGTTGCTTTCCTGCTATAATGAAACTATCTATAGAAAAACAGGAAGCAGGTGCTTGCATGTCCGAACAAGAATACTCCCTGAAAGAAGCGATGATTTACAGTCAGCGTCTTGCACAGATGTCGAAAGCGTTATGGAAAGCCGTCGAAAAAGATTGGCAGCAATGGATAAAACCTTATGACTTGAATATTAACGAACACCACATTCTTTGGATCGCCTATCATTTGCAGGGAGCGACGATTTCCGATATCGCAAAGTTCGGTGTCATGCACGTCTCCACCGCTTTTAACTTTTCCAAAAAATTAGAACAGCGGGGGTACTTGGAGTTTTTCAAACGGGAAGAAGACCGGCGGAATACATACGTACTCGTGACGGAAGACGGGAAACGGCTTCTGGATGATATGACAAAGAACTATTTCGATTCCCCCCACACCATCCTGGAAGGTTCGCAGCCCATCAAGAACCTGTATGGGAAATTCCCGGAATTCCTCGAGGTCATGTCCGTCATCCGCAACATTTACGGTGAGGATTTTATGGAGATTTTCGAGAAAGGGTTCGACAGCCTCGGGCAGTCCTTCGACGAAGAGGACGGACGTCTCGTTCCTGCTGCTCCGGAACTGAAACTGGCTTCAGGCGAGAATAATTAGTTCCCAAACAGCGCGGCAGTCTGCTATGATAGGGACAGATGTCCAAAGGGGGTATGTACGTGATTTTGATAATAACCGTTCTCTTTTCGCTATTTTATTTATTCCAAATCAACAAAATGACATTTGCACTTTGTGAATCCCGTGAAATTCCCGAAGAAAAGCAAAATAAAATATATGCGACGGTCAATATTCTCATCACCATCCTGATGCTGTCTTTGTATGTGGAAGTCTTCATGAAGGTGTAACTGAAGGAAAAGCCCATCCCCTGTGCGGGATGGGCTTTTTTCATGTCATCAGTACAAGTAAGCTGCGCCTACAATGATCAGCAAGATGAACAGGACGACCAACAAAGCGAATCCAGATCCTGCTCCAGTACCTCCAGCATATCCACCCATTGAAGCACCCCCTCTCTTCTCTAACAGTCTATGCGATTCCCTTTTCAACGGCTGGGCGCAAGCGGGGGAACTTTTTTGTACTCAATTCGTTTGTATGGTATAGTGTCACTTGTTCAATTACATTTACAGAGGAGTATCCATCCATGAAAAAAACAGTTCTATCCTTTACGCTGGCAGCATCCGTACTCGCACTTTCCGCCTGTTCCGGCAGCAGCTCCGACGATGAAGCCATTGTGACTTCGAAAGATGGAGATATTACAAAGAGTGAATTCTACAAGGAAATGAAAGACTCCGTCGGGGAGCAAGCGATCCAGATGATGGTGATTGAAAAGGTCCTCGAGTCAAAGTATGACGTTTCCGACAAAGAGGTGCAGGCCGAATACGACGATGTGAAAAAACAGCTCGGCGATAACTTCGACCAATACTTGGCATCCCAAGGTCAGACGGATGCAGGCTTCAAAAAGTCCATCAAGCTGAACAAGCTGCAGGAAGCTGCATTGACGGACGGCATTAAAGTAAGCGATGAAGATGTGGATAACTATTTGGAAGAAAAGAATACCGAGCTGAAAGCAAGCCACATCCTGCTTGACACAGAAGAAAAAGCGAATGAAGTGAAGAAGAAAGTAGAAGCTGGTGAGGACTTCGCAAAATTGGCGAAAGAATACTCGACAGAAGAAGCTGCCAAAGAATCTGGCGGTGAGCTCGGCTGGTTCAAAAAAGGTGACATGGTCGAAGAGTTCTGGAATGGCGCGATTGCCCTCAAAAAAGGCGAAATCAGCGAACCAGTCCAGTCGGAGCACGGCTTCCACATTATCAAACTGGAAGACAAAAAGACCAACGACGATAAAAAGCCTTCCAAAGAAGAGCGCGAAAAAGCTGCTGACGAACTGAAGATGGAAAAAGCAGACACTAGCACGCTCGTCGACAAAGTATCCAAACTCGTGAAAGATGCAGACGTGAAAGTGAAAGACAAAGACCTGAAGTCTGCACTGGATCTGTTCAACCAAAGCCAGGCTGCTCCAACTGACGGCGGAGAAGCACCAGCGGATACAGAAGCGGATACAGACGGAGAAAAGTAAGTTGATTTGTATGCCGGCCCCTTTTAGGGGCCGGCGTTTTGTTGTTTTTGGGCGGAGTGCGGGTGTGGCGGGCGAGGGTTATGAGCGGTTTTGGGGGTTTATGAGCGTTTTTCCTAGTTTATGAGCGATTCCGCAGCCTTATGAGCGTTTTTCCTGTTTTATGAGCGATTCCACAGTTTTATGAGCGTTTTTCCTGTTTTATGAGCGATTCGCGAGATTTATGAGCGTTTTCCCTGTTTTATGAGCGATTCGCGAGATTTATGAGCGTTTTCCCTGTTTTATGAGCGATTCCGCAGATTTATGAGTGGTCTCCCTGTTTTATGAGCGATTCCGCAGAATTATGAGCGGTCCCCCCAGTTTATAAGCACTCCCCCCTCTCCCACGACGTCTACCCCCAATTCATAACCGATAACCATATCACGGACGCCTAAAAAAGGAGCGTTCCCCGCACGGGGAACGCTCCTTTTGTTCATTCTTCAAATGACGGTTTGTAAAACGAACGGTTTTCGAGCGGAAAGATGCGTTCGGAGAAGGTGCCGGGTTCGGTTTTGCTCATCGCCCGGTTCAGCATGTTCATCTTCGCGTCGATGTTGTCAATGTAGTGCAGCATCTCGGCTTCGGGAAGCATCGGACGTTTCGGGCTGCCCCACTCCTCTTTGCCGTGGTGGGCCAGTACCATGTGCTGCAACAGCATGACTTCTTCACCGCTGACGTCGAGCTCATCGGCCGTCTTCGAGATTTCGGTCACCATGATGCTGATATGGCCGAGAAGGTTCCCCTCGACAGTATAATGCGGAGCGACCGCACCGGAGAGTTCGACGACTTTTCCGATATCATGAAGGATGACTCCGGAATACAGCAGATCTTTGTTGAGAGTCGGGTACAGGTCCGAGACCGCTTTCGCCAGCTTCAACATTGACACGACGTGATCCAGCAAGCCGGATACGTAGTCGTGGTGGTTGCGTGTCGCAGCCGGATAGGTCATGAACGCCTCCTGGTGCTTCTTGATGAGATGGCGGGTAATGCGCTGGATTTTCGGGTTTTTCATCTCAAAGAAGAATTGCAGCAATTCTTCCATTAGCGCTTCCTTGCTTTTGTCGGCGGACGGGACTAAATCGGAAAGAGTCACCCCTTCTTCGTCGCGCGCCGGACGGATGCTCTTGACACGCAGCTGGTTCTTGCCGCGGTATTCGTGGACTTCGCCGCCGATCCGGACGATGCCGCCAGCAGCGTAAAGCCGCTCTTGCTCTTCGCCGGTGTCCCACAATTTTGCTTCGAGGTCGCCGCTTTTATCCTGCAGGACGAGCGACATGAAGGGGCTCCCCTGCTGGGTGATGCCTTTTGTCGATTGTTTGATGAACAAGTAAAGGTCGACGGGCTCTCCTACCTTATGATCCAATAATTTTTTCATGCTTTCACTGCCTCCTGGCTGTTTCTGATGTCGGACACGTTAATGATTTCTGCGTTCGGCCACTGGGTGAGCAGCTCTTCATGACAGGTGAATACGATCAGCTGATGATCTGCGGAAAGGCCGGACAATGTCGCCGTCATATGTGCCAGCCGGTCTCCGTCGAAATGGACGAATGGGTCATCCATGAGCAGCGGGAACGGCGCTTCGTTTTTCAATTCACCTGCCAGCGCAAGCCGAAGTACCAAATAGGCCTGTTCTTTGGTCGCCTGGCTCAGTTCGGCGATCGAGAATGTCAGACTGTCTTTTCGTTTTGCGCGGAAGTGTCCCTGTTCGTCAATGATCAGAGATTCATAGGCACTCCCTGTCACAAGGCGGAACATTTGGTTGGCGCGTTCCAGTACGGACGGCAGCTTCTTCTCTTTCAGGTCGGCCATCGTCTGCCGGATCGCTTCTGCGGCTGCCTGCCGGCTCGCCCATTTTACTGCGAGCTCATTGAACTCGGCTTTTTTGCTTTCGAACAGCTGCGCCGTCAGCAGGTGTGCGTCTTCCTCCATAAGGGCTTTCGTTTTGTGGAGGAGGGCGGCGCGTTCGTCCGTCAGCTGTGCGAGTTGCTGTTCTGCGTCTGTACGGCGTTCGTCGAGTTCAGCCGCACGCCGTGTCAATTCGTCTTCCGTCAGACCGGTGTCAGCAGCTGACGGGAGCAGGCGCAATTGCTCTTCCAGGCTTCCCGCCTGCAGCTGAAGTGTCTGGAGATGCTGATAACGGTCATATGCTGAATAGAAGTCCGCTTTGTCCGCGGCGTTCGCCTGATGGAACAAGTGCTGCTCCTGCTGTTCAAAGGCTTTCAGTTCGAGTTGTTTTTCACCGATCAGACGCAGCAGCCGATTCCGCTGCTGCTGTTCCGCTTCCATCGCGATGTGCCGTTCCCGCATCGCTTGCGCTTCCTGCCTGATACTAGTATACAGGTCCGTTTCCGGGAGTTCACGTCCGAGGAGTGTTTCAGCTGCATTCCGCTGGGACTGCAGGGAAGACCGCACTTCGCCGAGCCGGCCGGTCAGTTCCGCCTGGTGACGGCGGTTCCCCTGCAGTTCGTTCATCATCCGGAACAGTTCCGGAATGACACCGGAAGCGGAGGCGGCCGGAAGCCCGAAGTTCCGGAGAGCCTCTTCAAGCCGCGCGGAGGCAGCACGGCCTTCCTCCCGGCGCTGTGCCAGTTCGGCAATAAGGGCTTGGCGGTCCCGCATATACTGTTCTGCTGTCAGGGACAGCTGCTCTTCTTTCCGTGTATAGTCTTCGACCTCTCTGTTCAGCCGCTCGAATTCCTCTTCTCTTCCTTCATAGGCTTTCAGCAGCGCAGCCATCTCGTCTTTCCGGCTGTCCGGCTGCGGCTCGCCCGGCTGTTTCCTGAACAGCGCGGCAGCTCCGATTGCCGCGATGACCGCGCCGAGCGCGACCGCTGCCCATTGCCGTGTGACCAGTCCGTACATGGCGGCTGCCAGCGCAGCTGCCAGGAGGAGCCAATTCACTGATGAAGCAGTCTTGGCCTGTGTCGTGCCGGCGAACGCCATGTAGGCTTTCGCTTCAGCGAGACGCTGCCGGACGGATGGCCATCGTTCTGCCTGTGCCCGTTCTTCATCCGTCGGTGAGGCGAGCCGGTGGCGGCTGAGCTGTTCCTGCGCCTGCTTTGCCAGTTCCGTCGCCCTCTGGCAGTCTGCCTCACAGGACTGTATGTTCCGGCCGGTCTGCTGGACACGGGATGCCAATTCCTGCACGTACTGTTCGGATGCGAGCGAACTGTCGGCCTGCAGAAGTGCTTTTTCCGCATCGGGGCTGCCTGCGCCGAGCCGGTCGAGCAGACGCTGACGTTCGGATGCTGCCTGTTCCAGGTCAGATGAAAGACGGATCTTTTCCTGCCGGAGAGCATGCCAGTCCGGCTCTTTTGCAAGCAGTTCCTCCAGCTGTCCGAGATGGCCCTGATCTGCCTCCCTGGCCAGCTGATCGTCCAATTCGTCAAGCTGGTGCCGCGAACGTGACAACACCGCTTCCGTCTCGTGGCGCTTGCCTTCCAGCATTTCCTGTTCGCGAATACCGTTCGGCGGGAAGGATACATCCCCCAACTGTTCGATTTCTTTCAGCAGCCGCGTACGATTCTTTTCAATCGGCAGGCGGATTTTCACATTCTGCAGCTGTTCTTCCTCTGCTTTCAGCTGTTCCAGCGCGTTCCGTGTCCCGGTGATAGCCTGCTCGGTTTCCTGCAGACGGATCATGGATGGTTCATATTCATCCACCCTCGCCCGCTGTTCTTTCAGCACGGCTTCCAATTCCCGCAGTTCCTTCAGCAGCACATTCATCTGGGGGTTCTTGCCTGATTTCTTGAACAGCTCGGCTTTTTCCTTTTCCAGCTGTTTCTCCAGCTGCAGAAGCAGGTCGATCCCTGTCGTGCCTGATGACAGCAGCGTCCTGCTCAGTTCGTCGGCGTCCATCTGGTCGAGTCCCTGCAGCTGGAACAGGGAGAATGAGAAGATCGACTCGAAGGCGGTCCGGTCATACTGCCGGATCAGTTCCGTCAGCTTTTCCTCCCCCGCCGTTGTCCCGTCTTCGAAACGGACCGTGACATCGCCTGCGGACTTGCCGCGGACGCGCTCCACTTCGATACGGCCGAGACGGTCATCGGTCAGGGTCAGCCTGCCGCCATAAGGTGCGCCGTTTTTCGGTTCATACCGCAGCAGGGCGCTGTTTTTCGGCGGGAAGCCGAATAGAATATGGAGGATGAACTGATAAATCGTCGTCTTGCCCGCTTCGTTCTTTCCATAGAACACCGTGATCTGCTCCACGAGGGAGATCGATATATCCTGATGACGGCCGAAACCGTAGATCGTCAGCTGTTCAATCTTCATGTGCGTCCCTCCTTCACGATGTCAATTCTTCCGTCAGCAGGCTTCCTGCCGACTCCCTGACCTGCTGTTTCGTCAGGTCATCTAGCGTGTCGAGGAATGGAGCAGACCGCGCATGCTGGTACACGTCCTGTAGCACTTCTTTCCAGTCATTATCCGTCCAGCCATCCAGGCGTTCAACCACGGAACGGACCAGCGGCGAGCTGCCGGCTGAAACTGATGATGAAACTGTTTCGAAAATCAGTCCCGAGAACCAGATCCTGCTGTCTGCCGTTTCCCTCAAAACATCAAGCCATTCTTCAGCCGGTGCCTCTGCAAAGAGTTCCCGAGCTTCTTCCCCGATCCTTCGGTTCACCACACGGATGATCGCAGAACCGTTCCGCCCTGCAGCCGCTTCCGCCTGTTCTCTGCATTTCGCGAGCCAGTCATTGGCATGGCGTACATCGCTGCAGTCGACCTGTATCTCTTCGAAACGGAGTGTCGACGCCGCGACGAATGTCAGCGCTGCGCTCCCGCCCTCAAGGACCACATCATAGAACCCTTTGACGCCCGGTTCGTTCCGGTGCCTCCCCTGCAGGTTCCCCGGGTAGACAACCGGCGGTTCCTCGTGCAGCAGCTGCCGCTTATGGATATGGCCGAGTGCCCAGTAGTTATATTTTTTCTGCAGAAGTTCTTTCATCGAAAAAGGGGCATACACGGCATGCGTTTCATCCCCTGCGATGCTCCCGTGCAGCATGCCGATATGAAGTATGCGATCATCTGCAGCTGCTTCTGGATAGTGCGCGATCATCGCCTCGCTGACATGGCGTTCCCGGTAGCTGAACCCGTGGACTGCCACTTGCTGCCCTCTGACCGTGAACGTATGTGACTCGACGTCTGGTCCGAACACTGTGACATTGTCCGGCACCTCGAACCGCGCCCAGCTGCCGGCGAGGTGGTCGTGGTTGCCGTATGACAGGAAAACAGGGATATCGGCGTTTTTAAGCTGTTCCAGCCCCTGGATGAACCTCAGCTGGGCACGCAGGCTCCGGTCCTCCCCATCGTATATATCTCCGGCAAGCAGGACAAAGTCCGGTTTGACGCGGACGGCATAAGTAATGAGTGAACGATAAGCTGCAAATGTACTCTCCCGCAGTTCGGCGAGGCGCGCTGCAGGCATATCGGTGATTCCTTTGAACGGACTGTCGAGATGCAGATCGGCAGCATGCAAGAAACGGATCATTGAAGACGGTCCCCTTCCGGACGAATATTTGTTCTAATTTTACCATATTTCCAATCAGGGTGCGACCGGCCTGATGAAAGTCTTCCATAATGCCAATAGAAAAGCAGAGGGTGCAAATACCCCTCTGCCTCACAAAACTTTCGGTTTATTCTTTCCCGAGCTGAATCGCTTTCTTGATATCTTTCAGTGAGCGTGAAGGTCCGTACATGAGGACGCCGCCGCGGTAAACGCGCGCGCCAAACCAGCCGAGCACAAAGATGGTGATGAGCATGATCGCAATGCCGAGCAGCGGCTCCCATACCGGCAGGTCGAGCATGCCGACCCTCAGGAACATCACGAGTGGTGTGAAGAACGGGAAGAATGAAGCGTATTTCAAATAGCCGAGCTCCGGATTGCCGAGACCGGATGCCGCCAGGATGAATGCTGCGACGATCAGCAAAGTCATCGGCATGATCATCTGCTGGACATCCTCCGTCCGGCTGACAAGTGAGCCGAGCAGCGCGGCGAGTGTTGCGTATAGGAAGTAGCCGAGCAAGAAGAAGATGATCGCATAGACGAGCGTCATCGGGTTGATGTCCGACAGGCTGAAGAAGCTTGCAAACCCTTCCGTCGCCTCGGAGGCCGACGTCTTGAAGGCGATGAACCCGGCGATGCCGTACACGATGATCTGCACGATGCCGAGTGAGCCGATACCGAGCACTTTGGCGAACATGTGCTTCACAGGCGAGACGCTCGAAATGAGGATCTCCATGACGCGTGACGACTTCTCAGTCGCCACTTCGGTCGCAATCATACCGGAATAGAGGATGACGGCGAAGTAGATGACGAACATGAGGACGTAGACGAGGATCCGCGCCTGGTTCAGTTCGTCCTCCGATTTGGCGGTGGCGGAGATATTATTCGTCTCGACATTCACTTGGGTGAACAATGAGTCGACTTGTTCGGACGACAGCGACAGTTCGTCGGCCTTGATGCCGGCCTGGACGGTCTGCAGCGCGTTCTTCACGTCATCCGGCAGCGACGTGTCGATGCTGCTGAGCGTCGTGTAGGTCGCCTGGATCGTATTCGTGCCGTCAAGGTCCAGTGTCAGGAACGAGTCGATGTCCTCTGAGCGCACTTGCTTTTCGAGGTCGGCAGCCGAGTCGTCCGTCTGCTTCACGGACAGCGGAGAATCGGGGTCGTTCGCCTGCAGGACTGCAGCGAGCGGTTCGAAGAGCTTTCCGCTTTCATCCGCGACTTTTAGCGTTTCCGCTTCCCCGCCGATTCCGTCGAGGGTGTCCAGGATGAGCGGCAGGTTGGACAGCAGGAAGATACCCGCGATGACGAGGACTGTCGTAATGACAAATGATTTCGTCCGTGCCTTCGTCAGGAAAGCCTGTTTGAAGATGATCCAGAATTCACGCATGCTCTTTCCCCACCTTTGCTATGAAGATATCCTGGAGTGTCGGTTCTTCGATTTCGAATTGACGCACCGGACCTGATTTCAACGCTTCCGTCAGCAGCCGCTCTGCCGTTTCGTCGGACTCCACTTGGTAGACGGCGCCTTCGACGGTCGCTGTTGCGGACAGAACTCCCGGAATGGCCGACAGCGTACCGAGCGGATAGTCGGAACGGATCCGGACGTTCTGCTGGCCAAATGACCGTTTGACGTCCTTGAGTGTCCCGCTGACGATCTGTTTGCCGTGATCAATAATGCTGAACTGCTCGCACAATTCCTCGACGTGGTCCATCCGGTGACTGGAGAAGATGATCGTCGCTCCGCTGTCGCGGATGTCGAGGATCGCCTGTTTCAGCATCTCCACGTTGACAGGATCGAGCCCTGAGAACGGTTCATCCAGGATGATCAGTTTCGGCTTATGCAGCAGGGCGGCGATCACTTGGATCTTCTGCTGATTCCCTTTCGATAGTTCCTCCACTTTCTTGTTCAAGTACTGCGGCACTTCAAATCGGTCGAGCCAGCCACCGAGCTCGCGTTTCGCGTCCGCCCGTTTCATGCCCCGGAGTTCCGCCAGAAACAGCAGCTGGTCTTCGACTTTCATCTTCGGATAGAGACCCCGCTCTTCAGGCAGGTAGCCGATCTGAGGGCTCGTTGCGTAATTGACCGGTTTTCCGTTCCAGGTGATCCGTCCTTCGTTCGGTGTCAGCAGGTCGAGGATCATCCGGAATGTTGTCGTCTTCCCAGCTCCGTTTGCGCCGAGGAACCCATACATCGTGCCTTCTTCCACAGTCAGCGATAAGTCATCGACGGCGGTGAAGTCACCGAACCGTTTCGTGACGTGTTCAATTTTGAGAGTCATCCAATATCCCCTTTTCCAATTGGTTTCTATTCTTTACGGTTCATCCCCAGATTCGTTTCATAATCTTCTGTTTAGGAAAAACACACTGATCAGATACGACGCCAGCAAGATACCATATGCTGAAAGAACAAGGTAGAATGCTAATCGCGGTCCGTCCAGCAATAGGAGCGTGATCCACATGGCTGTCAGCGTAAGCAGGGTCAACGACCAGGATACGTTTCTCGCCAGCGAATGGACTTGCTGGTACCGTTCGTCGAACCGCCGTTCCTTCTTGCCTTTTCTAAAATACAGATACAGCAAAAGCAGGCTGACTCCCGCTCCCGTGAAAAAACCTGCGACTGTCTCCATGGATATATCCATTAGGTAACCCCTTTCAGTTTCGGCTGGCTGATGAGACGGCGCCAATCATATAGGAGAGCATATGAACCACCCAGACCCCAGTCAGCAGGAAGAATGCGAGTTTCGGTCCCTGGACAATCAGTACGATCATCCAGGCAGCCAGGATGGCAGCGGTCGTAGCCATCCAGGAAAAGGAACGGGCTTCTTTCTGGATTGACCAATAGCGCTCATCGAAGGCCCGTTCTTTCTTCATCTTTCTTCGCGTGAGAAGCCAAACACCGCCTGCAACCAGCAGGCCCAGAGGCAATCCCGCTAAAAAAGTCCATATATTGAAATCCTCGTACATTGTCATTCCTCCTCCGGTGTGAAAATGTCCTCAATTCGGCAGTCGAATAATTTTGAGATTTTGAAAGCAAGCACGAGCGACGGATTGTACCGGCCTTTTTCAAGCGATATGATCGTCTGCCTGGAAACCTCCAGCTTTTCCGCCAGGTCATCTTGAGTCCAGCCGCTTGCGGTCCGTCTATCCTTGATACTGTTCTCCAGCTCAATACCCTCCCTTTATGTTAAGCTCACTTTACGTAAAGGATACTTTACCTTAATTACATATGTCAAGCGACTTTTACACTTTTTCAAACTGAACGACTGTTCACTTTTCAATGTTTCATAGTATACTAAAGAATAGATACGAGGAGGACTGATAAAATGAGAACGTATAAATTAACTGCTTATGAGAAAGACGGGACGCTGATCACGGACGAGACGTTCACCGCAGAAACGGATGAAGCCGCAAAAGTTATCGGACGTGAAAAAATTGAGGAACAAAACCTTTCCAACCAGACACACCGGCTCGCTTCACCCGCTGGAAAGCTTCTGCTGTTCCACGTATGAGACACGCGTAGGGAAAATGTGCTATTCTGTACGGGGAACGGAATAGGAGGCAGAGCTTATGAAAATCGCATTGATTGCTCATGATGAAAAGAAGGACGAGATGGTGAATTTTGCGATTGCCTATGAATCAATCTTCGAGAAATTTACTTTGTATGCGACGGGTACGACCGGCCAGCGGATTATGGACGAAACAGATCTGCGCATACACCGGTTGAATTCCGGGCCCCTCGGCGGCGATCAGCAGATTGGCGCCATGATAGCAACAGGTGAACTCGATCTGATATTGTTCTTCCGGGATCCGCTCACTGCCCAGCCGCACGAGCCGGATGTCAGTGCGCTGCTCCGATTGTGCGACGTCTATGCAATCCCGCTTGCGACAAATATCGCCACTGCAGAGCTGCTCATCCGTGCAGTTGAAAAAGGGTATTTCGAATGGCGCACGACGGCCGATAAATACAAACAAAAGACGCTTGCCCGCTTCGATCGCGGATAAGCGTCTTTTTTCGTTTACAAATGCCACTGGATGGCCCGCTGCAGCGTGCCGTACGTTTTCGTCTGGCTGTCGAATCCCCGTCCGATATTCGCCATCTTGCGAACAACGTCCGGACGGAGCCCGGTGATGACCACCTCGCAGCCCATGAGCCGTGTGCTGTCGATCACTTTACCAAGATTATCGATCACTTCTTCTTCCATCTCGACGATCCCTGACATATCGAGGATGAGCGTCTGGATATGGAGTCTGCTGATTTCGAACAGGACTTTTTCCTGGATGACCGTCGTCCGGTAATAATCCAGCTTACCGATCAGCGGAAGGATGCTCGTCGTCTCGGTCACCGGAATGATCGGAACGGATAAGTCTTCCACGAGCGCACGCTGTGTGCTGATCTGCTCATCCTTATAGGACGAGTAACTGAGGAAGAATTCGTTCAGGAACCCATCGAGCCGGGAATTGACCTTTTTCTCGAGGACAAAGAATTCCCGGTCCGTGAAGGACTTGCCGTCTTCTTCGATATACCGTTCGATGAAATCCCACATCGTACGGCGGATGGCCGACACCCATTCCAGTTTGAACGCAAGCGTCAAGGAATGCTTCGCCCAGGCGATCCCTTCCACACGGGCGAATGCCAGCAGTTCTTCCTGCTGTGCTTCGCTGACGAATGTCACCAGCTTATGCGCATTGTTGATAAGATCGATATTGCCGATCCGTAAGATTTCTTCTATTTTGTCATTCACGGTCACAGCATGCATCAGCAGTTCCCGTTCAAAATCATCGTGATGCTGGTCTATGAATTGCTTGATTTCCGGCTGAATTGCCCCATTGCCCACGCGGAACCCCCCTAGACTTCTCTTATGCACGTCCAAATTAAGACGGGCCAACTAAGTGTACCCGATTTTTAAAATGTGTAAACCTATTTTTTCAGATTCACCGAAAAAAGCATTCCGTATTAGGGAATGCCCGCATTTCACTTTCAGTCTCCTTTGAATTCCGGCTGACGTTTTTCGATGAACGCCCGGATTCCTTCCTGATGATCGTTCGTCTGCCGCATCGCAATTTGTGCGTCTGCCTCATGCCCCAGTACTGCTTCCAGTTCAGTCCGTTTGCTCTCATGGAGAATGTGTTTCGTCGCAATCATCGCAGAGACGGGCGCATGCAGCAGGGATGACGCAATTTCGTTTGCCGCCCGGTCCGCCTGGCCGTTCGGCACGAGATCGTCCACGAGACCTGCGGCATTCGCCGTTTTCGCATCGAGTACTTCTCCGCCCCAGATCATCTTCTTCGCATTCACAGCACCAATTCGTTCCTGCAGGAAGAAATGCCCGCCGCCATCAGGGACAAGCCCGATGCCGATGAAGTTCATAGCCAGTTTGCTGTCTTCCTCTGCTATGATAATATCGCAAGCAAGCGCCAGTGTGAAGCCGAGCCCAGCCGCCGAGCCATGGATCGAAGCGATTGTGATCTGCGGCAGGAAGTAGATCGCTTTGGATAGCCGGGTGATGTACTGCATCATTTCCTTCATGTCGAGCGGCGTTTCCGGGTCCGCCATCTTTTTGATGTCTCCGCCAGCGGAGAACGATCGTCCTTCTCCTTTGATGATCAGCACTTGTGTACCCGAATCGCTTTTCAGTGACTCGAGTGCCTCCGCAAGTTCTTTCATCATGACATCGTCCATCGCATTCATGGACGCCGGACGGTTCAGTGTCAGGACTGCTTTCCTCCCGTCTTTTCTCAGCTCTATCGTTTCATACATTCAAATTCCTCCCTATCCCGTTTCAGATGAACAGCTTAAAATGAACAGCCGTTCATTCCCTATTCGGGATAAACGGCCGATTCCCTTTATTTCAAGATGGTTTCCGGAAAGATTTCGTCGAGCAGAGCGAGTTTCTTCTCGATCGAATCCTGATACGACAGAATGTAGGCAGCCGGATCTTTCGGATTATGATACTGCGTGATACGCCCTGTCTCCGGATCCCGGAATTTACTCGACGCCCCGCAGCCGATACCGATGATCGGCTGGACTTCCTCCATGATCATAATGTTATAGATACTCTCTTCCCCGGGTTTTGAGTAGCCGACATTCTCCAAGTTGCCGAGGATGTTCTTCTGCCGGTACAAGTAGTACGGGACGTAACCGTTCGCTTCCGTCCACTCTTCCCCGAGTTTCATCATCTCTTCGGCAGTCGGCCGGTCCGCCACTTCGTATTTCTTTTTATTGCGTGTCATCTCGGACGCCCGTTTGAAGGACAGCGTATGGATTGTCAGCGATTCCGGCTGCAGCTTTTCGGTTTCCGCGAGTGAATGCCGGAACTCTTCCAGCCCTTCGTTCGGAAGGCCGATGATCAGATCCATGTTGATGTTCCGCATGCCCATCGAGCGGGACAATTTGAACTTATCGATCGTCTCCTGGACGGTATGGTGGCGGCCGATCGCTTTCAGTGTTTCATCTGTATACGACTGCGGGTTGACGCTGATCCGGTCGATGCCCCATTTTTGGAGGACGTCGATCTTCGCCGGCGTGATCGTATCCGGCCGGCCGGCTTCGACGGTCACTTCCCGGACGTGTTCCATGAACGGGAACGATTCTGTCATCACTTCGTACAGCGCGTCCATTTCTTCTGCTTCAATCGACGTAGGAGTACCGCCGCCAAAGTAGATTGTCGTCACACGAATGCCGCGATTTTGCAGCCACTCACCGAGCTGACGGATCTCTTCGTGAAGTCCATCGAGGAACGTTTCCACACGGCCGTTTTTTCGGTGTATGGCGTAGGCCGGGAATGTGCAGTACGCGCACTTCGTCGGGCAGAACGGGATGCCGATATAAATGCTCACTTCGTTTTGCAGCCGATACAGATCAGGTACTGCGGTCAGCTGGATGTCTGCGATTGTCTCCAGCAGATCCGCTTTCCTCTTGGACACCCGATGTTTCGTCATGAGCAGCTGTTTCACTTCTTCCGGCTCCATCCCCTGCTGACGATAGTTGTGATACAGTTTTGTCGGCCGGATTCCTGTGAGGATGCCCCATTCCTGCGTCATTCCTGAGTAAGCTTCAAGCATTTCGAGGAAGACGTGCGAATAGAGCCTTTTCCATTGCCGGTTCTGTTCTTTTTCCGTCCCCTCTTCAGAAGTTTCTCCGAAGGAAGCAGTATATGTCCGACCTTCAGCGGTCAGTGTCCCATTGACGGTCAGCTCCCCGCCGCTATTCTGTTCCTCAAATTGCAAGTCCAGGTCACCGGTTTCTCCTGCTTTGCAGACGTGTGTCTCTTCGAAAAACAAGTTTGCCAAGTGGATGAACATCCGTTTCCAATCTTCTTTGAAATCGCCGTGCAGCGCGATCATTTTCATGGTAAGCCCAACTTTCTCCGGTCATCTGCGCCGGTCTTCTCTGCTCCCCAGTATAACAAATCCGGAAAACAAAAAACCAGCCTGCAAATTTACTTGTCCCCGAGCATTGTATGTATTCAACAACACTACACATTCCACGGGAACCACCGTGTCTATGGTATTGACAATATCGAATTTGATTATGTTATAATTCCCAATGGAAAGAATATTCTTGAGGAAATGAAGTGAAGTGAACGCATGAGTAATGTAAACCTTTTACTGGTACAGCATAATCGATTGGAGAGTGAACGGATCATATTACGTCCGGTTTCGCTCGATGACGCTGAAGATATGTATGAGTATACGTCCGACGAAGAAACGACACGTTTTATTTATGATCCACATAAAGATCTCGACCAAACCAAAACTGTAATTGCCAATTATTTCGTAAAAGAGCCTATAGGGAAATATGCAATCGAATTAAAAGAAAGCAAGAAAATGGTCGGGGCTATCGAGTTCAGGGTGGATGAATGGAACAAAAGCGGAGACCTGGGTTTCACATTAAATAGGCATTATTGGGGTAACGGCTACATGACAGAAGCGGGGAAACTAATAGTGGGATTAGCCTTCGATGTTTTGGGGTTGGAGAGAGTATTTGCAGCTCATGAGGTTACGAACAGCGCTTCAGGAAAAGTACTGAGTCGCTTAGGCATGAAATGTGAAGGTATCCTTCGTAAAGATCAAAAGATCAAAGGTCAACTGGTGGATAGCGTACATTACTCTATACTAAAAGAAGAATATTTGAATTCTTGAATGAGGAGAGTATACGTTAGGTAACCATGTCTGCGCATTTTTTATTCTAAGTCTTATAACATTCCTAAACCAAATTTTAGAATCACAGCAAGAAGACAGGGATTATCCTTGTCTTTTTTCTTTTGCACTTGCTTAGAACATTATAAAAGATCCCTCAATTCAATAACATTATTTCTATGGAACATTACAAAAAAACTGCAGACTTCTAATTTATTCAAACTTACGTCTTTGAAATAAATACGTCATATCAATACTGACTACCCATTTTAAAAGCTTACGGTGTGATCCGCTGGTTTTTGCTAATACTACGAAAAAAGAGGAGGACATGACATGAGGAAATTTCTTATTTTCACTTTTGCTTTCTTCATTTGTTTTGGTGTTGTAAAAAACATCAAAGCGGAAAGGAATAGTTTTGAAATAAATTATTTCGACCTGGGATACGAAGAAATCAGTCAATCCTTACAAAAGAGTGAAAAGAAATTCAACCGACGAATCATGCTTCCTACACAAGTACCTCCTGTTTCCTTTACACATATTTTTGGAAGGTTCCATGACTCGGTAGGACAGGAAAATGATCAGCTGGAGATCAAATTCATCAATAAAGATTTAGGACAAAACCATTACACAATCCGAATTAAACCGATAGAATACGCAATTAAAATTAAGGTAACACAGATTGATCAAAAGTTAACATTAAGTGACGGCAGTGAGGCAGTGTTCAGCACACAAGTTACTGGATTCAGCATTTTAGTTTTCGAAAGAAACAACCTTGAATACATCCTGTCATTAGACAAACTATATTCAAATGAGGAAACGAAGACGGTGTTAGTTAACATTGCAAATTCTATACCATGATTTGTATTGCTAATCACAAGAGAAAAAAACTGCAAACTGACTCTGGATGTCCCAGAACCAGCCTGCAGTCTGCAACCAGCCTGCCAGGCTGGTTTTTTTCAGTTCATCGTTTCGTAGAGGTCCTGCACCGGTTTCATGAGAATCCGGTTGATTTCGTCGATGATGCCGCTCAGCTTCATCTCCGCTTCAAGCATTCCCATGATTTTTGGGTTCTGCTGGGAGAGCTGTGCGGTCTTCTGCGCGTGCTCCAGCTCATCCGGCTGAATTTCCTCGCCTGCCATCTGTTTTTGCTGAAGTTTCATCTGCACTTCGCGGAAGCTGCGGAACAGTTCCAATGCCTCTGGGTCTGCCTTCACGTTAGCGATCGCTTCTTTGACGCCCGCGAATTCCTCGGTCGCGCGAAGTGATTCTTCCAATTTGTTAATGTCGTCGTAAATGTTGACTGCCATGTGTATGTTCCTCCTAAGTTACGTCAGATTGGTAAAGTATACAATGAGTCCCTGCACAATTCCAATGATACCTCCGAGAAGTGCGCCGAGAACGGTGATCATCTTGAACTCGCGCTTTGAAATGCCGAGGACGAGGTCTTCCAGGACGGAAACCGGGAATGTATCGACCTGCTCCTTGACGATCTGGTCAAGCTTCAGTTTTTTCAGCGACTGCTCCAGCTGGATTTCCGCCTGGGAAAACGCAAACTCGATGAGCTGCGGTGTCAGGTGCTCGGCAGTCCAGGCCGCGCCGTCCTTCCAATAGTGGCGGATCGGCTGCGCCAACCGGCCAGCGGTGTCCAGTTCGCGCAGCGCATACTTGCGCAGCGCAATTTGGAGCCCGTCCCAGTCGAAACCGCCGGCAAGCTCTTCCATCGGCCGCTCCTTCAGTTTGCCCCACTCTGTCGCAAGCATCGTCTCGATCAGCTGGGCAGTTCCAGGTGCTGCGATGAATTTCTTCGCTTCCCGCTGCACTTTCTCAACGAGTGACGTCGAGTCGCCGAACAGCATTTTCACCATTCCGCCGAGTGTACCTTTCGATTCCAGGAAGTCTGTGATCAGCCGCTGGAACATAACTTTCCCTTCGTACGAGTCGACAAAGCCGTCCGCCCTATCCAACACGTAAGAAGTGAGTGTCGGGATATGCTGCTCTGCCTGTTCGAGCCACTTTGCCGGGACTGTTTCCTCTACCGTACCGGACAGGATGGATTGTTTGACGGACTGGAACCGCTCGTCGATCAGTCCGCCGGCTTTCCTGTCGATGACGGCACCGAGGTCATCGACACCTCCGAGCGCCAGCCACTCTGCGAGCGTGCGGTCCGACAGCAGTATTTCCTTTTCCAGCTTTCCCTGCACGAACGCTTCCGCTTTCGCTGCCATATCTGGTGTCAGCAGCCGCTTCCGGAAAGTGTCCGGTGTCAGAAGGTAATTCGTGACCGTCCTGCCGAGCTGGACAGCCAGTTCGTCACGGCGTTTCGGGATCAGCCCCGGTGTGAACGGCACACGCCACTTGCCGATGTATTTCGCTTCATGCGGGCGGAACAGCATTTTGATTGCCAAGTGATTCGTAAAACCTCCGATGAGAGCTCCGATCAGCGCCATAAACAGCAGTGTCCACAAAAAATCCATTCGCCTCACCTTTTCCTGTTCGATTTCTTTCCCAGTATACCAGAACAGTGGACGCCGCCCAATAATTAGGACCGGCACCATCGGACGGAGTTGCGGACTTCCCAACCGTTTTCAGGTACCATGGAGAAAATGAAGCTAACCTGCAGGAAAGGATGATTCCGATGAAACGCACCGTACAAGATGCGCTCGGCCGGACGGTTACCTACACCTATCCGCCGAAGCGCATCGTCTCGCTCTGTCCCGGCATAACTGACACACTCTTCGGGCTCGGGCTAAAGAACGAAATTGCCGGACGCACCCGGTTCTGCATCCATCCCTCTCCAGACGTCCTCGACATTCCAGCAGTTGCAGGGACCAAAGACATGAAGCTGGACCAGATCCTACAGCTGCAGCCTGACCTTGTCATCGCGGAAAAGGAAGAGAACACGAAGGAGATGGTCGAAACGCTCGAAGCGCATGTGCCGGTCTACGTCGCAGAAGTTCAGACGATTGGTGAATCCTATGAGATGATGGAGTCGCTCGGCGACGTGACAGGGCGCAGCGATCAGGCGGCCGAACTCGTCGGGCAGATAAAAACTGGGTTCCGCTGCATCGAAGGGATCACTACAGGAAACGCACTGTATATGATTTGGAAAAAACCATATATGGCTGCGGGGAATCAGACGTATATCGACTCTGTCCTCGCCCACCTCGGTTTCCGGAATGCGGCTGCTTCATTCGAAGGCCGCTACCCCGCTCTTGAGCCGAAAGACATCCGGAAGGCGGAACCGTCCCTAGTCCTTTTAGCGTCGGAGCCGTATCCATTCAAGGAAAAGCATATTCGCGAATTTCAGGAATTGCTGCCGGATGCGCTGATTCTTCCAATCGATGGGGAGATGTTCTGGTACGGACCGAGAATGCTCGAGGCCGTGTCCTACTTCGAAAAGACATTCAGCGGCCGGCGTCAAACCTTGTCTCAACAGTCTGAATGAATTACCGTTTTTTTCCTCACACCTCCATATTTACAGTGCTCCCTTTTAGTGCTATAGTAATTCAGTCGGCAGATCTTTTATCATGCAACGGTGACATTTTACAGGGCTTTTAGTAATGAACCGTGGTACGGATCTCCTCGATGCATTCTGCGTGCACTCTCTTGACAGCATGCTGTCTTATACACGATGTGTTTCTGATTGGCCTCAGGAATTCATTTTTTGCATTCTATATAGGTATTGAAGAAACCACCTGCTGTGTAAAACGGCTGGTGGTTTTTTTCGTTCAGGGGAAACCATTGTAAATGACTGACAGCCGGATCGCATGCTCCATCTCATCCTGCATAGCGATGAAGAGCGGATTGTACGCTTCCTGGATCGGGATGGAGAGCAGCATTTCCTTATATATCTCAACGCCTTCGAGTTCGTCGAGCATGGCTTTCTGGATACATGACTTCACATCATAACACGGTGCAGGACGCTTCGGGTTGGCAACGTAGCTGCCGGTCAGCATATAATGGAGCTGCTGGAACATTTCATAATGGCTTTTTTCATCTTCATATATATGGCGGATGAAATCTTTCCACATCTGCTTTTCCACTTGCTGCTCCAACGACTTGTAAAGGAAATACGCTTGATATTCATCCTGGACGGCCTGTTTCAGCTTGGAGACAAACACTTCTTTGCCCTCCCGTTTCGTTTACAGCGATTGTATGCGGGTACTGCAGGAAAAATGAAAGGAGACAAAGCACATGCTGCAGCATTTCAAAGTTCAGCCCATGTTCACCGGCGGTCAGCTGCCGGGATGGACCTTTTCGTTTTACATAGGATCAGCACGCATTACAGGGGATTATATGCCTGACGGTACAATCCGCTGGACTTCCCCGCCACCAGCGGACGAAGAAGAGATCAAACGGATGATCCACGAACTGATGACCTTCCATGTGTATGAATAAATTTCCGGCAGCCGAGCACACTATGGGCGATCACAGCTTGCGGAGGGATGACAGATGGACGGGAAAACCCCTGAACAATTGAAGAAAGAACAAGCACAGCTGCGTGTGGAGGACCAGAAGACCGAGAATGTCTTCGAGGACAAAAGCCGAGTTCCGGAAGAGCAGAACGCCTGGAAAGAAACACAGCCAAAACGGTGAAGCGGTGCGTTCTTTTTAAGAAACGGCCGGGCATGTCGAAGAGGACATGCCCGGCCGTTTTTGTCATTCTTCAGAAAGCTTCTGCCTGCCGATCACGATATAATAATAGACCGATGATACGACGTACAGGCCTGCAGTAATCGTGAAAGCGACCGCATAGCCCCAGTAGAAGCCTTGCGTGACGACAAGGCCAGTGGCAATCGGACCCATCGACGCCCAGCCGAGCTGGAACACCGTCTGGTTCATTGAATTGGCGAGCCCCCTGTACTTATCCGTCACAAGTTCCATCGCAATCGCACTTTGGATCGGATTTCCCGCGTTCATGAGCGCTTGGCGCAGCAGGAATCCGAGGGACGCGAACAGCAGGGAGTGGGTGAATGCTGTCAGCAGCAAGAACGGGATCGACAGCAGCTGAAAGATGATAAGCGCTTTCACTTTGCCGACTTTCTTCACAAGCAGCGGTCCGATCATCGCGGCGATTGCCGTCATGGCGGAACCAAGCGACAGGACGAGGCCGATCGTCGAGTTCGACGCCCCGAAGCGGTTCGCGAAGTACAAGTTCAAATACGGAACGACGAGACCAGAACCGAGACCGATCAGCAGGCCGGCGAATGAGAAATGGAGGATCAGCGTAAAGTTCCGCCTAAAACTGCTGTCCGCCGGGTCTCCGGCAGGCGCAGCAGCCGTCCCCCTCACTTGGACAGGAACCGGCGGATGATCCCGCAAAGCCAGCAGCGGCGGCAGGCCGAGCGCAAAGACACCCGCCCCGATATAGAGTGACCACCGGATTGCATCCACCGTCGTCATGCTGAACAGGGCTTCGAACGCATCCGCGAGCAATCCTCCTGCCAGGCTGCCGAACACTTGGGCGAGTGTCACCAGCGCAAACTGGATACTGAACAGCTTGACCCGTTCGGACGGCGAAGAGTTTTCGGCCAGGAACGGGATCCCTGACACTTGCACGAATGCCATGAACACGCCGGTAAGCAGAGACATGTAGACGATCGGCCCTTCCAGGACGGCTGCACTCCGCAGGAACAGCGTCACCATGGCAACAGCCGCTCCGCCTGCAATCATCCATTTGCGGCCGAACTTGTCGCTCAAGTACCCGGCCGGCACAAGCATGACGGCGGTTGCAAGAGCCGTCATCGAAATGACTTTCCCGTTCACCGTCTCCGGCATGCCGAGTTCCCGGATGTACAAATTGTACATGACCATGAACACGCCAAGCCCGAATTGGATGAACACATTGGCGAGCAGGAAGTATTTAATGTTGCGGTTATACGACAAAATGGTCTGTTGCCAGTCTTTCAGGAGAGTCACACAGTATCCCACTTTCTTTTCTAAACATTTCGATACTCTAAATATATGTGTTTTCCAGCCACCGGGCAATCATTTTGCCGCGGTCTTTCATCCTCCCGGAAAATCTGCGCGAAAAAGCGCCCGGGATCTCCAGCTGGAGGTCCCGGGCACTATGGAAAGCAGCAGTTCCTGATCAGGAAACTGACATGCCGGACTGCAGTTTGTACATTTGGGCATATTGGCCGTCGAGTGCGACCAGTTCGTCGTGCGTGCCGCTTTCCGCGATCTCCCCCCTGTCGAGGACAAGAATCCGGTCAGCGTTTTTGATGGTCGACAAACGGTGGGCGATGATGAATGTCGTCCGCCCTTTTTTCAGCACGTCCATCGCATGCTGGATGATCTCTTCCGTTTCCGTGTCGATATTCGACGTGGCTTCATCCAAAATGAGTATTGCCGGGTCGAATGCAAGGGCCCGCGCAAACGAGATAAGCTGGCGCTGGCCGCTTGACAGCGTACTGCCTTTTTCCACGACCGGCTCATCGACGCCGCCCGGCAGGTGTTCGAGCACCCGCTCGCCGCCGACCGCTTCCAGTGCCGCCTGCACCGTTTCCCGCGAAATACGCGGGTCACTCAGGCTGATATTGGATTCGACAGTCCCTGTGAACAAGTACGGATCCTGGAGGACAATCCCCATATGATTGCGGATCGTCTGACGCGGCAGCGACGTAATGTCCTGCCCGTCGATCAGGATCTTCCCTTTCACTGGATCATAGAACCGGAACAGCAAGTTCATGATCGAGCTCTTGCCGGAGCCCGTATGGCCGACGAGGGCGACCGTCTCCCCGCGCTTCGCTTCGAAGGTGATATCCTTCAGCACGTACTCGTTCTCTTTGTAGGCGAACCAGACGTCCTCGAATTGCACATTCCCCGCGTAACGTTCCATCCGCTCGTCACTGACAGGCTCGCCTTCGCGATCCATCAGCTGGAAGACACGTTCCGCTGCGACGAGCGAGTGCTCGAGACGAGCGAACTGGTTGACGATCCCTGTCACCGGGTTGAACAGACGGGTAATATAGTCGACGAATGCGTAGAGCATCCCGACGGAAATCACGCTTTCCGGATCGAACGAAGCCCCTGCGAAATACCAGATGAAGATGACGAACGTGAGTGACCGGATCGAGTTGACCAGGTTGTGCGACGTCGCCGCCTCCACTTTCAGCAGTTTCGTCTGATAGTTGTAATGAGTTGTGTTCAGTTCCTCAAACTCTTCCTCCATCTGCTTCTCACGGCCGAACGCCTGGATGATCGTCATCCCGTTGATCGATTCGTTGATCATCCCGTTCATGTCGCTCACTTTCGAGCGGATGACGTGATTCACTTTGGAAGCGAACTTCCGGTAAAGAATCATCCATACATACAGAAGCGGCAGGATGAACAGCAGGATTGCACCCATCTTGGGATCCAAGGTGAACAATGCGATGTAGATACCGAAAATGTACATACCGCTGATTGCAAATTGCGATACGACAGTGACGTACAAATGGCGGATCGCTTCTGTATCGTTCGTCACCCGGGCGACGACTTTACCAGCCGGCAAGTTATCAAAGTAGCTGATCGGCAGCGTCTGGATATGCTGGTACAGCTCATTCCGCATTTTTTGTACAATCCGGTTGGCTGTCGCCTGCAGCATTATATATTGCCCATATCGGAAGATAGCTGTCACCACTGCGAGCGCAAAGAAGATTGCCAACAGTTTCGCGATCGGCGCGAAGTCGATCCTGCCGGTTTCTGCCCCTGCGATATGGTTATCGATGATTTGCTTCGCGATAATCGGGCCGAGCAAGTCGGCTCCGACAGCGATGGCAAGGAGAGCCATTCCCCCGAGGAAATATCCTTTGAATTGCATTGCATACTTGACGAGACGTTTACCTGTGGTCATGACTCGTCACCTCCAATCTGCTGACGGTCATATTGCTCTTTGTACCAGCCGTTCTTTGCCAGCAGGTCTTCATGGGTCCCTTCTTCTATGACACGGCCGTCTTCCAATACGAGTATCCAATCGGCGTGCTGAACAGCGGACAATCTGTGGGTCGTGATGATTGTCGTCTTCCCGCTCCGCTCGTTTTGGATATTCTCAATAATCTTGGTTTCTGTCTTTGCATCGACAGCTGACAGCGAATCATCCAGTACCAGGATTTCCGGATTTTTCACGATCGCCCGGGCGATGGAAATCCGCTGTTTCTGTCCTCCAGATAGCGCGACACCTTTTTCACCAACGAGTGTCGCAAGTCCTTCCGGCAGCATTTCCAGATCCTTTTCAAAATGCGCCAGGCGGATCGCTTCTGCAATGTCTTCGTCCGTTGCTTGCGGTTTGCCGAATAGAATATTATCACGCACGGATCGGGAAAATAGTACGTGATCCTGCGGGACATAGCCGATCCAGCTGCGAACTTGCTCTTTTGTCATATCGTCAAGCGGCCTGCCATCGAATGTCAGCAGACCTTCGCCGGCTGGATACTCCCGCAAAAGCTGTTTGACGAATGTCGTCTTCCCGCTGCCCGTCTTCCCGACAATTCCAAGTGTCTGGCCGCCATCCAGTTTCAGCTGGATACGATCCAGGTTTTTCCGGGTGGAAGTCGGATAGCTGAAGCTCACTTCGTCAAATCCGAGCATTCCCGGCCGATCGATTTGAACAGGCATCGATGGATCGCGTACATCTTCTGCTGCATCCAGTGTTTCTTGGACGCGGTCGAGTGACGCATTCCCACGCTGCATAACGTTGATGAGTTCCCCGATTGCAAACATCGGCCAGACGATCATCCCGAGGTAGACGTTGAATGTTACGAGACTCCCCAAGGACATTTCCCCGACCGACACGAGATACGCACCATAGCCTAGTCCGATCATATAGGACAGCGATGTCATAATTTTAGAAATCGGGGTGAATAATGCGTCGATCCGTTCAACGTCCATGTTTTTCTGATAGACGTCTTCTGTCGCATCCGCAAAGCGTTTTTCTTCCGCACGTTCCTGAACGTAGGCGCGGACTACCCGCACTCCTGCCACTGCTTCAAGCACATCGTCGTTCAAATCACCGAACGCACGCTGGGCTGTAACAAACTTCAAGTGGATCCGTTTGCCGAGCACTTGCATGAGGTACGCTAGGATCGGCAGCGGCAAAATCGCCGCGAGCGTCAATTTCCACGACACGAGGAACCCCATCATAATAATCAGTGTCGATAAATACACCGTTGAATCAATGAGTGTCATGATGCCGAAGCCGGCGGTCTCTGAAATAGCCTGTAAGTCGTTCGTCGAGCGGGCCATCAGATCACCGGTCTTGTTCCGCTGGTAAAACGACGGTGTCATCTTCAAGAAGTGGCGCATCAGATTGCCGCGCAATTTCCGTTCAATGACGTTCGCTCCCCCGAACAGCTGGTATTGCCACACGAAGTCGCCGATATAGCCGACTACTATAATGAGCAGCATAATCCCGATGTACGTCCAGAGTGTCTGGGCGGTCATCGTATTCAAGTGGATCCCGTCGATTGCTTTCCCGATGATCCATGGCGGTACAATCGCGAGAACGCTCGTCAGCATAAGCAGCAGCAGCGCGACGGTGTACCTCATTTTGTTCTCTTTAAAAAACCAACTTAACTTCCCTAATACCGAAAACATACTTTTCTACGACCTTTCCTGAAGACGGTCGGCTATCCGCCATCACCTGTCTCCTTTTTCCTCGTTTCCTTTACTTGCTCAATTACTTTCTTCACATCGATAACGCCCCTTTCCCATTTATCTCTATGCAGCACGCAGAAGCGTGAAGACATCCATTTCAAAAACAGAAAAAAAGACACACGCTCCTATTCAGAAGCGTGTGTCTGATGTGGGAACGGGTCCCTTCTGTTCGAGCGTTCTGCCGCCATGCAGCCAGAAATCGCCTATTCAAAAGGGGGTGCTTGAAATTGTTGTTTTTTGTTTTTTTTAGTTACAGTCATGTCAAGCACCCCTTTCTTTCGAGTTTCGAATAATTCCAGATTACCATGCTCTTTTGAATATTGTCAACAGTTTCTTTTAATCTTTCGAAAATTGGTTCACCTGCTTGTCAGCTGGGTCTCCCAAGGAATAATTATTGAACTTCAGGGGTTTTTAATTTATCATTGAATCAACTACCCTATTTTAAAACTACAGGAGGTGTACGCTCTGTTTCTCCCGCATGCGGTATGGAGCAGAGCACCCATTTGGATATTCCCATACGCTTGGCAGCCTTTGCTGCCTTGATCGCCCTCACTGCCTTTTTCGTGGCAGCTGAGTTTGCAATAGTGAAAGTACGGATGACGAGGATCGACCAGCTTGCACTGGAAGGTAATAGAAGAGCGATCGATGCTCAACGTGTCGTGACGAATCTGGATGATTACCTGTCTGCCTGCCAGCTTGGCATCACGATCACAGCACTCGGTCTCGGGATGCTCGGGGAGCCGACAGTCGCCCTCTTGTTCGAGCCGATATTCAACCGCTTGGATCTGTCGCAGAGCCTGACCGCTTTTCTGTCATTCGCCCTCGCGCTTATTATCGTGACGTTCCTCCATGTCGTTGTCGGGGAACTCGCGCCGAAGACGATCGCCATCCAGAAAGCGGAGCGTATTACACTGTCCCTCGCCAAGCCGCTCATTTGGTTTTTCCGTACGATGTATCCGGTCATCAAGCTCATGAACCTCAGTTCCCGCTTCGTCACCCGGCTGTTCGGCTTCCGGCCGATGTCGGAAGCCGACGTCGCCCACACGGAAGAGGAGTTGCGAATGATTCTCTCCGACAGCCTGAAAAGCGGGGAGATCAACCAGTCCGAATACAAATACGTGAACAAGATTTTCGAGTTCGACGACCGGGTCGCAAAAGAGATCATGGTGCCGCGGACCGAAATGATGTCCATCGACAAAGAAATGACGGCGCAAGAACTGTTCAATATGGAAGGTGTGGAGCAATTCACACGGTACCCCGTCACCGATGGGGACAAAGACCATGTCATCGGACTTGTCAACATGAAGCATCTGCTGACTGCGTATATCAAGAACCCGAAAAACGGTGAACTGCCCATCGCTGCTTACATGCAGCCGATCATCCGTGTCATTGAAACGATGGCTATCGGTGATCTGCTGCTGAAAATCCAGCGGGAACGGATCCATATGGCAATCCTTATGGATGAATACGGCGGAACCTCCGGGCTAGTGACCATTGAAGACATCCTTGAAGAGATTGTCGGAGAAATCCAGGATGAGTTCGACAAAGACGAATTGCCGGACGTCCAGGTCATCGGGGAGAACCATTATATTCTCGATGCAAAAATGCTGATTGAAAACGTCAATGCAACACTCGGCATCGACATCGATGAAGAAGATATCGATACGATTGGCGGATGGGTCATGTCCCAGCGATTCGAAGCCATCCCCGGCGAAAAGATCATCGAGCAGGGGTATGAGTTTTCCGTAAAAGACGTGGAAGGCCACCATATCCTCTACTTGGAAGCGGAGAAACTCGTTCCGGACGGATCCGATCTGACACAAGAAGAAACGGACGAGTGATCCGTACACGAAAAAGACGGCTGCAGAGCCAACACTCTGCAGCCGTCTTTTCATTGTCCCGGACTCTTTGGGAAGTATTCCACTTTGTACACATCATGGCGGCGGTCTTTGAGCTGTTTGACCGTACCTTCCTGCCGCTGCCGCTTCAGGATTTCCAAATCGACATCACCGATCAGGACCGTTTCCAGGTTGGCGTTCGTCTCGCCGACAATCCCGTCACGGGCAAATTCAAAATCGGATGGGGCAAAAATAGCGGACTGGGCATACTGGATATCCATATTGACCGCCTGCGGCAAGTTCCCGACCGTCCCGGAAATCACCGTGTAGATCTGATTTTCCACCGCTCGGGCCTGGGCACAATAGCGAACGCGTAAGTAGCCTTGCCGATCTTCCGTACAGAAAGGGGTGAAGATGATATTCGCTCCCATGTCCGTCGCAATCCTGGCAAGCTCCGGGAACTCAATGTCATAGCAGACCTGGATTGCGATTTTACCGCAGTCCGTATCGAACACACGGACGGAATCCCCTGCGCTGATCCCCCAGTATTTCTTCTCGTTCGGTGTGATGTGCAGCTTATACTGCTTATCGATCGAACCGTCCCGTCTGAACAGGTAGGAAATATTGTAGATCTCTTCATCCTCTTCCTCGACGAAGTGCGAACCGCCGATGATATTGACGTTATAACGGACGGATAGACTGTTGAACAGTTCTATATACTCTTCTGTGTATTCCGTTGCAATCTTCCGGACAGCCTGGCTGGCGGATGGCTCATCCAGGAACGACATGAGCTGGGTCGTGAAGATCTCCGGGAAGACGACGAAGTCCGAGTTCGCATCTGCCGCCACGCGGACGAAGTACTCCACTTGGGAAGCGAGTTCATCGAAGCAGGAAATCTTGCGCATCAAATACTGGACGACACAGATACGCACTGGATAGCTCGTTTTATAGTGCCGTTTCGTGACAGCCCGGTAGTCGATATTATTCCATTCCATCAGCGTCGCATAGCGTTTCGACGCCTTATCATCCGGCAGGTAGTTCGGGTTGATCCGCATCAGGGTGAAGTCATTCATGATCTGGAAGGTCAGGACAGGATCATAGATGCGATGGCGCGCCACGGCGTCCACGTACTCCCGGGGTGACATCTCGTCGGCATACTTATGGTAATTCGGGATGCGTCCCCCTATGATGATCGACTTCAGGTTCAATTGCCGGGCAAGCTCTTTCCGTGCTTCATACAGCCGCTCTCCGACCCGCATACGGCGGTATCCTGGATGTACCATCACCTCGATGCCGTACAAGTTGTAGCCTTCCGGATTATGGTTCGTTATGTAACCGTTGTCTGATATGTCATCCCACGTATGGCGATCATCATATTCCGCGAAGTTGACGATCAGGCTCGAACAGGAGCCGATGATCCGGCCGTCCAGTTCCGCGACGAACTGTCCCTCGGAAAAAATCGCCAGGTGGCTCTCAAGATGTTCCATTTCCCAAGGCTCCATGCCCGGGAAGCAGACTTTCTGCATTTCCAATATTTCCGGTATATCCGACAGCTGCATCTGGCGGACGACCATGCTCGTTTCAAATGACGATAAATCGAATTCCTCACTCAACAAAAATCACCTCGTAACCTTTTATACCCTCTTTCGGGACAAATATGCCGGACAATAGCGAAAAATTGAGTTACCCTTTATAATGAGGAACGGAGATAGCAGAGAGGAGCAATTGAATGGAAAAACGGCAAGAGAATCTTTTAGTATTCACCTGGACTGTTGCACTCGTGGCAACTGCCGGATCGCTCTACTATTCTGAAGTAAAAGGATATATCCCTTGTTTGTACTGCTGGTATCAGCGGATTCTCATGTATCCAATTGTGCTGATTGCAGGGGTTGCCCTGTTTCAGAAAAATAGCCGTATTGCAATGACAACTGCTGTCTTCAGCGGTATTGGCGTCTTGCTGTCCGGCTATCATTACGCTCTGCAGAAAATCAGTCTCCTCCAAAGCCATGCCGGCACGTGCGGAGATGTGCCGTGTACAGCCCAGTATGTGAATTACTTGGGGTTCATCACGATTCCGTTCATGGCCCTGACGGCATTCATCCTGATACTAATAGCCAGCATCTTCATGATCATGCACACGAAGGAGAGAAACTGAATTGAAGAAACTGCTTATTATCGGCGGAATCGTCATCGTCTTTTTTGTCGCGATCATCGCCCTCACCAATGCTTCGAACAAAAGCAAACTGAAAGACAACCCCTACGGGACGGATGACCTGGCGAAATCTACAATCGACCTGATCGGCAATGAAAACTATGACAGCATCGTGCTGCCGGATGCCGTCTTCAAGAAAATCGAGTCCGGCGAACCGACAACAGTCTACTATTTCCACCCCGAATGCCATTACTGCATGCAGATGACACCCATCCTCATGCCGATCGCGAAGGAAGAAGGCGTGAAGGTGAATCAATTCAACATGCTGGAGTTCGGTGACCAGGCGAAGGACAAGTACGGCATCGATGCCTGGCCTGCACTCGTCCAGTATGAAAACGGCAAGGAAGTCGGCCGTCTTGTCGGACTTCAGCCGGAAGAGAATATCCACGAATTCTTCAATACGTATTACAGTAAGTGACCGACCGGAAAAGAGGACAAACAATGACAACTTTCACGTATACCGTCCAGGATGGCAGCCAGACACTTGAACAGCTGCTGCGGGATGAATGGCAGGCCGGCAAAAAGAATATTCACGAATTACGGATGGCCGATGGGGTCACGGATGATTCCGACGCGCCGGTTTCCTGGCGCCTGCCGCTCGGAGAAGGAACGAAACTGACGTTTACCCTCCCCCCGGCGCAATCCGATTATGAACCGATGGAGATTTCAGGAGTCCGGATACTGCAGGAGGACGACCACTACCTTGCTGCATTCAAGCCAGCAGGCATTCCGGTCCACCCTGACGGCTCCAGCAGCGAACCGACCTTGATGAACGCCGTGATCGCACATGTCCGGGCCAACGGCGGTGCCTATGCGGAGCATATCCAGCGGCTCGACAAAGGGACAGCCGGCGTCGTGCTCATCGCGAAACATCCGATGGCGAAAGCGATGTTCGACCGGATGCTTGCCGCAAACGATATCCGACGTGTCTACCAAGCCGAGCTCGAGGGCCGTCTGAAGAAGACCCGGGGCATGGTCAACCTGCCGATTGGGCGCGACCGCCACCATGCATCACGCAGGCGGATCTCCATGTCCGGTCAATCCGCTGTGACGCACTTTACGGTCATCGGACGGCAAGAGGATTCCACTCGTATCGAAGCGACCCTCGACACCGGACGTACGCATCAGATTCGTGTGCACATGGCTCATCTCGGACACCCGGTCGTCGGTGACAACTTGTACGGAGCACAGGCGCTGCCGGATGGATCGTACCGTTTGACAGCGGCGGAAGCTTCATTCATCCACCCATTCACCGGGGAAAAAGTGATCATTACAGCTGAATGAACAGACGGAAGCGGCATGGAGTTCGATCCATGCCGCTTTTTCATTGCCCGATCGTGTCAGGATCGGTGCCTGTCCGTTCGTTCCGGTTCAAGCCGTCGATCTTCTGCATCTCCCCATCTGTCAGCTGGAAATCGCCGACTTGGCTGTTTTCAAGGATCCGGTCAGGGGTGACCGACTTCGGAATGACGATCAGGTCATGCTGCAAATGCCAGCGGATGATCACCTGAGCCGCCGTTTTACCGTGTACTTCTCCGATTTCAGTCAGCACCGTATTGTCGAGCAGCTGTCCTCTCGCAAGGGGCGACCAAGACGTAACAGCAATCCCATGATCGAGGCAGTACTCACGCAGCGGCACTTGTGTCAGCAGCGGGTGGAGTTCCACCTGGTTCACCATCGGAGCGACATTCGCAGTCGCTGCCAGCTCCTCGAGATGATGGATATGGTGGTTGGACACCCCCGGCACCCGGATCAGTTTTTCATCGTACAAACGTTCGATCGCCCGATACGTATCCGCGAACGTGCCCGGCATCGGCCAATGCGTCAAGTACAGATCCAAGTAGTCGAGCCCGAGTTTTGTAAGGGAAGTCTCGAATGCACGCAATGTCTGGTCGTAGCCTTGGTCGGTATTCCACACCTTCGAGGTGATGAACAGGTCGCTCCTGTCCAGGCCGGATGTCCGGATCGCTTCCCCGGTTTCTGCTTCATTCTCGTAAATGGCAGCGGTGTCAATTGCACGGTATCCGTTACGGAGAGCGAACGTTATCGCCTCTACAGTCTGTTCCGGGTCCGTCATTTTGTAGACGCCGAGGCCGAAACGGGGCATCTCCACACCATTCTTCAGCTTTTTTGTTCCTGTATAGATCGATGACATCATCATTCCTCCTTCTCGTCTCCTCCATATGCTACCATTGAAGACGCTTCCTGAAAACGAATATGCCGCTGTTTTGTCGGCATCATGTCATAAATAATTGAGCGGGTCATTTCTTTTTGACGGCTGTTCCGGTATAATGAGGAAAGTACAAGTGATTCAACAGGAGGGTATCTAATGAGACTCATCTTAATCATGGGTGTCTGCTTCGCATTCCTTTCCGCAATCTTCACTGGCGGTTATGAAGACAAGCCGGGCAAAGTGAAAAAATAACACGAAAAAAGAGATGCAGCCCGGGGCTGCATCTCTTTTATTAATGTAGTGCTGGGTACCCTTGCTGACGAAGGGCCTCATAGACGAGGATTGCCGCCGTATTAGAAAGGTTCAGCGATCGGATATGGTCGTTCATCGGTATGCGCAGGCACGTATCCGGATGGGCTGCCGTCACCTCGTCCGGAAGTCCGGTCGTCTCTTTCCCGAACACGAAAAAGATGTCTTTCGTGCTGTCGGCAAAGTCGAAGTCAGAGTACGTCTGCCTGCCGAATTTCGTAATGAAGTAATATTTAGCGTCGGGAAACTTATCGAACATCTCATCAATGGAAGCATGGTACGTTATATCGACGTGCTCCCAATAGTCCAGACCAGCCCTCTTCAGCATCTTATCGTCTGTCGAGAATCCGAGCGGCTCGATCAGATGAAGTTTCGTTCCAGTTCCCGCGCATGTCCGGGCGATATTGCCGGTGTTCGCCGGAATGAGCGGTTCAAATAATGCCACGTGTATTGTCATCATTCCACTTCCTTTTCAGTAGTTCTTTCCAGTTTTTCGGACGCCTTTTCGATTTCCGTCTGTACTTCCGGATCAGTTTCAGCGGCGAGCGCCTGTCTGAGCGCCCCGCGCCCTGCAGCCGTGCCGATTTCACCGAGCGCCCAGGCAGCCGTTCCGCGGATCATTGGACGCGGATCCGTGTGCAGCAATCCCGCAAGTTCCGGAACTGCATTGGTTTCCTTAAAATGGGCCAGCGCCAGGATCGCATTGCGCTGGATCGGATTCTTCCCTCTCCAGGAACCGGACATGTGCCCGAACGTTTCCTTGAACTGCCGATTCGATAATTTCAAAAGCGGCTGGAGAAGCGGTTTCACCAATTCCGGTTCGGGCGTGAAAGCAGGCTGGTCCAAGTTATACTTCCGTTTGTTCTTCGGGCATACGGTCTGACAAGTATCGCAGCCATAAACTCGGTTGCCGATCTCTTTTCGGAACTCTTCAGGCAGGGGCTGCTTTGACTGCGTCAGGAACGCAATACAGCGTTGGGCATTCAGCTGGCCCCCCTGAATCAATGCACCGGTCGGACAGGCATCGAGACAAAGTGTGCAGTCACCGCATTGGTCTTCCATCGGTACATCAGGCGCGAATGGCAAGTTCGTGATCATCTCGCCTAAGTAGACATACGAACCAAACTCCGGCGTGATGATCGAACAATTCTTCGCCGACCAGCCGAGCCCCGCACGTTCCGCGACAGCCCGGTCTGCCAATTCACCGGTATCCACCATGGATCGCGTCTGCGCATCCGGAACCCTTTCTTGCAGGAAGACTTCAAGCAGCGCCAGCTTCTCACGTAAAACCGTATGATAATCCGTCCCCCACGAAGCCCGGCAGAACATTCCCCTCCGTTCGCCCCTCTTGCCTTTCGGGGCATCCTGCAGTTTGGATGGATAGGCGATGGCAATCGAGATAATGCTCTCTGCCCGGTCCAGCAGCAGGGTCGGAGTCGTCCGCTTGTCGAGATCCGGCTCTTCAAACCCTGACTGATAGCGCAGTTCCTGCTGCCGCTTCAGTCGGTTTTTCAATTCGAGAAAAGGGGCGGCCGTCGTGAATCCGATTTTGTCAATACCGATGTCAGATGCATATGCGATTATGTCTTGCTGCAGTTGAGCGATATTCACCAGTTGCCGCCTCCCTTATGATAAGCTTGAAAAAAAATAGGAACAAGGTGATTCCATGAAAATCGAATTGACCGCGCCTATCATTGACGCGATCCCTGACTTTAAATTAGGCATCATCCATTATAACAAAACAACCGTTTCGCAATCTCCCCAGATGCTGAAAGGGCGTCTCCAGCTGTTCCAGGAACAGCTTTTCTTTGAACAGGAAGAACGGCAGCTGACGGATATCCAAGGGATAAAAGAATGGCGTGCCATCTGGAAGACATTTGGAGCCGACCCTGCACGCTATCGGCCTTCCGTCGAATCCCTATATCGGAGAATCCGGAAACAAGACTACTTGGAAAGTCACTCAAGTGCCATTGACCTGAACACGCTGTTCAGTCTGCAGTACGGCATTCCGACCGGTATGTATGACGCCAGTAAACTCGTCGGGGATGTCCAGGTGACCGTCGGCCGGCAGGAGGAAGGATACGATGGCCTGAATGGCCGATTTAACTCCCTAAACAAGCTGATCCTTTTGAAAGACCAGTACAGCCCGTTCGGGAGTCCATATGTCGACTCGGTACGCTGTGCAATTACAGAAGAGACGAAAGAAATCGTGCACGTCCTCTATTTGCGGCCTTCCCTGCGGGCCATGGAGGCTAAGCGCCTGACAGAGGCATGCAGCAGCATGTTCACCAACATCAACGGAGGAGACGCCGCCACGTATGTACTGGAGGCCGCAGCTCCTTCGATCCAGCTGCCTGTTCTATCGAGCCAGCAGCTGACCGACTGACCGGAGGCCCATCTGCTCGTCAGAACAGATGGGCCGTTGAAATCCGCGGACGAACAAAAAAAGAACAACCGAAGTTGTCCTTTTGTGGATACCCGAGGCCGGACTTGAACCGGCACGCCTCGCGGCATCGCATTTTGAGTGCGACGTGTCTGCCATTCCACCACTCGGGCATAAATAAATTTGCAGATTACGGATCACATAGATTGGAGGCGGCAACCGGAATCGAACCGGTGGTAAGGGTGTTGCAGACCCGTGCCTTACCGCTTGGCTATGCCGCCGTAGAAAAAGTGGAGCGGAAGACGGGATTCGAACCCGCGACCCCGACCTTGGCAAGGTCGTATTCTACCACTGAACTACTTCCGCTTAAAACTGGGGTAGCTGGATTCGAACCAACGAGTGACGGAGTCAAAGTCCGTTGCCTTACCGCTTGGCTATACCCCAAAAGTAAAAAGGGGCGACCGAGGGGAATCGAACCCCCGAATGTCGGAACCACAATCCGATGCGTTAACCACTTCGCCACGACCGCCATAATAAAAAGTATTAAGTTGCCAGACAAGAGAATATTGGCAGGGGCAGTAGGAATCGAACCCACACCAAAGGTTTTGGAGACCTCTATTCTACCGTTAAACTATGCCCCTGTAAAGAATGGTGGTGGGGGACGGATTCGAACCGCCGAACCCGGAGGGAGCGGATTTACAGTCCGCCGCGTTTAGCCACTTCGCTACCCCACCAAAGGGTATGGTGCCGGCGAAAGGAATTGAACCCTCAACCTACTGATTACAAGTCAGTTGCTCTACCAATTGAGCTACACCGGCATGATTAGAGATGGTTCAGGACGGAATCGAACCGCCGACACAAGGATTTTCAGTCCTTTGCTCTACCGACTGAGCTACTGAACCATACAGATTAAAAGAAAATGGCGGTCCCGACCGGGATCGAACCGGCGATCTCCTGCGTGACAGGCAGGCATGTTAACCGCTACACCACGGGACCATTTGGTTGCGGGGGCAGGATTTGAACCTGCGACCTTCGGGTTATGAGCCCGACGAGCTGCCACTGCTCCACCCCGCGATAATGTTAATACTTCCGCAACCGAGCTTTCACGCTCGTTGTTTAGTACTCTATGCAAGCTGATCTTGCAGTAGAAGTGTTATGGTGGAGGATGACGGGTTCGAACCGCCGACCCCCTGCTTGTAAGGCAGGTGCTCTCCCAGCTGAGCTAATCCTCCATGTGAAATTGCGATAAGCTTCGCATTCCTGCGTCAGCTGCGTTCGCTCAGTCAGTCACGTACGTGAGTACGCTCCTTCCTTCTCTCAATTGCTTCCTTGTACTGCTCGCTTCTCCCAATTTCACGGGAGTGGCGATAAGCTTCGCATTGATGCTTGTGTAAATGGTGACCCCTACGGGATTCGAACCCGTGTTACCGCCGTGAAAGGGCGGTGT
>DAMDKL010000009.1:0-37119 GCA_032099885.1 Sporosarcina sp.
ATGAATCGAGCGGGTAGCCGCATGAATCGAGCGGGTAGCCGCATGAATCGAGCGGTCAGCCGTATGAATCGAGCGGTTAGCCGTATGAATCGAGCGGTTAGCCGCATGAATCGAGCGGTTAGCGCTGCGCAGACAAAAACCCCTTTCCGGCTGGAAAGGGGTTTTTGATGATTTTATTTCTGGCGGGCGAGTGCAGCTTCGACGAATCCTTTGATGAGCGGCTGCGGGCGTGTCGGACGGGAGACGAATTCCGGATGGAACTGGCAGCCGAGGAAGAAGTCATGCGTCGGCAGTTCAATGATCTCGACGAGTCGTTCGTCCGGACTGATGCCGGAGATCACCATGCCGGCTTCTTCGAAACGGTCCTGGTACGCCGTGTTGAATTCGTAGCGGTGGCGGTGGCGCTCCTCGACGAGCTCCTTGCCGTACGCTTCATAAGCTTTGGAGCCTCCCTTAACTTCGCATGGGTAGTTTCCGAGACGCAAGGCGCTTTCGCCTTCGCGGCCGTTGCGGAAGTCCGGGTGCAGCAGGAAGATCGGATTCGGAGTGTGGGCATCGAATTCGACGGAATGTGCGTTGCCGAGTCCCATCACGTCACGGGCATACTCGACCATAGCAAGCTGCATGCCGAGGCCTGTCCCGAGGAACGGCAGGCCGGCTTTACGCGCGTAAGCAATCGCATGGATCATGCCGTCTACGCCGCGTTCACCGAATCCGGCCGGAACAAGGAGGCCGTCGACGTCCCCGAGCAGTTCCGCAGCGTTTTCCGCTGTCACTTCTTCCGAGTTGATCCACTTGATGTCGATCGCTGTGTCGAATGCGTAGCCTGCGTGGTTCAGTGCTTCCACGAGGGAAATGTAAGCATCCTGAAGCTCGACGTACTTACCGACGAGTGCGACACGGACTGTTTTCGACAGGTTCTTCACGCGGCTGACGAGTTCTTTGATCTCTTCCAGGTCAGGCTGTGCCGCTTCAAGTTCCAAATAGTCGACGACGATATCATCCATCCGCTGTTCGTGCAGACGGAGTGGTACTTCATACAGAGTTTCCGCGTCTTTTGCTTCAATGACTTCTTCAGGCTTAATGTTGCAGAAGAGGGCGATTTTGTCTTTCATCTCCTGCGGGATTGAATATTCGCTGCGCAGTACGATCATGTTCGGCTGGATGCCGAGGCTGCGAAGTTCCTTGACGCTGTGCTGGGTCGGTTTCGTTTTCATCTCCCCGGCGGCTTTCAAGTACGGCACGAGCGTGTTGTGAATGTACATGACATCGTTTTTGCCGAGGTCGGTTTTCATCTGACGGATCGCTTCGAGGTATGGCAGCGATTCGAAATCACCGACGCTTCCGCCGATTTCCGTGATGACGACATCCGCGTGCATTTCCTGTCCGGCGCGCTTGATGAGGGTCTTGATTTCGTTGGTGATGTGCGGGATGACCTGGACGGTTGCGCCGTTGTACTCACCATTCCGTTCTTTCTGAAGGACGAGGGAGTATACTTTCCCCATCGTGATATTGGAATACTGGTTCAGGTCGATGTCGATGAAGCGCTCGTAGTGGCCGACGTCGAGATCGGTTTCCGCGCCATCCTGTGTGACAAAGACTTCTCCGTGCTGGAGCGGGCTCATCATCGTTGGGTCGATGTTGATATACGGGTCGAATTTTTGGATCGTCACCTGCAGGCCGCGATTTTTGAGCAGTCGTCCGAGCGATGCAGCGTTGATGCCTTTCCCGAGTGATGAAACGACACCGCCAGTGATGAATATATATTTCGTCATGGTTGAATTCCTCCAGTATGTGGTAGTCGGGAGAGCTTGGCCAGAACCGGTGTAATACGAAAAAACGCCCCTGCCGCAGAGTTATCTGCAGAAGGAGCGCTTTTAGATCCGTTCGTTTGTCCTTTAAAAAGGAGCCCGACTGAATTGTATAGCGGATGGCTTCTGAAGTCAAGAACGAGTTATAATTCCTCTTCCTCTTCGTCTTCGTCCTCTTCTTCCTCTTCTTCTTCGTCGATGTCGATTTCGTCGTCGGGAATGATTTCAAGCCCTTCTGCAGGGTCATCGATTTCGTCTTCGTCCGGATCGGCGTCTTCCTCGTCGTCCTCTTCCTCTTCGTCGCCGAGTTCCTCGTAGTCCTCTTCGAAGAATTCCACGTCGTCGAGGTCTTCCTCTTCGATTTCTTCCTCGTCTTCATCGTCGACCGCTTTTTTCTTCTTCTTGCGCGTTTTAACGACAGGCGCAGTCTCTTCTTCGATCTGATCGACCGGATACCATTCGCGCAGCGACCAGCGGCCGTCGTTCATGGCCATGAAACGGCCGTCGACGTTTAAATCCGTGTAGAACTGCGGAAGACGGGACTGCATTTCGCTGTCTGACAGACCGGTGAGCTGCTGGAGTTCGTGCAGCAGGTCATTGAAAGAGATCGGGTTGCGGCTCTTTTCGAATATTGCGAAGGTGATGTCGATGAGTGATTCCTCGAGTAATTGTTCTTTTGTCATGGCAGTCAAGTCCATGGGATGCACGCCCTTTCGTTAGCTACGTTCCTGTATTGGATGGTGGGATGTTACAAAACCCCTCGTTTTCTGCGGTACCGCCTGAATTCTTTCCAAGTGACCGCAAGCAGATAGGCGGCCGCGAGCAGGAAGGGAATCGCGCCGAGTCCTTCCCCGTAGAGAAGCCAAGTCAGTACGATTAGTGAGATTATGATAACAAGATGTACTGCTATCTTCAACTTCCCCACCTCTTTCCGGCCATTCTTTATAGTATACGCGGGTTTTGGGGATAAAATCCACTGTCAATCGTTTTTCCCGGCAGCTCCGGTCAATCTAAAAATAGAGCGGGGGTTTTCCCCGCTCCGTTTTCCGTTACATATTGCGCCGGTATTGGCCGCCGACTTCGTACAGGGCGTTCGTGATCTGACCGAGACTTGCGACCTTGACGGTTTCCATCAGCGCTTCGAAGATGTTGCCGCCGGTGATTGCAACCTGCTTCAGGTTCGCGAGTGCTTCGCCGGTTTCGTCTGAATGGACGGACTGGAAGGCGCGCAGGTTGGTGATCTGCGTCTCTTTCTCTTCCTTCGTCGCCCGCGCGAGTTCCATGCTGTCGATGTCGTCTTCCGACGGCGGGTTCGGATTCAGATACGTGTTGACGCCGATGATCGGCAGCTCGCCGGAATGTTTCTTCATCTCATACAGCATCGATTCTTCCTGGATCTTGCCGCGCTGGTACTGCGTCTCCATCGAGCCGAGCACACCGCCGCGGTCGTTGAGCCGGTCGAATTCCTGCAGCACCGCTTCCTCGACGAGATCCGTCAGTTCTTCTGCAATAAACGAGCCCTGCAGCGGGTTTTCGTTCTTCGACAGGCCGTGTTCCTTCGTGATGATCATCTGGATCGCCATCGCACGGCGGACAGATTCTTCCGTCGGCGTCGTGATCGCTTCGTCATAGGCGTTCGTGTGGAGCGAGTTGCAGTTGTCCTGCAGCGCCATGAGCGCCTGCAGTGTCGTCCGGATGTCATTGAAGTCGATTTCCTGCGCGTGCAGAGAACGGCCCGACGTCTGGACATGGTATTTCAGCTTCTGGCTCCGGTCGTTCGCGCCGTATTTCTCACGCATCGCAACTGCCCAGATACGCCGTGCAACGCGGCCGATGACTGTATATTCCGGATCGAGCCCGTTTGAGAAGAAGAACGACAGGTTCGGTGCAAAATCATCAATGTCCATACCGCGGCTCAAGTAGTACTCGACGTACGTGAAGCCGTTCGCAAGTGTGAACGCGAGCTGCGAAATCGGGTTCGCGCCCGCTTCCGCGATATGATAGCCGGAAATCGATACGGAATAATAGTTGCGGACCTTTTTGTTGATGAAATACTGCTGAATGTCGCCCATCATCCGGAGAGCGAACTCCGTCGAGAAGATGCACGTATTCTGCCCCTGGTCTTCCTTCAGAATGTCCGCCTGTACGGTGCCGCGGACCACTTTCAGCGTGGCGTCGCGCACTTCGGTGAACTCGTCGACCGTCAGCGTACGGCCGAGCTCTTCCTCCTGTTTCTTCACCTGCTGGTCGATAGCTGTGTTCATGAACATCGCGAGGATGATCGGAGCCGGGCCGTTGATCGTCATCGACACGGAAGTCGCCGGTGCGCATAGATCAAAGCCGGCGTACAGTTTCTTCATGTCTTCAAGCGTACAGATGCTGACACCCGACTCGCCGACCTTTCCGTAGATGTCTGGGCGTTCGTCCGGGTCTTCACCGTACAATGTGACGGAGTCGAAGGCAGTCGACAGGCGTTTCGCGTCGTCGTCTTTCGACAAATAGTGGAAGCGGCGGTTCGTCCGTTCCGGTGTCCCTTCGCCCGCGAACTGGCGCTTCGGATCTTCGCCTTCGCGTTTGAACGGGAAGACACCTGCTGTGTACGGGTACGAGCCCGGGACATTTTCCTTGTACACCCATCGGACGATCTCGCCGTAATCCTTGAATTTCGGCAGCGCGACTTTCGGGATCTTCAAGCCCGACAGACTCGTCGTCGTGAGAGCTGTGCGCAGTTCCTTGTCGCGGATCTTCGTGACGAATTCGTCTTGTGAATACGCTTCTTTCAATGAATTCCAGTTGTCGAGGATGCGGCGCGTTTCCGCGGTCATCTCATCTCGGACCGTATCATGCAGGGTCTGAAGTGACTGGACGAGCGCGTCGTCAGGTGCATTCTTACGCACTTCTTCGATTGCGCCTTCGAGCTGGTACAGACGTGTCGCGAGCTGTGCCTGCTGTTCCGCGTGCTTATGGTAGTTGCGGACGGTCATTGAGATTTCACGCAAGTATTGCAGGCGGTCGTTCGGGATGATGACGTTCTGTTTCTGTGTTTTGACGAACTCGGTATACGACGTTGTCCAGTCTGTGCCGCATTTGCGGTTGAGCGTATCGACGATCGCAGCGAACAGCGTGTTCGTCCCTTTGTCATTGAATTGGCTTGCGATTGTTCCGTAGACCGGCATCGACTCGAGCGGCTGATCGAACAGCAAACGGCTGCGCTGGTACTGCTTCTGCACTTGTGACAGCGCGTCTTCCGAGCCTTTACGCTCAAATTTGTTGATGGCGACGAGATCTGCGAAGTCGATCATGTCGATCTTTTCGAGCTGAGTCGGCGCACCGAATTCGCTCGTCATGACATACATGGAGACGTCGGACACTTCGTCGATTTCCGCGTCCCCCTGCCCGATCCCGCTCGTTTCGACGATGATCAGGTCGTAGCCCGCCGTCTTGACGATATCAAGCACGTCTTTCAGGGCCCCTGACAATTCCGTGCGGGAGCCGCGTGTTGCGAGACTGCGCATGAAGACACGCTTGTTGAAGATGGCGTTCATGCGGATCCGGTCGCCGAGCAGCGCGCCGCCCGTCTTCTGTTTCGTCGGGTCGATCGACAAGATGGCGACTTTCTTATCGGGCAGTTCGTGCAGGAACCGGCGGATGAGTTCGTCGGTCAGTGAACTTTTCCCGGCGCCCCCAGTGCCCGTGATTCCTAAGATCGGCGTGCCTTTCGACAGCTCGCGCGCGCGTGCCAGAAGCGTTTCCGCTTTTTTGTCTTGATCGTCGAAATGCTCTTCTGCATAGGTGATCAGGTTCGCGAGTTTTTCAGGTGTGTCCGTGGTGACCTCTTCCAAATAGCCCATTTCGTCCTTCACTTCAGTCGCGTAGTCGCACTCTTCGACCATGCGGTTGATCATCCCCTGAAGGCCCATCTTGCGGCCGTCTTCCGGCGAGAAGATCCAGGCGATGCCGTAGTCGTGCAGTTCTTTGATTTCCTTCGGGATGATGACACCGCCCCCGCCGCCGTAGATCTTAATATGGCCGGCGCCGCGCTCGTTCAGCAGGTCGTGCATGTATTTGAAGTATTCGACGTGCCCTCCCTGGTAGGACGAGATCGCGATGCCCTGAACGTCTTCCTGGATCGCCGCGTTGACGACTTCTTCGACGGAGCGGTTGTGCCCGAGGTGGATCACTTCCGCGCCGGTGGATTGAAGGATGCGGCGCATAATGTTAATGCTCGCATCGTGTCCGTCAAACAGGCTCGACGCCGTCACGAAACGCACGTGATGGGTCGGCTTATAGATTTCCTGCTGGGTTTCTGCTGTTGCCATGGTCGTGCACCCCTTTTGCTTCATTTTTCTTCATTCGCCTGCTGGTTTGACAAGGCCGTTCAGCAGCTGCTCTGTCTGAAATTCGATGTATTCGTCGAGTGTGTACAGCTTCTGGACCGCCCATCTGCGGAAGGCCCACATCTGCCCCTGGATGACGATATGATGCGCCGCGAGCGGGATCGCAGGACCGGATATCCGGAGTTCGCCGGCGTCTGCACATGAACGCACGAGCGTTTCGAACAGTCCGGTCATCGTACGCTCTTTTTCAAGCACGTATTCCAGCGCTTTCGGCGGCAGCGACTTCGACTCCTGGTACATGACGACGAATTCGTCATTCAAGTCATCGACAAGCCGGTAGTAGACATCGATGGCCCGTTTCAGTCCGTCGATCGTCGCCTCTTCGTCCGCGATTCCTGACAGCCGGTGCTGCACCTGATCGTAGATCGTGTCGCAGACGAGGTAGAGTACGTCTTCTTTCGTCCGGATGTATTCATACAGCGTGCCGATACTGAATCCGGCTGCTTTCGCGATTTCACGCGTCGTCGACCGATGGAAGCCTTTTTCCTTAAACAGCCGGACGGCGCCTTCGATGATCTGGTCGCGCCGCTTTTCGATCAGTTCGCCGTCTTTGACCGATGATTTCACTTCGTGTTTCAGTTCCATTGGACGCTCCCCCTTTTACTTCGTCAGCATGCGGGAGATGACGAGCCGCTGAACTTCCTGCGTTCCTTCATAGATTTGCGTGATCTTCGCATCGCGCATGAAGCGCTCGACAGGATAGTCTTTCGTGTAGCCGTAGCCGCCGTACACCTGCACCGCTTCCGTCGTCACTTTCATAGCCGTATCACCCGCCATCAGTTTCGCCATCGCAGACGCTTTACCGTATGGCAGGTTGTTCGATTCTAACCAAGCTGCCTGGTATGTCAGCAGGCGGGAAGCTTCCGTCGCGGTCGCCATGTCGGCAAGCTTGAAGCCGATCCCCTGGTTCGCTGCAATTGGTTTACCGAACTGGACACGCTCTTTTGCGTATTCCGTCGCTGCGTCAAGTGCCCCTTGTGCAATGCCGACTGCTTGTGCGGCGATGCCGTTCCGGCCGCCGTCGAGTGTTTTCATGGCGATGATGAATCCCTGACCTTCTTCACCAAGCATATTTTCCTTCGGCACACGGCAGTTGTCGAAGATGATTTCCGTCGTCGGTGATGAGCGGATGCCGAGCTTCTTCTCCTTCTTACCGACAGAGAACCCTGGAGTATCGCTCTCGACGATAAACGCTGTTGTACCTTTGTGCTTCGAATCCGGATCTGTCACCGCGAACACGATATAGATATCTGCGATGCCGCCGTTCGTGATGAAGATCTTGGAGCCGTTGAGTACATAGTCATCACCGTCGGGCTTGGCAGTCGTCTTCATACCGCCTGCGTCGGAGCCGGAACCAGGTTCTGTCAGGCCATACGCACCGATTTTCGTTCCTTCTGCCATCGGACGAAGGTATTTCTGCTTCTGTTCTTCCGTCCCGAACTTGAACACCGGCCAGCCGGCGAGTGACGTATGCGCGGACAGCGTGACACCCGTGGATGCACAGACGCGTGACAGTTCTTCGACTGCGATGACATACGCGAGATAGTCGCTGCCGATGCCGCCGTATTCTTCCGGCCACGGGATACCTGTCAGGCCGAGTTCCGCCATCTTCTTGAACAGGTCCATGTCGAACCGTTCCTCTTCATCACGCTCCGCAGCAGTCGGTGCGACGTCCTTGACGGCGAAGTCGCGGACCATCTTACGGATCATTTCATGTTCTTCGGATAGCTGAAAATTCATGGTGAGTTCCTCTTTTCTTGTAGGTTTGGTGGGTGGTGATTGGATGGTGCTTTCGAATGCTTGAGCGGTTCTTGCCGGTCCTTGAGCATTTCTGGCATAGCCTTGAGCGCTTTTCCTTGGTGCTCGAGCGTTTGTTGCCCGGGCTTGAGCGTATCGTGCCGTCGCTTGAGCGGTTGGCGCGGGTCTTGAGCGGTTCACGCAGAGCCTTGAGCACTCACGGCTCCCTGAAATTTATTTCAATAAAATCATTTTGTCAGGTGTTTGGAGATGACGATGCGCTGGATTTCGCTTGTGCCTTCGTAGATCTGGGTCACTTTGGCGTCGCGGAAGAAGCGCTCGGCAGGATAGTCTTTCGTATAGCCGTAGCCGCCATATACTTGGACGGCTTCGATGGCATTGTCCATTGCGGCCTGGGAAGCGAACAGCTTCGCCATCGATGCTTCCTGCGCACATGGTTTGCTTTCAGCGCGCAGCTGAGCGGCCCGGTAAACAAGCAATCGTGCGGCTTCAGCAGCAGTCGCCATATCGGCGAGCTTGAAGCCGATGCCTTGGTTGGCTGCAATTGGCTTGCCGAATTGGACACGTTCCCTTGCGTAGTCTGTTGCCGCTTCGAGGGCGGCTTCTGCGATGCCAAGCGCCTGGGCGGCGATGCCAATGCGGCCGACGTCTAGGTTCGCCATTGCAATTTTGAACCCTTCGCCTTCCGCCCCGAGACGGTTTTCTTCGGGCACGAACATGTCTTCAAACGTTAACTGGACTGTTCGTGAACCGTGCATACCCATCTTCTCTTCATTTTTTCCGATAATCAGACCCGGTGTGTCACCATCGACGATGAACGCCGAGATGCCGTATGTACCTTTCGACGGATCCGTGGCGGCGAACACGATGTAGACGTTCGCTTCCCCGCCATTTGTGATGAACACTTTTGAGCCGTTGAGCACGTAGCCACCGTCTTTTTTGAGGGCACGTGTCTTCAGTGAACCGGCGTCCGATCCGGCGGATGGTTCAGTCAGACAGAAGGCGCCAAGCCATTCACCGGCTGCCATTTTCGGCAAGTAGCGCTGTTTCTGCTCTTCCGTGCCGAAATAGAGGATCGGGTTCTGGCCGACGGAGGTATGGACGGACAAAATGACGCCGACCGTCGCGTGCACTTTGGACAATTCATGGATGGCACTAATATACGAGACGAAATCCATGCCGGCGCCGCCGTATTGTTCGGGCATCGTGATACCCATGAGGCCAAGTTCGCCCATTTTCTTAAGAATATCTGTCGGGAATTCATCCGCCTCGAGATTCGGGATGAATGGCTCGATTTCAGCCTTCGCAAAGTCCTTAACGAGTTTCCGCATCATCTGCTGTTCTTCGGTGAACTGGAAATCCATTGTCATGTCTCCTTTATTCGTACGAGTAGAAGCCCCGCCCTGATTTTTTGCCGAGCCAGCCGGCATTTACGTATTTACGGAGCAGTGCGGCCGGACGGTATTTAGGATCCCCGTAGCCTTCCTGCAGCGTTTCCATGATGTACAGACATGTGTCGAGCCCGATGAAGTCGGCGAGCTGCAGCGGACCCATCGGATGGTTCATGCCGAGTTTCATCACTTCGTCGATCGCTTCTTTCGTGGCAACCCCTTCCTGGAGGGTGAAAATCGCTTCGTTGATCATCGGCATGAGAACCCGGTTTGCTACGAATCCCGGAAAGTCGTTTACTTCGACCGGCACTTTGGACAGTTTCTTCGTCATGTCCTCGACCGCCTGGTACACTTCGTCGGATGTCGCGAGGCCGCGGATGATTTCGACGAGTTTCATAACCGGCACGGGGTTCATGTAATGCATGCCGATAACTTGTTCAGGGCGTTTCGTGACTGCCGCTATTTCTGTAATTGGCAGCGATGAAGTGTTCGTCGCGAGAATCGCGTGGTCCGGGGCGATGCCGTCAAGCTGCTTGAAGATGGATTTTTTGACATCCATATTTTCGACGGCCGCTTCGATGATAATGTCAGCGTGCTGTGCATCTTGGATATCGAGTGATTTTTTCAGTCTGCCGAGGACCGCCGTTTTTTCGTCTTCGGTCATACGGCCTTTTTCGACATTACGCGCCAGGTTCTTCTCAATGATGGCGAGTCCTTTTGTATAGGATTCTTCCTTGACGTCGTTCAGGTAGACCGTGAAGCCTGCCTGTGCGCACACTTGCGCGATGCCGCCGCCCATCTGGCCGGCGCCGATCACCATTACGTTCTGAATGTTCATCTAGTGTCATCCTTTCGTGTGCGGCGGCCGCGGCCGCCGTGTTGGTTGCTGCTTGTTAGTCTGGAATATGTTGCCGAGCTGCCGGAAGTGATCATAAAAGCAGGGAAACGCTCATAAACTTGCGGAATCGCTCATAAATCTCGGGAAACGCTCATAAACTCGCGGAATCGCTCATAAATCCAGGAAAACGCTCATAAACTTGTGAAATCGCTCATAAATCTCGGAAAACGATCATAAACTCGCAGAATCGCTCATAAATCGCGGAAAGCGCTCATAAACCCGCGAAATCGCTCATAAATCGCGGAAAGCGCTCATAAACTTGCGAAATCGCTCATAAATCTCGGAAAACGCTCATAAACTCGTGAAATCGCTCATAAATCACGGAAAACGCTCATAAACCCGTGAAACCGCTCATAAATCGCGGAAAACGCTCATAAACACCTGGCCAATCAGCCTTGTTTCGGCACTTCGATCATGATGGCGTCGCCTTGGCCGCCGCCTGAGCAGATCGCCGCCACTCCGATGCCGCCTCCGCGGCGTTTCAGTTCGTAGGCGAGGGTCAGGATGATGCGTGCGCCGCTTGCGCCGATTGGGTGGCCGAGAGCGACTGCCCCGCCGTGGACGTTCACTTTCTCTGGATCGAGCTTGGCGATGTCGGAGCTTGCGAGCGCGACAACCGCAAAAGCTTCATTGATTTCGAACAGGTCAATGTCTTCGACGGTTTTACCCATTTTCTTTAAAATTTCATTAATGACGAGACCTGGGGTTTGCGGGAAGTTTTCCGGCTCGATCGCCACTTCGGCGTGGCCGATGATTGTCGCCAGGACGTCTTTGCCTTCGCGCGCCGCCCGTTCGTCACTCATGAGCACCATTGCACATGCGCCATCGTTGACACCAGGTGCGTTGCCTGCCGTGACGGAACCGTCTTTGCCGAATGCCGGGCGTAATTTCGCAAGGACGTCGAGTGACGTTTCCTTCCGCGGCGCTTCGTCTTGGCTCACGACGACTGGCTCCCCTTTTCGCTGCGGGATTTCAACCGAGACGATCTCTTCAGCGAAGATGCCGTCTTCCATCGCTTTAACCGCCCGCTCGTGGCTGCGCAGTGCCCATTCGTCCTGGCGTTCGCGGGTGACGCTGAATTCATCCGCTGTTTTGTTGCCGAATGTCCCCATGTGCGCATGGCCCGGTGCGAAAGAATCAGACAGCCCGTCATAGATCATACCGTCGATGAGCTGTGCGTCTCCCATGCGGAGGCCGGCGCGGGCTTTCGGCAGATAATACGGTGCATTTGACATCGATTCCATACCGCCCGCTACAATTACTTCTTCATCCCCGAGTCGGATAAGCTGGTCCGCCAGCGTCACGCTGCGCATGCCAGATGCACACACTTTGTTAACGGTTTCCGTCTTGACGCTCCACGGGATACCGCCTTTCACAGCTGCCTGCCGTGACGGGATCTGCCCCTGGCCCCCCTGCAGTACGGTGCCCATAATCACTTCGTCGACTTGCTCTGGCGCCACGCCGGCGCGCTTGAGTGCTTCTCCGATCGCGATGCCGCCGAGATCGCTCGCTGTCAGCGACTGCAGCGCGCTCCCCATTTTTCCGAAAGGTGTCCGTGCGCCGTCAATCAGTACTGTTTTTGCCATTAGATTCATCCCCCAGTTTTTTGATAGCGTTTTCATTTTCATCAAGAACGAACGACTGAACGCTCGCTCGACAGCCATTCGACAGAAAGGGGAAGCACTGCTGCTTCCCCTCCGGCCTGTTTTTATTCGACAATTCTGTTCTGTTTGACTGTCTTAATTGTAAAACAAGTCTTGAAAACTCGCAAATATTTTCTTACTGCATGACTGGCTCCTGCACGGTCTCTGCCTCGTTCGTCTGTTCTTCTCCGAATACGGACCGCTCCAGCAGCTCAGCGATGTCATATGTGCCGACACTGTCTTCGACTTCGATTGCTTTTGTGCCGTCCGACAGCATCGTCAGGCAGTACGGGCAGCCTGATGAAATGATGCCCGGCGACACTTCCATTGCCTGCTCGGTGCGGGCGACGTTGATGCGGTGTCCTGCGTCTTCTTCCATCCACATGAGTCCTCCGCCAGCGCCGCAGCACATGCCGTCCTGGCGGTTCCGCTTCATCTCAACCAGGTTGACACCCGGGATGGCGTTCAGAATTTCGCGCGGAGCGTCGTATACATCGTTGTAGCGGCCGAGGTAGCACGAATCATGGAACGTGATCGTTTCGTCGATCACGTGTTTCGGCTCCAATTTCCCTTGTTTCACGAGCTTGTTCAGCAGTTCGGTATGGTGGAACACTTCCGCTTCGAATCCGAAGTCCGGATACTCGTTCTTGAAGATGTTGAAGGCGTGCGGGTCGATCGTGACGATCTTCGTGACGCCCGCTTTCTCGAACTCTGCGATATTGGCAGTCGCGAGCTCCTGGAATAAAAACTCGTTGCCGAGACGGCGCGGTGTATCACCCGAGTTCTTCTCTTTGTTGCCGAGAATCGCGAACGAAACGCCGGCTTCGTTCAATAAATGCGCGAAGGACAGCGCAATCTTCTGCGAACGGTTGTCAAACGCGCCCATCGAGCCGACCCACAGCAGATACTCGAAGTCTTCATCCGCTTTCTTCAATTCTTTCACAGTCGGAATCTTAAGGTCCGGACGGGCATCCCGCCAGTTCTCTTTTTCCTTCCGGTTGAGTCCCCACGGGTTGCCCTGGCGTTCGATATTGGTCATCGCGCGCTGAGCATCCCCGTCCATCTTTCCTTCCGTCATAACAAGATAACGGCGAAGGTCGATAATTTTATCAACGTGCTCGTTCATGACCGGACACTGGTCTTCACAGTTCCGGCACGTCGTGCATGCCCAGATCTCTTCTTCGGTAATGACGTCACCGATCAGCGATGGATTGTAGATATCGTCCATCGTGGCACCTTCGAGACCTGCAGCGAGCGCGATCTGGTTGCCTTTCGCGTTCTTGAACATAGGTGCCGGCACCCACGGTTTCTGTTTCGTCGTGAGCGCACCGTAGTTCGTCAGGTTGTCGCGCAGTTTCGTTATAAGATCCATTGGCGACAGCATTTTGCCTGTACCGGTCGCGGGACACATATTCGTGCAGCGTCCGCATTCGACGCAGGCGTATAGGTCGATCATCTGCTTCTGGGTGAAGTCGGTGATCTTGCCCACGCCGAGTGTCGGCATTTCGTCTTCATCTTCCACTTCTTCCAGCGCAGCAAAGTCCACCGGCGCAAGCTTCCCGCGGCGGTCAAAACGCATCATGTACGTATTGACCGGTCCCGCGATCAAGTGGGCGTGTTTCGATTGCGGTACATAGACGAGGAACGTCAGCAGTGTCAGCAGGTGGACCCACCAGGCAACGAAGAAAATGGCAGCAGCAGCAGTCGGCGGCAGGAAACTGAAAACGGTTGCAATTCCCGACGCCATCGGCTCTGTCCAAGTCGTTTCGTGACCGTGCCAAATAAGGTTCATGCCGTTTGCGATGAGAGTCGAGACCATAAGCGTGCCGATGAAGATGAGCACGAGCCCCGATTTCCAGCCGCGCTTCAGGCGGACGAGTTTTTCCATGTAGCGGCGGTAGAATGCCCAGACGACCGCGACGAGAATGACGGCGACGACGATTTCCTGGAAGAACGTGAAGAACGGATACACCGGGCCGAACGGCAGGTGAGAATCCGGTTTCAGACCTTTCCAGACGAGGTCGATTGCGCCGAACTGGACGAGCAGGAATCCGTAGAAGAACATCACATGGATGGCCCCGCTTTTCTTATCCTTCAATAACTTTTTTTGTCCAAACACGTTGACCCAGACTTCTTTGAGGCGCCGTTGGACATTGTTGTCGAACTCTTCTTTTTGCCCGAGGCGGATGAATTGAATGCGTGTTCTGACGACATATGTGAATAGCGCAAGGCCATACGCCACAACAGCCAGGAATAGTATCCAGTTGGCGATCAGTAACGGTGTCATAATGTCCTCCCCTTTTTTGTATGGTATGAATGTTCTTACTAGTCTAGACGAATTTAAGCTGATTGTCGATGTGCTAGTTACTAGTTTAAGATATGAATGAGCATTCAGTCAACGACTATTTTGAAATCGCAGGGAATTCAGAGCGGGATGGGGTGTGTTGGGGGGAGTGTGACGGGGGTAATGAGCGGGTTATGAGCGTTATTCGAAATTTATGAGCGGTTTCGCGGATTTATGAGCGCTATTCGAGTTTTATGAGCGTTTTTCCAGATTTATGAGCGTTTTCCGCGATTTATGAGCGTTTACAAGATTTTATGAGCACCAACCACCGCTCCCCCTGTCTCAGCGAAGGAATCCCCGGCATTCCCCTCCCGACAGAAATGCTTTGCGCAGCAAAGCACACAAGCTGAAGAACTTGAATGGTCGGAGTGCCCAGTTTGCGCGGCCAGGGAGTGTTGCCGGGAATGGACGTTTCCCGCGGACATGAAAAAAGCCGCTCATTCCCCCGCCGGCGCGGTGAGCGGACGGAGGAGGCGGCCGAACTGCCGGTGGGCGGCGGGCTGGGCAGCGGCCGGAATCTGGAGCAGGACGACGGTGGCCGGGCCGGCTGAGATCTCCAAGTCGAGCAGGCCGGCCGCGATTCTTTCAGCGGCGGCGGGGTCCGCCTGGCGGAGTTCGGCGAGGATGCCGGCGGAACCGACGGGCCAGATACGCATCGGCATGTGCTGGCGCCTCGCTTCCTGCAGGACGGCAAGCGATGCGATTTCGGAGGCCCCGGTCAGTACGGCATTGCCGACGAGCGGCGTGCCGTATGTAAACCAGTCGCCGGATGTTCCAGCAGGCGGCGCGGCCGCCCTGCCGAGGAAGGTCACGGCGAGTGCCGACTGGCGGAGCGCCATGTTCGTTTCGCTGCTGCCGCTTATCGGCGGAGCCGGCTCGCCGGTTTCATCGAAAACGTCCCGGACTCCCGCGCAGTAAGCGTCCCAGCTCGCCGCGCCGCTGAAATTGTGCAACAGGACAGCTTCCGGGTCGGCGCCAGCTGCCCACTGTTCAAGCAGGCAGACGCGCGCGGCGAACCGGGCGGTGATGCGGTCCGGGACCGATACGAGGTCGTCCGGCTTTTCCCCGATACCGCCCGAATTATCGGTTGTGACGATCAGTCCTCCGATTTCCAGCGCGTTCCGGAGACGGTTCACTCGCCGCCGGTCCCCTTCTTTTTCTCCGCCGTGCGGAAGACTTTTGCGCTGCGGACGTATTCGTTATCCGGCACGCCAGCCCGTTTGTTGACGATGCGTGCTGCCACGAACAGGTAATCGGACAGCCGATTCAAGTAGCGCTGCACTTCGCCCGGCACATCTTCCTCCTGTTTCATCAGTGTGACGGTGACCCGTTCCGCGCGGCGTGTGACCGTCCGGCATATATGGAGCGAGGCTGCGGCCGGTGTTCCGCCGGGGAGGATGAATTTCTCAAGAGGCGGCGCTTCTTCCATCAGTTCGTCGATGCGCTGTTCGAGCACTTCGATCGGCTCATCGGACAGCTTGTAACGGCGCTCTTTCATGACGTTCGCCAAGTCGCCGCCCCCATCGAACAATTCGTTCTGGACTGCTTCGAGGTCGTCGAAAATATCGCGGCATGTCGCCGGGTCGAGTTCCGACATTGCCTTTCCGATGAATGAATTCAGTTCATCGATCGTACCGTATGCTTCCACGCGAAGGCTGTCTTTGTCGACGCGTCCCCCGATCAGGCTTGTCTGCCCTTTATCCCCTGTTTTTGTATAGATCTTCATCTGTATCCCTCTCCCTTACTTCAGTTTTTGCGGAATGCCGAACCAGATACGGGTGACCGTCTCCGCTTCGTTCACCAGCTGCTGAGCGAGCCGGCCGCAGGCGTCGCGGAGTGCCCGTGCTGCCGGGTCGGCCGGCACGATGCCGCGGCCGATGTCTGTCAAGATGACGTACGCATTCCGGTTCCGGATGAAAGAAAGCAGTTCCGCCGTCGCCTGCTGTTCGTCTGCCAGGCGGCCGGCCATCCAGGTTTCGAGCCCGGTCATAACGACCGTCTCTTCGGCCGGGATTCCGTATGCTGCCGATAAGTCGAGCTGTCCGTCTTCGCCGAGCCAGACAGCCGGGCCGGACTGATCGATCAGGAGTTCCCGGACGTACTGCCGCTTGCCGTTCGCAACTCCGCCGAGTATGACGTGCATCGTTTCCCCTCCTTCCAGGCAGCCGCCGAGTCCCAGAACAGCCGGTGGCAACTGCCGTGCGGAACGTCGAAGTCCCAGAATTCCCGCTGCTCCGGCGCGAACCGGGCGAGCAGCAGGCGGATCGGTCCGCCGTGCGTGATGATCCGGGCGCCCGGCGGCAGTCTTAGAAACGCCGCTGTGACACGGCTTTCGAGCTGCTGCATGGATTCTCCGCCGGGCGGGGAGATCGTATACGGATCATCGACCCACTGCCGGTATAGTGTATTAGTTTCAAGCTGGGCATATGTTTTCCCTTCAAATTCACCGAAATTGCATTCCCGGAAACCGGCGTCAGGATGATAGTGAGCATTCGGGAACAGCAGTGCGGCAGTCTGACGGGCGCGCAGCAGATCGCTTCCGTACACGGCAGACGGCTGATCCGGAGCCGGCAGCATATACCCTGGCACAATCGGTTCATCCGTCCATCCTACATATTGCCGGAGTCCGTTCCCCGCTGTCGGCAAATGCCGGATCAGGACAAGCTCAATAGGGTCAGCCATAGGAGAACCTCCATCCCTTCGATGAACGCCCCGCTCAAATCGCCCGTGACACCGCCGAACTGGCGGATGGTCCACGATCGATACAGCAAGACAGCGGGTACGGTGACCGCAAGCATCCCGAGCGGCAGCACCGCCGTTTCGAGCACGACACCGAGCAGCACCAGGACCGCCGCGAGGCAGCCTGCTGTCCAGCCGATGAGCGGGCCACGGCTGATTTTGCTGAGGAAGAAGTGTGCGATGCCGCCTTCTTTCGCCGGCGGCACAGACACGAAGTACAGTGTCATTGCCCCCCGCGCTAAAAACGGGATGACCGCCAGCCAGTACCAGGCGGACGGATTCGTGAGCGCCCATTCATACAGCAGCACGAGTTTCAGCAGGACGACCGTGAGCAGACCGAGCACGCCGAATGCCCCGATTCGCGGATCCGCCAAGATTTCGTGGCGGCGGTGCTGGTCGCGGTAGGAGAAATACGCATCGCTCGTGTCTGCGACGCCGTCCAGATGCAGGCCGCCCGTCAGGACGATGCCGCCTGCGAGCAGCAGGACGGCGGTGAGCAGCGGACTGAACCCGGCAAACCCGCTTGCGGCATGGACACCTGCCAGCATGAGTCCGATAAGAGCACCGATCCATGGCAGGGCGCCATACATGACCGTGATGCGGCGTTTGTCCATCGGCAGCTCCCGGCGGACCGGAATGCTCGTGAAAAATTGGAGAGCGAGCAGGATCCCGGTCATGCGCCCACCCCGATGCCGATAATCGAGCGGATGAGCGGCCAGTCGATCGACTCATGGACGTGTGCCGCCCAGTCTTCAAAGGCATCCGGTCCCGTCCGGTCCAGACTTCCTTGCCGAAATGCGTCTTCCTCCGCGATTCCGTGGTCCGGTTTATGAGGGATCACTCCAGCCACCGGAAGGCCGGTATAGGATTCGATCCATTCGACTCCGTCGCGGAAACTGGCGGGATCTCCTTTGAATTGATTGACCACAATGGCTTTCACCCGCTGCCGTTCATCAGGCGGCAGCAATGCGAGCGTTCCGGCGATCGAAGCGAAGACACCGCCGCGGTCAATGTCGGCAATAAGGACGACGGGCACATCGGCAAGTTTGGCGACACGCATGTTGACGATGTCCCGGTCCTTCAGATTCATCTCCACCGGACTGCCGGCCCCTTCGATGACGAGCAGGTCATAGGCGGATGACAGTTCACGCAGGGACTGCCGGATCGACTCGATTGCTTTGTCGAAATAGCGTTCCCGGTAGGACATGCCGGTCGTTTCCTCCAGCGGTTCCCCGCAAAACGTGCCGGTGAGCGCCCCGTCCGGACCGGGCTGGAGGATGATCGGGTTCATGGCAGCAATCGGCTGTGTACATGCAGCTTCCGCCTGGATGAACTGCGCCCGGCTGATCGGGATGCCGTCTGCAGCGCGTTCCGTATAAGGGGACAGATTTTGCGACTTGAACGGAGCGACGCGCCATCCTTCGTTTGCCAGCAGCCGGCAGAATGCAGTGCACAGCAGGCTTTTCCCTGCATCGGACGACGTACCCATCACCATAATGCCTTTCATCGGCTGAGGCCCCCTTTGTGGTACACCGGAATGCCGCTGTCCATCTCGATTGCAGTGTTTGCGTCTGCGGCAATCCGCTGATGAAGCGAGCCGAGCGCCTTTGTATAGTCACGCGTCGTCTGTTCAAGGTTCAGCGGTTCGTCGAACACTTCGTTCGAGACGATGACAAGCTGCCGGGCGGTGCGGCGGATTTGTCGGATGGTGCCGAGCAGCGCACCGAGTTTCTGTCCGAGGCAGCCAGGTGTTTGGATACACGGTGTACCGGATTCCCAGCCTTCAAATGCGGCGTTTGCAAGCCATGTCGTCGCACAGTCCCAGAGGACATGGTCGCCCGGCTGCAGCTGAGGCATCACTTGCGCCAGATCGACCGGCTGTTCGATCGTCGTCCAGCCGTCGTGCGCCCGGTCCTGCTGATGGCGGGCGATCCGGTCCGCCATTTCCGCGTCGCTCGGCGTGCCCGAGGCGATGTAGATGAGACGGCCGCCGGTCTTTTCCGCTTCCGTGCGGACGAGCTGTTCGGCATAGGCACTCTTGCCGCTCCTCACCCCGCCGCAGATGAAAGTGAGCGTCCCTTCTGCAAAGCACGCGTCGAGTGATGCGCGGAGGGTTTTCATCTCATGCTCGGTTTTCATGCCGATGCGGAGCCAGCGGCCGTCGAGTCCTTTGAAGTTTTCGGTGTGGCGGACAGCGATTCCCGTGACGAGCAGCCGCCGAAACACGATGTCGGCAGGTATGCCCGCCGGCGGCTGGAACAACAGGTAGTTCGTGACGGACGGGAGTACCGTGCAGCCGTGATCTTCAAGGAATTCCGTCATCTTGCGGCGTTCGCCGGCTGCATGCCGGACCGCCTTCTGCCGGTATTCTTCCTGGCCGAGGCAAAGCGCGCCAATCCGAGCAGCGACGGCATTGACGTTCCAGTGCGGTGCGTGCCGCCTCAAGCTGGTGATGCGATCGCGGGACGCGATTGCATAGCCGAGACGGATGCCGGGGATCGCATACAGTTTCGTCATCGACCGGACGATCGTGACGTGCAGGAATTCGTCCAGGTGCGGAATGAGGGAGTGCTCTTCACCGACCCAGTCGATGAACGCTTCGTCCACGATGACGTCGCAGCCGTGCTTCGCGGCGCTTTGGATCAGGCGGAGCAGTTCTTCCTTTGCCGGAAGCAGGCCTGTCGGATTGCTCGGTGTGCACAAATAGAGCACATCGGCGTCCGGGAGTGCGGCTTCGATAGCGTCCGCTGGCAGCGTGAAGCCGTCTTCCTCCCGCGCCTGGATGCGGGTGATCCGGGCGCCTGCCGCCGTCAGTGTCGCTTCGTACTCGGAGAACGCCGGGTCGATGAGGATTGCGCGTCTGTCCCGGTATTGCGCTGCGAGCAGTGACAGCAGTTCCGCCGCACCGTTGCCGAGGATAATATTGTGTGGCTCTACGGCATGATAGGCGGAAATGGCGGTTAAAAACGGCTCGCCGGAAGGATCCGGATACCGCGTGATGGACGGGTAGAGCTGTTCCCAGTGCTGGAATACAGCTGCGGGCGGGCCGGCGGGATTGCAGTTTTCGCTGAAATCCATTATGGATGCGGGCATCGTCAGCCCGAGACGTGCGTACAGCGTATGCGGGTTCGCCCCGTGGTTAGGCAATTGCATAGCAGAGTCCTCCTATCAGGATGCCGAGCGCCCAGACGGCCCAAGAGGCGCGTGTCAGCTGGACGAGGGTCCTGTCGATATCGATAGCAGAGAGCGGGCGGAGTCCCGGACCGAACTGCGGCCGATGGGACATGATGCCGCGGTATGTATTCGTGCCGCCAAGTGTGGCGCCAAGCTGCCAGGCGGTTGCGGCTTCCAAATAGCCGCTATTCGGGCTTGGGTGTTTGCGGGCATCCGACCGCCATCCGGCGATCCGGGATTTCAGCGGAAGACCGCTCGGATTCGGCGTGAGTAACACGATGGCGAGCCCTGTAAGCCGCGCCGGGATGAAGTTCAGGACGTCGTCCGTACGGGCGGATGCTGTCCCGAATTGTGCGTAGCGTTCGTCTTTGTAGCCGACCATAGAGTCGAGCGTATTGACGGCTTTGTACAGCCAGATACCGGGCGCCCCGAAGAGGAAAGCAAAAATGAGCGGTGCGGTGACGCCGTCCGAACTGTTTTCGGAAACGGTTTCGACGACCCCCCTCGTGATTTCCGGTTCATCAAGCGAATCGGTGTCCCTTCCGACGATCCAGGACAATTTGCGGCGGGCTTCCGGAAGATCGCCTGCCGACAGCGGAGCCGCCACTTCTCGCGCGGCGTCTCCGAGGCTTTTTTGTGCCAGTGCCACGGCGATGAGCAGGCTTTCTATAGCAGCACCCGCTACCGGATGAATCCGGAAAGCCGTGTATGTTACCAGACCGGCTACAAAGAAGACGGGCAGCACTGTCATAGCGAGCAGCACCGCCCCTTTCGCCGTCCTGTACTCCCCGTGATTGAGCCGCTTCGCGAGCCAGCCGATCCACATCCCGATCCAGCGAACAGGATGCGGCCAGCCAGGGGGATCTCCGATGAGCCGGTCGAGTAGGAAGCCGACGGTGACGGCAGCCAGATGCAGGCCAATCAGCTGTTCCATCCTTTCGCCTCCTTATACGTACGGATCGCCCGCACGGTACACTCATAGACACCGGTGCCGATCAGTTTGCCGAGCGGTGCCACCGGTCCGGCGTAGTCCAGCTGTGTGCCGGTCTGCACCGCGGCGATCAGTACACTGTCCGTCGAGGTACCGGTCGCCTGTGTGCCGGTGAGCGGATCGAGGACATGTTCCGTCTGCAGGGCGCGGGCTTTCGCTTCGGTCGCGGTGATCATCGCCTGGATGAACGCTTCATCAGACAAGCGGCCGTTGACGAAGACCCACGTGTTGATCGTCCCGGCAGTCACTTCGCGCATCGCGGCGCGCGACGCATCGACCGCATTGCCCACACCTGCCGTCACCGCGATGACGACGGAAAATCCATCGCCCTCGTAACGACGGATCTCTACGTCTTTCGTATGGACGGCTGTCATCATGCCGACCGTGTCGGTCAGGTGATGGCCGGCCGTCTTCAAGTACTGCTCATTTTCCCGCTTCACGTCATCTGCATTGTAGGCGGCATCGACGCGCCGGTTGACGAACGTCCGGTACCAGCCCATTCCCGGATTGTGGACGGCTGAGGAGACTGTTTTTAAAGGGACCGCCGTGTTAAGAACGACAGCATCGGAGGTGACAGTGAACTGGGTTTCATCCACCGAATACGCAGGTTCCGTGCGCTCCGGCTTTGATGGCAGCAGCGTCATCTGCGGTTTCGGCAGCTCAGGGTGCGGCTGCGTGGCGACGGCTGCCTGGTAGACGCTGCGGATGATCGGCTCCTTGACGACGTCCTGCGGTGCGCCGATGACAGCAATCTTTCCATCTTTCATGAGCAGCAGGCGGTCGCAGTAAAGCGCTGCGAGATTGACGTCATGGAAGACGGAGACGACGGTTTTGCCTTCGTCGGCTGCAAGACTCCTGACCGTGTCGAGCAGCTGCTGCTGGTAGGCGATGTCGAGGTGGTTCGTCGGTTCGTCGAGCAGCAGGAGCGGCGCCTGCTGGGCGAGCGCCTGTGCCACGAAGACGCGCTGCTGTTCGCCGCCGGACAGCGACTCGATGAGCGTATCGGCGTAGCGCATGACACCGGTCCGTTCCATGGCGCGGGTGACGGCGGCTTCGTCCTCATCGGCCCAGTTCGAGAAGAGTCCGGTCTGGTACGGGTAGCGGCCGAGTTCCACAGTCGCCCGAACGGTGTGGGAGAACGCATGCGCGTGGAGCTGCGGCAGGACGGCGACTTCGCGTGCGAACGCTTTCGCGGAATAGCTGTCTGCCGGTTTCCCGCCGACTTCGATGGTGCCTGCCTGTTTCGGCAGGATTCCGGAGACGAGTTTCAGCAGGGTCGATTTGCCGCTGCCGTTCGGACCTAAGATGCCGAGCACTTCCCCGGGTTCCACTTGAAATGAGACGTCGTCGACGACCAGGCCTCTGCCATAGCCGCCGGACAGTCCGTGTACGTGCAGCATCAGGCTGCGCCCCCTTTTCTCTGCCGGTAGAAGATGAAGGCAAACACCGGTGCCCCGATGAATGCCGTGATGACACCGACGGGCAGTTCAGTCGGCGCAATGATCGTGCGTGCGAGCAGGTCGCAGATGATGAGAAGTGATGCGCCGTTCAGGAACGACAGCGTCAGCAGGTGTCGGTGGTCGGAGCCGAACAGCAGGCGGGTCATGTGCGGGACGACGAGGCCGACGAAACCGATTGTCCCGGAAACTGAGACGGCCGCCCCGGTCAAAATGGAGCCGCCGATCAGGATGACCAGCTTGCGGCGGGCGACATCGACGCCGAGGTGCTTCGCCCGTTCTTCGCCGAACAGCATCGCGTTCAGTTCCCTGCGGTTCATCCACAGCAGGAAGGAACCGATGACGGTGAACGGGACGATCATCCAGACGTAGGTCCAGCCGCGCATTGAGACACTTCCAAGGAGCCAGCCGATGATCTGACGCAGCTCTTCACCAGTGAGCGCGATCATGAGCGACAGGACGGAGCCGAGGAACGAACCGAAGATGATGCCTGTCAGGATGATCGTTTCCATATTGAGCCCCCGGTCGACGAGTCTTGCGAAGCCGAGGACGGTGAACATCGTGACAGCGGCGCCGATCATACTGAAGACAGGCAGCGTATAGAGGCCGAGCACCGGCAGGCTGATACCGAAAAAGAGTGTCATCACGGCACCGACCGAGGCGCCGGAAGACACTCCGAGGGTGTAGGGATCCGCAAGCGGGTTCTTCAGCAGTCCCTGGAACGCAGCGCCGGCGATCGCAAGCGATGCACCGACGAGCCCCGCGAGGATGACCCGCGGCATGCGGATGTCCCATAGGATCGTTGTGGATGTCTGATCAGCTCCATGGTTCCAGAGCGTGCTGATCGGAATATGTACGGCACCGATCGATACACCGAGCCAGACCGCCGCGGCTAGGACGGCGGCTGACACGATGTAGGCGATCAGGGGCTTTCTCACTTGAATGCCTCAGGGTAGACTGCTTTGGCGACTTCTTCCAGTCCGTCCGCCAAGCGCGGGCCTGTCCGGCTCGTCAAGTTGGAGTCGACTTGGACGACGCGGTCTTCCTTGACTGCAGTGATGCCCGCGAAGCCTTCCCGTTTCTTGACACTTTCGACGATATCCGGTGTGTAGTCATGCATGACGACAATGACATCCGGGTTCTGTTTGACAATCTCTTCCGGGCTGATCATGACCCAACCTTCTTCGGTCACGACGTTTTCAGCACCGATTTTGTCCAGGATTTCCTGCATGAACGTGTTCTTACCGGGTGCGTAGATTTCAGGGACGTCAGACGTTTCGACAAATACACGCCGCTCGTCTTGGACATCTTTCGTCTTGGCTGCAACTTCGTCCACTTTCGTTTTCATATCTTCAACGATTTTAGCGGCTTCGTCTTTCTTGCCGACGGTTTCACCGATTGCTTCGATTGTACCGTACGTTTCATCGAAGTTCATCGCATTTTTGACGACGAACAGAGGGATGCCCGCGTCACGGATCTGCTGGAAACCTGCCTCTGCACCCGGCAGTGACATTTCGTGGCCGAATACGATGTCCGGCTTCATCGAAATGATCTTTTCGATGTTCAGGTTCATGTCGCCGATCTTTTCTTTATCGACCGCTGCTTCCGGATAATCGGAATAGTCATCGACTGCGATGATTTCGTCATCCAGACCGAGCGCAAACAGGATTTCCGTGTTGCTCGGGAGTGTTGAGATGATTTTCTCCGGTGCCTTTTCCAGTGTGACTTCCTGTCCGGTCGCGTCGGTCACGGTCAATGGATAGGTGACGGCGTCTGCACTGTCTTCGGATGAGCTGCCGGAGTCCTTGTTGCTGTCCGACTGTTCAGTTGTTGCTGCACTGTTGTCCGTGCCGTTCTTGTCTTTTGTATCGCCCGTTCCGCCGCAAGCAGTCAGAAGCAGGACGGCGAGCACGGCGGTCAGCCAAAGCTGCCATAGTTTTTTCATGATGAATCCTCCTGTTTTATCCAAACAAAATCCCCCGTTCGGATGTACGGAGGATGAGCGCAGACGAAATCAGGCGGAAACCGCCGAATTTCACCGTGCCTATCCGCGTAGGGACCGGGTGATCGACAAAAAGGCAGGTATCCTGGCTTGTGCTCCGGACGCCCGGCTCCACGCCTTCCCGGATGTGGGCCGGTGGCAGTTGTGGCTGGGCTGGCACTTACAGTGGCGGGACCGCGCCGGACTTGAACCGGCTTCCCTTTTAACCCCGTTTTCACAGGGCACCTTTTTGCGTGTTTGGTATGTATTGGTGTTCCTTTGCCATTATACAGAAGTGTGTGAAAAAAAGAAAGGGTGCCTGTGCGCCACACAACTTCGACACTATTCCGAATAGTGTCTGAATTGCGTGGCGCACAGGCACCGGTTTTCACATACGCTCTGGCGCGTCAACGCCGATGAGTTTCAGGGCGTTGGCGATCGTTGTGCGGGCTGCGGTGATCAACGCGATACGAGCTTCAGTCAGTTCGCGATTTTCCGGATCGAGCACTTTTTCCGCATTGTAGAAGCTGTGGAACGCAGCAGCGAGTTCTTGGATGTACGTCGTGATGCGGTGCGGCGCGCGCAGGCGTGCGGCGTCACCGACGATCTGGGGGAAGTCCCCGATCTTTTTCAGAAGTTCGATCTCTTTCTCGGACGTCAGCAGGTCCACGTGTTCGGTGGACGCCGCGAAGCCCTGCTCCCCTGCAGCACGGAGAATCGAAGAGATACGGGCGTGCGCATACTGGGAATAGTAGACCGGGTTTTCGTTCGACTTCGAGACAGCGAGATCCAGGTCGAAGTCCATCTGGGAGTCGCCGGAGCGCATCGCGAAGAAGTAGCGGGTCGCGTCCAGGCCGACGAGTTCGACGAGTTCACGCAGCGTGACAGCTTTGCCGGTCCGTTTGCTCATTTTGAACTTTTCGCCGTCTTTGTACAGCTGTACCATCTGAGCCACTTCGACTTCGAGCGTATCGCGGTCGTAGCCAAGTGCCTGGATGGCGGCTTTCATGCGCGGGATGTAGCCGTGGTGGTCGGCGCCCCAGATGTTGATAAGGGTGTCGAAGCCGCGGCGCAGTTTATCCTCGTGATAAGCGATGTCCGGCGTCAAATACGTATAGGAGCCGTCGTTCTTAATGAGCACGCGGTCTTTGTCGTCTCCGAATTCAGTCGAGCGGAACCACGTGGCGCCGTCCTCTTCGTAGACATGGCCGTTCTCGCGCAGTTTGTTGAGCGCCGTGTCGATCTTGCCGTTTTCGTACAGTGTCGTCTCAGAGAACCAGACGTCGAACGGCACGCGGAAGTCGGCGAGGTCTTTCTTCAGCTTGCCGAGTTCGACTTGAAGACCGTATTCACGGAAGAAGTTGTAGCGCTCCTCGTCCGATACGTTGACGAACTTGTCGCCGTGTTCCTCGACGAGCTGTTTCGCGATCTCGATAACATCCGGTCCCTGGTAGCCGTCTTCCGGCATTTCCTTGTCCAGACCGAGCTGCTGGAAATAGCGGGCTTCGACGGAGCGGGCGAGGTTTTCGACCTGCTTGCCTGCGTCGTTGATGTAATATTCACGAGAGACGTCGTATCCGGCGAAATCGAGGATATTGCTGAGCGAATCGCCGAGCGATGCACCACGCGCATGGCCGAGGTGCAGGTCGCCTGTCGGGTTCGCGGAGACGAATTCGATCTGGATCTTTTCATCCGCTCCTGTATCCGTACGGCCATAAGCCTCCCCTTGGCTCAGGACCGTCTTGACGACGTCGCCCAAGTAATCCTTCTTCAGGACGATGTTCATGAATCCAGGGCCTGCAATGTCGACGGATTCGATCGACGTCCCCGCCGTGTCAAGCTGTCCGAGGATCTCTTCCGCGATGGCGCGCGGCGGTTTTTTCGCGAGTTTGGTCAGCTGCATCGCGATATTGGTCGCATAGTCCCCGTTCGCCTTGTTCTTCGGGGCTTCCAGCATGATGTCCGGCAGGTCCTGTTCTTCGGCCAGACCGGTCTTCAGCACTGCTGCGTGCAGCGCCTGTTTCACTTCGTTCTGAATCTGTTCAACTGCGTTCATCGTGTTCCCTCCGCGTAAGTAATAGTCAGTTCGTAACTTCCGAGCAGTCCGTCCTCTGCGTGCATGTCGTAACGGACGTGAAACTCGCCGCTGTTCCGGTCTTCCGTCAGGACGAGGGCATTCGTCACCACCCGCAAGTCGAGTTCAAGCGGGCCGTTTGCATACGAGCCGAGCCGTGTGCCTTCCGGGGCGAACGGCAGCCGCATGCGGACTGCTCCCGTCCGCATGATGACAGCGTCTTCCGGATCGAGTTTCACGGTTGTTTTAACGATTTCCCGGTTATGCGTCTCTTCGTAGCGCAAGTATCGTTTCCCCGCTTTTTCTATGATGGATCCTTCCAATTCCAGTTCCATGACGTCCAGTTCCTGTCCCGGATGCCGGATTTCCGATTTCAAGCCGATGGATACCGGCACGAGTGGAGGCTGCGTTCCCATCCGTTCACCGCCTTTGAATTAATCTATATTCTATCCATTATAGCGGTTCTGCCGCGTCTTTTTCAATCCTTGCCCGCCGGATGTCCCTTTTTCGCAGTGTTTCGTTTAATTTGCCACGCTCTTTCTCATACTGAACATAACTGACAGAGGAAGGACGCGATGCTATGCGGCGGATCGATGTTGTGAAGAAGAACAGGCGCAGGGCGCGCTTCCGCTTTGCCGGACTGCTGATGATCACGGCCTGCACGGCGCTGGTCACCGTGCTCGTCTGCCTTCGGGTGTATGCGCAGATTGCAGGTCCGCCGTCGCTGAGCGTGCCGGAAGCGTCCGTCTTCGTCGATCGGAACGACCGGCAGATCGGCGACCGGTTCTCCGGCGAGCGGCGGTACTGGGTCGGCCTCGATGACATGTCACCGTTTCTGGTCGATGCGTTCGTCGCGGTGGAGGACAAAAATTTTTACCGGCACAGCGGATTCGACTACAAACGGATTGCGGGCGCTGTGCTGAAAGACATGAAAGCGCGCAGGAAAGTGGAAGGCGCGAGCACGATCACCCAGCAGTATGCCCGGAACCTGTACCTGACGAACGAAAAGTCATGGACCCGAAAAGCGAACGAAGCGCTCTATGCATATCGGATGGAGCTTTTTTACGATAAAGAGCGCATTTTGGAAGGGTACCTGAACACGGTCTATTTCGGTCACGGCATGTACGGCGTCGAAGCGGCGAGCCGGTATTTCTTCGCGAAGCCCGCGGCCAAGCTGACACTGGAAGAAGCGGCAACGATTGCGGCGATTCCAAAAGGGCCGTCGATCTACTCCCCTGCTGCGAATATGGAGAAGTCGACGAACCGGCGCAAGGTCGTCCTGATGCTTATGGAGGAACAGGGGTTCATCTCCCCGGAACAGAAGGAGCGCGCCGGGACCGAAGCAATCGCGCTGAAGACCGAAGAATGGGCGGACACGAAAGACATCGCCCCGTATTTTCTGAATGAAGCATGGCAGGAAGCCGAACAGATCCTCATCAGTAAAGGGCGGTACCCGGCGGAAGGCGGCTGGACCATCAAAACAACGCTCGATCTTGCGCATCAGCAGAAGGCAGAGGAAATCATCGCAGAACAAATGCCGGAAAACGACCTGCAGATCGGCTTTGTCTCGATGAAGCCGGAAACAGGCGAAGTGACGGCGATGGTCGGCGGGCGGAGCTATGCAGACAGTCCGTTCAACCGGGTGACCCAGGCAAAACGGCAGCCCGGTTCTGCGATGAAACCGATTTTGTATGCAGCGGCGCTCGAAGACGGATTTAATCCGCTGACGTTCCTGTCGACGGAGAAGACGATCTTCACCTATGACGACGGCCGTTCGTCGTATGAGCCGAGCAACGTCAACGGCAAATTCGGCGATCATCCGATTTCGCTCGCCCAGGCACTCGCCGTGTCCGACAACATCTATGCAGTGAAAACGCTCGAAGAGATCGGCTACCGGAAGTACAATTCGATGGCCGAAAAGCTCGGCATCCAAGTGAAATTCCCTGAGTCCCCGGCTGTCGCGCTCGGGACATCCGCGGTCACGCTGTTCGAAATGACGGGTGCCTACAACCGGGTGGCGTCCGGCGGCAGGAAGATCGAGCCGGCCCTCATCCTATCAATCGAAGACTCGCGCGGGAAACTGGTGTACGAGCATCCCGAGCAGACGAAGAAACGGGCGATGACGGAACAGAACGCCTTCGTGCTGACCCACCTGATGACGGGGATGTTCGACCCCGTGTTCAACGATTACCTGACATCGACGGGTGTGTCGATGCGCGCGTCGCAGACACGACCGTATGCTGCAAAGTCGGGCACGACGCTGTCCGACCAGTATTTGATCGGCTATTCGCCGACACTGACGGCGGGAATCTGGACAGGGTACGATGTCGGCCGTCAGATTGAGGACGCACAGGACAAGGCGGCATCGAAGCGGATCTGGATCGACTTCATGGAAGCCGCCCACTCTGGCCAGCGCCCCGAGCCATTCCTGCCGCCGAGCGGTGTCAAAGGAGTCACCGTCGACATCGAAACGGGCGGGCTCGCGGTGGACGGCTGTTCGAAGCAGCGGCTTGTCTACGTGAAAGAGCGCGACGTGCCGAAGCAGTTATGTACGGATAAAACGTTGCGGGAGACACGCTTGCAGGGGACGAAGAAGGAAAAAGGGTTCGAGCTGTTCCCGTTTTCGTTTTTTGAGTGATGGTTGGATGGGGGCGGGCGGCTTAAGCGCCGAATTGAGCGGTTCGGCGGTGGAATTGAGCGGTCAGCTGCGCGAATTGATCGCTTAGCCACGTTAATTAATCGGTCAGCCGCGCGAATTGATCGCTTAGCCACGCGAATTGATCGGTTAGCCGCCCGAAGTGATCGCTTAGCCGCGTTAATTGATCGGTCAGCCGTCGGAATTGATCGCTTAGCCGGATGAAGTGATCGGTTAGCCACGCAAATTGAGCGCTTAGCTGCCGGAATCGATCGCTTAGCCGCGCGAATTGAGCGCTTAGCTGCCGGAATCGATCGCTTAGCCACGCGAATTGAGCGGTCGGCCAGCCGCCTCACTGAGGAAAACGAAAAAAGCTTCCTGCCGTTGGGTCGAACGGCGGGAAGCTTTTTGTCGTCGGGCGAGCCCGAGTGTCCTAGCCTACAATTGCAAGCTGTTTTCAGTTTACTGCGTTTCGCTGCGACATTCAACTACATCTTCTCGTAAACTACTTTTGTCATAAAGGTTTCATAAATGTGGCGACGATTCGCTGAGAGCTATGTGGAGCTTCGGTTCGCTGTTGTCCCACATTGCTTCGTTATGACCTTTCAGGAAATCGGCGAGAATTTTTTTTGAAGCCTCGTCCAGATTGTCGACGAGGATCTGCCGCTTCATCGACTTATCCATACGATTGACGTGGTCTGCCAAAATCTTGTATCCGCGCCGTTTCTCCCGGTTGACGATCATTTCGCATGACGTCACCCCCGCATAGTATGGGCCGTTTTCATTGAAATCGATTGTGACCCAGACGAGCCAATACAGTTTGCCGCCTTCCGAGTCTGCACGGTCCGTCGTGAACTTGATACGCCGTTCGACGTCGCTTTTCGCATGCATGGCGCCGATTTCGATGGATGCTGTGCCTTCTTCTGTATCGATCATGACGGGCGTCACGTTTTCAAGCGACAGCGATCCGACGCCGAACCCTTTGTGTCCGTCGGTCGGGTCGTTCTTGATGATGGTGAAACCCATTTTCTGTTTCGGTTTTTGCTCGTCTGCCATTTCCGCAAGCCCCTCTCTATCTGATAGTATATATACTATACCGAATTTATCGGGGAGGGGGGAACTGGAATGCCTTACGTAACTGTCAAGATGCTGGAAGGCCGGACGGATGAGCAGAAGCGCGCGCTGTGTGAGAAAGTGACGAAGGCCGTGGCGGAAACCGTCAATGCGCCGAAGGAGAAAGTCGTCGTATTTATCGAGGAGATGCCAAAATCGCATTATGCGGTGGCCGGGAAACGCCTCAGCGATCAATGATTCTGGACAGATGAAAAGCCGGATGGCACGCAGGTCTCCCCTGCTCCATCCGGCTTTTTCTATACGTTTATGCGACGCACGCCGCCATTTCTGCGATGAAATCAAAAGCAGCGTCCATTTCGTCATCAGTGAAATTCAGTTTGTTCTTCACGATGCGCACTTTTTCGATCTGTTCAGAGCGTTCGAGATGATCGAAGTACAGCAGTGTCGAGACAAGTTCGAGGAAACGGGAGCTCTGCCCGTTCAGCCGGCTGATGCACGGCGCGAGCTCGTCCGCCTGGACATCTGCCGTTTCTGAGAACTTGACGCCATCTTCCGTCGCCTGGTACGTGTACTGTACGTAGGAGCCTTTGTCCGTGCAGGTTTCATCCAGGAAACCCATCTCGCACAGTTCTTCCACGCGCAGCGTGAGTTCCTCTGAATATGGACCGTACATGTGCAGTTCGTATTTCGCGGCGAAATCGAACTGGAGCTTCTTCAATATGTATACCATCTTCTGTAGTTTCTTCCGTCCGTTCACTTCATCCGCCAGGGCGATCATCCGGACTATCTTTGCGTGTTCCGCAAGCATAAGCGCACGCTCCTTTCTAGCTTTTCAGCAGCTGCAGTATTTCTGTGTACAGCGGGTTGGTTTCCTGCTGTGCTTCCAGGACGTCTTCGGGGAAATAGATTTTGTGGTCCGTGCGCCGCTTGCCGGAGATGGCGTCGACGATGTCAGAGGACCGGGACAGTTCGCTCAGCTCTCCATTCGGCAGCTGGAGGTAGATCGGGACGCGTTCGTTCTCCTCGCCGGGACGGTAAAAGTCATACGGCAGATCGGAGGACGAATCCGTGACGAGATAATACTCCGGGTCGAGGCCCGCCTGCCGGAACAGCGAATCGAGCTGCAGCAGTTTCCGGTATTCCTTCGCCGGGTCGAATTCCGCGTACTGGAACAGTTTCCGGTTGATGAACCGGTCGCACAGGTCGGACAGGATCGGGTCGTGTTCTTTCATCCACAGTTGGAAATAGGTGAACAGCACGCCTTCGTCGAGCGAGATATAGTCCTCGAGAGTGATTGTCCTGTCGAAAAAGTTACGGAATGCGACGGGGTCCTGTTGGAACGTATACCCGGTTTCGTACAATTCTTTCGCCCGGTGCAAGATTTTGATGAGGATGACTTCGGCGCTTCTTGAGACGGGATGGAAGTACACTTGCCAGTACATCTGGTAGCGGCTCATTATGTAGTCTTCGACGGCGTGCATGCCGCTGGACTTGATGACGACTTGTTCTTCCGCGGGCCGCATGACGCGCAGGATCCGCTCCATGTCAAAGTGGCCGTACTGGACGCCTGTATAGTAGGCGTCGCGCTGCAGGTAGTCCATCCGGTCGGCGTCGATCTGGCTGGAGATCAGGCTGATGACGAGCTTGTCCCTGTACGTCTTGCCGACGACGTCCGCGACGCGCTGCGGGAAGTCCGGGCTGACCCTTTGCAGGACGGCGTTTACTTCGGTATCGCCGAGCAAAATTGCCTGGGTGAACTTTTCGTGGTCAAGGTCAAATACTTTTTCAAAGGCATGGGAGAACGGGCCGTGTCCGAGGTCGTGCAGCAGGGCAGCGCACAGGGCGACGAGCCGTTCGTCATCATTCCATTCGGGTTTCCCGCTGAAACTGCTGTCGATGATGCGGCGGACGATTTCGTACACTCCGAGGGAATGCTGGAAACGGCTGTGCTCGGCCCCGTGGAAGACGAGATACGTCGTGCCGAGCTGCCGGATCCGGCGCAGCCGCTGGAATTCACGCGTGCCGATGACGTCCCAGATGACGCGGTCCCGAACGTGGATGTAGCGGTGGACCGGGTCTTTGAACACCTTCTCTTCTGCCAGTTTCTCATGCTCGTACGCCATGCTGCACCTCCGTTCAACGTTTCCTTCCAGTATACCAAACCGGCACGATTTGGACAGCGTAAAACGGCCCATTCCGGAGAAGTTGAAAGTATTAATCTTTTGTTCTGTATAAACGCTGCGCAAGCTGTCCATGCTGTCGGTAGAAAGCGAGAACGCATTATTAGGAGGCATTGGAGATGGTGAAAATCAGACAGGATGCATGGCTGGAAGAAAACGATAAGTTGTTGGCGGACACGGTGCTGAGGCACGTGCGCGAAGGAAGTACGCAGCTGAGTGCTTTTGAAGAAGTCGGTGACGTGCTGAACCGGACGGCGGCCGCGTGCGGGTTCCGCTGGAATGCGGTCGTCCGGCAGGATTACGAAAAGGAACTCGCCCAGGCGAAAAAGGAACGCAAACAGGCGCTGCGCGTGCTCGGCACGGACTTCAAGCGGCGCAACATCCCGCTCTATCAGGCACCTGCAAGTGAAGAAGACCCTCGCGGAGCCTCGGTGCCGCTGTCCGCACTGTCGATGGACACCGTCATCGCCTATCTGATCCGCCTGCATCATTCGGGCGGTGCGAACCAGGATGCACTGCGCTGGCAGCAGGCCGCCAAAGCCGCTCAGGAACAAGCCGCCGAACTTGAGAAGACGATCGAGCAGCTGAAGAAGGAGAACCGCACGATCCGCGAAGACTACGAACAGTTCGTCGAGATTATGAACCGCGCACGCCGGTTAGTAACGCTGAACGAGGACAGCGAACATGTCGCGCCGTCGTTCCAGATGGAGACGAACGGGAATTTAATCTCAAAAGAACCGCCTATGACTCACTAATAGGCGGTTTTTCTTTGGAATTAAACCCGCTTCAGTTGCGGGCGATCATTTTGGCATTGCGGTCGACGACGCGCTGCAGGTAGTACGCGTACAAGTCCATCTCGTCTTCCCGGAAACCGCCCATTCGGACTTCGTCGGCGAGCGTCTGGAGCAGCTGCTGGACCCGTACGTTCACGTCGGTCACAGTGAGCGGGATGCCGAGCAGTTCTGCGAGCGACGCCATCGTTTCGGGCCGGATCTCAGGATACGTGAACTTCGTCTCCTCCCCGCCGAGCCCTCTATCATACAGCTGCCGGACGAGCTCAGCGCGTCCGCTGCCGCTGCCTTCGACGCACAAGTACACTTGGACAGCGACGCCTTGGCGCAGCCGGCGCTGCGAGATTCCTGCGAACTTCCGGCCGCCGATGCTCAGGTCATAGCTGCCCGGGCAGTAGGAGCCTACGATTTCATACGCCTCGATCCGGTCCCCCGCTTCCGGGAACAGCCGGCGGACGAATTCGAGCATGACGTCATAGCCGGCCGGGATATCGATCGAGCCGGCCTGCTCAGACAGCACGATCGAAATATTGAGGACACCCTGGTCGAGCACGACGGCAAGGCCGCCCGAGTTGCGGACGATCGTGCGGTAGCCGGCGGAATGGATGACGGGCAGCGCGTCTTCAAGATGCGGGAGACGATGGTCCTGGATACCGAGGACGATTGTATTGTCATGCACCCACGTACGGACGGCGGGCGGGCTCAGCTGCTGGCCGACGAGCTGGCAGAGCGTGTCGTCCGCTGCGAACGATTCGAGCGCCGATCGGGTCCGAGCAGAAAGGGATTCATCGAGGAAGCGCCATGTCGGCACAGTCAGGTAAGAGTCTGTCGGATTCATCATCTATAGCTCCTGTATGGTAATGTCATGCCTTCTAGTGTACACCACAATTGTGTCTTCTTCCACATGACGAATTGGTGACAGAGGGCACTCCGGTTCACGGCAATTTCGCCAGTATGGTACACTGAAAACAGCACGGTCGCGGTAGGGATTCCCGTCCGCTGACCCGTACCCATCCCAATTTAAAGGAGTTCGATTTCTCATGATTGAAGCAGCACAAACGCTCGACGGCTGGTATGTGTTACACGACTTCCGCTCGATGGACTGGACCTCTTGGAAACTGATTTCAAAAGAAGAGCGCCAGCACGCTGTCGACGAGTTCGTCGCGTTCCTCGATAAGCTGAACAAGGCGGACGAGGACAAGACCGGCGCCCATGCTTTCTATACGATCGTCGGCCAGAAAGCTGATTTCATGCTGATGACGATGCGTCCGACGATGGACGAACTGCAGCAGCTCGAAGCTGAATTCAACAAGCTTGCGATCGCAGACTTCACGCTCCCAGCTTATTCGTACGTCTCCGTCGTGGAGCTGTCAAATTACCTGGCAGGCGGCGATTCCGACGAAGACCCGTACCAGAACCCGTACGTCCGCGGACGCCTGTATCCAGAACTGCCGCGCAGCCAGTACGTCTGCTTCTACCCGATGGACAAGAAGCGTGAAGGCGACGTCAACTGGTACATGCTCGACATGGACGTCCGGAAAGAGATGATGCGCAGCCACGGACTGATCGGCCGCAGCTACGCCGGCAAAGTGAAGCAGATCATCTCCGGCTCCGTCGGCTTCGACGACCACGAATGGGGCGTCACGCTGTTCGCAGACGACGTGCTCCAGTTCAAGAAACTGATCTACGAAATGCGTTTCGACGAAGTGAGCGCCCGCTACAGCGATTTCGGCGAGTTCTTCGTCGGCACGATCCTGCAGGACGACCAGCGCGCTGATTTCTTCGCCGTGTGAGGGGAAATGTGTATGGAACCGCCGCAGCCTTGAGGGCTGGGCGGTTTTTTTGTTGTTTTGGTGATGCGGGCGCGGTGGGAATCGGCGCGGGCGGCGGGTTTATGAGCGTTTTTTAGGATTTATGAGCGGTTTTTGTGATTTATGAGCGATTTTTGCGATTTATGAGCGGTTTTCCAGTTTTATGAGCGATTCCCGAGATTTATGAGCGTTTTTTCGATTTTATGAGCGTTTCCACGAGTTTATGAGCGTTTCCCGAGGTTTATGAGCACTTCCCCGCTCCCCGTCGCCCGCCTGCCTCCCCTGAACAGCGGAATCCCCCTCCGCTACCTACTCCCCACACAGAAAACGCTTCGCAAAGCGAAGCGCAGCAAGCTAATCTTGGTTTTACTCGGCGAGCGTATAAGCTGCCGCCTTCCGTGTCCCCATCTTGCGGAGAATCGGGTTCTGCAGCGCACGCTTGGCGACGTGGCGGCACGTCAGCCCGGTGAATGCGCAGAAGTCCCGGTTGGTCAGAGTCTCCTCGGCCAGCATGAAATACTCTTCAATTGTCTGTGTGTACGGAGCGCGCGTCTCCGTACCGCAATGCGTGCATCGCCACTTGTTACCCAATGCAGCCAGCACGGCATCCGCTGCACAGCTGTCACAGAGCATCCCCGGTTTCAGATCTGCCGCAGCAATCCCGTAACGGGCGGCGAGCGGAAACGGATTGTATTCAGAGTGGCAAACGAGCAATTCATCCGCCAGCGCCCGGATTTCCGGCGCCGAGAGCACCGGCTGCCCGATCTGCAGTTCCCTGAAATAGGACGGCGCTTCGTAGTTGGACAAAATCGGCATGGACGGCGCTTCTTCGATGACGATTTCATTGTTGTGCGCAAACGTGATCAGCCCCGTCACCGGCACCCCGATCCCCCGGGCGGCAAGCCAGCTTTCAAAGAAATGGATCTTCCTCTCGAGCTCCGCGGCCGGGCTGCGGAATACGGTCCGCGTGCCCGCCGGCGTCTCTTTCAGGAACTGGAGCGGACTTCCTTTGATGATGATCCGGTCCGCCACGTTTTTCACCTCACTGATGATGATTCGGTCGGGAGCGATGAATACGGAGTCCATCTGGAACCGGACGCCGTCATACCGAAGACTGAGGTCGTGCAGAATCGCATGCGGGAAATCCGTCCGCACTTCCTGCATGCAACGGTCGTACTCCTGCTCCCCTCCGTACCCCGCGCGATGGTTGTACAATTCTTCCTGGATGAACCGGTATTTCTCATGGGACGCCGGAAGTCTCCGGATCAGCGCGTGAAGACCTTTCAATTGTTTCGGCGGCTGGCGTTTTTTATAGAGCATAGCTGACATCCTCTCTGTTTTCATCGAGTGTATCTTGTTTCCATCAAAAAGGGAATAGCTTCCGCGAAGATCGCAATTTGCCCTGTTTTCAAGGGACAAACTTGAAGTTTGGGACGGAAAAATGGTGAAAATGAAATCCTAGACAGGGCTTCTGCTCGCCGGAAGGAATACACCGATGATAGCGATCGATGCGAGAGTGCCATACACCCTACAGAAAAAGCTTCGCAAGGCGAAGCACACAAGCTAATCATGGTTTTGACTTGCAGCAGTGCATGCTGCGCGGCGGATAGGGGCTGGGAGCGCTGGGAGCGTGCCGCGTGCCGTGGGTTCTTCCGCGGTTTTGAGCAGATATTATAGTTTATGAGCGTTTACTCGAGTTTATGAGCGGTTCCCGTGATTTATGAGCGATTCCTCGACTTTATGAGCGTTCCCCGCGTTTTATGAGCGGTTCCACAACTTTATGAGCGTTTTCCGTGATTTATGAGCGATTCCTCGACTTTATGAGCGGTCCCCGCGATTTATGAGCGATTCCACAACTTTATGAGCGCTTTCCGCGATTTATGAGCGATTCCTCGACTTTATGAGCGTTCCCCGCGATTTATGAGCGATTCCACAACTTTATGAGCGTTTTCCGTGATTTATGAGCGATT
>DAMDKL010000009.1:37219-67374 GCA_032099885.1 Sporosarcina sp.
ATTTATGAGCGATTCCACAACTTTATGAGCGTTTTCCGTGATTTATGAGCGATTCTTCGACTTTATGAGCGTTCCCCGCGATTTATGAGCGATTCCTCGACTTTATGAGCGTTTTCCGTGATTTATGAGCGATCCCACAACTTTATGAGCGTTTTCCGTGATTTATGAGCGATTCCTCGACTTTATGAGCGGTCCCCGCGTTTTATGAGCGATTCCACAACTTTATGAGCGGTCCAACGAGTTTTGAGCGATTCCCATCCTCCCTCACTGCCGCCAATCTCCTGGTATGTTTGGCGGTTCTTCATCATAAGAATGGCTTGAGGGGGTGAAGTGTGTGGCGGTAATCCAGACGAACAGCAAGCAGCTGGATCTGCTGGCACGCCTGATGCGGGCGGAGGCGGAAGGTGAGGGCCAGCTCGGGATGCTGATGGTGGGAAATGTCGGCGTGAACCGGGTGCGGGCCAGCTGCCTCGACTTTACGGATATCCGCAACCTGGAGGACATGGTGTTCCAGCGTCCGGGAGGGTTCGAGGCGACGACGAAGAGCTATTTCTACCAGCGGGCCCGAGAGCAGGATCGTAAGCTGGCGCGGCGTGCGGTGAATGGCGAGCGGTTCCATCCGGCGGAGCGGTCGCTCTGGTTTTTCATGCCGGAAGGGGATTGCCCGTCGCAGTGGTACGGCCAGTACAATACCGGGCGCTACAAGTCACACTGTTTCTTCTCACCGACCGAGCAGGACTGCCCGACCATCTAACTTTGAAAGGATGACAGTTTGGTACAGTATCAATGGTCCCCGAATTACCCGCAATCGCAATACGGCTATCCGGCCCAGCAGCAGCCGCAGCAACCGCAACAACAGCAGCTCGTTCCGCCGCAAGTGACGATCCCGAGCGGACGTGCGCCAGCGGGGGCATTCCGGGAAGAATCGTATATCGAAAACATTTTGCGGCTGAACCGCGGGAAAATCGGAACGTTCCATTTTTCGTTCGAACACGCGACGGAAGCCGGCACGAATGTCAAAGCGGTCACCGGGATGGTGGAAGCGGCCGGCCGCGATCACGTGATTCTAAGCGAGCAGCGGACCGGCAAGCGGTTCCTGTTCCCGATGATCTATTTCGACTACGCGGAGTTCAACGAAGAGCTCAATTACTTCCCGCAGCGGCCATGAAAAAACACCGGAAACCCTTGTCAACCCAAGGAGTTCCGGTGTTTTTTCCGTTCACTGGCCAAACTTCGCAGCGGCCACGATGAGCATGATCCAGCCGGCGATGAACGCCACGCCGCCGATCGGCGTGATGGCGCCGAGGATGCCGATGCCCGACAGGCTGAGTACATACAGACTGCCTGAAAAGACGATGATGCCGCCAAGGATCAGCCAGCCGGCCCACGTCAGCGAAGTCGACGGGCCGAACAGCGCCGGGCTCAGCAGAATACCGATCGCAAGCAGTGCGACCGCGTGAAACATTTGGTAATGGACCGCCTTTTCCCAGACGTCCAGATAATGGGCAGACAATTTGCCCGCGAGCGCGTGTGCGCCGAATGCGCCGAGCGCAACAGCAATGGCGCCGTTGACTGCTCCAGCGATGATGAAAAATGGCATGATTTCCCCTGCTTTCTGAGTGGTTCTTGGTTAATTTGGATTAAAAATCGAACAGCGATCCGCCGTTTGCGTCTTCCTCTTCCAGCAGTTTCCCTTCCATCGGACTGCTGACGGGTACTGCCGGGATGGATGGCGCAGCAGCGGGCGTCCGGGACGTCACGGATGAACCGCCGGCGTCTTTTGCCCCGAGGACGAGCCCGCATAGCGACTGCATCGCCGCGAGCGACTCCCGGATTTCCTGTTCGTCGGATGAATTCTTCGCTTTCGCCAGCTGTTTCTGGAGTTCATCCAGCACATGGGTCACTGCGATCATCGGCCGCCGCCCCCTTTCTTCGGTTCGAACTTCATGCATTCCAGACCTGAGGAGCGCAGCACAACGGCGGACGGCAGCTCGCGCGTCTTGAAGCCGTACGCTTTGCAGCCGCGCGGGTGCTGCGGCTCCCAGGTGACGTAGAAGTTCCGGCATTCGAAACAATTGACTGCCATGATGGATACGGTCTCCTTTCGCTGCTTACTTGTCGGTTTTGCACCAGTCGATCGGCTCCTCGCCCCATTGCTCGAGCCAGCCGTTCGTCTTCGAAAACGGCTTCGAGCCGAAGAAGCCGCGGCTCGCACTAAGCGGACTCGGGTGTACGGATTCAATCGTAACATGCTTTGTCAAATCGATGAGCTTCTTCTTCTCTTGGGCCGGTTTCCCCCAGAGGATGAACACGAGCGGCTCGTCCCGGTCGGACAGCTTGCGGATGACGGCGTCCGTGAACTGTTCCCAGCCGTGTTTCCGATGGGAATGCGCTTCCCCGTCGCGCACAGTCAGCACAGTGTTCAGCAGCAGGACGCCCTGCTCCGCCCAGCCCGTGAGCGAGCCGGCTGCCGGTTTCGCACAGCCGATGTCCGACTCGAGCTCTTTGAAGATGTTGCGCAGGCTCGGCGGCGTGCGGACGCCGTGCTGCACGGAGAAGCTGAGGCCGTGCGCCTGGCCGGGTCCGTGATAGGGATCCTGACCGAGCAGGACGACTTTCACAGTTTCATAAGGCGTCTGCCGGAATGCATTCCAGATGTCATGCATGTCCGGATAGACGGCATGCTCAGCGTATTCCTTTTTCAGGAATTCACGCAGTTCCTGGTAGAACGGCGCGTCGAATACATCTTCGAGCACCGGGTCCCAGCCGTTCTTGAACGTCGGTTTCATGCAGCTCACTCCTTGAAGTTGATGGTCACGTCATAGCCTGCGAATGAAAACATTTCGCGCAGCGTCTGCTCGGCGTTGCGCTCTGCGGTTTCGAGCACGCCCTGCCCTGCGCTTTCCTCCCGGATCATCTTCTTCGCTTCATCCGCAAGGTCATAGGCCTCTTCGATGTCCGCTTTCTGGCGGAACGCCCCTTCATAGGAATAGACCTCCACCTGGTCGAAGAAGATTTCCGCACCGCCGAGGAATTCAGGTTTCGGCAAGGTCAGTTCCGCCGTCTTCGTGTCTTCGTTTATCCTAATGTCCTTCTTATCCACACTGGTGAAGTCGACGCCGGCCTTGATGGCCCCCGGGATGACGACGAGCAGCTGACGTTTTGTTCCCGGCAGGTTGAGCCCGATGCTCTGGCCGAACAGTTCGTTGTCCTGCCGTTCGATGATCACTTTCGTGTACGCTTCGGCTGTCGCCATTTCGTTCAGGTCCTGGATCTGTTCCAGGAACGATGTCTTCTGTTCCGTCGCCGTGCTCCCCTGCTTCAGCAGATAGAAGGCGATGAACGGCAGCGTGACGACGAGGAGCAGGACGGCGAGCGCGATGAGGAGGAACGACTTGCGCCAGAGTGAGAAAAAGACACCGAGCAGCTGCCAGATGTTGCGGCGCTCTTTCCTCACGCGTCCGCCTGCTTCTTCGACGGTGACGGCTTTCTCTTCGTCGGATGCTTTCAGTTCCTTCAGCAGCCGTTCGACTTCCTGCAGTCTGCGGTCGTCGTTCGACGGGGTGTTCGGTGTCATGTCAGTCTTCCTCCAATCCAGAACGGTTCATGAGGGTCTGCTAGTCTATATCCGTTTCAGGATACTCTATAACGTCCGGTGTACGGGCGGCTGCAGGATGGACTGTCTGCCAAGTTCCTGTATCCGTGGTCCCGGCGCCGTGGTATTATGACGCCAGGGAGGGATTGCCGTGTCGATGCGTGAAAAAGTGAAACATATAACAGCAGCTGTGAAGGAAGGGGAATCGGTCCCCGAGTCATCCAAGCGCTCGGGGATGATCGTCCTGTACCTGATTTTCGGCGCAGGGCTGTTCTTGCTGCTTGCCCTGGCCGCCGGGCTTATCCAGAGCGGCCACTATATAGGAAGTGCGGTCGTCCTGCTGGCTGCCGGAGGGCTTGGTTTCATCCTCCTGAACGTCATCCGCGCATAGTTCGCACTGTTTGTGTTTACGATTCTGTTTGAGTACACTTAAGTATACCCTATTCGTAAAGGAGTCCTCTACAAAATGACATTAAAAAAGACGTTAACGATAGCCGGATCGGACACCTCTGGCGGCGCCGGCATCCAGGCGGACCTGAAAACTTTCCAGGAACTCGGTACGTACGGCATGACCGCCCTGACTGTCGTCGTGACAATGGATCCGGACAATAATTGGAGCCATAATGTTTATTCCCTGCCGATCGATGTCGTCAAATCGCAGATCAAGACCGCCCTCTCGACGGGCATCGATGCGGTGAAGACAGGCATGCTCAGCACGGAAGAGATCATTCAGACCGCCGGGGAAGCAATCAGTGAATCCGGTACGGAACACGTCGTCATCGACCCGGTCATGGTATGTAAAGGTGAGGATGAAGTACTGAACCCCGGCACGGTCGGCGCCATGATCGAGTACTTGCTGCCGCGCGCGGAAGTCGTCACGCCGAATCTGTTTGAAGCCGGCCAGCTGGCAGGAATGAAAACGCCAAGCACCATCGAGCAGATGAAAACAGTTGCGGAGAAGATTCACTCACTCGGCGCGAAAAACGTCGTTATCAAAGGCGGCAAACAGCTGCAGCATGACAAAGCCGCAGACTTGTTCTATGACGGCAAGACTCATCTGCTGCTCGAATCCGAAAAGACGGACACGCATTACAACCACGGCGCGGGATGCACGTTCGCCGCTGCCATCACGGCGAACCTTGCGAACGGACAAGATACGAGGAGTTCGGTTATCGAGGCGAAGAAATTCGTTGCTGCCGCGATCGCGAACGGCTGGAAGCTGAATGAGTATGTCGGTCCGGTCATGCACGGTGCGAAAAACCGTTTCGGCGCGCCTGACGTCACGACCACTGAAGTATGATTGTGCCAAGCATTGAAGAGACCGCTCTTCGATGCTTTTTTTCATCCAGAAACCGCAAAATCGCAATTCAATCCGGGAATCGATATAATTAACTGCAGCTTGGAAAACAGCCAGAGGAGGAATTAATGTGGAACTTGCAGAAAAAGACCAGCTTCAGAAGCTGATCGATTCCTTTGCGGGCAAAGATGTCTATCTTCATCTGGAGACGACGAACGGCTCTTATGCTTCGCATTTTCAGGAAGGTTTCTTTAACGCGGGTGCGTTCATCCGCAATATTGTCGTCAATTATGAATTAGGGAAGGTCGCGGGAGACTCCCCCCACCGGATTGGCTTGAAACTGCCATCGGGCTGGGTGTATGCGCAGGGAATCACCCATTATGAGCTGGATGAGCACGGCCGGCTGCTGATGGCCGGACTCGGACCGGACGGCAAGCTCGCGGTCGCTCTCGAGATCAGCGAAACCCCGTTCACGTACTGAGTATACAGAAGGAGGAAGTTGACTGATGGAACAAGAACGTCATGTATTGGTCGTGTTCCCGCATCCGGATGACGAAGCGTTCGGCGTTTCGGGCACGATTGCAACGTATATTGAAATGGGTGTCCCGGTAACGTATGCCTGTCTGACACTTGGTGAAATGGGCCGGAACCTCGGCAACCCGCCGTTCGCGACACGCGAGACGCTGCCGGCGATCCGCAAGAAGGAACTGCAGGCGTCCGCGGATGCGATGGGTCTGACGGATCTGCGCATGATGGGTCTGCGGGACAAGACTGTGGAATTCGAGGATGATGAAAAAATGGTGAAGATGATGAAAGATTTGATCGACGATACGAACCCGTCGCTCATCATCACGTTTTACCCCGGCCTGTCCGTCCACCCCGATCACGAAGCGACAGCACGCGCGGTCATCGAAACTGTACGCCGTATGGATGCGTCCGAACGTCCGAAAGTGTATACGATCGCGTTTGACAACGACACCGTCAATCAGATCGGCCACCCCGATGTGCACCATGACGTGTCCGGCGTCAACGAGAAGAAGCTCGGCGCCATGAATGCCCATGCCTCGCAAACTGTGTGGATGATGGCAGATATGCAAAAACGTCTGGACGCGAAGGACCCTGATGCGCTAAAATGGTTAAATACAGAACATTTCTACACTTATACATTTTAACCGCAGTAACCGCTTTCATTGGTGACTGACCCGGAAGGCCCGTTTATCGGGCTTTTTCCGGGGTATACATACAAGGCTTTGAAAAAAATAGTTGTTTACAAATCGATATTCATTCATTAATATGAATAAATATACATAGTATGCATTATTACTTACATAAGGAGCCTTCAAATGAAAAAAGCGTCATTATCGAATTGGTTATTGTTTTTAGTGCCGTCCATCATCGGAGTTCTGCTGTTCATGATCCCGATGAAGCTCGGCGGGGAATGGAAGGTTCCGATCGCAGTGCTGGCCGATTGGCTGGCCGGTTTTGTCGAGCCTGCGATGCCGTTCGCGGCAATGGTGCTGATCATCGTGTCAGCGGTCGGTTCAGTCATCTATCTGTTCATCCCGGCAAAGGGGGATGGCAAACCGCCATTCGTCCAGACATTGTTCAAAGTGACACCGTTCTGGACACTGACCCGCGTGGTCGGTGCGGTATTCGCAGTCATGGTGACGTTCACGATCGGACCGGAAGCGGTCTGGAGTGAGAATACAGGCGGCATGCTGCTGTCACCGGACGGCCTTGTGTCGTTCCTGTATACGATCTTCCTGTTTGCAGGCCTGTTCCTGCCGCTGCTGCTGAACTTCGGACTGCTCGAGTTCTTCGGAACGATGATGGTGAAAGTGATGCGTCCGCTGTTCAGGCTGCCGGGCCGCTCGTCCATCGATGCCCTGACATCCTGGGTCGGTGACGGAACGATCGGTGTCCTGCTGACGAGCAAGCAATACGAAGACGGGTTTTATACAAAGCGGGAAGCTGCTGTCGTCGCGACAACGTTCTCCATCGTGTCCATCACGTTCTCGCTCGTTATCATCCGAGAAGTCGGATTGGAATCGTACTTTGTCCCGTTCTATGCAACCGTTGCACTTGTCGGACTCGTCCTCGGCCTCATCATGCCGCGCATCTATCCCCTGTCGCGCAAACCCGATGAGTTCATCGACGGGACGCCGCAGACCGGCACGGAAGAGGATATGCCGGAAGGGTACAATGTCATCAGCCACGGGGTGGAAAATGCATTGGCCACTGCTGATAAAAACCGCTCGCCTGGCCAGATGATCGGTGACGGATTCCGCAACGTGCTCGACATGTGGATCGGTGTTGCGCCGATCGTCATGGCGTTCGGTACGATTGCAACAATGCTTGCCGAGTATACGAGCATCTTCACGTTCCTCGGCAAACCGTTCGTGCCGCTGCTCAACCTGCTCGGCGTACCGGAAGCCGCTGAAGCCGGCTCGCTCATGGTTGTCGGGATCACCGACATGTTCCTGCCGGCGCTGCTTGCGAATGGTATGATCACGGATCCGATCACGCTGTTCACCGTGGCAACCGTGTCTGTTGTCCAGCTGATCTACTTATCCGAAGTCGGCGGCCTGATTTTGGGGACGAAGATTCCGGTGGGTATCTGGGATCTGATCGTCATCTTCCTGCTGCGTACGATTATCGCCCTGCCGATCGTGGCAGGTGTCGCACATTTGCTGTTTTAACAGTTCGACTCCCGGTCCGCTTGGCGGATCGGGAGTTTTTTGGTTGGGGGAAGTGCTTGTTTGGCGCGGCTGCAGTGTGGATGGGGAGAGTTTGGGGATGCCGCGGGATTGGGAGGGGGTGTGTGGCGTGGCGGCGTGGGGGTTTATGAGCGTTTTTGGGGATTTATGAGCGGTTTCCGCGTTTTATGAGCGGTTTTTGAGTTTTATGAGCGTTTTCTGAGATTTATGAGCGTTTTTCCTGTTTTATGAGCGGTTTCACAGATTTATGAGCGTTTTTCGAGATTTATGAGCGATTCCCGCGATTTATGAGCGTTTCGCCAGTTTTATGAGCGATCCCAGCGTTTTATGAGCGGTTCCCCGTTGCTATGAGCCCATGTCCACACAAAAACGCCCCGCAGTGCGGGGCGTCGCATCAGGCATTCACTTTTTCGCGGATCTTTTCGAGCATGTCGGCAACCATCGCGTCGATATCGTAGGTCGCTTGGAAGCCCCATTCGGCTTCAGCGGCCGAACAGTCGAGAGAGTTCGGCCAGCTGTCGGCGATCGACTGGCGGACCGGGTCGACGTCGTAGGCGATCTCGAACGACGGGATGTGTTTGCGGATGGCCGCTGCCAATTCTGCAGGATCGAAGCTCATCGCTGTCACATTAAACGCGTTGCGGTGGATGAGGTTGTCCGCGTCTGTTTCCATCAGGTCAACGATCGCCTGCAGTGCGTCCGGCATATACATCATGTCCATGTAGGTGCCTTCGGCGATAAAGGACGTGTATTTCCCGTCTTCCACCGCTTTGTAGAAGATGTCGACCGCGTAATCGGTCGTGCCGCCGCCGGGCTGTGCTACATACGAAATGAGACCCGGGAAGCGGACGCCGCGCGTGTCGACGCCGAATTTCTGGTAGTAGTAGTCACAGAGCAGTTCGCCGGACACTTTGTTGACACCGTACATCGTTGTCGGCCGCTGTAACGTGTCTTGTGGTGTATGGTCTTTCGGCGTTGAAGGTCCGAATGAGCCGATGGAGCTCGGTGTGAAGAATTGGAGATTCAGTGCGCGTGCGGTCTCGAGCGCATTCACGAGGCCGCCCATGTTGAGGTTCCAGGCGAGCATCGGGTTCTCTTCCGCACGTGCCGACAGCAGGGCTGCCATGTGCATAAGCGTATCTGCCCCAAATTCTTTTGCCAGCTCGGTCATCTTCACGCCGTCCATCACGTCGAGAATGGCGAATGGCCCGTCCATCTCTGTCTGCGGCTCCCGGATGTCAGTCGCGAGTACATTGTCCGTACCGTATTCATTGCGTAATTTCAAGATCAGTTCCGAACCGATCTGACCGAGCGCGCCGGTCACCATGATTTTCTTCATCTGTCTGCCTCCTGCACCTGTTTGTATTTTTGGAGAGGACATTGTATTCCTCTACTAGTAATTAACTGCTAGTTATCAATAGAATTGATTATAAACTGTTCTTCTCATAAAAACAATCATCCGAATGGAATCGCAGGACGTTGTCTGAATTATGTGATATACTACAAGTAACTGGAGGGTATGTTTCTTGAAAGATAATCCATTTGTCGTGCGCAGTATCGCAAAATGGCTGGCGCTTTTTGCAGGCGGTGTCTTGCTGACGGTCGCGCTGCTGTTCGCAAATATCCCGTTTTGGGCGGTGTTTGCGATCGTCCTCACTGTCTACGTAGTGATCACGATGGGCTGGCCGCTCTATGTGCTGTACGTGACGAAAGACCGCCGGAAGATCGATTCATTCTTGACGAAGAACCGGACAAATCCCCTCTTCGCATATGCCTATGCGGTCGGCCATGAGCCGGACGAAGCGGTTATCGGGACGCTTGAGACGATTTTGCAGACGTACAAGCAGAAGAAAGTCCAGTCGGTATACGCCGCGAATCTCGCGGTATGGCAGCAGGACGCCGAAGCGCTCCACCGGCTCGCCGTCCACTTGCCGACCGCGGATTTCGTGAATTACTACACGGCCGCCGCCGTGCTGATGGAAGGCGACACAGAACGTGCCGAAACTCTCCAGAAGTCGATCCGGAAACCGTGGATGGCCCATGCGCTTGCCGCCAGTATCGCCAAGGCACGCGGGGATCAGACTGCATGCCGCCGTGAACAGGAACTTGCCGCAGCACATGCACGCGGTATGCAGCATTATGTCCTCGTATCGATTTTCCAGCGGGACGACCAGTTTTCACCCACTATCCAATAGGAGGGATGGCAATGGATTACGTTGAAGACACAGTTGTCGAACTGCACGATGGTCAGCGGGGCATGATCGTGCTCGTTCGGGCGAACGGCCGGACACAGTATGACATTGAGCTCCCGAATGGCGAGATCACGACCGTTTACCATGATGAAGTGGCGCACCCTGTCGACATTCCGACGCGCTGATCATGTCCTTTGAGATTCATCTGCAAGAAAAAAAGCTGCCGCGGCAACGTCATGAAAGACGTTTACCACGGCAGCTTTTGGAGTTATTGGATGACGCCGAGCTCTTTGCCGACTTTTTCGTAGATGGCGAGCGCGTCGTCGAGCATTTCTTTCGTATGGGCAGCGGTCGGCATGTTGCGCACGCGGCCGGTGCCTTTCGGGACGGTCGGGAAGACGATCGATTTCGCGTAGACGCCTTCTTCCGCAAGCCGTTTCGAGAACTGCTGGGTCAGTTTCTCCTCGCCGATGATGCACGGCGTGATTGGCGTTTCGGAATTACCGATGTTGAAGCCGAGCTTTTTCAAACCGGCTTTCAAGTAATTGCCGTTATCCCACAGCTTGTCGTGCAGCTCGGTGGATGCGCTGATCTTATCGAGCGCGCCCATGATTGCCGCGACGTCACCCGGCGGTACAGCTGTTGAGAACAGGAACGGACGTGAGCGCACTTTCAGCCAGTCGATCAGTTTCTGTGTACCGGCGACGTAACCACCGACGACGCCCACCGCTTTCGACAGCGTGCCCATCTGCATGTCAATCTCTTTTTCAAGGCCGAAATGCTTGACGGTCCCCTTTCCTTTTCCAGTGACGCCTGAGCCATGCGCGTCATCGACGTACGTGATCAAGTCGAATTCCTTCGCGACCTCGACGGCTCCCGGCAAGTTCGCAATATCGCCGTCCATCGAGAAGACGCCGTCCGTGATGTACATCACTTTGCCGTATAGGCCGGATTCCGTCGCTTCTTTCGCTTTCGCACGCAGATCGTCCATGTCCTGGTGCTTCACCCGGATGATCTTCGCGCCGGATAGACGGCAGCCGTCGATGATGGACGCGTGGTTCAGTTCATCGGAAAGGATGGCGTCGTTTTTGTTCATGACTGCGGAAATGGCCGCCATGTTGCAGTTGAAGCCGGATTGGAATGAAATCGCCGCTTCGGTGCCTTTGAATTCGGCGAGCTTCTTCTCGAGTTCGATGTGGATATCGAGCGTTCCGTTAATGGTCCGGACGGCGCCAGCGCCGACACCGTATTTCTTGACGGCTTCAATGTTGAGCTTTTTCAGGTCTTCATCTGTTGCGAGACCCAAGTAATTGTTGGATGACAGGTTGATAAGGTCTTTGCCTTTGATTTTGATGATCGGGCCATTCGGGCCTTCGACGGGTTCGATTTCGTTGTACAGTCCCTGGTCTTTCAGCTCCTGCAGGTTTTCGTCTAGAAATTCGTTGAGTATGTGTGACAAACTGATCTCCCTTTCCGACACGTGATGCTCTTAGTGTAGCACAGTCCGGCCTTTCCCCGGAACCGAAGCGCGTCAGATCGGGAGCAGTCCGATGAGGGCTTGAGACTTTTCGTGAAACGCTTTCTGATCGAGCGCGCTGTCCATCCCAGCGTCGATCCGTCCCATTTGGCGTGCGTACACATGCATGGCATCCGCCGCTCGGCCGATCGTCGTTTTGTAGCGTGTCCGGATGCCGTCGATCTGGCGTTCAGCGAGTTCGTCTTTCGTGCATAATCCTACGAGATTGAGGATTTCATCCCCTTCCCGTTCGACATCGTAGACGTGCGGCTCTGTCGCGTCGATCAGGCAGACGCCGAGCTCCGGAAACTGGATGACATCGATACTGCCCGAGTCCAGCCCACACCAGCCGTATTCCGTGTCGACCCCCCGTTTTTCCGCTTCTGCTGCTAATGCTTTCATCATCGTCGACTTTCCGGTTCCGGGCAGGGACTTGATGAGGATGCGGCGCTTTGCCGATTTCGTGATAGAGGGGATGAAATCGTAGGCGCCTTTCGCAGACAGGGAACCGACGATCCGGTGGGTCACGGCGGCGTCTTTGTTCAGCCGGAGCGTGCCGAACAGGCCGGCGGCGAGCGATCCGGTGATCCGTGTGTGCTCCGGCCAGTCCATGCGCCGGATATTGACGGCTTCCCATTCATCATGGATGGCTTTCGCTTCTGCAAGCGCAGAAAGTGCCGTTTCGAGCGCAGCCGCCGCCTCTTCGGTCAGTGCAGCGACCGATGGATTGACGGATCGCAGTTTGGCTTCGTCGTAGACGTCGTAAAAACTAATGATGCGGTGCCTGCCGCCAAGGTCGGCCGGTTCCAGCGTGACCGGACCGGATGCCGATACAACGAGCACGCCGGCTTCTTTGACGTAAATGGCGTCTGTCTTCTCGATATGCAGCGGACTGCGGAACCGCTCGACGTCGAAGCCGCGCTTCACGTAGAGGGCGGCTATGTCGTTCAGTACGCCGGACAGGGCGAACGTCGGCGGGGATTTGACGAACACCGTCGTGCCGGCTTCGCGGATCAAGTGCTCGTATTTGTGGATGATGCCGTCCCCTGTATAGGCTGTTCCCATCGATTCTGTAATTGTTCCGTTCATCGCAACCACCCTTTCTATACTCATCTATCCAGCGTATGAGGCGGCGGATGAAAAAAGCACAGCCGATGGAGGGCTGTGCTTTGTGTCTTATTCGTAACTTACAGAAGAACTCCGGCATCCGGTTCCCCTGCAGCCCGCAGCAGCAGGCGTTGGCATTGAGGCATCGCATAATGGACGAACTGCCCGATCAAGAGGGCGATGATGACCGTCCCGATTCCGACCGGCCCGCCGAGCGCCCAGCCGAGCAGCGCGACGATGACTTCGATCGATGTCCGGACGACTTTGACGCTCACATTGAATTTGTGCACGATGAGCAGCATGAGACTGTCCCGCGGCCCAGCGCCCATGTTCGGCGAGACGTAGAGTCCGATGCCGTACGACATGATGACGACGCCCGCGACGAACATTCCGACAGCGCCGGGAATTGTCGCGACGTCCGGCAGCAGCCAGTTGAACAAATCGATGAACGAGCCGAGCAGCAGCATGTTGAGCCACGTACCGTATTTCGGCCACCTTTTTTGCGCGGCGGCCGTCACGAGAACGATGATAAGCCCAGTAAGAATGCTCCACGACCCGATCGTCAGCCCGATTTTCTGATACAGTCCAACGTGCAGGACATCCCACGGCCCGATGCCGATGAGCTGTCCTTTGATGGTCATTGCGATGCCGAGGGCGAGAATCATCTGCCCCACTATGAAAAAGATCCATCTCCATTTACGTAAAGTCAGCATATGCATTCTTCTTTCTATCGCCGGGCGTTGCGCGCCGGCAAAGTTTCTCTGTTTATTGTAGCATATGTCGGTAGTGGCGGGATGGGGACCCTGCTGGTATTTTGGCCCTGCTTGCCTGTTTCCGATTGCTTCCGGACTGGAGTGGTTGACTCCCTGGAAAACATGCTCCACAGGAAATGCTTTGCGCGCAAAGCACACAAGCTGAAGGTCTTTTGAATGGAGAGAAGGCCCCTTTGGCGCGGAGGGGGTTCGGAGTGGGACGGGGGCCGGCCGCGGATGGGATGTGTGCATGGCTTATGAGCGATTATTGAGATTTATGAGCGGTTTCGCGGGTTTATGAGCGTTTTTCGTGATTTATGAGCGATCCCCCCGAGTTTATGAGCGTTTTCCATGATTTATGAGCGATTCTCCTGGTTTATGAGCGTTTTTCACGATTTATGAGCGGTGCCGCGGTTTTATGAGCGTTTTTCACGATTTATGAGCGGTGCCCCAGGTTTATGAGCATCTTCCGTTATTTATGAGCGATTCCCCGGGTTTATGAGCGCTTTCCATGATTTATGAGCGGTTCCCCAGGTTTATGAGCATCTTCCGTTATTAATGAGCGATCCCCCTGGGTTTATAAGCGTTTTTCACGATTTATGAGCGATTCCCCGAGTTTATGAGCGGTTCCCCGAATTTTTGAGCACCTGAACCAGCCCTGCCCCTTTTCACTTGCACAAATCCACAAACGCCCCACCGGTCGCTTTGGCGTAGTCCTCCGGCTTCAGTTTCATCTGGAAACCGGGTTTGCCGGCGCTCGCGTACAGAGACGGCTTGGCGGCAGCGGATTCATCGATAAAGACGGGGAGCTGTTTTTTCATGCCGATGGCGGAACAGCCGCCGCGTATGTAGCCGGTGACGGCGGTGAGCTGCTTCAGTGGGAGCATTTCGATCTTCTTCTCGCCCGCCGCCCGCGCCGCTTTCTTCAAGTCGAGTTCGCGGACGACCGGGATGACGAAGACATAATAGCGTTCGGGGCCCGCCGTCGCGACAAGTGTTTTGTAGACGTCGGCCTCATCGCCGCCGTCCGCCGCTGCGTTCGCATCTTCCGATAAATCCCGCTCCAGCAGTTCGTGCGGGATGCCGAGCGATTCCAAGATGCGGATTGCGTTCGTTTTGATGTGCTTGTTCTTTTTCGCCATGCCTTCCTTCCCCTTTCTTCGGTCAAAAAGACCCGCCACAAAATGGGCGGGTCCGGATTTTACTATCACTTATGCGGTCAGGAAATACGCGGGCTGGGCGACTTCGTAGCCTTGTTCCCGTGCCCCCGCCTGTACGGAATAGGCAGCAGCGGCCTGTTCATACAGGTCCCGCTCCGCGCCGGTCACTGCAGGAGTTGCGGGCGCTGTGCCTTCCGTCCGTTCCTCGAGCGCCGCTTCGGCAAGCTGTGCCGATCGGAGACGGTCTTCAAGCGCCAGCTGGGCCTGTGCTTCCATGATTTTCGCGGAAGCCGCCGCGGCGAGCTGATGATCCACCTCTGCCGGTTCCGACGCGGACAGCGCTTCGCGACGAACGTTCCGCCAGCTGTCGATCGTCTCTTCGAGCGTTTCACCGAGCGGCAGTGCGACCTGCTTCAGCTGACCTGCGCCGAGTTTGCGGAACGGTTCCGCCGCTGGTGTTTCCGCAGCCGACTGCATGTGACGTACGGCCGCTTCCCGTTTCTCTTCGTTGCCGCGTGCGTAGGCGGCGTCCCGTGTATAGGCGGTTTCCGCCCGCAGTCTGCCGGCCTGGCCGTTCTGCATGGGTGCGGTCACCGATGGATAACTTGTAATGGATACCATACGCTCACCTCCGGACGAGTTTTGTTAGTTTCATTATATACCAGCAGTGCATTGCCTTCCGTAAGCCGAAGGCAGCTTTTTTTACTTATCGAATAGTTTCTTCAGCGCATCCGCCATTGCGGTGTTTTCCGGTTCTTCCTGATCCTGCTTCTTAAGATACTTCTGGACATCGCGCTTATCCGCCTTTTTACCCGTGCTTTGCGCCCGGCGTTTTTCGAACGCAGACAATTTTTCGCGGTAGCCGCATTTGCAGACGAAGATCTTGCCGTCGCCGTGTCCGCGCAGCTCGAGCTTCTTCTTGCAGTTCGGGCATCGTGCGTTCGTTAAGGTGGAGACGGTCTGGCGGTGTCCGCACTCACGATCTTGGCAGACGAGCATCTTACCGCGTTTGCCGTTCACTTCGAGCATCGGTTTTCCGCAGTCCGGACACATCTTGCTGGTGACGTTGTCGTGTTTGAACTTTGTGTCGTCCGCCTGGATATCGCGGATCGTCTTTTTCGAGAAGTCGATCATGCCGCGGATGAACTGATCTTTCTTCAGCTTGCCTGCGGCGATCTTGGACAGGTCGTTCTCCCATTCCGCCGTCAGCGCGGGTGATTTCAAGTCTTCCGGAACGAGCTCGAGCAGCTGGCGCCCCTTGGAAGTCGTGTAAATGTCATTCCCTCTTTTTTCGATGACAAACATGCCGAACAGCCGCTCGATGACGTCGGCGCGCGTCGCCACGGTGCCGAGTCCGCCGGTTTCCCCGATCGTCTTGATGAGCTCTTTGGATTCCCCTGCCATGAACTGCGCCGGGTTTTCCATTGCAGCGAGCAATGTCCCTTCATTGAACCGTGCCGGCGGCTTCGTCTTGCCTTCCGTCCGGTTGAAGGCACGGATCTGCAGCGTCTCCCCTTTTTTCAATACCGGCAGTGCGTCGGTGTCCGCTTCTTCTTCATCCGTCGAATAGACCGCTTTCCAGCCTTCGTCGGTGATCGTCCGGCCTTTCAGGGCGAACGTCTCGCCGCCCGCTTCGAGTTCGGCCGTCAGCTGATCATAGCGGAACGGCGGATGGAAGACGGCGAGGAACCGTTTGACAATAAGGTCGTACAGCCGGTTTTCCTTGTCGGAAAGCGCGTGCAGCGACGGGCTTTCTTCCGTCGGAATGATTGCGTGGTGGTCGGACACTTTGCTGTCGTTGATGACGCCCTTCTGTAGCTTGAGCGCGCCTTTCCGCAGCAGCCCGTTCACCGCTTTCCGGTACGGTCCGATTTCGACCGCCTTCATCCGGTCTTTCAGCGTGCTTTCCATATCACCGGTCAAGTGCTTCGAGTCCGTCCGCGGGTACGTCACCGCTTTGTGGCGCTCATACAGGTTCTGCAAAGTCGACAGTGTTTCCTTCGCGGACCACGACCAGCGGCGGTGTGCTTCCTTCTGCAGTTCGGTCAGGTCGAACAATTGCGGTGCCGGCTGCGATTTCGGCGTCGCCTGGACGTCCGTGATCCGGCCTTCCGTGACCGATTCGAGTGTACCGAATTTCCGGTTGATGACGGATTCGTCGAACACTTGTGTCTGCCCTTTCGCGTCGCGCCATGTGAAACGGCCGGCTTCGGTCAGTGCCTGCAGGCCCCAGTACGGTTTCGGCTGGAACTGCTGGATCTGTTTCTCGCGTTCCGCGATCATCGCAAGTGTCGGCGTCTGCACGCGGCCGGTCGACAGCTGGGCGTTGTGCTTCACGGTGAGCGCACGGGTCGCGTTGATGCCGACGACCCAGTCCGCTTCCGCACGCGCGGCGGCCGCTTCGTACAGGTTGTCATACGCTTTGCCGTCTTTCAGGTTCGCGAAGCCGTCTTTGATGGCCTTGTCGGTGACGGATGAAATCCAGAGACGCTTGATCGACTTGCGGTTTTTCGCAAGCTCCAAGATCCAGCGGGCGACGAGCTCCCCTTCGCGCCCGGCGTCCGTCGCGATGATGACTTCTTTTACGTCATCGCGGCGCAGCAGCGCTTTGACGGCATTGTATTGCTTTGTCGTCTGTTTGATGGGTGTCAGCTTGAACGGCTCCGGAATGATCGGAAGGTGTTCCATCTTCCACTCTTTGTATTCGTTTCCGTAGCCTTCGGGATCAGCGTGCGTGACGAGATGGCCGAGCGCCCATGTGACGATGTACCGGTCCCCTTCGAGGAAGCCGTTCCCCTTTTTATGACAGCCGAGCACGCGGGCGATATCGCGGGCGACGGATGGTTTTTCTGCAAGTACGAGTGATTTTGCCATGTTGAATCCCCTTTCAGTTGTGTCCATTATACGCAATCGGCGCATGCTTTTCAGGTTTCATCCACCAAAAAAGCCCGCCGGCCGGAATTCCGGTGCGGGCGGGCGTTTCCTGCTTATTGTTCGTCGAGCATGCCATGCGTCAAGGACTTGCCCATTTCCGTATATTTCACGAAGACGCGGGCGAGTTCTTTCAGCCGGTCATGGACGTCTCCGTCGATGATGGTGCCTGCTGCGTCGAAATGGTCGCGGTGCGTGTACACGTAGTTCGGTGTCACGAGGCACCGGAAGTAGTCGAGGATCGGTTTCATCTGGTTCTCGACGACGAGATGATGCTGGTAGGTGCCCCCGTTCGCGACGATCGATACCGGTTTGTAGCGCATCGTGCGCGGCGGCAGCATGTCGAATGCGTTTTTCAGCACACCGGGGATGGAGCCCTGGAACACCGGTGTTGCAATCACATAGCCATCCGCTTCTTCGAACTTGCGGACAAGCTTCTGCATGTCTTCGTTGTATTGGCCGGCCGGGCGCCCATCGACGAATTGGTGCTCGTAATCCGCGAAACTGAGCCGTTCCATTTCAAATCCGCAGCCCGTTTCTTCGATGTACTGCTCGACGGCATCGAGCACTACGCCCGTTTTGCTGCCGATAATGGTCCCGTCCACAAACAAAACTTTCACAATGACCGTACCCCCTAGTAATTTTCTCCTTCTTCATCCTATCAGAAAGCACGGTCCTTGACTTGAAATCAGCTTGATCCGCCTTCAGGATCGTCTAGCTGGATCGGAGGAGGGGCTTCACCGGGAAGCGGGGGTTTTTCCTTGGTTGCTTCTTCCCGGAACCGTTTTTCAACGTTCGCCAGCGCCTCAAAATCCTCCCCTTTTTCCTCGGCGATCCGTTCTTTGGCCCGTTCGATCTGTTTCGTTGGATGCGACAGGGCAACGACCGTGTCCCCGGCATACGCCTGCAGTTCTTCGTTCGGCGTGTAGAATTCCACCCTGCCGTCTTCCCGCAAAATGTACAGGAGGACGGAGCGGTCATCGCGCTCCCGCAAGTATTGGGTGTAACTGTACTGCTTGGACAGCGCCGTCTTGCGGAATACGTGACCGAGGTTCATGCGCTCTTCCAGATCATAGATCGACAGCGCCGGCGTGAACAGTGTCTGCCCGCCGGTGACATTGAACGATTCGACCCCTTTGCCGACATGGAATGCCGTCTGGAACAGATTCCCGCGACCTACATCGTGCAGGAAGTCGGCGCAAATGTGCGCATTATACGTATCCGCTTTCGTCATCGCGAGCATATAGCGGTACGGCGTCAGATCGAGATTGTACTCCGTCTGTTCCGACAGAATATCCCCTACGTGGCTCGGCAGCCCGAGTTTGCGTGCATGGGACAGCCCTGCCCACGAGTTGTCGATTAGGAACACCTCGTTGCCCGTCTCTTCGATGGAACGGGCGAGCTCCGCGCCGAATTTCGTACCGCCGACGATGAGGACACCGGATTCGTCGGTCGTCGTCAAGTTGAGCCGCCGTGCAATCGGTCCTATGGAGAAGCCGTGCAGGACGACGGTCGAGAGGACGAGTGCGAACGTCAGCGCCGTCAGCAGTTCCGCGTCTTTGTAGCCGTTCTCCAGCAGGATCGACGCAAAATAGCCAGACACGGTGAGCGCCACGATGCCGCGCGGGGCGATCCACCCGATCAGGTGCCGCTCCCGGTACGTCAGATCGGTGCCGATTGTCGAAATCCAGATGGACAGCGGCCGCACGATGAACAGCATCGCAAGCACGTAAAGGATAATATGCCAGTCCGCAATCTCGATGAGCACGTGCGGGTTGAGCGATGCCGTCAGCATGACGAAGATGCCCGATATAAGAAGCACCGAAATGTTTTCTTTGAACTGACGGATGTCGTGGATGGACGTCAGGTGCATGTTCGCCATGACAATTCCCATCGCTGTGACGGCGAGCAGGCCGGTTTCGTGCATGACTTCGTCGGATACGACGAATGCGAACAGGACGACCGCGAACAGCACGGGCGCTTTCAGGAACTCCGGAACTGCGCCTTTTTCGAATGCTGCGCCAAGGAAGCGGGCGGACGCCCAGCCGAGGAACACCGCAAACAGCGAGGCGGCCGCGAACAGGCCGAGCGCACCGAGCGTCACTTGCGCATTCATGAATTTGATGAATTCAAAGGCGAAAACTGCAAGCAGCGCGCCGAACGGGTCCACAATGATCCCTTCCCATTTCAGAAGTGCCGCAGGGCGCGGTTTCAGCTTCGCCTGCCGGAGCATCGGTAAAATCACCGTCGGGCCGGTGACGATGAACAGCCCGCCGATGACAAACGCGACCGCCCACGAGAGGCCCGCCAAATAATGGGCCGCGAGTGAGCCAGCGATCCACGCGATGAACGCACCGGCCGTCACGATGCGTGTCAGCGGCTTGCTGAAGCCTTTGATCTCCCGGAAGTCGAGATTGAGACTGCCTTCGAACAAAATGATCGCGACAGCGAAGGAGATGATCGGGCTGAACAGATCGCCCATCGATTCTTTCGGATTAATGAAGCCGAAGACCGGTCCTGCGAGAAGTCCTGCGATCGCCATGACGACAATCGCCGGCAGCCGGAACCGCCAGGCCACCCATTGGGACAGGATGCCGATCAGCACGACGAGCATGAGGTCGGCCGTTAGTGATCCAATCATTCGGTTTTCGCCACTCCTTCCGCGTTGAAATTTCGTTATAGTGTATCACATCCGGATAGGGAAACAACTGTTTTACATAGAGTGCGAGAATTGCCGGGTGGCTTGAGCGCTGCTGGCCAGTGCTTGAGCGGTCCCGGCATATGCTTGAGCGTTTTGCGGCATTCTTGAGCTGTTCTGACACTCGCTTGAGTGGTTCCCCGCCTTCTCTCGAGCGCTTCCCGTCACGCTTGAGCAGTTCACGCAAACTTGAGCGGTTCTCCATCCACTTGAGCGCTCTGCATATCTTCGTCGCGCTTTTCATAGAGTGGACAGCAAGAGATTGCGAGAAAGGATGATTCCCATTACAGCGAAACAGACGAAGCTGATTGCGTTTGACCTATCATCGACTGATGTGAACTCCGGATATCCTGTGCGGCGGGCACTCCGGATTGCAGAAGAGCTCTCGGAAGAAGCGACAGCAGTATTCATCACCCAAGCTGGTCTTCCGATTCCTGATGAATACCAGTGTGTCCAGGCTGTCACTCACCGCGACCTGATGAGTACGCTTGCATTCCTGAAGCCTGACCTGCTCATCCGCGACAGCGGCAGCACATCGAGAGAGGAAGCGGAGGCTGTGCAGAAGCTTGTGCCGTCCCTCCTCCATTTCGACGACTTCGGTGAAGGCGGACAGGCTGCCGATTTCGTAATCCAGACATTATATGGAGAATTCGACACGAATGTGACCGATACTTATAAAACTGGCATCAAAACGTTCCTGACCGATCCGCGTGCTGAGGACTTGCGGCGGCAGCGGGAGCAGCAGACGGCCGGCGATCCGCCCCGTCTGCTGATCGCGTTCGGCGAATCCGATCCCGGCAACCTGACGTTTCGCGCGCTCCGCCACGTCATGAACCTCCAGATTCCACTCAACGTGACTATTCTGCTCGGGCCGTCTTACGCCCATGATGCGAGTTCGCTCCGCATGATGGCGCTCAGCCGGCGCAATACAGCCGTAAAAAAAGCGCCCCACGATTTTCTGAGTCTCGCGGCAGAAGCGGATATCGTACTGTGCGGGGGCGGCTACATGCCGTACGAGGCTGCGAGTATCGGGGTGCCGTGCATCGTCCTGGCACAAAGTGCATTCGAATCCGACCTGCAGTTCCCATCTGACCGTGATGGATTCACACATCTCGGACTCGGCCGCAAAGTGAAGCAGTCGAATCTGCTCAATGCCATCATGGAGCCGCTCCTGCATGACTCACTTCGTCAGCGCGACATCGATCGTCAGCTTGCCCTGCCGCTCGGCGAAGACGCGGACAGTGTATTCGAAACCGTACGGTATTTGCTCGACCATCCGAAACGTTCTGTCCCCGGAAAGCCGGTCCCTGATGTGGTAAACTGAAGGAAACCGAACCAGGAGGCAGGAAACCCATGACAAAATCACAGATCGAATTGGAAATCGCAGAACTGAAGATGGACTACATCAGCCTTCAGGGAGATATCGAGAAGCTCGAATCGACCGGGCACGGCGATTCTGTTCAAAAAGCGGAAGCGCGGCTTGCCAGAATGGAAGAACGGCTCGCAGATCTGAACCGCCAGCTTGCTGAATTTTCCTGATTACGTCAAAACCTCTTGCCTGTCACTATGGCAAGAGGTTCTTTTCATTCATTCAATAGGATGTCAGCTTCAGCCATTCCTGCAGGGCGTAGATGATGCGCTGCGGTTTGGTCAGGCTGCTCTGGTAGTCTTCGATATTGAGTGTGTATAATGCATCGTCGTTATCCCACAGCCGTGTAAAGTAGGCATCAAGCTCGTTGGCCAGCTTGCTGTCGGAAGGCGCGATGACATACAGATCGTTCTCCAAGTTGTAGTTGTCGAGTGTCCGCTCAGTGAGGTTGGCAGAGCCGTTCAGCACGTGGACTTCTCCTGCGCGCTCTACCATGACGAGTTTCGTATGGAACTGCCCGACAACCGTATTGTACCAGCGCACGTCGATCCGACCGCCGCTGTCCTCGATCAGTTTTTGCACGACAGGCCGGTTCGGCAGCCCGGATTTCTCGTTACCAAACGAGTTTTTGTTCGGGTCCAGGATCAGTTTGACCTCTACGCCCCGCTTTGCTGCTTCGGTCACTTCCTTGACGACGTCCGGCTCTGCGATGAAAAACATCGCCATACGGATCCGGTCGCCTTTTCGGGCGGCAGTCAGTTCACTCATAAGAATGTCTTTCACTTTCTTCTCCGTCAAATACTGAATGGCGTATTCCCCGTCTTCCGGCTCCTCCGCCTTCACACGCGGCAGCGTCTGCCCCGACTCGCCTTTCGTATAGTTGACAACCGCTTCCTCAGCGGCGATCATGTCGTTGATGATCGGGCCGTGCACTTTGAACGCCACATTCCCATGAAAGCCGCTCGCGTCATGCGGGTTGCCTGACGTGACGAGTCCTGCCTTCTCTGTGGCAATCATTTTACGGTGGTTCGACTTCACATTGAGCAGTTCCACATAGGAAGCGAGCCGGAATTTTGGTGCTTCCGAAGCCATGGCGTTTGGGATCCAGCCCTTGCCGCCGATGTCCCCCCAACGGAAAATCGTGCGGTAGAGCCCCGAATAGAGCGGCATGGAATCCCGCAGTGGCTCCAAGTCTGTTATGACGACTTCGACACCGGCATCCTCCAATTCCGAAAACCACTTTGACGGATAGGATCCGTATCCGGTATTCACGGGGTCGGTGACAAAGACGATCGGCAGTTCAGGATTCGCCCGTTTCTTCTCTACCAGTTTCTGTGTCAGCGTCTCAGCAATCTTCGGGAACTCGAGATCTTCATCGGAATAATGATCCATCAGGAAGAAATCGAGGATGATAAAGTCTTCCGCCTCGTCGATCATCGAATAGACTTCTTCAAATATGTTAAGTTCGTGCTGCATCCCGTTCCCTTTTTTATCTTGGGCATAGGTCAGGTCTGTGAACATTTCTATGTCGTCCGTCCGGTGGATCGCCCCTGCATAGTCCACGCCTTCCGGCAGCGGTTTGTATGTATGATAAATGATTTCGGCTGCGTAGATGACGAGGAACACCGCAAGAGCGCTCCACAAGATCGTTCGCGTCGTGCGCGACAGCCGTTTCTTCTTTTTCGTGCGATTCCCTTTCTTCGCCATCGTGCTCCTCCTCGCGTCCTATCCATCACTGACACATTCCCGTTCGCGGGTGTCGGCAAACGCACAGTAAAAAAGACTTCCCCCGCAGAATACGAGAAAAGTCTTTCAGGAAGGACGGTCAGGCGATGACCAGATCGCTGACAGTCTGGTCTTGTGTCAGCAATTCTTTCAAGTACTTTTTGGCGCGGAACAGGCGGGACTTCACCGTTCCGATCGACACTTGCATCTTTTCGGCAATTTCGATAAGCGAATACTGGTTGACGTAGAAATATTCGATTGTCGTTTTGTAGATGCCGTCGAGCTGGTCGATCTTGCTGCGGACAGCGGCACGCAAGTCCTGCTGCTCCACGAGCTCGCCCGGCAGCGGGCTTCCGCTCGGCACGAGATCGAGCAGCGGGATGTCGAGCGTGTCCGGCTGATTCATGACATATTTGCTGCGGCGCACGTCTTTCCGGTAGCGGTCGCGGAATGTGTTCATGCAAATTGTCGTCAGCCACGCTTTCATGCGATCGACGCCTTCCATGCGGCCGCTCGAACGGACGACTTTCACCCAGACGTCCTGCATCAGATCTTCGGCTTCTTCTTTATTGCGTGTCAGCTTCAGACACAAATGATATAAGTAACGTCCATATTCTTCATGCAGTTCGTCTAATGTCGAGTTCATCGTCCAACGCCTCCGTGTTCTAGCTGTTATCTACAGTATGCATGATAACGGGCGGGCGAACTATCGGAGTTTCTTTCAGTTACCTTACAAACGTGTAAGGTGAGAATATTACGCTTCGTCTTCGACCGCTTCGTCGGGACGGCGCGTAATCTTGAGACGGACGATCCGGTTGCGGTCCATTTCCTCGATCTCGAACAGCAGCGGGCCATACGTAAACCGCTCGCCGGGATCCGGCACGTGGTCGAGTTCTTGGAAAGCGAACCCGCCAATCGTCTCGTTTTCTGTCGGGAGATCGATACCGAGCAGTGCAACAGCTTCTTCGATCTCCAGACGCCCCTGGCAGACGAGCGTGTCGTCCGTATGCTCATAGATGAGCGCGTCCTCGGCTTCATCGGTTTCGTCTTCGATCTCCTGGCCGATCATTTCCTCGATGATGTCTTCGTGGGTGACGATGCCGAGTGTACCGCCGTATTCGTCGAGGACGATCGCCATGTGCTTCTTATGGGCGAGCATCATCTTGAACACTTTTTCGACGCTCGCCGTCTGCACGACGAACAGCGGGTCCCGGTCGATCATTTCTTCGAACGGCAGCTCGGGTTCGATGGACCACTCGATCAGCCGCTTCGAATAGAACACGCCGATGATCTTATCAATGCTTTCTTCATAGATCGGATAGCGGGTGTAGAAATATTCAAGGACCGTGCTGCGGACCTCTTCGTATGTCGACTCGAGCGGCAGCGCCACGACATCGGTCCGGTGGGTCCCCATGACGTCTGATACGTCCTTCTCCGGGAAATCGAGCACGCCCTTCAAACGGAGGGACTCGTCCTGCTGGAACGTCCCTTCGACAGAGGCGATATCGACCATCGAACGCAGATCCTCTTTCGTCAGCGTCGCCTCTTTCACTTTCCCTTTCGACAGGATGCGGATGAACAGATTCGTGAACAGTGCGAGCAGCGCGGTCACCGGCGTCATCAGCTTCACGAAGACGGAGATGACCGGCGATACCGTGTACGCAAGCGTTTCCGCGAACGTCGCCGCGATCGTCTTCGGGAGCACTTCACCGAAAATGATCAGGATGACTGTCAGGATACCGGTCATCAGTCCGAGCGGCAGCCCTTTGTCGATGGCGATCTTCGTGATGATGGTCGGCATCATGATGTTGGCGATATTATTGCCGACCAGGATCGCCGTGATCATCCGGTCCGGTTTCGAAATGAGTGCGCGGAGCCGGATGGCTTTTGGATCCCCTTGCTCAGCACGCATCTGGATTCTCATCCGGTTGACGGCGGTGAGTGCAGTTTCACTCCCCGATAAGAAAAATGATATGAGCAAAAACAAAGCGAGTGCGATGAACAAGAGCGATTCCTCCCGATAAATTTCCTGTTCCGTTCCGAGATACAGAGCTGACGTCCGCCATGGACACCAGGTTGCATACCGGGGAACGATTTTTAATTATGTATCCGAATTTCCCAGCTGTTGCATCAGTATAGCATACGCTCCCGGCGAATACGGCTGCGGAAGTCTCGTCTTGTTAGAATTCACAGAAACTCTGCTATACTTGAGGAATCAGCACCGCATGCCCGGGGTCCCGCAAGAAAACGCAGCGACGCCCGGGCATGCGGTCAGGCAGGTGCGGGAACTGTTCCTGCTATTCCCGTCCTGCTGCAACTTTAACCGAAATGAGGGGATTTCCATGGCAACGATGGAACAATTGAATACGTATTTCGAACAGCACCGTGAGGCACATCTGAACGAACTGAAGGAATTCTTGAGCATCCCGAGCGTCAGTGCACTTTCCGAACACAAAGAGGACATGACGAAAGCCGCTGACTGGCTGGCAGCTTCCATGAAAGAATCCGGACTGGAAAACGTGTCGATCGAACCGACCGGCGGGCATCCTGTCGTCTATGCGGACTGGCTCCATGCAGAAGGCCAGCCGACGATCCTCATCTATGGACACTATGATGTCCAGCCTGTCGATCCGCTGAACTTATGGGACAGCGCCCCATTCGAGCCCGAAATCCGTGAAGGCAAACTGTTTGCACGCGGCGCGACCGATGACAAAGGTCAGGTGTTCATGCACGTGAAAGCGGTGGAAGCGCTCATGCAGCTGGACGGCAAACTGCCCATCAACGTGAAGTTCATCATCGAAGGCGAAGAGGAAGTCGGCAGTCCGAACCTTGTGGCTTTCATCAAAGACCATAAAGACAAGCTCGCGGCCGATACGATCGTCATTTCCGATACAGCGCTGTACGCACCCGGCCAGCCGGCGATCTGCTATGCACTGCGCGGCCTGAGCGGCGTGCAGATCGATGTCCACGGCGCAAAAAGCGACCTGCATTCCGGCGTGTACGGAGGCGGTGTGCCGAACCCGATCCATGCCATCGCGGAAATCCTGGCATCGTTCCATGATAAGGAAGGCACCATCCTCGTCGAGGACTTCTATGAAAACGTGCGTCCGCTGAGCGAAGAAGAACGGCAAGCGTACAAAGAACTGAATTTCGATGAAGAAGAACAGCGTAAAGAACTCGGCGTGCCTGCCTTGTTTGGCGAACCGGGTTATTCGTTCCTGGAGCGCACGTCCGCCCGCCCGACACTTGAAGTGAACGGCGTCTATGGCGGATTCAGCGGCGAAGGCATCAAGACCGTCCTTCCTGCAGAAGCCGGTGCGAAGATCACGTGCCGTCTCGTCCCTGACCAGACGCCGGGCGAAATCGTCAACAAACTGAAAGCCCATGTCGAGAAGCATAAGCCGGAAGGTGTGACCGTCATCGTGACGCCGTTCGACCAAGGGCTCCCATTCATCACACCGTTCGATCACCCGGCACTCGAAGCGGCGAGCCGTTCGTATGAAAAAGTATACGAAGTGCCGACGGTATACACACGCGGCGGCGGGTCGATTCCGATCGTTGCCGATTTCGATGCCATTCTCGGTCTCCCGGTCGTCCTGATGGGCTTCGGGCTCGAAACCGAGAACCTGCACGGACCGAACGAACACTTGACATTGGAAAACTTCGACAAAGGTCTGCGCGTCCTCGGAGACTACTACGAAGAATTGTCCGGCCTGACGAAAGACCAGCTGAAAAAGTAAAGGAATGACAAAAACGCCCTCTTCCGTTTCCGGAAAAGGGCGTTTCGTCATTCGGCAGATTCTTCCTGCCAATAGGTGATCAGATCTTCCGCCGGCGTGCGCGGTTTCGCCTTCGGTAATTCGTCAAAATGTCCGAACTGCAGCATGCTGATGATACGCTCGCCCGGCTGGACGCCGAGCTGTGTGCGGAATTTCGGATCGTCGAGGAAGCCCGGCGTCTTCCAGCACGTGCCGATCCCTTTATCCCACGCGAGCAGCATGACGTTCTGGATCAGAATACTCGCTGCAGCGAAATCTTCGTGCCGCTGTTTCTGACGCGCGTCTTCCGGAACGATGACGAACAGCGCCGCGCTCGCTTTCGTGAACTTGACCATTTGCTTCTCCAACGTTTCGTCGCTCAGCTCTTTCCATTTCGGAATGCCGAAGTCACGCAGCACAGTCAGGAACTGCTGGTAGTTCTCCTCCGCCGCAAGTACGAAACGCCATGGGTTGCGGTTGCCGTGGTTCGGTGCCCAGACGGCATCCTCCAGAATATCCGTGATTTCACGCTGTTCCACCGGCTGGCCGTTGAAGCTCTTAATGGAGCGGCGGGAAATGATTGCGTCTCTTACAGACAATGCTTGTTCATCCATGTTGGTATCCCCTTTAGTGTTGATACTCCCCAGTATACAACAACTGGAGGGTCTTTTTCGAATTTCGGCAGGTTTGGGAAGTCTCAGGAGAACCGATCATTAATATGGAAGAAGATATATTTCGCGTTCGGCCGGTAGGCATACGAATCCTTATAGTCCCAGCTGCGCTGTTTGACATCGTACGTATGCGCATTGACGAGCGGCGAGGCTCCGTCTTTCGCCGTAACAATCGTCGAATGATCGAACCGGCCGTCTCCTTGGAAATCATATAAGATGACGTCGCCGAGTTCAAGCTCTTCCGCCGATGCGACCTGGACGGCGGTCAGTCCGCGTTGCGATCCTGCCAAATACCAGCGCAGCGAGTGCGCAACAGACCAGCTGAAACTCCAGTTGTCACCCGTGATCCACCAGCCGCGGTCCCGTGCCGGACTGCCGTGCATCGGCGCGCCGCCCGCCCGCAAGCACTGCGAAATGTAATTCGTGCAATCGACGTCGAATGACGGGTACGCCGGATTGCGCCCATCCCACCACCGATCGGCATACCAGACGGCAGCTTCGCGGTCATACATGTTTTCGCCCCCTCCAGAGAACACTATGCGGTCGCCTGGCTATCCATGCCAAACAAAAAAACGCCCGCACATGGCGGACGCTTTCCTAATTAATGAAATATGGAGCATACCGGATTCGAACCGGTGACCCCTTCGCTGCCAGCGAAGTATTCTCCCGCTGAACTAATGCCCCGAGTAAGATTGAAATCACGCACATTCCAGTGCGTAAATTTTGTGCAAATCTGCTACAATTAGAAGTATACCAAGAAGGACGAGAAAAGACAACTGTCAGGAGGACGGCATATGCAGCATGCAGAACGTGAATTGACCGACCCGGTCCTGCTTTGTGATACGAAGGGACTGCTGAATCCTGAAGCGATCGGTTTTGCAGCACAGCCGATCATCCAAAGCAACCTCAGAGGCCAATTTCCCCACAAGAAAAAATGGAATACGTGGACGATGTACGGTGAAGAGGTACTGTTCACTGCGACAGTTGCCCATTTCGATATCGGTGCGGTCTGCCTCGTCTATTTCCTCGATTATGAAACGGAGCGATTTTTCGAGAAGCGGATTGCGCTGCCGTTTGCGCGGTATGTTAAGATGCCGGAGGATGTACTGGCAAACTTGAAGTTCGAGGACAGCCGCCTGTCCCTGCATGTCGTCCAGGAAGACAGGAAGACCCATCTGTATGTGTCCATCGCCGATTTTGATAACGAAACACTCCACGCCGACTTTTTGATCACGCATCCCGAAGAAGACGATTCCATCAACGTCGTCATCCCGAAAAACCGTCATGTGTTCCAATTTACGGCAAAACATCATATCCTGCCGACGTCGGGTTTTCTGCAGATCGGCAGGAAGCGCTATGAATTCAACCCTGACTACAGCTTCACGGTGTACAACTATACGCGCGGCGTCTGGCCGCGCAGCACCGAGTGGCAGTGGGCGATGGCATCCCAGCGTTCCGGCGGGCGCAGGATTGGCCTCAACTTCGGCGGGTGCTGGACGGACGGCACCGGCATGACGGAAAACGCGGTCATCGTCGACGGGGTGATGACGAAAATCCATGAAGATGTACTGTTTTCCTTCAATCCCGAACGCATGAGAGAGCGATGGACCATCCATACTAAGTTCACCGATTGTGTGGACCTCACCTTCACACCTTTCTTCGAACGGGATGCGGCCGCCCGCAGACGCGGGGTGAAAGCAGACTTCACGCAGGTATTCGGCTATTTCAACGGAACGGTCCGGCTCGATTCAGGGGAGCGGCTGCTCGTCCGCCGACTGCTCGGTTCGTGTGAAGCTTTCACAGCCAAGTGGTAGCCTTTGTCCCGTCTGTTTAAATCCGGTCGAAAACAGGTAGAGTAGTACTACCAGACAATCGGATCACTTCAGAAAGGACGTGGCATGGTGAAAAAACTCATGACGATGGGAACAGTTCTGTTTGCAGGGATGCTCGTCGCCGGAGGCTGCGGCAACGCGAGCAAAGAGGCGGACAACGACAACCGAGATGAAGCCGACATCATCACAACGGACGAAAAGGAAGGCGGCGACCGTGATACCGGCGACGCATACGGCTTCAACGACTTCAACCTTGAAATCGACACGAACGGCGAAGATGCCGTGGACGCCGAATACAAAGTCGAGAAGGATTTCGAGCCGGAGTATGAAAACAAGCAGACGAACCTCGACTTGAAAGGGCAGAAAGCCATGGATGAGCTTGACAAGATGTTCATCGCGACGAACCTGGAGAGCAACATGTCCGGCGAAGAAGCACGCGATAAGATCCTCGAGTATTTCCAGCTCGACGAATATTCGAAGTTCAAGCTCGACGTCAAGTTCGATGACGGTAAAACCTTGAATTACAAAGATGAAAAGTGATGAAAAAACCACCGGGTCCGGTGGTTTTTTGTGTTGCGCGGGACGGTAGCGGCGGAAATGTCGCTCCTGCATCCGGGAAAGTGATCATGAAGCGCGGGGAGCGCTCATAAATTACGGGAAACGCTCATAAATCACGGGAAACCGCTCATAAATCACGGGAAACCGCTCATAAATCACGAATACCGCTCATAAATCACGGAAACCGCTCATAAATCACGAATACCGCTCATAAATCACGAATACCGCTCATAAATCACGAATACCGCTCATAAATCACGAATACCGCTCATAAATC
>DAMDKL010000009.1:67474-132263 GCA_032099885.1 Sporosarcina sp.
AATACCGCTCATAAATCCCAAATACCGCTCATAAATCCCAAATACCGCTCATAAATCCCAAATACCGCTCATAAATCCCCAAAACCGCTCATAACCCCGCGCCTTCCCCCCGCGTCCTACAATTTCGACTGCATCAGCATGTTGTAATAAATCCCCTGCTCCGCGATCAGCTTCTGCTGGCTGCCGGACTCGATCAGCCTGCCCTGGTCGAGCACGTAGATCGTATCCGCTTTTTTCACCGTGTTCAGCCGGTGGGCGATGACGAAGCTCGTGCGGCCCTCCATGAGTGTTTCGAGCGCCGCTTGGATCTCGAGCTCGGTCACGGTATCGATGCTGCTCGTCGCTTCGTCGAGCAGCAGGATGACCGGGTCCGCGACGAATGCACGGGCGATCGACAGAAGCTGCTTCTGCCCCTGGGAGATTTCGCTGCCGTCTGCCGTCAGCAGGGTGTCGTATCCTTCTTCGAGCCGCTCGATGAAGTCGTGGGCGTTCGCCTTCCGTGCGGCCGCTTCGATTTCTTCATCGGTCGCGTCAAGCCGGCCATATCTGATATTTTCGCGGACCGTTGCTTCGAACAGGAACGGATCTTGCAGCACGAATGCCGTCTGGCTGCGGAGTACCCGCCGCGGCAGTTCGCCGATCGGGATTCCGTCGATCCGGATCGTCCCTTTGTCCGCTTCATAGAACCGGGCGAGAAGCTGCACGATCGTCGTCTTGCCTGCGCCCGTCGCACCGAGCAGCGCGGCGGTCTCGCCTTCTTTCACGTGCAGCGAAAGGTCCTCGATCGTATAGCCATCCGTCTCCGTCGCATACCCGAACGACACATGATCGAACTCGACGTCGCCTTTCAGCCGGATGTCGCCGTTGCCTTCCGCTGCATCCTCCTCCGGTGCTTCGTTCATGATCGAGAAGACGCGTTCCGCCCCCGCGATCGCGGACAGCACCGTGTTGAACTGGTTGGCCAGGTCATTGAGCGGCCGCGTGAACTGGCGGGCGTATTCTGCGAAGATGACGATCGTCCCGACTGTAACGATACCGTCGCCGCGCAAGGCAAGAAGGCCGCCGATGCCGGCGACGATCGCGAAGCCGAGGTTGTTCAGCATGTTCATCACTTTCGGGATGAACCCGGAATACGTCAGCGCCCAGAACGCCGTGTTCCGCAGTTTGCCGCTCTTCTCCGCGAATTCCTCCTTCATGCGCTCTTCCTGAGAGAACGCCTTGACGATCCGCTGGCCGGAAATCGTCTCTTCGATCATGCCGTTCATCTCCCCGATTGCGCGCTGCTGCTGTTTGAACAGGATGCCGGTGCGGCGGGTGATCCAGCGCATGGCGATGAACATGATCGGTACGATGATCATCGTCATCAATGTCAGGAACGGACTGAGGGACAGCATAACCGCAAGTGTCCCGCCGAGCGTAAGGACACTCGAGAACACTTGGATGAATGACGAGTTCAGCGTCTGGCTGATATTTTCGATATCATTCGTCATCCGGCTCATCAGCTCGCCGTGCTGGCGTCTGTCGAAGAATGATACCGGCAGTTTCTGCATATGGCTGAACAGTCCGGAACGCAGCTTAAAAACGGTGTTCTGCGCAATACCGACCATCCAGAAGTTCTGGAGATACATCGTCAGCGACGCGCCTGCGTAGATGGCGAGCAGGAGGCCGATCTGCTTGCCGAGCCCTGCGGTTTTCATCGGGATGATGAAGTTATCGATCGTCTTCCCGATCAGGAACGGGCCGAGCAGTGTCAGCACCGAACTGGCGAGGACGAGGGCGAGCACCGTGATCAGCAGGCCGCGCTGTTCGTCGACGAGCCGCCAGATGTTCAGCAGCGCTTTCTTCCAGTCGCCGACTTCCTCACGCGGCCGTTTCGCCCCTTTCTTCAAGTCTTCCTTGTTAAGAATCGGTTCGTAACCGAAGGGTTTCTTCAAGCTGTTGACCACTGTCCTCCACCTCCTCTTCCAATTGGGACTCGGCAATTTTGCGGTAGAGCATCGATTGCTCCATCAGTTCGTCATGGGTGCCATATGCCGAGACCTCTCCTTCATCCATCAGGAGGATCTTATCCGCCCCTTGTGCTGTATGGATCTTCTGCGTGATGACGATCATCGTGGACCGTTCGTCTTCAAGCGCTTCCCAGAGGGCATTCTCCGTCTTCACATCGAGCGCGCTCGTACTGTCATCGAGCAGCAGAATGGCCGGCTTGCGGACGAGTGCGCGGGCGATGGACAGGCGCTGTTTCTGGCCGCCTGACAGGTTGACCCCTTTCTGTCCGACCCGCGTATCGTAGTTTGCCGGGAACCGGAGGATCGACGAGTGGATTTGCGCCTTTTCAGCGGCGGCTTCCAGCTCATCCGCCCGCGCGTCCGGGTCCCCCCATGCGAGATTTTCCCGGATCGTCCCGGTGAACAGGACGGATTGCTGCGGCACGAGCCCGATTGCATTCCTCAGTTCTTCGAGCGGCCAGTCGCGAATGTCCTTCCCGTCGAGCAGGATACGGCCGGACGTTGCGGTAAATATCCGCGGGATCAGGTTGAGCATCGTCGATTTCCCGGACCCGGTCGCTCCCATCACGGCGATCTTCTGACCGGGCCGGATGTCGAACGACACGTCTTTCAGCACGTTTTCCTCATGCCCCGGGTAATGGAACGACACGTGGTCGAATGTAAGGGCGCCCTGCTTCAATTCTGAGCTGCCCTCCTGCTGTGGAACGGTCTCTTCTTCTTCATCGTCTTCCGCAAGCAGCACTTCCTCCATCCGGACCGACGAGGCCTGCGCCCGGGAGAAAGCGATGATCATGAAGGAGAACATCGAGAAGCCGCCGGTGATGCGGAATGCGTAGTTGACGATCGCGACGATCTCCCCGACTTGTGCATCTCCGGCGCGGACCGTCCCGACGCCGAACCAGAGGACGAGCATGAGGCTGCCGTTCATGATCAGCAGCAGCACCGGCATGATCAGTTCCATCATACGGAACGCTTTGACGGTGTCCTTACGCAGCAGATCCGCCGTCTTCGCGAACCGGCTGCTTTCGTATGCGCCGCGCAAGTAGGCTTTGATGAGCCGGACGGCCTGGAGGTTCTCCTGGTTGACCCGGTTCACCCGGTCGAGCCTGCGCTGGACATCCGCGAAATAGCCGACCCCTTTCCTCGCCATGACGAACAGGAAGACGAGGAGGAACGGGACGCCGATTACAAGGAATGCGGCGAGTTTCGCATTCACGAACAGCGCCATGATGAGACTTCCGATGACGAGCAGCGGGGCGCGGAGAAGGAAACGCACACCCATGAACAGGATGTTCTGCGCCATCGTCACATCACTCGTCAGCCGGGTGATGAGTGACGAGGACGGGAATCGAAGGAACGTCGCCATCGAGAACGACTGAATGCGCCGGAACAGTGCCTGGCGGATGTCGTAGCCGAAGCCTTGTGCGGCATGGGCGGCAAAATACGAGTTGGTGATCCCTGCGGCGAAGGCGAGGAGCGCCAGGCCGAGCATGGCGATTCCGAACACAATGATCGTCTGCCGGTCGCCTGCCGTAATGCCGTCATCGATGATTTTTGCAATCAGCAGCGGCTGCACAAGCTCGACTGCCAGTTCCACGAGCATCATTGCGATTGCAATGACGATCGGCCATTTGTAGGGTTTTGCAAAGGAGAATACTGTTTTCACGTCCATCGTCCTTCCTGAAATGTTTCGCTAAACGAATTAGTTAGGTGTCATTAGTATGCCACATCGGAAGGTCAGTGTATAGAGAGTGAACTGAATTGTCTGACCCAAGTGTAACGGCCGCTGCGAGAGTCAGAGAATGCAAAAACGCCCCCGCAGCAGGGAGCGTCCATCAGATCATGCATTGTCTTCCTTCGTTTTGCCGCCCGCGACGGAAATGCCCGTCACGCCGAGCAGCATGACGATCGCCCCAGTGAGCTGCCAGGCCCCGAGCATCGCGCCGAACCAGATGACCGACACGATCATCGCGGTCAGCGGTTCGAAGCTCGAAAGGATACTAGTTTCGATCGGCGTGATGTACTTCATGCTGCCGAGGAACAGGAGGAACGCGAGCGTACCGACGATAATGACACCGGCGAGCATCCCCGCGACCTGCCAGTCGATGAGAAACTGCAGTTCGCGGAACAGACGGAGCGGATTGGTGATGAACAGTGCTGCCCCCCCGACGACCATTGCCCAGCCGATCGACAGCAGCACACCCCACTCCTGCATCAGCCGGACGGGATACAGCGTGTAGAATGTGAACGCGAAGCCGACCGCCACTCCCCAGAACACGGCGGCCGGCGTCATGCTGAAGCCGGACAGCGAGCCGTTTGTCAGCAGCAGGAACAGCCCGCCGAGCGTGACGATCATCCCTGCAATCTGAGCGATTGGCGGTACGAACCGCTGGCGCACGGAAACGAACAGGATGACATAGATCGGCGACAGGAACTGGAACAAGGTCGCAAGCACGGCGTTGCTCTCGGATATCGCCGACGTGAATGAGAACTGGACACCGAGCATCCCTGCCACCCCGAAGATAACTAGCTGCCGTGCCCATACTTTCTGCCGCCACGGCCGCATCACCGGCTTGCCTTTTGCTCTCAAATAGGCAATTAGCAGCAATCCGGCTATTAACAGTCGGAGCGTCAGCAGAAATGACACGGACATGCCGCTGTTTTCAAGTGTCCACTCCATCATCGGGCCGGAAAGCCCCCAAAGAGCAGCTCCGCTGATTATCATGACAAGCCCTTTTACCCGTCCCATCTGATCACCTTCACTCCCATACGGATTTGATTACAACTAAAATACTTGCTGAAATTATTGATTATAGGTGAAAAGTTCGGGATTCTCCTATATACTAGTCTTATGAACTAGTCGAGAGGAGAACTTCCATGACCACTTTACACGAACAGACTGCAACCGGCATGCCGGACATTCGTCGCAGTCTCGATCATTATTATATGGTAACTCAAACCGACGCGGAAGGTCTCGTCATTTCAGTAAATAAAAACTTTCTGAACGTTAGCAACTGGACACCGAAACGGGTGCTCGGAAAAACGATCTGGCAGCTGTTCGACGACTCCGAACAGGCTCAAGGGACCGTCCATACGATTTGGGAGCAGCTCCAGGCCGGCAAAACATGGTTCGGGACGGCACAGAAACAGAAACGGACAGGGGAAACGTATTTCACGAACCTGCTGGCCGTGCCGACGATGGATGCGGACGGTGTGTTCGACCAGGCCCTTTTCCTCGAACTGGACATCACTGAGGACATCCAGACGAAGGAGCGGCTCGAGCAGATCGCCTTCATCGACATCGAAACGGGGCTGATGAGCCGCCACAAACTGGAAGCACTCGTGAACGAAATGATACAGGAAGATAAAAGTTTTTCGTTCGTCTATTTATCCATCGATCATTACTATACTTTGAAAGAACTGCAGAACGGGACCGACGAAACGGAGCTGACCCAGGCGTTCGCGAACCGTATGAAACGCTATTTCCAAGACAATCCGATCGCCCGGATCGGCAGCAGCCAGTTCGTCATCTTGACACCGTTTGGCGACTGGTACGTCCAGGGCTTCCTCGATTTCCTGGAACAGCAGCCGCTCTATATCGGCAGCGAGGCACTGCCGCTGTCGATCAGCGGCGGCATTGCCCGCTATCCGGAAGACCAGAACAGCTATGCGAACCTGCTGGAAGCCGCCGCCATGACACTGGACGAAGTACGGCAGCAGGGCGGCGGCAAGATCATCTCCCTGTCGGCCGCTTCACACAAAGTGCTGAACCGACGATCGCTTATCAACCGGAAACTGCTGACGGCGCTTGACCGCAACGCGCTGGAAGTCGTGTACCAGCCGCAGTACGACGTGGCTGCAAAACAAGTGACGGTCTACGAAGCACTCGTCCGCTGGGAAGATGACGAACTCGGCACGGTATCGCCGGATGAGCTGATCCCGATTGCGGAATCGAACGGGCTGATCGCCAACATCGGCGGGTATGTCCTAATGGAAGCCGCCCAGCTCGCCGTGCAGCTGGAAGCGAAAGACGGCAGTCACCATGTGTCGGTGAACACGTCCGTACGCGAGTTCTCCAACCAGCCGATGAAGGACAAGATCCTCGGTATCCTGCAGGCTGCGTCCTGCCGCCCCGGCCAGCTGGAGCTGGAAATCACCGAGAAATTCGCCTTCCAAGCCGAGGAGGAACAGTCGATCATCCAGCAGATGAAGGAATTGCAGGACGCTGGTGTAAATTTCACCTTGGATGATTTCGGCACAGGGTATGCGTCATTCCGTTATATGCAGCACTTGCCGATAACCAAAGTGAAGATCGACAAAGTGTACATGACCAGCCTGCTGACCCACCCGAAGACACAGCAGCTTGTCGAAGGGATGATCCAGTTCAGCAAGACGATGGGCTTGTACACGATTGCAGAAGGCGTCGAGACCGAAGCACAGTTCGACCTGCTCGTCTCGATGGGCATCGATGCCGTGCAAGGCTATTATATCGGTGCGCCTGTCCGTGCTGAAGAACTCCCTATTTAAGAATGAGAAAAGAGCGCGCCTCTGCAGGCTGCGCTCTTTTTGGCATTCACTTTTGTTTGAATCGCTCGGTTTTATCCCACCCGATGATCTGCCGGTTTTTCTTCGCCTGGACGTACAAAATAAGGCTCCGCACGAACAAATACGAAAACAGCTGGGCATAGGTGAAATACATGATGACGCTGATGAACACGTTGAGCGGGGTGAACGTCCGCTGCGTCGCCTGAGCCGCAAATAGTTGTGTCGTGTAGACGATGTACGCCAAATACCAGATGAACAGCAGTGGATACGTATACTCAATATAGAAGATATCGAGTATCCCGAGAGCGAACCAGACGTATGAAATGATGAGGAATAACCAGAAGACCACGTACACGAGCAGCTGATGGATGGAATGGACGAGCAGCTTCCCCTTGAAATAGCCCGGTTCCGTCAGTGTCTTCTCGACAATGTACAGATTTCCCTGCAGCCAGCGGGTCCGCTGTTTCAAGTAGACGCCGAGCGTTTCGGGTTCCTGTTCCCACGTGATAGAGTCCGGGACGATCGGCAAGTAGTAGCCCGCTTTCGTGATCCGCAGCGTAAGTTCCGCGTCTTCTGCGATCGCGTACGGATCGTATCCGCCGAGTTCCTCGATGACGGACCGTTTGACGAGCATATTCGTCCCCGTCAGCGATCCGGTCTTGAACAGCTGCCAGCGGCCCGACTGCATGAGCAGCTGGAACACTTGGAACTCGATCGAAATCATCCGTGTCAGCCAGTTTGCCTGTTCGTTGACCGTCCTGACATACCCGACCGCGCCGGCGGACCGCTCATGGGTCTCCGCGACGGCAACCAGCTGAATGAGTGCTTTTGGATCAGGCTGATTGTCCGCGTCATACACACAATAATAAGCGCCGGATGAAATGCTCAGGCCATAGTTCAACACGCGGGACTTCCCTTTCGGCTCCCCCGGCGGCACTTCGATATGGTGGACATTGCGGAACGTCGCGGCAAAATCCGCGGCAATCTCGCCGGTTTCATCTGCCGAATTGTCGTTCAGCACGTAAATCTGCAGGTCTCCCGGGTAGACGAGCGCCGTCATCGCTTCAAGTGTGTCCTTGATGACCACGCCCTCGTTATGCGCAGGGATCAGGATGTCGACACTCGGGTACTGATCCAGCTTGGGGATCTGCGTCCGTTTCAGCCGATTATAGAGACCCGCCACTGTCAGCAGAGAATAGTAGGCAAGCAGTGTCAGGAACAGGGCAGTCGTCAGGAACAGCAGCAGCTTGACGTTGTAGATCGCGGCGAACACGAGCAGTCCAATGAATATGACCGCAGTGACCAAGAGGACGATAAACCGTCTGCTCATGTGATCACCAGCATTTCACCGATCGATCGCTGCCCGTCGATGCGGCGGGATTCCCAGCGGATCGCTGTGAGTGCTTCTTGCTCGAGCTGCCGCGCCAGCGCTTCCTGCAGCCGGCCTTCGACGATGGAAGACCCTTCCTCGCCGACATTTTGGAGCACGACGACAAGCGTTGTACCGTCCCATTGTCCTACCAGGTCGTACTGCTTGCGGAGCGTACCGTAAATGGCCGCAGAAGCAGCAAGCACTGCCTGTTTGCGTGCGCTTTTCCGCAGCGCTGACAGATCGGCCTTCAGGAAATAGCCTTGCTCTTTGTGCCGCGCCATCGAAGACAGGACAAGTGTCGCCTGTTTCTCGAACTCCCGTTTCGTCAACACCCCCTGTTCGGAGATGAATTCACGGAGCTCTTCCACCCGTGCTTTCAGCGCCGCATTCTCTTTGCGGTAGGAGAACACATACTTCGCGAGACTATACAGGGCGAACAGATGAAGCAGAAACACGAAGTGGAGACCGATGCCGATCGCCTGCTCGCCGGGTGACCATCCATCCGCAAAGGCCAAGTACAGGAAATAGAAGACTGTCACCAAAGTGAACAGGATATACAGGAAAAAAGCGGTCCTGTCGGCAACGGAGAAAAACAGCACGGCACAGCCGGCTAGCAGTACGGCGATCGGAATCAGCCGCGTCTCCGTCTGGAAACCGAGCAGGATGGATGCCGTCGACAGCCAGATGACAGCGGCAGCCGGCAGCTGCAGACGCTGCCAGGGTACAGTTCGGGTATTCATTCGACAGACCTCCAGTCGGAAGCTTTCATATAGTACTCTGCTTCCCTATAAGTATAGTTGGAAACGCCCCATGTTTGCACGGCGGACAGTCGGGAATACTCGGATTAGATAACCGGTAAGGAGGGTTTTACCCATGTCGGAAAACAAATACGAAAAGATTGACGAACAAGTGAAACCGCAGACGCAGGAGCAGCAGCCCGGCGTCGAAGCCGAAATGTCACCCCAGCCGATCTATGATGATGAAAACTACAAAGGCTCCGGAAAGCTGAATGGCAAAAAAGCGCTCATCACCGGAGGCGACAGCGGAATAGGACGCGCTGTGGCGGTAGCTTTTGCAAAAGAAGGCGCAGACGTTGCCATCGCCTACTTGAGTGAAGACGAAGATGTGGACGCAGATAAGACCGTCCAGCTCATCGAACAGTATGGCAGAAAAGCATTCAAGCGCCGGATCGACATCAGCGAAGAGGAAAACTGCGAAACGCTCGTCGAGGAAGTCCTCAAGGAACTCGGCGGACTCGACGTACTCGTCAACAATGCAGGCAAGCAGTTCCCACAACAGTCGCTTCTTGATATTTCCGGCGATCAGCTGCGGGAAACGTTCGACACGAATTTCTTTGGATTGTTCTACATGACTCGTGCGGCGCTCCCCCATCTGCAGGAAGGCGCATCGATTGTGAACACGTCCTCCGTGACGGCGTATAACGGCTCTCCCGGACTGCTCGATTATTCGGCGACGAAAGGGGCGATCACATCGTTCACCCGTTCCCTCGCGCTCAACTTGGCAGAGAAGAAGATCCGGGTGAACGCAGTTGCGCCTGGACCGATCTGGACACCGCTCATCCCTGCGACGTTCGATGCCAAAACCGTCGAAGCGCACGGCAGCGACACGCCAATGAAACGGCGCGGCGAACCCGCCGAAAACGCACCGGCTTATGTGTTCCTGGCGTCATCCGACTCCAGCTACATGACCGGCCAGACGATCCACGTCGACGGCGGCGATTTTGTCGGCTCCTGATATGGAAACCGGTCCATGAGAGATTCTCATGGACCGGTTTTTTTGCGTGGCTGTCCCGGGGGCGGAGGCGCGTATTTCCCTGAAGTTACGTATTTCATTGCCGAGCGCGCGCATTCTCACGGGAACGCGCCTATTCCTGGCGCGAGTGCGCGCAAATCCGGAGGGAACGCGCGTATTTTTCTGATGACGCGTATTTCACTGCCGAGCGCGCGTATTCTCCCGGGAACGCGCCTATTCCTGGCGCAAGCGCGCGCAAATCCGGCGGGAACGCGCGTATATTTCTGATGACGCGTATTTCACTGCCGAGCGCGCGCATTCTCACGGGAACGCGCCTATTCCAAGTGCGAGTGCGCGCAAATCCGGCGGGAACGCGCGTATTTCTCTGATGACGCGCATTTCACTGCCGAGCGCGCGCATTCTCACGGGAACGCGCCTATTCCTGGCGCGAGCGCGCGCAAACCCGGCGGGAACGCGCGTATTTCTCTGATGACGCGTATTTCACTGCCGAGCGCGCGTATTCTCCCGGGAACGCGCCTATTCCAAGCGCGAGCGCGCGCATCCGTCACTCCCCTGTTGATAACACGCATCCCGTCTCTCTGCACCCTCCAGATATCTGTGGATAACCAGTCATTCATCCCCCGACTGGGTATAACTCCATCCATAATTGTCGATAACTTCTGAAATTATTTTTTTATCCACAGAAAAGGCCGCCAAATATTTAGTCTGACGGCCCTTTCTTATCCACATTATGCTTCTGCAACTTCCTGTTTTTTCGAATATCGTTTGCTGAACAGCAAAGCGAAATATCCGGCTGTCAGCGCGAGGCAGACGACCATGAAGCCAAGAAGTACACCATTCGATGCCCAGAGATGATTCATATCTCCTGTAGAGATCGATGCTTTGAATGCCTGGACGGAGTACGTCATCGGCAGGAATTTATTGAAAATCTGCAGCGGTTCCGGGATGAGTTCTAATGGGAACGTTCCGGCGCTTGTGACGAGCTGCATGATGAGCACGAGGATCGCCACGAAGCGGCCTGCATCGCTCAAGACCGAGACGAACAGCTGCACGAGTGCGATGAATGTATAGCTCGTGATGACCGCTGTCAGAATGAACATCGGCGTATCGATCGTTTCCATGCCGAGTCCGTACTTGATGATCGCCACGGCGAGCAGGGCCTGGATGAGCCCGACGACCGCGAGAACCGATACTTTACTTGCGAACCAGCGGAATGGTCCGGTCGGTGAAATGGCTGGTTCGATGAGCGGGAAGACGATTGAAAGCAGGAGCGCTCCGACGAACAGGCCGAGGGACAGGAAGTATGGCGCAAAGCCGGTTCCGTAGTTCGGCACTTCGTTGACCGCGTCTTTTTCCACGTCGACCGGCGCTGCCGCCATGTCATATGTTTTGTCGGTCGGTTTCACTTCAGAAGCCGTTTTATTCGCTTCCGCAAGCTTTTCTTCAAGTGTTCCGGTTCCTTCATTCAATTCTTTGGCACCGTCCGCGAGCGCCGCCGAACCGTCCGCCAATTCACGTGACTTCGACGCGAGTGTTCCTGTGCCGTCCGTCAATGTTTTCGACCCTTCATTCAGAGCCGTCAATCCGTTGACGAGCTGGCTTGATCCTTCTTTTGCAGCAGACGCGCCTGCCGCCAGTTTACCGACACCTGCGTTCAGAGCCGCGTTGCCGTCAGCAAGGGAAGAAGCCCCTGCCAGCAACTGGCCGGATTTGCTGTTCAATTCGTTCACACCGGCAAGTGCCTGCGAGTGGGCGCCGGCGAGCTGACCAGCCGCGCCGTTCAGCTGTTTTGCGCCGGTTTGGAGAGCACCTGTGCCAGCTGATAATTCACCGAGACCGCCAGCCACTTGGGCGCTTCCTTGTTTCAACTGGCCGAGTGCGCCTTGGAGTGCAGCTTGCTGTTCTTCAGGCAGCTGTGCCAAAATCGGTGCGAGCTGGTCCGACAGCTGGGAGATGCCTGCGTTCACTTGCTGTGCGCCGCCTGTCAGCTGACCGGCCGCCGCATTCAGCGAGCCTGATTTTTCTGCCAGGTTTGCAATTCCGGCACTGAATTCTTTCTCTTTCGCACCAATCTGCTGATAACTGCTGGCGAGTTTCCCGACACCTTGCGTATATTGAGCGATCCCACTTTTCAGATCGTTTGCGCCGGCAGCCGCTTTCTGGGAGCCGTCCTGCAGTTCGTTCACGCCCGATGCGAGCGTACCGAGCCCGGAGTTCAGGGAAGACGCGCCGTTCGCAGCTTCCGCGACCCCTTTTTTCAATGTGTTGGAACCGTCTGCGAGTGTCACTGTGCTGGACGCGAGCTGTTCCAAATAGCCTTTCAGATCGTCGGTTCCGTCCACGAGTTTGCCAGCACCGTCACGCAGTTGGCCGGCCCCCTCCGCTGCATCCCCGAAGCCGTCGCCCATCTCTTTGATGGAGTCGAATAGCTGCTCCGCATACGTCGAGGACACTTGTTCATTCACTTCCGCCTTGATGCGGTCCATGGCGGTTTCCCCGATTTGGGCCGACAGGAAGTTGAATCCTTCGTTCGGCTTGTAGATCAACGCCAATTTCTCCGGTGTTTCATCGAGCAGCGTCGTCGCGTGCTGGGAGAAGTTATCCGGAATTTCAATCGTCATGTAGTAATCCTGGTCTTGCAGTCCTTTGCGTGCTTCTTCCTTCGAAATCCCTTGGAAATCGAACTGTTTACTGTCAACAAGCTTGTCGACAAGCTCATTCCCGAGCTCCAGGTGTTCTCCTTCGAAGTCCGCGCCTTCGTCCATGTTCACGACGGCGACCGGCAGTGCCTCCATATTGGCGTACGGATCCCAGAACGCCCACAAAAACATTCCCGCGTATAAGACGGGGATGAATAAAATAGCAATCATCGGTACGATCATCTTACGGGTGCGGAGCAATTGCTTCCATTCCGCCCCTGTCATCGTTTTCTTCATTCCCAAATTCCTCCTTGACTAGTTGACCACTTCAGAATTCCGGTCATTTTATGATGAAAAAAGAAGTCTCAGCAGAGGAGACTTTTGAAAATGGTGCTGCTCAGCAAATCGATGATTTCCGTCTCGGCCAGTTCATGGTCGTGGGTCTTTCCCCAGTCGATGACGAGAGCCATGTACGATTTGAACAGCAAATACGCAACCAAGTCGGCGTTGCACGGTTTGACTTCTCCGCGCGTGATGCCCCTATCGATCTTCTCAGCGATGAATTGCACGATCTGCGCTTCGATATCGGCGAGGACTTCCTGCACGGCAGGGGTCCGGATCTCTTTTCCTTCGTCGATCAGTTTGGCGTACAGCTGGTGTGTCGTCCGGAATTTTAAGATCGACATGAGACGGGCGTGTGCGTTTTCTTCGAAAGAAGCGCCCGGTACAGCGGCGGCTTCCGCTTCTGTCCTCATCTCTTCGATCATCCCGACGACGATGGCGTTGAACAGCTCTTCCTTATTCGCAAAGAACGTGTAAATCGTACCTTTCCCAACGTTTGCAATCTTCGCGACTTGTTCCATCGTGGTCGCTTTGTAGCCAAACAGCGAGAAGGACTTAGCGGCGGCTTCCAAAATCTCCGTCCTGCGATCCATATGCCCACCTCTTTCATCAGTAAATGACCGTTTTTCAATTCCGGTCATTTGGTCAATCCTTATCATACGCGCCCGTCTTCTGAAATGCAAGGGGTTTGAGCAATTCTTTTTCCCAGTTCTCCACATAAAGAAAAACGGAGGCAGAAGAAGCCTCCGTCATGCGGAATAATCAGGCGTGCGCCTTCTTTTCGTGGGTGATGAACGACAGCAGGTCATCTGCCGTCTGGAAGCCGAGTGCTTCAACACTGCGGGCTTCCTTGAAATAATCGTCGCCGACCATCGTGCCCGCAAGCGTGATGATCGAATCCCCGACAGGCGTCGGCATGCCGAGATGCTCACCGAGTGAGTGGAGCAGCCCGAGTCCCATCGGCACGTCTTCGGTGATATAGCGGTTGTCGACCGATTTCGTCCGCAGGTCTTTCACGCTTTCCGCATAGATGCCGAACGCTTCATCGTCCGAATAAGTTTCCGGATCTGTGAACGTTCGCACTTTGAATTCCTCGATATAGGAGCGCGGCGTGCAGCCGATCCGCTTGAGCATGTCCATCTTTTCCTGATCGAGTTCGTTGGCCACTCTCCAGGTGGACGGCGTGAACCCTTCCGTATACATGGAAAACTGCCCGTCCGAGTTTTCGATATAAGCCGCGTTCAGCGCGATACCGACCGTATGCATGATCAGGTTCGGGTTGTGCAGTGCGACTTCCGCAATATTTTCCCGCGGGATGCAGTTTCCGAGAATCGGCTTCAGCGTTTCACACGCTTCATCGATGCGGTCGGATGGCAGCGAGGCAATCGGATGCCCGTAGTTTTCCGAGTACAGCGTCACTTCACCGGGCGCCGTAATACGGCAGCTGTACGGAAGTGTCTCCCCTTCTACGAACAGCGGGGCGTGATCCGACCGGCCGAGCCGCTCCAGTTCGTTGAGGAAAAAGACGCTGCCGAGATACCCCGGACAGATGTAGACAGTCTGATGCTTCTGTAGATGCGGAGCGAGAGCGCTCGCGAGGGATTTGTGGTAGTTCGATACATAATAGATGAGAAGGATATCTGCTTGCGGGATGACGTCCGCTGGGTTGCGGGTCACGGCGTGGAGTGGAACCGTCTGCGTGATGTCTTCATCGTGCAGGGTGATCTCTTTTGTTTCTTCGAGTTTCTGGAAGTGCTCATCCGGCTGGCCGCTCAGTTTAAGCATGCTCACCTCGTGACCATCGCGTGCGAGACAGGCTGCAGCCGTTGAACCCCCATGTCCTGAACCTACAATCGTAATCTTCAATTCAAGTTCCCCCTTTTTTGTGAAAGCGTTCACATGATGAACTAAAAAAATGCCAGGCATAAGCCTGCAACTGTTAAATACCCTGTTTTTTGAAGTGTAAACCTATATTAGGCGAAAGATTTAAAAGAAATAGGTAGCTGAAGATGAACGGTAGATATATTTCTAAAATGCTCTTCATTCCATTAATATATTTAGTATTTAGTAGTTCGGGCTGCCCAGGGGTTACATTCTCTCCTTCTGTTTACTCCACCTTATATTTTTTGTCTATCTCGTTTTCTATCTCTTGATAGGCAGATGACTCATTTCCCTTCAACTTATTAATGATCCTATTTCTCTCTCCAGAGTCGATTGCATATTTACCAAAATGATTGGCGAAGAGAATGTAATTCTGCGGTGAGCTCTTACTTTTCCTCAAAAACAAAATGTAGGAATTACCTTGCTTAGCGAGTGTGTATTCTTCCGGGATCACGAGGGTTTTGCTTCCTGTCCAACGATTTTGGACATATCCTGCAAACTCTTCGACAATAAGTTGTTCTTCCTTCTTAAAGGTATTTGTTTTATCGAAATATACATCTTCAATCTTAAATGAACTAAACGTTATAGGATCTTCATATTTTATAGTAGGATCGCTTGAGCTCGTTGCTACAAAAACCTTATTCTCTTCAGCTACTTTTGTTGCTTTCACTATTAATTCGGCTTCTGACTCCAAGTCTGCTAACGACTCTGTAGGCAGATACTTGTCTTGTATGGTTTGGATATCAGGAGGAGATATTGAATTAAATAGATAAAATCCACCATAAGCTAAAACTGCTGCACAGCACAATACGACCGTTCCTCTTTTCCTATTCATTCTTTTCTCCCCTCCTCTCGTACTTTGCAAGGTCCCCGGTATGCAAAGACACCCGAGCAGCAACAGCCGCCCGGGCAATCGGCTTATTCAGTCCCCTCAAACGGCCACCCCGGCAGCATGCGGTTCAAGGGCTTGTCCTTACGCTTGCCGAGGACATATTCCGCCTGCATGATCGTATGGATTTCACGGGTGCCTTCGTAGATGACGGGTGCTTTCGAGTTGCGCAGGTAGCGGGCGACAGGGTAGTCATCCGAGTAGCCGTAAGCGCCGTGGATTTGGAATGCGTCGTCTGCCGCCTGGTTCGCAAAGTCGCACGCCTGCCATTTGGCGAGGGATGTCTCCCGCGTGTTGCGGCGGCCGGCATTTTTCAGTTCGCCGGCACGGTAGACGAGCAACCGGCTCATCTGGTAGCCCGCCTCCATGTTGGCGATCATGCGCTGGACGAGCTGGTGGTCGCCGATCGGCCGGCCGAACGTGCTTCGTGCCGCGCAGTAGGCGGTGCTTTCTTCGAGGCACGCGCGGATGAGCCCGACCGCGCCGGCTGCGACAGTGAAGCGGCCGTTGTCGAGTGCCGACATGGCGATCTTGAATCCTTCGCCTTCTTCGCCGATCCGGTTGGATGCCGGGATACGGACGTCCTCGAAGAAGAGCTCGCCCGTGTTGCCGGCCTTGATGCCGTATTTATTGGCGATCGCTTTGGATGAAAACCCGGGGCGTGTGCGCTCGACGATGAATGCGGAGATGCCGTGGTGCTTTTTCAATTTGTCGGTATAGGCGAAGACGAGGAAGTTGTCCGCCTGATCGCACAGGGAGATCCACGTCTTCTGGCCGTTCAGTACGTAGTCGTCCCCGTCGCGGACCCCCGTCGTCGCCAGTGCAGCAACGTCCGATCCGGCTCCGGGTTCCGTCAGGCCGAACGCGCCGATCTGTTCGCCTTTTGCCTGCGGGACGAGGAATTGCTGTTTCTGTTCTTCGGTTCCCCACTGCAGCAAGGTCAGCGAGTTCAAGCCGGTATGGACCGACACGGCGGTGCGGAACGCAGTGTCGCCGCGTTCCAGTTCCTCGCACAGGATCGCCAGCGAATTATAATCGAGGCCGCTCCCGCCGTACTGTTCCGGGATGCACGATCCCATGAAGCCGAGTTCGGCCAAGTCATTCCAGACGGCGGAATCGAATCTGCCCGCGCGTTCCCATTCTGCGATATTCGGGATGATCCGGTCGTCGACATAGCGGCGCGCCGTCTGCCGTAAGAGCTGCTGATCGTCTGTGAATGTAAAGTCCATTACGCGCACCTTCTCTCTGTTGAGATTACAGGGTCGAAATTACAAGGATGCTTCGCCGGTCAGGACGTTCTCTTCGATGATAACACCGCGTTTTTTCATTTCTTCGATATACAGATGGCCCGGGACGATCGCTTCCGGCGGATGAACGCCTCGTTTCGTGATCGTGCCGCTACCGATCATCTGCGCGACGACGGAAATCGTGTTGGCCGTCGCAAGCGCCATCGCCGTTTCGTTCATCTCGGTATCTTTCGTCACTGTCAGATTGTATTCGTATGTCGCCGGCATGCCTGATGCCTCGCCGCTTACGAGGACGCGCAGGAGCACGGCGTCTTCCTTTTCACCAAGCAGCAGCTGCGGTGTCAGATGGGCACGCATGACATCACGGACGCGGAGCGGTTTCCCGTCGACCTGGATGGCGGATTCACGGGATAATAGGCCGAGATCGACGAGCAGCTGGAACTTCTCCGCGTGGCCCGGGTAGCGAATCGTCTTGTACTCAAGGGTCTGCACGTTAGGGAACGATTCCGGCAATGTCGACGTTCCGCCTGACGTGTGGAATGCTTCCATCGTGCCGAAACCGTCGAACTCGATCGATTCAATTTCGGAGAGCGATGGCAGTTCGAGGACTTTTCCGCCTCGGATGACGCGCGAAGGATCGGTGTAATGGTCGAACACGCCTTCGAGCGAGAAGACGATATTGTAGTTCAGCGGCGGTTCGGGATGGACGGGCACCCCGCCGACGTATAGCTTGATGGAGTCGACAGTATCGAGCTTCTCCGCTCCGTACCCCGCGAGGATGTTGATCATCCCTGGGGCAACACCGAGATCCGGGATAGCGGTGACACCCTTTGCAGCTGCAGCTTCATGCATGGCAAGTACGGCTTCCGTCGCGCCGCCGATATGTCCGCCGAGATCGACACAGTGGACGCCCGCTTCGATGGCGAGCCGCGCGACGGTTTCATTGAACGTATAGAACAGGGCGTTGATCACGACGTCACCAAGTGCAATCACTTCGCTCAGTTGCAGTTCGTTGCGTGCATCGAGAACGAGGATATTCAGTTTGTCGGACAGCAGTTCCTCCGCAAAGTCTTCCGCTTTCCGGACGTCCTGGTCGGCCAGATGGACGGTGGTCACCGCCTCTTGCTTCACAAGATCCCGCACCGCTTCTTTTCCCATGAGACCTGCTCCTAGTACGACGACTTTCATCCAACCACTCCTTTTTTAGTTGTTGTCGATCTGCGCCCGCTGCAGTTTGCCGCTGTAGTCCACGTAAATGCTCTTCCATTCAGTGAAGACGTCGAGTGCCGCGACGCCGGAATCACGGTGTCCGTTCCCCGTCCCTTTTGTCCCGCCGAACGGCAGGTGGATCTCCGCGCCTGTCGTGCCGGCGTTGACATAGACGATGCCCGTATCGAGATCACGCTGCGCCTGGAAGATTGTGTTCACGTCCTTCGAGAAAATCGAGCTCGACAGACCGTATTTGACGCTATTGTTAACCTCGATCGCTTCTTCGAGACTGTTGACTTCGATCAATGAAATGACCGGGCCAAAGATCTCTTCTTGCGCAAGACGGCTGTCCGCCTGGACGTCCGTAAACAGTGTCGGCTCGAAATAGTGGCCGCCGGTATATTTCCCTTCCGTCAGCTGGCTTCCTCCCGCGAGAAGTTTTGCACCTTCTTCTTTTCCGACGTTGACGTAGTACTCAATCTTCTCGATCGACTTGGCGTTGATGACCGGACCGATTTTGACGGACTCGTCCGCCCCGTTGCCGATCGTCAGGCCTTCCATCGCTTCGGTGAGTTTTTGTTCCAGTTCCTTTTTGACGGATGAATGCGCGATAACCCGGCTGCATGCGGTGCAACGCTGGCCGGCGGTTCCGTAAGCGCTCCAGAGAATGCCTTCGACGGCGAGGTCGAGGTCGGCGTCGTCCATGACGATGATCGCGTTCTTCCCGCCCATCTCAAGCGATACTTTCTTCAAGTGGCGTCCGCCGAGTTCCGCGACATTGCGGCCTGTTTCAGTCGAGCCGGTGAAACTAATGACCCGTACGTCCGGGTGCTCGATCATCGCTGTGCCGACCGTTCCGCCGCTGCCGAAGACGATGTTCGCGACCCCTGCCGGCAGTCCGGCTTCTTCGAAGATGAGCGCCATTTCGTACGCCATCATCGGCGTTTCGGTGGCCGGTTTCCATAGGAACGTATTTCCTGCGACAATGGCTGGGAACGACTTCCACGTCGCAATTGCCACCGGGAAATTCCACGGCGTGATAAGGCCGACAACGCCGATCGGTGCACGGACACTCATCGCGAACTTATTGTCGAGCTCGGACGGGACGGTTTCGCCGAACAGACGTCGTCCTTCTCCGGCCATGTAATACGCCATGTCGATGCCTTCCTGCACTTCCCCGCGTGCTTCTTCGATAACTTTGCCCATCTCTTTCGTCAGCGTCTGAGCGAGATGTTCTTTCTTCTCGACCATGAGGCGGCCGATTTCATACAGGTAGTCCGCTCGTTTCGGCGCCGGCACCCGAGCCCATTTTTTCTGTGCTGCTTTCGCTGCAGCGACCGCCTTGTCCACATCCTCCGCGGTGGAAAGCCGCACTTGCGCCAGCTTGTCCCCGTTCGCCGGGTTGAGCACGTCGGTATACTCCGCGCCTTCCTCCGTCTGCCATTGTCCGTTTACATAGTTGTTCAGTTTCATCTGTCCCAGTCCCCTTTCCAGTTCTGCTTGTAAGCTCTTACATTTTGTATTCGACATGTGTTTGCGTTCTCCTTTCAATCTGGTATTTTGAATGTCGTTTCGATGCGGGGAATGATGATTCTTACCGAGACGTTGAGTCTCTGTCTTCCTAACGATGTACGAAGAAGAAGCTCTCTGGCAGTAAGGCGTGTCCCAATTGACCATTGTCCCACCTATTTTTGCCGGCCAGTCAATAGAACGAAGACGTATTGACCGCTGACGTCTGTCTTGCACGCTGCCAGTCAATCACACGGACAGCGAGAGCGCTTCCGTCATCCGTGGAAAGTATATGCCCTGTGCCGCACTGATATGAACAATGAGATCGACCGGAATTAATTACAAAAAAAGCCTCTCTCAGGGTTGAATTTCTGAGAGAGGCTGACAATTAGTCGTTATCTGGTTTCGCCGTGACATTGTTATGTTCCGGCGTCGGTGTTTTCGGGATTTCTTGTTCCGCCATTTTCGGCGGCAACACCCGCTTAATGAAGAAGGTTAGCAGCAGAGCCACCGCTGCAATGATCGCGGAGATGAAGAAGGAGTGGTTGATCCCGTCCAACTGCGCCTGCTGGCCAATTTGTTCTTGGAATTGCGCAATCCCTGCTTTGTCGGTCGGCATGTTGCCGGATGCCGCCGCGTCCTGCACGAGCTGTGCGCCCGTCGATTCGGCGCGTTTGGTCATCACCGTCAGCAAGATGGCAGATCCAATGGCACCGGATACTTGCTGCACTGTGCTGTTCATCGCCGTACCATGGGGGTTGGATACCATTGGCAATTGGTTCATACCGTTGGTCATGATCGGCATCGTCACCATAGACAGTCCGAACATCCGGGCTGTGTAGATGGCCATGAGCTCATAATAACCGGTATCCATCGTCAGCTGGCTGAGCAGATAAGTAGTGATCACGGTGAGTGAGAGGCCGGTGATCGCCAAGCCTTTAGGACCGTATTTGTCGAACAGCTTCCCTGTGATCGGCGACATGAAGCCCATTACGATGGCTCCTGGCAGCATGAGCAGACCAGAGTCGAGCGGCGAAATGTGCCGTACGCTCTGAACGTAGAGCGGCGTCAGGATCATCCCGGAGAACATCGCCACCGAGACGACGACGGAGATGAGTGACGACAGGGCGAACATTGGGTGTTTGTAAATCTTGAAATCGAGCATCGGTTCCTTTTTACGCAGCTGCCCTGTCACGAAGAGGACAAGCGCAATGGCACCGACAATGATTGTGCCTAGTACTTCAAGGGACATCCAGCCTGCGTGGCCCGCAGAACTGAAGCCGTACAGCAGGCCGCCGAATCCGATACTGGAAAGCACGATTGACATAATATCGACTTTCACCGGTTTGTTCGGCGTAATGTTACGCAGTTTGAAGAATGCGTATACCATCGTGAAGAGTGCGATCGGCAGCACGATGATGAACAGTGCACGCCACGAGTAATGCTCGACGATGAATCCGGAGAGCGTCGGTCCGATCGCAGGTGCGGTGAACATGACAAGACCGAAATAGCCGAGTGCCTGACCCCGTTTTTCAACCGGGAACGCAACAAGCATGACGTTCATAAGCAGCGGCATGAGCAAAGCGGCTCCTGCGGCCTGGATCATCCGGGCTGCAACGAGCAGACTGAAGTTCGGAGTGATGATGGCGAGAAGTGTTCCGAGAGAGAACAGCGTCATTGCCGTCAAGAACAGCCGTCTGTTTTTGAATTTCAAAATGAAAAAAGCACTGGCCGGCATCATAATACCGCCAACCAGCATGTAGCCGGTCGTAAGCCATTGTACTTGGGAAGGGGTGATCTTGAATTCATCCATTATTGTCGGCAATGCGATGTTGAGCAATGTATTGTTCAGTATCGCGACGAATGCCCCGATAAATAAGATGATGATCATGCCATAAGGCGGCTTTTCGTGCATTTTCTTAATGTGTTCGTTTGTTTCCATCCAGCGGTCCCTCCATTGATTTTTTCTGTGTCCATCTTAGCTAAAACACCATGTTGAACATTTTATACTCGCAGTCCAAATAAAGCAACAAAAATATCTTAGGGAGTGAATTCCATTGATAAACAGCAGTTTCCGGAGTAGACTGGCAGTATAATATTAGAGTAAAGGTGATGGAATGAACGAACGCAAACTGAAAGTTATTACTGCGGCCCAGCAAGTGTTTGAGGAAAAGGGAGTCGTATTGACGTCCGTCCAGGATATTCTGGACGCCGCCCGTATTTCGAAAGGGACGTTCTACAATTACTTCTCGTCGAAAAACGAATGCCTGCTGGCAATTCTTGCGATGGCTAACGAGGAATCGATCGAGCGGCGCCGCTCACTTCTGATTGGACAGGATCGGACCGATAAAGCACTGTTTGCCCAGCAGATCATTACCCGCGCCCATGTCGATCGGGAACGGAATTTGCTGCCGATCTATGAGGCCGTGTTTTTCTCGAAAGATGATGAAATGCGGAGTTTCGTCAAAGACCAGTATCTTTATGAGATTTCCTGGCTGTCCCGCCGGCTGATCGAAGTGTACGGCCCAGAAGCAGAACCGTATGCAACGGACGGTGCTGTCATGCTGGTCGGAGTCATGCAGCATAACCTTCACATGATCAAACTCGGGTTCGGTCGGAAAGACGGCTTCCATTATGAACAAATGGTGCCGTTTGCCATTCGCCGGCTCGATGATATGATGGCCGGCATGATCGCTTCGGGCGACAAACTGCTCGGCAATGAACTGCTCAGGAAGCTGTCATTTGCCGATGCGGAAAAAGCAAAGGAAGAGATTTTCCTTCTTTTGCGGGAGCTGCTCGCGCGATTTGAAAAAGACAAGGTGGAAAAAGGGGCGGATTATACCCGGTTCCTGCTGGAGGAACTGGTGACCGGCAAAAGCGGCTCTGTGATACTTGCTTCAGTGATCGAATCGTTCCGCGCGCAATTTGTGGCAACGGAGTATGCGGACGCAGTGGAAGATATCGCCGCCCGGATCGAAACACTTGAGGCAAAGCTGACCCGTCCAGTTTCAACCTGACGGAAAACGCTGTTCGCAAAAGATGCGGACAGCGTTTTTTGATGGTTGAAGTGCCGTTGCTGCGCGGCTTCGGGGCGTTTGCGCATGGTGTTCCGCCGCGCGCCTGGCCGTGCAGCTTGTTTGTCGTCGATGCTGCGTGGGTTATGAGCGGTTTTTGGGATTTATGAGCGCTATTCCGGTTTTATGAGCGCTTCTAGGATTTTATGAGCGTTTTTCCTGTTTTATGAGCGATTTCCGAGATTTATGAGCGTATTTCCTGTTTTATGAGCGTTATCCGCGATTTATGAGCGGTTTCACAGTTTTATGAGCGTTCCCCGCGATTTATGAGCGTTTCCACGACTCACGGACGCGCTGTATGATCCCCGGTCACGCTGCTCGGGCCGTTCAGCAGGAGCCAGATGTGGCGGGCTTCTTCTTTGCTGCCGGGCTGTAACCGGATGCCGCGCGGATAGTCGATCGTCTGAGCGCGGAACGCCATGAGATGCATGACGTTGCCATTCGCCTCGGATGCCCGCTTCAGCATGGCCGCTTCCTCCTGAGACTCGCCTTTTGTCGCTTCATTCTCGAGTTTCCAATCCAGATATAGGTACGTCGCGTCGTTCTCGGAACCGCGCTCGTAGCGGACGAGAAGTTCGCCTGCTTCGTTGTACCGTTCGGCATGGATGAGCGATGCGATCGCTTCGTACCGGGCGCCTTGGTTATCCGTCGTATTCATGCGGACGAGATCGAGGAAGACGTCTGCCGCCTCGCTGTATTCCCCGCGCATGAACAGATGGATGCCGTAGGAAAACGCGGCACGCAGGAATGGGCGGTTCGGGAGGTTGTTCCACGGATTCTCCCCAGGTTCGAAGTGCCGGCTCGCTTCCCGGATCGCCCGCTCGTACAGCTCATCCGCCCGTGATGCATCCGTTTCCGCCTCCGCCTGCAGCAGCAGTGCATCCGGCAGCTGCGGCGCAATGCCGAGTGCCGCGCGTGCGAGTTTCCTCCGTTCGTCCTCTGTTGAGGCTTTATACGCTTCATAGGCAAGACGCTGCGCACGCCCTTCGTCCACACCGGGCCGGCGCTCCGGTTCCACGACGCCTGCTGTCGTCATGGCGGTTTCCCACAGCTCCGACTCGGATGGCCGCGGGTCCGTGCCGACCTCGTACACGGCGGCCGCCGCGGCGTCACCCGATTCCATCATTTCCGTATAGAGGCTTTCCAGCTCGCCGGCCAGGCGGTCCGTTTCGTCTTCATTCGCGGCCGGGTCTGAAGCCGGTTCCGTCTTCAGGAGCGCCAGCGACCGGCCGACGCGCATTACTGCCTGGACGAACGCCGCTGGATCGAGCGGTTTGCTGTCGGCCTGCTCGGCATTCAACAGATGGGCGACAGCCAGTTTCTGCAGAAGTTCCCTGACGTCATCCGGTTCCCCGCTTTCTGCAAGCTGGCGGTCGAGCTGCTTCAGTACGCTGAGCTGATCGTCCGCCAGTACGTCTTCAATCAGGTCGTTCATCGAAGCCATACTCCGTTTCACGAGCAGTTCGTAAATGTCCAGTGCATGCTTGCGGATGAATTCCCGGGCGGGTGTTTCCGGGGCTGCTTCACGCAGTGCGATCAGCGACTTTTTCGTCTGCCGGCTCCATTTTGCAAGGAACAGCATGGACGACACCGGTGCCACTGCCCGTTCGCCGCGGCGGGCGTCCGGCAGCACAACACCGAACAGCAGCGTCCCGATATCGGCCGGCATGCCCTCCGTGCGCGCTAATTCGACCGTTTCACCTGTCAGCAGCTCCGTCACTTCCAGACCGTTGTCAGCCGCGCTGGTAATTTCACCGAGCAGCATAGAAGGCTCTTCCCACTTTGCAAGGACATCTTGCACCGTCCCGCGTGCAGCTGCAGTCTGCTGTGTCTGTACGTATTGCTTCCATTGATCAGGTTTTTCGATGAATAGGAAAAACTCAGAAGCCGCTTCTTCGATATGGGTGGGCTCCCAACTGCCGCGCAGCCGCTCGGCCCATTGGTGCATGAGACGCAGCATCGAATCGCGCGCCGTTCCTGTTGGATATGTATCGAAGAACTGGATGAGCAGGCGGTCCAGCTCTTCGCTGACGACTGTGTTCAGCAGGTCATTGCCGCTGTTGCCGCAGCACTTCTTGTATTTCTTGCCGCTGCCGCATGGGCACGGATCATTTCTTCCTGTCATCGTTCCACGTCCTCCCAACTGTTCTACGGGCTGACCGGTCAGCCGCCGATGTAACTCATGTTGATCTTCTTGTTTTTCCGGTTTTTCACGGTCTGCTCCGTCCGTTCGTCCGAATAGCGGTCCGTCCGGTTTTCCCACACGCCTGTCACTGCGGCGGCGAGTTCCTCGTCTGTCGCTCCGTCACGCAGCAGTTTCCTGACGTCAAAACCATCTGATGCGAACAGGCACGTAAACAATTTCCCTTCAGACGACAGGCGCGCGCGTGTGCACGTCGAGCAGAACGATTCCGATACGGAGGTGATGAAGCCTACTTCAGCCCCATTGTCCTTGTATCGCCAGCGCTTCGCCACTTCGCCGTAATACTTTTCGCCGACAGGCTCCAGATCGTACGCTTTCTGCAGCCGTCCGAGGATTTCCTTCTTCGTCACGACCTTATCGAAACTCCAGCCGTTGTCGTTGCCGACGTCCATGAATTCGATGAACCGCAGCGTGATGCCGCGTTCTTTGAAGTAGGCAGCCATCGGCAGAATTTCCTCTTCGTTCGTTCCTTTTTTCACGACCATGTTCATTTTTATAGTGAAGCCGAGGGCATGTGCCCTGTCGATGTTCTTCAAGATGAGATCCGGTTTGACACCACGGCCGTTCATCACTCCGAACAGTTCAGGATCGAGCGCGTCCAGGCTGATATTGAGCCGGCGTAGACCCGCTTCATATAAAGGTTCTGCATATTGCCCGAGCATGACAGCATTCGTCGTCAGCCCGATGTCTTCGATGCCTTCAATGTGCATAAGCGGGGCGATCAGCTCCGGCAGATTCCGGCGCATGAGCGGCTCGCCGCCTGTCAGCCGCAGTTTCTTCACGCCGAGTTTCGCGAACAGCTTTGCGAGCCGCTCGATCTCCTCGAACGACAGCAGCTGATCCTTCGGCAGGAAAACATAGTCATCCCCGAAGATCTCCTTTGGCATGCAATAGGAGCATCTGAAATTGCAGCGGTCCGTCACCGAAATCCGTAAATCACGGATCGGCCGTCCGAATTTGTCTGTTATAGGCTCCATGCTGTCATCTCCCTTCCAATTGTCCGGGTCTGTTCACATTGTCGAAAATGGCAGGACTTTCTTTCAGCAGATTGCTTCCGTCCGCCCATGTATCGATCAGCGGCCGAACGCTTCGACGGCCGGCTTGCAGTGCTTCCCGGATTCGCGATGCAGACTGGCGATTCCAAATCGACATTAGCGGATGCAGTTTCCCTTCTGCTTCAAGCGCTATGGTTTCACCGTCACCCCGGTTAGAAAGCAATATATCGAAAATCCGGCTGTCCGCAAACGGTACATCACAAGGGAGAACTGCGTACCAGTCACTCTCGACCTTCTCCATCACCGACAGTATCCCGGCGAGCGGCCCATGTCCGGCGTATGACGGCAAGTCCCCGATCACCGTCAGCTTATCAGGAAAGCGGTCCGCATGTTCCGGACGGGCGACAACCACTGTTTCCGTACAATGCGAGGCTAGGGCACCCACGGCATATTCATAGAAAAAGCGTCCCTCGTACTCAGCTAAAGCTTTCGGCGAACCGAACCGTCTCGATTCCCCGCCTGCCAGTACGATGCCGATCATCGGCTCAGCCTCCGCTTACCGGCGGGATGAACGCACATTCGTCGCCCGACCGGATCAGGTCTCCCGGCAATGCGTATTCCTCGTTCACGGCGACTTGGACATCATCTTTGCCGAACCCGGGATACGTCTCTTCCGCCCAATCGAGCAGTTCCTGGACGGTCATCTCATCGCGTTCGACGGTTTCCTGTCCTTTGCCTGCCAGTTCCCGCAGTCTGGCGAAATAATTGACTCGAATCATTGTGCATCGGCTCCTTTATCGGGATATTTCTTCTGGGCACCTTGCCATTCCTGGCCGTCTTCCCAAATCTCTTTCTTCCAGATCGGCACGATTTCCTTGATCCGCTCGATCGCATACTCGTTCGCTTCATATGCCGCCTTGCGGTGAGAGGATGAAACCGCGATGACGACGGCGATATCGGACAGATGCAGTTCGCCGATCCGGTGTGCAATGGCAGTCCGGATGCCTGGCCATTTCATTTCCATCTCTTCCCCGATCTGCGCAAGTTTCTTCTCGGCCATCGGTATGTAAGCCTCGTATGCCAGATAGACGGTGCGCACACCATGCGTCCATTCGCGCACGTGGCCGGTGAACAGCGTCACGGCTCCAGCACCTGTGTGAAGGACATAGTCCGCATATGTTTGAGGATCGATCGGCGACTCTGTGATTTCAAATGGTTTCATCCAATTCCTCCTTTTCGAGCCACTCGGCAAACCAGCGGTCGAGCCGGACGGTTTCACTACGGCTGCCGATGACTTCAGCCGGTGCTGCCGGCACATTACCTACGATGAGTCGGATGCCTTCTAGCGTATGCAGCGTCTCCCAATCTTCCGGTTTGCGGACAAGGACGATCTTTTCGCCGGCTTCGTTTTTATAGCCTTCGATCAGCAGGATGTCCGGTCTGCTGAAACTGGCAAGCTGCTTGAGCGTCCCGAAATCTGGTTCGCTGTTCAGCAGCAGCTGGCTCGTCCCGCCCCCTGCCGCAAGGGACACGTCAGCCCCCTGCCGGAAAAAACGTTCCGAGTCCGTTTCGTCTCCCGGCAGATCAAGCGGACCGCCATGGCCATGGTGCTTCAGCACGGCAACTGATCGGCCGGACGATTTCGCAAGCGCGATCCAGCGCTCCAGCAAGGTTGTTTTGCCGCTGTTCTTATAGCCGACGATATGTAAGGTTTTCACAGCACCCAGTCCTTCGCCCCTTGTTCCGACCCGATAAGCAGCACATCGACTTCATCACCTTGTGCATACCCTCTTGTGCCACTCGGTAATACTATGAAACAATTTCCCCGTGCAATCGATGAGACGGCGTTCGATTTGTTGAAGCCTGCCGGTGCTGCGGTGATCCGGTCCCCCGTCATCTGCCAGACAGCGCGTATGAAGCGGGTGAACGGATTCGGCTTCTTGAAATCTTCGGAAAGTTTCGCTTTGAAGCGGGGCATGAAAGGAGCCGTATCCCCCATCATCGATAACAACGCCGGGCGGGCGAACAATTCGAAGCCGGTAAAGCAGGCGGATGGATTGCCGGACAGGCCGAACAGCAATTTGCCGTCCAGTTCCGCGACGGTCGTCACACTGCCCGGCCGCATCGCGACTTTGTTGAAGAGGACTGTGGCGCCGAGCGATTCGTAAATGGCCGGCAGGTGATCGTAATCGCCGACGGATACGCCGCCTGTCGTGATGAGCGCGTCGCATTCGATGAGCGCCTGCCTGACGAGAGCGGTACATGCTTCCAAATCATCGGCGGTTGTCCCATAGTGGCATGCGCGGATTCCGAGCCGTTCCAGCTGGGCAGCCGCCATCGGCCCGTTCGAGTTGCGGATTTTGCCTGGCTGCAGCTCATCCTCAGTTCCGAGCAGTTCCGTACCCGTTGCGAGCACGCCGACCACCGGCATCCGGGAAACCTTCACCCGGGCGTAGCCGAATGTCGCGAGCAGTGCGATCGTCCCGGGATGAATCCGCATGCCTGTCGGAATGAGCATTTCACCTTCCGCCGCGTCTTCGCCTTTACGGGAAATGTTCTCTCCATCGCTGAACGGTTTGCGAATCGTGAAGTCGTCTCCGGTTTCCACCGTCTGTTCGAACATGACGACCGCATCCGCGCCATCCGGGATTTGCGCACCTGTCATGATCCGATACGCTTCGTTCGGGCCGACTGTTTTCGTCCCAACGTGGCCTGCACCAATTTCTCCGATGACGGTGAACGGGATCCGCCGGTCACCCGACGCCCCTTCACTGTCTATCGAACGGATCGCGAACCCGTCATATGGAGAGCGGTCAAACGGCGGGACACTGTGGCGGGCGATAATCGGTTCCGCGAGTATCCGGCCCATTGCGCCGTCAAGCGGCACTTCTTCAACTTCCACCGGGCGGACGTGCTGCATGACACGCGCCACCGCTTCCGCCACGGGGATCGGTGTTCTCATTTCCACAATAAGCACCTGCTTTCTTCTGGTATACTGAGTGTATCAGAGTTGAAAGGAATGAATCGAATGTCTGAACTCACCCACTTCAACGACCAGGGCCGCGCACGGATGGTCGATGTGTCGGATAAGCCGGTTACTGCACGGACGGCAGCTGCCAGCACGTCCGTCATCGTCAACGAATCGATCTACATGCAGATTAAAGATGGAACGAACAAAAAAGGGGATGTCTTTGCTGTTGCACAGGTTGCCGGCATCATGGCAGCCAAAAATACGGCATCTCTTATCCCGATGTGTCATCCTCTTCCACTGACGGGTGTCGATATCCGGTTCGACTGGAATATTGACAAAACTCGGGAACACTATGAAGTGCTCATCCGGGCGGAAGTGAAGACGACCGGTCTTACCGGTGTGGAAATGGAAGCCTTGACGGCAGCCTCTGCGACAGCACTGACGGTCTACGACATGTGCAAAGCGGCGGGCAAAGAAATGGTGATCGGCCCGACAATGCTGCAGTCGAAGACAGGCGGCAAGAATGGCGATTTCTCAAGGACGGAGGCGTAACATACGCCCCGTCTTTTTCTGTCCGCTTACAAATGTTTCGTCAGTTCATCATGGATATGCATGAGCTCCGGCATGACGAGCCGGTCGAGTGCAAGCCTGACCGCCTTCACCGAACCAGGCAGGGCGAACAGCACCTTCTCCCCGACCGCTCCTGCGGCTGCCCGGCTCAGAAGCGCCTTCGACCCGACATCTTCCGCATAGCTGATATAGCGGAACAGCTCCCCGAAACCGTTCAGTTCCTTCGTGAAGAACGGGCGGATCGTCTCGATCGTCACATCCCGGTAACTGATTCCCGTACCACCGGTGATGACGATGACGTCGACGGATTTCTTGCCGATCCACGATTCCACTGCTTTCAAAATCGCATTTTTGTCATCCGGGCAAATTTGCCGCGAATAGATCGTATGTCCTGCCGCCTCCATCGTTTCCCGGATGAGCCGGCCGCTGTTGTCGTCTTCTTCCGTCCGTGTGTCACTGACAGTCAGCACGCAGACACTCAGCCTTCGTGCATCGTCCGTTCGTTCCTTATGCATGGCAATCACTCCTTATCCAAACAACTGGTGATAGATCTTGCGGCCTTTCCGGATATCTTTCAATCCATGGACGAGCAGACGGCCATTCGAAAATCCAACACATCGGTACCCGTCTGCCGTGAACTCTGTAAAATAGGCATTGTCCTTCCCAATCGTCCCGAGCCGTTCCGCCACGTGCCGGACATCATCGCCCGTCAGGCGCCGGTCCGCATCAGGGATGATCTGCACCGTATCACGGCCGCACAGCACCGCATACTGCGTACCAGTCTCCGCATGCAGCGACGGGTAGGACGGCTCATCACCGCACGTGGCGCACGTATCCTTCTGCAGGCGCGAAATCCCCGCTTCTACTTGCGTATTGTACCAGACGTCCGCGTGCAGCAGTTTCGTCCGCATCGCCTGGTCGTTTCCTGTGAGCCATTTAAGCGCCTCCGCACTCTGGTTCGCTGCCGTGATCTGGACAGCCGGCGCAATTACCCCTGCCGTATCACACGTCTCGTTCACGGAAGGGAGGGCGGGCAGCAGGCAGCGGAAGCAGGGAGTCCTGCCGGGGATGAACGGAAAGACCGTGCTCGTGCTGCCGACACATGCTCCGTACACCCATGGGATGCCGTGCTTCCACGCAAAGTCGTTCAGCAGCAGCCGTGTCTCGAAATTATCCGTCGCGTCCAGCAGAATGTTCGCATCACCCGCGGCCCGCTCCAGCACTTCCCCGTCTACGTGGTCGAGCACTGTCGTAATGACTGCGTCACTGCGGATCGCGCGCAGCCGGGCTTCCGCCGCCACCACTTTCGGCACACCGTGCTCTGCGTCCTCTTCGGTGAACAGCTGCTGGCGCTGCAGGTTGGAAGGCTCGACGTAATCCCGGTCGGCGAGCGTCAGCCGGCCGATCCCGGCGCGGACGAGTGTTTCCGCAATCGCTGAACCGAGCGCCCCGCAGCCGAGCACAAACGCATGGGCCTGCTGCAATTTCTCCTGCCCCGCCTCCCCGATCGGCGGGAACAGCATCTGTCTCGAATACCGTTCTTCCATAATGGAACCCCCAATTCATTCAGATAAACAGAAGCAGAGGACTGCCGGTCGAGCCGGCCGTCCCCCGTATCATGCAGGTGTAATATCGCTGAACGTGCCGACGTAACGGGTCACGTCGCCATCCGCATTTTTCACGGCGTTGATGGTGAGCAGCTCCAAATACTCACTGCCGTCTTTCCGTTTGTTCCACATCTGGCCCTGCCAGGAACCCTCATCGCCGATCACGCCCCACATCGTCGTGTAAAATTCTTTCGGCTGCCGACCGGAACTGAGGACATTCGGATTCTTCCCGAGAATCTCCTCTTCTGTATACCCCGTCAGTTCCGAAAATGCCGGATTGACGGACAAAATCTTGCCTGTCGGGTCGGTCACAAGGATTCCCTGTCCGGTTGAATCGAACACATCTTTCGCTAAGGAAAGTCGGTCCATGTAGTACAGCCAAAGGACAAGCACGAGACTGACAAGTGAAAACTGGGCAAACGCCATGAAGCCGATCGAATACGAGCCGGTGATGCCATGCACCGCTGACAGAAGGAGTGGCGGGAAGAAGCCGCCGAGTCCGCCCATCATCGATACGATGCCGTTCGCAGTTCCCGCCTGTTTACTGAAGTAGAACGGCACGAGCTTGAAGATGACCCCGTTGCCGATACCGGCGGACAGGGCAATCAGCATACTGCCGGCCGTGTACAGACCGATGGAAGGTGAAAATGCCAAGATCACACCGGCTACGGTCAGTCCTGCAAACACACCCATCAGCAGGAACAGCGGCTGGAAGCGGTCTGCGAGCCAGCCGCCGACCGGGCGGAACAGCGTCGCCACGACGATGAACCCTGCAGTCCGCATCCCAGCATCGACCTTCTCCAAGTCGAAATAGTCGACGAGGAAGTTCGGCAGGAAGATCGTGAAGGCGACGAACGCCCCGAAGGTGATGAAGTAGAACAGTGAGAAGAACCATAACTTTTCGTTCTTATAGACGCCTTTGATCTGCCCGATCATGGACGTCTTCACTTTCGGTTCCTTTCGGTCACCAAGTACGAAGTTCAGTGCTGCGAATGCGAGCAGCAAAATCAGATACAGCTTGACCGTCACGCTCCAGCCGAGCTGGGTGGCGAGCACAGGTGCTGCAAACGTCGTGACCGCTGTCCCGACGTTTCCCATGCCGTAGATCCCGTTGACGAGACCATGTTTTTCCTTCGGATAGTACTTCGGCAGAGACGTAACACCGACCGAGAAGACGGCCCCCCCGATACCAAGGAACGTCCCGCCGATGATCAGATCGGTGAACGATGAAGCAGCGCTTATGTAAAACACAGGGAATAACAGCAAGATGAAGCTTACCGCAAATACAATACGGGCACCGAATATATTAGCATAGTATCCGAGCGGAATCCGCAGCACCGAACCGAGTACGACCGGTACCGCTGTAATGATCGCCACACGAGATGCCGGAATGGCGACATCCTCCCGTATGAACGGCAGGAGTGATGAAATGAGCACCCAGACCATGAATCCGACTACTAAGTTAGCCGTCTGCAGCGGCAGTTGCACTTTCTTGATCATCCATATCAGTCCATTTCTATATAGAATGAAAGGCGAATTGCATCAGTTGCCACCGGATCGCTTCAGACGATCGGTGTGTACAGCTTGTCGAACAGCGCATCCTGCTGTTCGATCCGAAGCACCGATTCCACCATCGGGAAGACGATGGCTTCTTCCTTGATAAAGTGGACGGTGATCGCTTCGTATGCTTCCCCGGCGTCTTTGGCCACCGCTTCGAGATCCGTGAGTGACATATCCTCCAGTCCTCCGCGTGTATGGTGCAGGAAGTGGCCGATGTACGCATCGAGCTCTTCATGCTCTTCTTCCACCGCCTTCACAGGACCCTGCTCACTTCCGACGTACTGGGCAAGTTCCGGAAACAGGATCTCCTCTTCCTTGTCAGTATGGTTCTTGAACGGCTCGATGAATTCAATGAGCGCCCGGCGCAATGACTGGATCGCTTCCCGGCCTTCTTCGACTGAATAGATCTTATTTTCGAACCCAAGGACGATCGGATGCCAATTGTCCATAAGATACGTCAAATACTGGTGTTCGTTTTCCAATACCTGCAGTGCAGGCACGTCGAACTTGAATCGTTTCGTGTCCATCCTGCTGCCTCCGTTTCCGTCATGAAACTGACACGGGTCAGAAATTCAAAAATTTCTTTCTGAGCGCGTACTCGACGAGCTCCGGCTTGCTTTTCAAGTTAAGTTTCTCCATCAGTTTCGCTTTATGGGCTTCAACTGTTTTCACAGAAATATAGAGCATTTCCGCAATCTCTTTGTTTCCATACCCTTTTGCCACGAGAGGAAGCACTTCGATCTCACGCTTCGATAAAATCTTGAATGGATCGGTCTCTGCCTGGTCGCCGTCCTTCTTGACGAATTCCCGTACGAGCGATGTCGCCATCGATGGCTGGATATACGTTCCGCCATCATAGACCGTCCGGATCGCCGAGAAGAGCTCGTCGTCCGGTGAGTTCTTCAGTACATAGCCCGATGCGCCGTTCTTCAGCACGTGGAACAGATACTCCTCGTCATCGTACATCGTCAAAATGACGATTTTGGTGTCAGGGAAGTCCTCTTTGATCTTACCAGTGGCGATCAGACCGCTTTCTCCGGGCGGCATACTCAGATCCATGAGCAGGACGTCAGGTTTGTGCCTGGCCACAAGATCATATGCTTCCAGGCCGTCCGCCGCAGTTGCGACAACTTCCATGTCCTGCTGGAAGTTCAGGATGTGTGCAAATCCGCTCCTGACGACGGCATGGTCGTCTGCAATAATAATCCTCAATCTCCGTCTCCCCTTTCCTTCAGAGGCACGGTCAATTCGATCGTCGTTCCGATACCGATGCCTGACTGCAGCCTCAAGTCGGCATCGACCAGCTCCGCACGCTCTTTCATGCCGTACAGGCCGAGTCCTGTCCCTTTGAATTCAGGGGCATTCAAGTCGAAACCGGCCCCCTCGTCGCAGACGGTAAGTTTCAGGCCCTTATCCGTCATTCGGAGTGTCACCTCGACTTCTTCAACGCCCGCGTATTTCAGCGCGTTGAATACCGCTTCCTGACAGACGCGGTAGACGACCGTTTCGACTTCTTCGCCGAACCGCTGCGACTGGATCGAACTTTCGAAGCTGACGAGCAGTCCGTAATTCTTCTCAATCCACTTGAAATGCGTGCGGAATGCCGCCTGCAGACCCAAATCATCCAATGTCGCCGGCCGCAGCTGCACGGAGAGATGGCGGATATCGTCCAGCAGGCGCATAAGCGAACCTTCTGTCTGCTTCACTTTCTTCAGCACTTCTTCTTCGGCGCTCATATATTTCAGGACACGCAGATCGACGAGCGAGCTGAGCATTTCCTGTGCCACACTGTCATGCAGTTCACGGGAAATACGCTTGCGTTCGTCTTCCTGGGCTTTGATGACCCGTTTGACGAGCGTCGTCTGATGAAGGGTTTGCTGCGTCTTGAATTGTTCCGTCAGATCCCGAAGCATGAACGCCCGGATCCCCTGTTCCCGGTCGATCATCTGGATGCTGCCTGTGTAGGGGACAACCCCTCTGCCCTCTGTCTCCAGAAACACCTGGAATGACGGGAGATCGCGGTCCGGATCGGACATGTAGCAGGCAATGCACGTCTGTTCTTCCTCTTCACTGGTGAACCCTTTGCACGCCATGCAGATCGCTTCCTTGCTCCCGGCCTTCATGAGCTCGCTCACTTGCGGGTCGAGGATTTGTTCCGCCGCTTTGTTCATGGTGATCACCCGGTTGTCCCGATCAAAGAAGAAGATGGCTTCCGTGGAACGGTCATACAGCTTTGTCAGCAGCTGTTCCATGCCGCTCTGGCTGATTTCGCTCAATTTACACTCAGCTCCTCACTGTAATAGGGACCGAATGTCGGAGCGACCAGCGACTGGAGCCGCTCGAACTTCTTTTCATCCATACAGTTCTTCTTGCGGCAGCCAGCCAGCAGGATGCCCTTCACCCGGTTGTACTTGAACAGCGGGATTGCCGCGAAGCTCTCCAGCTGTTCCGCCACGATGATCGGATAGTTGTACAAATCGCTGTTGCCGCAATACGCGGCTGCGTCGGGTGCGAAGATCGGCTTACCTGTCTTGAAGACCAAGCCTGCCACCCCTTTGCCCGACTGCAGGATAATCCGGCGATAGCGCTGGCTCAAATTCCCGGCAGCGTACTCCCAGCGGATCTGGAAATTCCGTTCTTCCGGCTGAACGAGTGCCAATGCGACAAAATCACAGCCCGTGACGCGCCGGATCTCTTCTACTTCCTGCAAATAATCAAATCGTTCGGATCGGCTATCCATGAGTGCCCTCCCCCTCACTGGAGGAAGGACTCATGCAGCCCTCCTCCCATTCGTTAACGCTTGTCTTTTCTATACAGGATATAACTTCTGCCCACGTAGTTCAACGGCACGCTCCAGACGTGGACGAGCCGCGTGAACGGCCACATCGCGAATATCAGGAACCCTGTCAGGATATGCAGTTTGAACATGATCGGCACGGACGCCATAAATGCTGCGTCCGGACGGAGGATGAGCAGCGACCGGAACCAGATGGAGATGGTCGACCGGTAATCGAAACCAGGCGTCGTCGTGTTCGTAATCAGTGAACTGTAGACGCCGAGGAACACGATGAGCAGCAGGAACGTATTGACGATCAGGTCCGATGCAGACGACAGATGCCGGACGTTGCTGTTCGTGAACCGGCGGCTCGTCAGGATGATCATGCCGGCCAGCGTCACAACACCGAAGAATCCGCCGCCCCATACAGCGCCGATATGGTACAGGTGGTCACTGACCCCCATCGCGCGCGTCCACTCTTTCGGTATGCCGAGACCGGCTACGTGCCCGAGGATGACAGGGAAGATCCCGATGTGGAACAGCAGGCTTCCGATCATCAGCTGTTTCTTTTCGATGAATTCACTGGATTTGGCAGTCCAGCCGAACTGATCGTGCCGGTATCTGAAAATATGACCGACGATGAACACCGCGATGCAGAGATAAGGGAATATCACCCATAAAAATTGACTAGTCATTGGCCGGAACCTCCCGTGGGATGATGCATGCTTTGAACTCTTCCCTCATCCCTTTCACCAGCGGATAGTAGGGACTGTTGTATTTCTCCAACGCTTTCATCAGATGATAAGAACCGTCTTCAAGAACGGCGAGGAGCATGGAAAAACTTTGCTGCGCCCGCGGATCCCCTTTCCATTCCGACGCGTAGATGAACTCGCACATGAGCGGCAGGGAATCCGAGAGCTCGCTGTCCGGCATGATCAGCCCGAACATCTCATACAGCACTTTCAGCCGGGCGAGCGTCTGGCCCCGTTCCTTCGAATCCCCGAACTTCACATAGGTCATGAAAAGCGTCGCATCGCTCTGGAAGTCGAGTGTGTACGTGTACATCTCCTGGATTTCGTCGAGACTGTACGTCTGCATCAAATCCCAGTATTCCTTCACGAACGGGTACGATGGATCGGAGGGGCGTACGGACCCCTCCAGTACGTTCGGGTGGAACGTCCCTTTTTCGGGATAGGAGAACTGCTGGGCGAAGAACCCGAAGAGCTGTTTCTTGTCGTAGAGAAGATCCAAGTCAATCACGCCAGATCCCCCCATAGAAGTTCTCTTCGTAGATCTCCTTTCCTGTCTTCACGGGTGCGCCTGCACTGACAGGACCGCAGCCGTCACAGCTGCCGTTCGACCCCATGACAGAGAAGCCGCTGTACGGATTGTCGGATTGTGCCGCCTCGCCGTACGTCCCCATTCCGGTATAGCCGGCAGAGCCCTGGGAGCGGTAGACGTTCATCTGCCCTTCTTTGTGGGACGTCGGGATGACGAAGCGGTCTTCGTATTTCGCGATCGCGAGCAGCCTGTACATCTTCTTCGTCGCCGATGCCGTCAAACCGACCCGTTCCAATTTGCTTTCGTCGAAATCCTTGCCGGATGTCTGTGCCCTCATGTAGGAGCGCATCATTGCCATCCGCTGCAGGGACCCTTTCACCGTTTCCGTGTCTCCCGCCGTCAGCATGTTGGCGAGGTACTGGATCGGGATCCGCATCTCTTCGATCGCCGGGAAGATCATGTCCGGGTTCTGGATGGAATCCTTCCCTTCGAAGTAGTTCATGATCGGGCTGAGCGGCGGCACGTACCAGACCATTGGCAGCGTGCGGTATTCCGGATGCAATGGGAAAGCGAGCTTGTATTCGATCGCAAGCTTATATACCGGCGAATTCTGTGCAGCGGTGATCCAGTCTTCCGAAATGCCGTCCCTTCTCGCCTGTTCGATCACTTCTGGGTCGTTCGGGTCGAGGAAGAGGTCGCATTGCGCGTTGTACAAGTCTTTCGGATCCGGTGTGGCGGCTGCTTCTAGTACACGGTCCGCGTCATACAGCAGGACGCCGAGGTAGCGGATCCGGCCGGTGCACGTCTCCGAGCAGACCGTCGGCAGACCCGACTCGATGCGCGGGAAGCAGAACGTGCACTTCTCGGCTTTGTTCGTTTTCCAGTTGAAGTACACCTTCTTGTACGGACAGCCCGTCATACAGTAGCGCCAGCCGCGGCATGCTTCCTGGTCGACGAGGACGATGCCGTCTTCATCGCGTTTGTACATCGCACCGGACGGACAGGAAGCGACACAGCTCGGGTTCAGGCAGTGTTCGCACAGTCGCGGCAAGTACATCATGAACGCGTTTTCGAAGTTGAATTTGATCTCCTCTTCGATCTTCTGGATGTTCGGATCGGTCGGCCCTGTGATGTGGGCGCCGGCGAGCTGGTCTTCCCAGTTCGGGCCCCATTCGAGGTCCATATAGTCGCCTGTTACGACAGATTTCGCGCGCGCGACGGGCGTATGCTTGCTGTCCGGTGCTGTCGTCAGCTTTTCGTAGTCGTATGTCCATGGCTCATAGTAGTCTTTCATCTCGGGCATATCCGGGTTGTAGAAGATCTTGCCGAGTGCGATCTTCGACAGCTTGGAGCCGGATTTCAGCTCCAGTTTGCCGTTCCGCAAGTTCCAGCCGCCTTTGTACACTTCCTGGTCTTCCCAGCGTTTCGGATACCCGATCCCCGGCTTCGTTTCGACGTTGTTGAACCACATGTACTCGGCGCCTTCACGGTTCGTCCATGTCGTTTTGCATGTCACGCTGCACGTATGGCAGCCGATGCATTTGTCCAAGTTCATCACCATTGCGATCTGCGCTTTAATCTTCAAGCCAGTTGACCTCCTTCAGTTTCCGGACGGCAACGTATTCGTCACGCTGGTTGCCGATCGGGCCGTAGTAGTTGAATCCGTAGCTGAGCTGGGCGTAGCCCCCGACCATCTGTGTCGGTTTCATGTGGATGCGGGTCGGTGCATTATGGCTGCCGCCACGCTCCTCCGTGATTTCCGTGCCCGGCACCTGGATATGTTTGTCCTGGGCGTGGTACATAAACATCGTCCCTTTCGGCATCCGGTGGCTGACGACGGCACGTGCAGCAACGACGCCGTTGCGGTTGTACACTTCGAGCCATTCGTTGTCTGCGATGCCGTGTGCATCCGCGTCGATATCTGACAGCCAGACGGTCGGCCCGCCGCGGAACAGAGTCAGCATGTGCTGGTTGTCCTGGTAGGTCGTATGGATGTTCCATTTTCCGTGCGGCGTCAAATAACGCAGGATGAGCGAGTCTTCCGTACCGGCGACCGGCCGGTCATGCGGTCCAAGCACGAGCGGCGGCAGTGTCGGTTTGTATACCGGCAGTGCCTCCCCGAAATCGAGGAACAATTCGTGATCGAGATAGAAGTGCTGGCGGCCTGTCAGTGTCCGGAACGGCACGAGGCGCTCAATGTTCGTCGTAAACGGCGAGTATCTCCGACCGAGTTTGTTGGAGCCGCTGAACACCGGTGTCGGGATGACTTCCCGAGGCTGGGCGGTGATGCCCGCGAACGTGAACCGCTCGGCTGCACGGTCTGCTGAAATGTCTTTCAGTTCCACGCCGGTGTCGTTCTCCGCTGAAGCGAACGCCTTTTGAGAGACGCGGCCGTTCGTTGCGGACGACAGTGTCAGCATCGCTTCCGCCACGTGTTTTGCCGTATGCAGCTTAGGCAGTCCGTCTTTGATCGTCTCGTCTTCGTAGACGCCGTTGATGCCTTTCATGAGCTCGTATTCATCCGCTACCGAGAAGCTGACGCCGTGCGCGCCGACTTTTCCTGTCGACAGCAGCGGGCCGAGGGTGACGTATTTGTCGTAGACCTTCGTATAGTCGCGTTCGACGACGGTCATGCCGGGCATCGTTTTGCCGGGTATTGCTTCCGTCTCGCCTTTCTTCCAGTCCCGTACGTCACCATAAGGCTGCGCGATCTCCTGTGCAGAGTCATGTGCCAGCGGGGACGTGACCAAGTCCTTGTAAATGCCCGGCAGGTGGGTCTTCGCCATCTCGGAGAACGTCTCCGCTATCGACCGGTAGATGTCCCAATCGGAACGCGATTCCCAGAGTGGATCGACCGCCGGATTGAACGGGTGGACGAATGGGTGCATGTCCGTTGACGACAGATCCACTTTTTCATACCAGGTTGCTGCCGGTAGGACAATGTCCGCATATAACGGCGTCGTCGTCATCCGGAAATCAAGAGCGACGAGCAGGTCAAGCTTGCCTTCAACCTCGTCACGCCAGACGACTTCTTCCGGTTTCATGCGCTCGTTCGGTTTCGCGAGCAGTCCGTCCGTTGCGCCGAACAGGTGCTTCATGAAGTATTCCTGACCTTTCGCCGAACTGGATACGAGGTTCGACCGCCAGACGAACAGGCTGCGTGGGAAGTTTTCCGGAGCATCCGGATCTTCAACAGCGAAACTCATGGCGCCTGATGTGAGCTGGTCCTTCACGTAGTCGACGATTTCAGGGGTCGTCGTATGTCCTGCTTTTGCCGCTTCTTCCGTCAGCTGCAGGCTGTTGCGGTTGAACTGCGGATACGACGGCATCCAGCCGAGACGGGCAGCGAGCACGTTGTAGTCGGCCGGGTGCTCGTAGCGGGCCTGGCCGCCGAGCGGTGACATGAGCGACTGCGTGCCGGCTTCTTCGTATTTCCATTGGTCGGTCGCAAAATAGAAGAACGATGTCGCGTTCTGGAGACGCGGCGGCGCCTGCCAGTCCCTCGCAAATGCGATTGTGCTCCATCCTTCGATCGGACGGCATTTTTCCTGTCCGACGTAATGCGCCCAGCCGCCGCCGTTAACGCCTTGTGAGGCTGTGAGTGTCACAAGGTTCAAGATGGCCCGGTAGATCGTGTCACTGTTGAACCAGTGGTTGATGCCCGCCCCCATGATGATCATCGAGCGTCCGCCCGTGTCGAGTGAGTTCTGGGCGAATTCGCGCGCGATCTGGATGACGAGTTCCGGTTTGACGCTCGTAATCTTCTCCTGCCAGCCCGGTGTGTAGATCGATGATTTGTCAAAGTAGTCGGCCGCTTCGGACTCGTGCCCTGTGCGGCGGACACCGTACTGGCTCAGCATGACATCATAGACGGTCGCGACCCGGCGTTTCGTGCCGTCCGCCAGTGTGATTTCTTTCGCCGGGATCGTGCGGGCGAAGACGCCGTTCGACAGGTTGTCGAAGAATGGGAAGCGGATCTCCTGCCATTCGGCCCCGTGATCCGCAATGGACAGCGCCGGTTCGGTTCGCGTGCCGTCTTCGTTGTCGAGCAGCAGGTTCCATTTGACGTCATCTTCCCATCGCTGTCCCATCGTGCCGTTCGGGACGATGATCTCGTTCGTCGTTTCATCGAGAATGACCGGTTTCCACTCGGCGTGCTGGGAGTCCTGTCCGATATCACTGGCTCGCAGGAAGCGGCCGGCTTTGTAGGCTCCTTCGTGTTCATCCAGCAGCAGGAGGAACGGCATGTCTGTATATTGCTTCGCATAGTTCAGGAACATCGGTTCTTTCCGCTGTTCATAGAATTCGTCCAGAATGACATGGGTCATCGCCTGGGCGACCGCTGCGTCCGTTCCTGGGTTCGCCGCAATCCAGTCGTCCGCATGTGTCACGCTTTCCGCGTAGTCCGGTGCGACGGAGACGACTTTCGTTCCTTTGTAGCGCACTTCGGTCATGAAGTGGGCATCCGGCGTCCGGGTAAGCGGTACGTTCGAGCCCCACATGACGATATAGCCCGCATTGAACCAGTCGCTCGACTCCGGAACGTCCGTCTGCTCGCCCCAAATCTGCGGGGACGCCGGCGGCAGATCCGCATACCAGTCATAGAAGCTCAGCATCTCGCCGCCAAGGAGGGAGATGAAGCGGGCGCCTGATGCATAGCTGACCATCGACATGGCCGGGATCGGTGTGAAACCTGCGATCCGGTCGGGGCCGTATTTGCGGATCGTGTAGATGAGCTGTGCGGAGATGAGCATCGTCGCATCACGCCAGTGGATCCGGACATGGCCGCCTTTTCCGCGTGCCTGTTTGTACTCTGCAGTTTTGGCCGGATCTTCGACAATACTCTCCCATGCACGGACCGGATCTTTGAATTCGGAAAGTGCCTGATTCCACATCCGCCACAATTTCCCGCGGATATACGGGTATTTGACACGCAGCGGGCTGTATTCATACCAGGAGAACGAAGCACCCCGCGGACAGCCGCGCGGTTCGAATTCAGGCATATCCGGGCCGCAGGAAGGATAGTCGATCTGCTGGTTCTCCCACGTGATGATCCCATTCTTCACGAATACTTTCCAGCTGCAGGAACCGGTACAGTTGACTCCGTGTGTCGTGCGCACCACTTTGTCGTGGGACCAGCGCTGGCGGTACATGTTTTCCCAGTCACGGTTCTTTTCCTCAAGCACGGACCAGTCACCTGAATACTTTTCCACCGGCTTGAAATAGTTCAAGTTGAATTTCGTTTTCCTCATCGCTCTTCCTGCTCCCTTCTGAATGACCAATCGAGTACATCAGAGATCACATTGCTAAGATTTTCTTATATATCCATCCTAGTATGTTGTCACATTACTTTCTATCAGGGATTTCCCTATTACTGAATTCGGTTCTTTTTTCGCACCCGTACTTATGATAAAAAGTACGAGTTTATCATTCTCTTTTTGAGGGAATAATCTGTTTCCTTGCTATACACAAGCCTCGTGGGTCTTTTTCTCCACGGTGCACACTCCGTAATTTTTCATACCAATCTACTCAGCGGTTCCAGTATACGTTGCACGTGCCGGGCTTTCTATAAGGGGAAGTCCTATTTCAGGGGGAGGGAATTGAGCGGTTTGCAAGAGAATTAAGGGAAGTGGATAGGCGCTCGACAGCACACACCCGAAAATAGAAAAAGCCAGGATTCCGGCGTTCTGCCGGATTCCTGGATTCGTGTAGAGCTTATAGATCGTCAAACCCGTTCAAGTCACTCGTTTTGACGTATTGGCGGGATGTCTGTTCGAAGAAGTCGGTCTTTGTTCCATCGAAGTTGTCGGTATAGGCGCGGATCCACTTCATCGGGTTGTCGATGAATTCCGGATACAGTTCGCTCAAGCCGAGCATGCGGAGCATCTTGTTCGCCCGGTACTTGACATAGCCTTCCATCTCTTCGAGGTCGATGCCGTCGATGTCCGCGAGTACGTAGCGGCTCCAAATGACTTCCTGCTCCACGGAGTGGCGGAACTGGTCGTAAATCCATTCCGTGAACGCTTCCGTGTTGTACTCCGGGTTTTCCGCAAGCGCCGCGCGGAAAATATCGCTGATCGCCTTGCCGTGCTGCAGTTCGTCCCGGTTGATGTACGAGATCATCGTCGATGTGCCGACCATCTTCTGGTGACGCGCCATATTGTAGAAGAACGCAAAACCGCTGTAGAAGAACAGGCCTTCCAGCAAGGTCGTGTAGACCATCGCTTTCAGAACCGTCTCGATCGTCGGGTTTGTCGCGAATTCGTTGTACACCTCAACGATGCGTTCGTTCCGTTTCATGAGCACTTCGTCGGTGCGTCCCATCTCGAAAGAGGCGATCTGTTTGTCATATGTTGTTACGGATGACAGGACGTACGCATAGCTGTGGTTATGCTCGCTTTCCTGATCCGCAATCGTCGCCAGGATCGATTTGACGGCAGGGTCCGTCGTGAAATCGGCGATTTTCATGGCGATGACGGTCTGCGGTCCGTCGAGCGTCGCAAGCAGGCCGATGATCTTGAGGAAGGCATCCTGCTCTGCCTTCGATAATGTCGGGAACTGCTTGACGTCCTGCGTCATATCCACTTCGTTCGCCGTCCAGAACAGCGAGCGGATGCGCTGCCGCAATGTATAGAAATGCGGATGCGCCAAGTTGTTCCAGTTGAGGATGCCGCTTGCTTCCCCGCCGAAGATGGCCGTCGCTTTGTTCGGATTCGCCGGGTTCAGTACGTTAACTCGTGTAAGTGTCGCCAATGGTCCAGCACTCCTTCTGCCCATTCCGTGACGCGGATTTCTTGTGCGCCGCGCGGGCTTTGTTCGATTTTCAACGGCGCGAGCGCCGAATTGTAGAAACGCGCCAGCTTGACGGCGGCTTGGCAAAACAGGTCGTCGCCGCCGAACTGGGTGTCTCCTGTGCCGAAAACATAGACGTGTTTCGGCTTGGCGCCGACGTCGAGTACGAAATCCTTCACTTCGTCAGGGGTCGATCCCTGATCCCACGTGAATGACCCGACGATCATGGCACCGAAGTCACGATAATCCGGTACGGGCCCCGTGCCGATGCGGTGCATGTGCACGCGGGCGCCGCCCGTTTCCAATGTATGTTTTATCAGTTCCGCTGTTTCCGCCGTATTGCCGCTCCATGACGCATACGCAATCAGGAATGACACCATTCGCACTCCTCGATGTCCGATGCGGTCGAGCGGGTATAATACGTCGTCTTCATGCCGGATTTCCATGCCTGCATGTGCAGATCGAGCAATACGGAAGCGCGGATATTATTCGGTACATAGAAGTTGAATGAGATCGACTGGTCGATGTGGCGCTGACGAGCAGCGTTCTGCTTGATCGACCAGCGCTGATCGACGATGTACGCCGACCGGCGGTAGACGTCATACGTATGGTGGTTGAGATCCGGCGCGATGACCGGCAGTTTGTAATCCTTCTTCTCTTCGTGATAGAACGGTTTGAAGACCGGATCGATCGACGCCGTGGACCCAGCGATTACCGAAGTCGAGCTATTCGGGGCGACGGCCATCAGGTAACCATTGCGGATACCCGTTTCCGCCACTTGTCCGCGGAGTTCGTTCCATTGATCAGACTCGTAGCCTCGCTTGTCGAAGTACGCACCATTTGCCCAGTCGGATCCTTCGAACAGCGGGTACGCCCCTTTTTCGGCAGCGATTTCCATGGAAGAACGGATTGTCAGGAATGCAATCTGCTCATACAGACGGTCTGCGAATTCCACTGCTTCGTCCGATTCCCACTGGATGCCTTCGAGCGCCAGCAGATGGTGCCAGCCGAACGTCCCGAGTCCGATTCCGCGGTAGCGGCTGTTCGTCCGCTGCGCCTGGACGACCGGGATCTTGTTCAGGTCGATAACGTTGTCGAGCATGCGTACCTGGATCGGAATGAGCCGTTCCAGCACGCCGGCAGGTACCGCTTTCCCGAGATTGACACTGGATAGGTTGCAGACAACGAAGTCGCCCGGCTTCGAACGGGTGACAACGATATCGTCTTCTAGCGTGACCGATTCGAATTCCGTCGCGCTCATGTTTTGCATGATTTCTGAACAGAGGTTGCTTGAGTAGACAATGCCTTCGTGCTTGTTCGGGTTGGCCCGGTTGACTTCATCGCGATAGAACATGTACGGCGTGCCTGTTTCCAGCTGGCTGCGCATGATCCGCTTCATGATTTCGATGGCCGGCACTGTCTCTTTTGTGATCTCCGGATGGTTCACACACGCTTCGTAGCGCTCGCGGAATGTGCCGGAACCTTTCGTCTCGTCATACGAGTCTTCGAGGGAGTAGCCCATCACTGTACGGACTTCGTGCGGATCGAACAAGTGCCAGTCTGCGCGTGCGTCGACCGCTTCCATGAAGAGGTCCGGCAGACAGACACCTGTGAAGATGTCATGCGCACGGAGCCGTTCGTCGCCGTTGTTCAGCTTCAGGTCAAGGAACGTAAAGATGTCCTTGTGCCATACGTCGAGGTAGACGGCGACCGCCCCTTGGCGCTGGCCAAGCTGATCGACGCTGACCGCTGTGTTGTTCAGCTGTTTGATCCACGGGAGGACGCCGCTTGAAGCGCCTTTAAATCCGCGGATGGATGACCCGCGCGAACGGACCTTGCCCATATAGACGCCGATACCGCCGCCGTATTTCGACAAGTTCGCGATATCCGTGTTGCTGTTGTAGATGCCGGTGAGGGAGTCATCGACCGTATCGATGAAACAGCTCGACAGCTGTCCGTGCGGCTTGCCTGCATTTGAGAGTGTCGGCGTGGCAACCGTCATGTACAGGCTGCTCATCGCCCAGTATGCTTCAGCGATCTTGCCGATGCGGTCTTCCGTCTCCTGCTGCATGAGTGTCATCGCGATGACGAGCCAGCGTTCCTGCGGCAGTTCGACAGCGACCTTCGTGTAATTGACAGCAGCGTAGCGGTCCATGAGCGTCTTTAGGCCGATATAGGTGAACAGCTTGTCCCGCTCAGGCTTGATGAGCGCACCGATCGCTGTCAGTTCGTCAGGCGTGTAATGCGCCGTCAGGTCTTCCGTGTAGAGACCCTGGCCGACGAGTGAAGCGACGTGTCCTGCGAAATCCGTGTATGGGGCTTTCCCTCTGATTTCCTGCTGTTCTGCATACAGCTGGTTGAGATAGAGCCGTGCCGCCGCGAACGTCCAATAGCCGGCCGCTTCATCTATGTTGCTCAGCGCCTCCAGGACCATGGCGTTCGTCCACTCGGAAAGCGAGCCTTCCGCATGCTTTGCGAGCCACTTGCCGCTTGCTTCCGTAAGCGGCGCCATCTGTTCTGTGCCGAATTCCTCCTGCAGCGCCTGCAGGATGCGTGCTGTATCGTTTGTCTCCCGAATGAGTGTCATGCCGACCGTCCCCTTCCAAATAATTACTATGTACTCTTCTCCGACTATGCGTTTATATAAACGGCTGTTTGGTCCACTGGATTACTCATCTGTTCCCATCGTGAATGGGCGTCAAACACAAGATGTTGTGTCTATTTATGATTTATAGTCTAACATGTAGTGTCCGCCCATGACAATGGACTAAAAGACGTGCATAGAAAAGTTCGAAGTCTGCTGCTTGTCCATCGCTTAAATTTCGACCCAAAGTAACATTTTAACACAGTTTGACGAGTGTTTCGCGCTTGCCATCTTTAAAAATTACATCCGAAATCCTCACGCTTTTCTACCAGCTTGCCTGGCCGAAAAAAGTGGGCGGATTAGAAAAAGAGGAGAAAAAATAGCCCTTTCTCCTCTCGTTTCCTGTTCAATTCGGTTAGGCGTCTTTTTCAGATCCGGACAGTTTGAAACGGTCGACGACGAGCTGCAGTTCACCGGCAATCCGGGTCATGAGCTGCACGGACTCCGCCACCCGCTCCAACTCCCGCTGCTGCGCGACGGACGATGCACTGACCTGTTCAGCTGAAGCCGCTGTCTCTTCGGATACTGCCGAGACGCTCTGGATAGCGAGGACAGCCTGGTCCTTGTGGGCCGCCATCTCTTTCAAACTTCCCGACAATTCCTCGATTGCAGCATTCATGCGCTCTGTCAGTTCTGCGTTCAGCACGAAGGAATCCCCTGTACTGGCGACGGAAGCGCTCTGGTCTTTCATGGATTTCGTGTTTTCGGCGATCACTTCGACCGTCGCCTTCGACTGATCGAGAATTTCCTGGACGGTTTGCTGGATGATACCCGTTTCGCGGCTCGATTGTTCCGCAAGTTTGCGTACTTCCTCCGCAACGACAGCGAATCCTTTGCCGTGCTCGCCGGCACGCGCCGCTTCGATACTCGCATTCAGTGCTAGCAAGTTCGTCTGGGCCGTAATGTCCTGGATCGACGTGATCACTTGGTTGATCCCTGAAATTTTACCGGTCAGCGCAGTCATCTGCTGTTCCACTTGGTCATTCATGCGGTTTGCAGTGTCATTTTGCGCGCGCAGCCGCTCCACTTCAGCCATACCAGTCTGCGTCGACTCGACTGTGCGGCGGGACAGTTCATCCATATCGTCGGAAATGGCAGTGATTGCGTTGATCTGATCCGCGAGACCACCCATCCGGTGGCTTGTCTCTTCCGTATCTTCGGATTGTTTCGCGGCGCCTTCTGCGATTTCTCCAGTGGCCACTGACACTTCCTGGCTGGATGCGACGATTTCTTCGAACGCATGACTCACCCGGACCGAAGACTCCGACAATCTGCCGGATGCATCCAACACCTCAGCGAGCGCTTCGTTCGTCTGCATCCGCATGAACTGATACGAGTTCGCAACAGAACCGATTTCGTCCTCACCGAAGGAAGATGTATCGAACTTCTGGGACAAGTCCCCGGTCGCCGCCTGCTCCATCGACTGCTGGACAACCGTCAGCGGCCGGATTCTCCGGTGGACAAACAGCGCTGTTGTCACACCCATCAGCACAACCATGGCGACAGCTGCAATGATAGTGAAGATAATAATACGGGTGAATTCCGTTATAATTTCCGATCGCGGCAGGACAGTCTGCACAGTCCATGTCTGATCGAAACCGTCAATGGTCAGCGGTGCGAAGGTGTTGAACGCCCGTTCGTTGTATGACTTCGAATCGACATACATCGTCACCAGTTCTCCGGCTGACAGTTTGTCCTTCACTGGATCCCAATCGATTGCATCCCGCATGTTCGTGTTGTTCATCTTTTCTTTTAAACTGTTTTCGATCAGCAGGCCGTCATCTGAAATGACGGACGCATAGCCGCCGTGAGGTGCAGTATCTGCGGTTAGCTGCTTCAGGAAGTCGAGTGAAATGGTGGCGGACAGAATACCCATAAATTCCCCATTTTTAGTAATTAGCGGGACGGACATCGATGTGACCGTTGTCGATCCTTGAGCCAGCTCATAAGTCATCGGCTCCTGCAGGAACGGCTTCTTGTCTTCTTTTGTTTTGAGATACCAGTCGCCTTCTCCTTCAGCATCGTAAGCAATTGCCGGCTGGATTTGCAGGCCATCTTTCGTTTTCAGCAAATAAGGGATGAATCTTCCCTCGGTGTCGAGCAGTTGCTTGTTTCCGGCGGTCAAGCCATCGGTCGAAAGCACGGCTTTTTCAAATATGGCAGTCATGCTGACGGCGTTCGGGTTTCCTTCCAGATTCGCTTCCAGTACAGGCAGTACTTCCTGCGCCGCCAATTGTGCATTGCTGTTCATCGTTTCAAGCATCCGCTTTGTCGTCATAAGTGATTCCCCGGTTGTCTGGAACTGTTCACTCAGCTTCAGGGCAACAAGTTCTGTGTTATCTGCGGCTTTGCCTTCGGCGCTCTTGACGATGATACTGTGTGTGTAAAGGCTTGTGCCCACTGCGTAGAGTGAGAACAGCAGCAGAAACACACCTATTATGAGTGCCGAAAGCTTAAAGACAACGCTTTTTGTTTTTTTCATAGTGTTCTTCCCTTCTGGTTGTTAAGACTTTACGATTATACCTAATCGACTAACCATTGGGTAGCTTTTAGAACTTTTGTCACAAAAAAACCACCGAATCAGAAAAAGATCCGGTGGTGCTAAGGCAATTATAGGTGGTGCATGGTAGATTTACCGTGTATTTTCTTCTCCCCAGCATTCTGTCCCCTTCAGACCGGGAACGGATTTCGCTTCGAATACCGGGTTCTTGCCTTTTTTCCGCTGCCGGGTGAAATCATCGAGCACACGGAAGGCGACTCGGCCGAGTATGGCGATGACCACCAAGTTCAGCACTGCCATAAGTCCCATGAAGACGTCTGCCAAGTTCCACACGAGATCCACTTTCGCAAGCGCCCCGAACATCACCATGCCGAGTACGGCAATCCGGTAGACGGTCATCCAGAGCTTATGCGCGTTGATAAACTCAATATTGGTCTCCCCATAATAATAGTTACCGATAATCGAGCTGAAGGCGAAGAACAGGATGGCGATCGCAACGAAATAAGGCGCCCACGAACCGACATGCTGCGCCATCGATGCCTGCGTCAGCAGGATGCCGTCCTGCTCGCCTTTGTCGTAAAGACCCGCCAGCAGGATGATGAACGCCGTCGCAGAACAAATGATGATTGTATCGAAAAACACACCGAGACTCTGCACGAGCCCCTGCTTCGCCGGATGTGTGACGTTCGCCGTGGCAGCAGCGTTTGGCACACTCCCCATTCCGGCTTCATTCGAGAACAGACCGCGGCGTACCCCCTGCATGATGGCAGCGCCGATACCGCCGCCGGCCATTTCTTTCAATCCGAAGGCGTGTTCGAAGATCAGGGCGATCATCGCCGGAATTTCCGTGATATTGACAATGACGATGTAAAGGGCGACCGCAATGTAGAACGTCGCCATGATTGGGACGATGGCCTGCGTCACTTTGACGATCCGCTTGACGCCGCCGAAAATGATGATGCCGGTCAGCACGACCAAGATCAGGCCGACCACCCAGTCCGGAATGCTGAACACATCCGAGAACGACTGGCTGATTGTGTTGGACTGCACTGCGTTGAAGATGAATCCGAAACAGAGTGTCAGCAGAATTGCGAACGCAATCCCGAGACTGCGCTGGTTAAGCGCTTTCTGCATGTAATACGCAGGACCTCCGCGGAACGTATCACCGTCCCGCACTTTGTATACTTGGGCGAGTGTGCTTTCGATGAACGCTGTCGCCATCCCGACGACTGCGATCACCCACATCCAGAAGACGGCACCAGGTCCGCCGATGCCGATCGCCAGCGCGACGCCGGTCACGTTCCCCGTCCCGACACGGGAAGCGGCACTGATCGTAAATGCCTGGAACGCCGAGACGCCGTCTTCACTGTCTTTCTTTTCGGTGATGAGCCGGAACATCTCACCGAACAGACGGAACTGCACAAACTTCGTCCCGACCGTGAAGTACAGGCCGAGCACTAATAACAGACCGATCAAAATGTACGTCCATAGATAATCACTGAATGGGCCGGTCACCCATTCCAATATGCTGGTCACCATGCTGTGTCCCACCTCTCACTTTCTTCTTGCTGTCTAGTATTCTATTCTGCTTGCTTGTTACGTACCCTCTTTTTTAAATGGATAGACACCAAAAAGGCCGATGGTTTAGTAAACCACCGGCCGGGGAGCGCTGTCAATCTAATTTTTGCAGCCGGCCATGAAGCAGCGGCTGTTATTACAGGACGTACTGATCGATTTTCAGGACGAGCTCCGCGATTTCAGGTTTGCTGACCTGGTCGTCCGCGCCGACACTGGCCCCCTTATGCTTCAGTTCATCGGTGATGAGCGAGGAAAAGATGATGACAGGCAGTTTCTCGAGCGCTTTGTTCTCCCGGATGCGCCGAGTGAAATGATGGCCGTCCATCTGGGGCATTTCAATATCGGTGATGACAAGCTGGATCGTATCTTCGATATTCCCCTGCTCCGCCGCACTCTCCAGATACTCCAGGGCATCTTTCCCGTTTTCAAAGAATTCGACACGGTCATAGCCGGCTTCAGACAGCGTCGTGTGCAGAAGTTTGCGCAGCAGCGGGGAGTCTTCAGCGACGAGAAGACGCTTATCCGACCGTTCGCGCTGACCGAGCTTCTGGATCTGTTCCACACGGATCCCGGTGTCGGGGCTGATCTCCATGACGATCTTCTCGAAGTCCAGCAGCAGCAGCATGTCGCCGCCGAGCTTGATCACACCGATAACGGGGGAAGTCTCTGCGGAGTAAGCACCTGACGGCTTTTCGATTGCATCCCAGGAAATCCGGTGGATCATTGTGACATTATGGACATGGAACACGACTTGCTGCTTGTTGAAGGAGGACACGATGTATTTGTCGTTCTGCGGATTTGCTGAGGGCCCCATGCCGAGCACTCGTTCCATACTGATGACCGGCAGGATTTCCCCACGCAGCTGGATGATCCCTTCGACTGCCGGATCCGCGTGCGGTATCGGCGTGATCGGCATCGGGACGATGATCTCCTTCACTTTGATGACGTTAATGCCATAGCGGCTTCCCGCCACTTCGAATTCCACGATCTCCAATTCGTTTGTTCCGCTTTCCAGTAAGATCCCGCTTTCATACGCCATTGTACTCATCCTTTTCGTTTGGTCTTTTGCCTGCCCAGTTCCGGCGCTGCCGGCGGCCGTCAGCGCGTCTCTTCTTCTTATTTCGGCACGAAAGGCCGGGAGGTTGAGGGTCCGGCGCCGTTTTTCTCAAATTCCCTGTTCGGAATCGGCGGATCTGTGATTGGGGGTATTCAAAAAACCGACCTGCACCGGCAGATCGGTCTGTTTCGTCTTTTGTCAGTCATCCCATGTAACGGACATGATTTTTCCGGAGATTGCATGGATCTGGTACGTCGCTTCGTCCGGCCCATCGTCGACATCTATCTCGATTTCCACTAAGTAGTAGCCGCCATCCGTCGTTTTGATAAAGTCCACGTCATCCACTTCACCCTTCAGCTGGCGCAGCGCAATCTGAATTGCCTGCTGTTCCGTCAGCAGCACCGTTTTAGGGGGTGTTTGCTGCTGCGCCGGCTGTTTGACCGCAGGAGCCGGAGCCGGTTTCGGTTTCGGCTGGACAGCAGGGGCAGCGGGGGCTTTTTCCGCCGGCTGCTGTTTTGCGGGTTGGGCTGAGCCGGCGGCAGGCTTTGCTTCCGCTTTTGACTGTGCAGCAGGGGCAGCTGCAGCGGGGTGTTCTGCCGCCTCGGAAGGCGCAGAGGATCGATCTCCGCCGGCCGCAATGCCCTTTTTATCCTCGCTGTCCTTTTTGCCTTCATCACCCGCAGCGGTCTGGTTACCGTCAGCTGCGGCTGCCAGTTCCGGTGCCGCCGACACGAGTTCCATGGACAGCACTTTCCCGGTATCGCCTTCTATGATAAGCGCATAGACAGAGCCGGCCCTCGTTAGTTGTGCATCATAGTTATCGTCATCCAATCGGAGCTGATCGATTGTTCCGTTATACATGACTTCAAGCTGGTTCCGGATCGTGCTGCTCGGTATGGTTTCGGCTTGCGAAATACTGTTTTTCATATAAAACACGCCTGCCAGGACAGCGAGTATCATCAGGACTGCCGGAAGCATCCATTTCCTGCTGGTCTTCATAATGCGTCACCTCTTCAGCAGTGTAGCAGACGGACATTAGAATTCACTGAGAAGCCGGATGTTTCACGATCCGGATCGTGACTTCCGTTCCGTCCCCTTCTTCACTCTCGATCTCGAGCTTGGCACCGAGTCCGATGGCGATTTCGTTGGCAATCGCGAGACCGAGACCGGTGCCGCCCGTCTTCCGGCTGCGATCCTCATCCACCCTGTAAAAGCGGTCAAACAGGAAAGGGATATCTTTCGCCGGGATCCCTTTGCCGTAATCGCGGATGGCAATCCGGATAACCGCGTCTTCTTCGGCAATTGTCACATCAATCGGCTGTTCGCTGTATTTACGTGCATTGTCCAGCAAGATCAGCAGGAGCTGTTTCAGATGGGCACTGTCCGTTGTCACCTCCAGCCGGACGGGTGCCGTGAGACGGATCGGCCGGTTGTAGGCACGGCTGATCATATGGATGGCCTCTCCCGTCAGTGCCCGGATGTCCGCCGGTTCAAACAGATAGGAAGCGGGCTCGTTATTACGCGCCAGATCGAGCATCTGTTCAATCATCTCGGTCATGCGCTTCGTCTCGCTGCGGATAGCAGTCAGCGCTTCTTCTGCGATTTCCGGCTTGTCCATCCCTCTCCGCTGCAGCAGGCGTGCATAACTGTCGATGACGGTGATCGGCGTCTTCAGTTCATGGGAAGCGTCCGAGACGAATTTTTCCTGCTTCGTATAGTTCTGTTCCAGCTGAATCATGAGTTCGTTGAACGTCTGACCCATCTGCGCAAGTTCGTCCTTACCGTTCTCCGGCAAAGTGATCCGCTGAAATGTGCCTGCACGGCGGCTTGCTGTCATCGCCTGGATCAGTTTTTCGATCGGCTGAGTGACAATGCGGCCGAGTGTGACACTTGAAATGACGATCAGGATCATGGCAAGCAGCGTGATGCCGATCATGACGACACGCAGCAGCCCCAGATTCGCTTTCAGATCGGTCATCACTTGCGTCATCTGCAGCTGGACGACTTCGCCAGTCGGCCAGATTGTCGGTATCGCGATGGACAGCGCTTCATACCCATCGTACGGCACGAGTGTGAACGCCTCATCCTTCGCCGGCATCGGGAATTTTTTATCGTATCCTTCCATCGACTGCACGTTCAGAATATCTTCGCCGTCCGCCCCCACGAGACGCAGCGCCCCATTCGGCGGTACATAGGCGCGCAGGACGATCTCCGCCTCCTCTTCGTCCGTCATCTTGCTGAGAGCGACGGTCAGTTCTTTGGCACTGCCGAGCAGCTGCGTGTATTCGGTATGGTGCAGCCGTTTGTCGAACGTGAAGTAGATGCCGAGATTGCTGAGGATGAGCAGGATGAGCATCATCAGTGTCGACAGCGAATGGATTTTAGTTTTAAGCTTCATGCGGCGCAACCTTCAGTGCGTACCCGACCCCACGCACCGTGTGGATGAAGGATGGCCCACTGGCCCGGTCGATCTTTTTGCGCACGTAGCGGATGTAAACATCGACGACATTCGTATCGCCGTAATAATCATAGCCCCACACCGCATCCAGCAGCTGTTCGCGTGTCAGCACCTGGTTCGGATGGGTCAGCAGATGGAACAGCAAGTCATACTCCCGCGGCGTCAGTTCGATGAGCTCCCCGTCCCGTCTCACTTCCCGGGTCTGGTCATGGATGGACAGCCCGTTCACTTCATGGAGATGCGTATCCTCCTCAACCGCACCTTTCGCGGAAAAGCGTAGTGCCGCACGGATCCTCGCGAGCAGCTCCTCGATCTCGAATGGTTTCGTGACGTAGTCGTTCGCACCGAGGTCGAGTCCCGTCACTTTGTCTTCCATATCGCTTTTTGCTGTCAGCAGAATGACCGGCGTCATCGTGCCGTCTGCCCGGATCCGCCGCAGCACATCGAGCCCGTTCAGACCGGGCAGCATCAGATCGAGAAGGACAAGGTCCCACTCCTCTTCGCGGTATTTAATGAGCCCGTCCGTTCCTGTGTGGCACGCTGCCACTTCGTAACCTTCAAACTCGAGCTCCAGCTGCAGAACCCGGGCGATGCTTTCTTCGTCTTCGATGATGAGCAGTCGATCTGCCATGTCAGTTCCCCTTTTCTTTCATGTGCACAGCAGGCACCCTGTCCGTTGCGGCGCCTTTTCTGTTTTCTTTCATTCTATCAGGTTATCAGCGGGCTGAAAAAAAAGAGGTCCCGCTTGTCACGAAGCGGGATCCTCTTTTACAGGAATACGATAACAGCGAGTATAACAGCCAAGACGATCCGGTAGATTGCGAACGGCACAAGCTTGATCCTGGAGATGAGTGACAGGAAGAAGCGGATCGACAGCAGGGAAAATACGAATGCGCTCAAGAAGCCGACAGCGTAGAATCCAATATGGTCGAGCGATAAGTATTCCCAGTTTTTCAAGACAGAGACGAGGCTCGCGCCCATCATGATCGGCACCGCCATGATGAACGTGAAATCAGCCGCCGTCCGGTGGTTCATGCCGAACAGGACACCACCTGAAATCGTCGCGCCGGAACGGGAGAATCCAGGCCAAAGAGAGAGACATTGAACAAGGCCGACGGTGAATGCCTGCCGATATGTAATCTGATCCAGGGACTGCACAGGCGGATTTTTCGGCCCGAAACGGTCTGCCGCGAGCATCAGGATCGCTCCTGCTACGAGGGCAACAATTACTGTTTCCACACCGAATAAATAGTCATCGATGAGATCTTTCAAGGCGAATCCGAGCACGACGGCCGGCAGCATGCCGACGATAACGTGCAGCAGGTTGAAGCTTTTTCTCGCGGGCTGTCCGTCGACTTTGTACAGGCCGATCAGGCTGAACAGCCGTTTCCAGAACACAACGACGACAGCGAGGATCGAGCCCAGCTGGATGACGATTTTGAAGGTGATGGATGGGTACTTGCCGAGAAACTCTTCGCTTTTCAGCCACATGTCATCGACGATGATCAGGTGGCCGGTGGATGACACGGGGGCAAACTCGGTCATCCCTTCGACGAATCCGAGGATGAGGGCTTTCAGGAATTCAAATAAGTCCATTGTAGGTTACCTCTGCTTTCTATAAAAGGCGATGTACCGGAGGCACGCGTATAGCCCTCCGGCCAGGAGAAGTACATAGATGACTGCGGAATAAGTGTCCATATAGCCAACGACGACATGCCAGTGGGCGCCGAGCTGCATGCCGAGACCGATCAGGATGCTGTTCCAGACGAGACTGCCGAGCGCCGTCAGCAGGAGGAAGAGCGGAAAGTTCATGCCCGCCATGCCTGCGGGAATCGAAATGAGACTGCGGACGAGCGGGATGACCCGGCAGATGAGCACCGTCCACGGGCCGTGTTTTCGGAACCAGGCGTCCGCCCGCCGGATGTCGTGCCGCGTGATGCGCAGCCATCGTCCGTGCCGGTCCGCTATTTTTTCAAGGCGCGCCGTGTCTATGAACATGCCGATGCCGTACAGCAGCATCGCCCCGATGACGGAGCCGGCGGTCGCAGCGGCAATCATCCAGGGTGCCGACAGCTCGCGGGTGACGGTCAGAAACCCGCCGAACGTCAAGATGAGCTCAGACGGGATCGGCGGAAAAAGGTTTTCGATGAGTATGAGTGCCAGCACTCCAAAGTAACCGCATTCTTCCAGCACGGCAAGGATCCAGTCCTCCATCCGCGCCCTCCCTTCCGTTGTATACATCATACCGAATTCACTGCAATCGGAAAAGCGTGATTTTACCTTTTGCATCGGGGCAGCCGCCCAATAATTTCGGGTGCGCTCATAAAACGCGGGGAACACTCATATAACTTGCGATTTCGCTCATAAATCCCGGAAATCGTTCATAAACCTGCGATTCCGCTCATAAATCTCGAAAATCGCTCATAAACTTGCGATTCCGCTCATAAATCCCGGAAATCGCTCATAAACTTGCGATTCCGCTCATAAACAAGCGTTCCCGCGCATTCGCCCGGCCTGACATAATGACGCCTGCCAGCAGACCAGGTTTCCTCACACTCTGTCATCATACGAAACCCGCTGCCTCCCTATGACAGTTCCCTCAAGAAAACCCGTCCGGCAGCCGGACGGGTTTCACTTCGTATCCTCACTCAGTCAACTGTTTACGCAGCTCCGCTTTCAGGAACTTGCCGACGGATGTCTTCGGAATCTCTTCCATGAACACGATATCGTCGGGCACCCACCATTTTGCGAACTGTCCTTCCAAATAGCCGAGGAGTTCCGCTTTCATCGAATCATCCGCCGTCTTGCCTTCATTCAGCACGACTGCCCCGAGCGGACGCTCCTGCCACTTTTCATGCGGCACGGCGATGACCGCCGCCTCGAACACAGCATCGTGTGTCATCAGGGCATTCTCCAAGTCGACACTTGAAATCCATTCGCCCCCGCTCTTGATAAGATCCTTCGTCCGGTCGGTGATCTTGAGGTAGCCGAAGTCCGTCATGACGGCGATATCACCCGTATAGAGCCATCCATCACGGAATGCTTCCGCCGTCCGTTCGTCCTTGTAATATTCGTCTGCAATCCATGGGCCGCGGATCGCAAGCTCTCCCATCGTTTTACCGTCCCACGGCACTTCACCATTTTCGTTCACGACTTTGACGTCAAGCCCGGGCATGATGAGTCCCTGCAGCGCACGCAACTCCACCTTTTCATCCATCGAGACGCCGTCCATACTCGACGTCAGCACGGACAGGCTGACGAGCGGCGACGTTTCCGTCATGCCATATCCGACGATGAACGGGACCTTATAGCGCTCTTCGAATGTCCGGATGAGCCCTTTCGGCGACGCCGAGCCGCCGCAGACGATTGCGCGCAGCGACGACAGATCACGCGGTTTTGCGTCCTGTGCTTTCAGTACGGCAAGCCAGATCGTCGGCACGCCTGCGGTCAGTGTCACCTTCTCCTGTTCGATGAGATCCAGAAGCAGGTCCGGGACGATGCCCGGTCCAGGCAGCACTTGCGTCGATCCGAAGAACACAGCGGCGAACGGCATCCCCCATGCATTGACGTGGAACATCGGGACGACCGGCATGACGACATCGCGCTCATGCAGCCCCATCGAGTCGGCGAGGCCCAATGCGTAACTGTGCAGCACGATCCCCCGATGCGTGTAGACGACGCCTTTCGGGTTGCCCGTCGTCGCGGATGTGTAGCACATGCCGGCCGGAGTGTTTTCATCTAGATTCTCCGGGAACTTGAACGCTTCGGACGCCCCGTCGAGCAGCGCTTCGTATGAGTGGACGTTCGGCAGATTTGTCTCTGGGATTTCCTTGCTGTCGCCCATGATGACGTAATGTTTCACAGTCTTCAACAGCGGCGCAAGCTTCTCCAGGTGCGGGAACAGGTTGTCATCGACGAGCAGGATTTCGTCTTCTGCATGGTTGACGACGTAGGCGATATGCTCAGGAGACAGCCTAATATTGACCATGTGCAGGATCGCACCCGTGCATGGCACGCCGAAATACGCCTCCAAGTGGCGGTGATGGTTCCACCCGAACGTCGCCACTTTCGTTCCGTGCGACATGCCGAGCTTAGTCAGCGCATCGGCCAATTTCCGTGTCCGTTTTGCGAATTCCCGGTATGGAATCCGGTGGATCGTGTCTGCTGCCGTACGTGAGATGATGAGTTTCTCCGGAAAAAACTGTTCAGCCCTTCGGATGAACGACGTCAGATTCAATGGCGTTTGCATCATACTGGCCCTCTCCCTTATCTATCGATTTTTGTGCGCCCTTCTGAGACATGCTATCCATCCTATGCACGCAACGCTTACAGCATTTCTATAATTGTTGCGTTCGCCATACCCATCCCTTCACAGATAGCAAGCAGGCCATAGCGCCCGCCTGATCTCTTCAGTTCGTGCATGAGTGATACGAGCAGTTTTGTCCCTGTTGCGCCTAGCGGATGGCCGAGCGCTATTGCGCCGCCATTGACGTTCAGCTTGGCCGGATCTGCACCCGTTTCGGCGAGCCAGGCGAGCGGCACGGGCGCGAAGGCTTCATTCACCTCATATAAGTCGATATCCTCGATCGACAGTCCGGCTTTCTGCAGCACGCTGCGGGTCGCTTCGATCGGACCGGTGAGCATGAGTGTCGGATCCGAGCCGACGACCGTCCTGGCGACGATCCGCGCGAGCGGCCTGACACCGAGCGCGTCTGCTTTCTCCCGGCTCATGAGCAGCACCGCAGAGGCGCCGTCGCTCATCTGGCTTGCATTGCCGGCTGTGATGACGCCGTTGTCGTCGAATACGGTGCGGAGTCCGGCAAGCGTCTCCGGTGACGTGTCGGGACGCGGTCCTTCATCAACTGAAAACAGGTGTGTCCCTCCGCTTGCATCCGCAACCGGAACCAGAACGATTTCCGATGCAAACCGGCCGCTGCCGATTGCCTGGATCGCTTTCCGGTGGCTGTCGTACGCATACTGATCGAGGGTCTCCCTGGACAGCCCCCACTTCGTTGCAATCCGCTCTGCGGACAGTCCCTGATTAATAATTTCATACCGGGCGGTCAGTTTGCCGCTCGGTTTTGCGGCATGCATGTTGGAAAACATCGGTTCCCGCGTCATGCTCTCGACTCCGCCCGCTATGACGACGTCCATATCGCCGCAATCGATCGCCTGCGAAGCGAAATGGACGGCCTGCTGGCTGGAGCCGCACTGCCGGTCGATCGTGACGCCGGGCACGGTCACCGGAAATCCGCCGATCAGCCCGGCCGTCCGTGCAATATTACCGCCCTGTTCGCCGGACTGTGTCACGCATCCGAGAATGATATCATCCATCTCCTCTTTCGATACGCCCGCCCGGTTCATCAGTTCGTCAAGCACGAGGGCCGCCAGTTCGTCCGAACGCGTTCCGGAAAGGCTGCCTTTCCTCCGGCCCACCGGCGTCCGCACGCCTGCCACAATCACTGTTTCTGTCATATGAGCACACCCTTCACGAGTTAATCGTCATAGTTTTCCAATAACTATACCAATTTATGAAAACGGTTTCAACAAGAGAATGAAGGAACGCCTCCCGATCTCAGTCTAAAGGCTGAGACGAAACTCCATACCTCGCCCGTTGGGAAAAGAGCAGATCCGTTCTAAGATGGAATTACAAACGAAGGGAGGCACGTTCACATATGAAAAAATTTCTACTCGCGGCACTTGGAATCCTCGCAGCCATCGTTGCCATCGCCAATATCGGGTCTATCGCAGCGCTTGCCCTGTCGGCCGCAGCCGCGTTTTTCGGCTGGCACTACTTCCGGAAAAGCGACTCGACGCTCGGACGCATCCTTTGGGGGATCATCATGCTGTTCGGTGTACTGACGGGCATTTCCAATATCCCCGCGTTCATCGGACTTCTCGCAACGGCAGGCGCCTACTATGCATGGCGCTCTTGGAAAGTCGGCAAAAACCGAGACATCCTTGACGCAGAAACTGACCCATTTGCCAAGTTCGAAAAACAATGGAATGAATTCACGAAATAAGGAGGCAGTCATATGAACACATTATGGTACAAATTCAAATTCGCAGTACAGGAAGACTTGGAGAAACTTGCCCAGAAGAAGACCTCGGAGAACGCTGCCGATCGTTTAAACGAAACGATTTGCGAAGCGGAGCAGCAGACGAAAGCGGTCGGGGTGCTCCTCGACAGGCAGCGCGTGCTGCGTGACGAGATCTTCACGGAGCAGCAGGAAGCGGAGCGGATGACCGAGCGGCGCGCTGAGCAACTCCGGCTGGCAGAAGCATCGGGTGATGAAGAGTTCATCCGCTATGCAGCAGACGAAACCGAGAACTACCGGCGCCGCCGTGATGAACTCCGGGTGCTCGCAGAGGAGACAACGGATTCGATGATCCAGCTGGAACGCCGGTTCGAGAATATGAAACACCGTGTGCAGGATATGCGGGTGCGCCGGCTGAAGCTGATGGGCGAAGAGAATGTGTCCCGAGCGAACGACCGGATGGACCGGATCTTTAACGCTGATTTGACGCCTGCCCAAGACAGCGTTTCCGACGAAGCGGAAAAAATGCCTGCTGACGTCGCCTCCATGCGGCAGCGGCTGGAAAAACTGTCTGCCGAAGAAGCAAGCATCACGGAAATCGTGTAAACTGATAGGACAGCAGGAAGCTGACCGGGCCGGGGCGTCGTGTGTCGCCCGTCCGGCAGCTCTTTTTGATGGAGATGGAGCGGATATGCCACTGAAACGAGCGGTTCGTCGCGGGAATTGAGCGGTTAGACCACCGAGATGAACAGATTGAACGCCAGCAAGGACATTGAGAAAGGAGAGGGCGCGAAATGAGACGGACGAAAACGGAGCGGGTCACGCTGTGGGTCATGGCGTTTGTGCTGCTCATCTTTGTGGAAGCCGGATTGTTCGGCAACGGCAATGTCATCTTCTTCTTTCTTGGGGCCCTTGCTTTGTATTTCGGTATCCAGCAGCGGTCCAAATGGGTCGTCATCAGCGGCGGGGTGTTCATCCTCATCGCGCTGCTGTCCCTCTGGAGCCTGCGCCTGCTGATTTTCGGTGTACTGCTGTATGTCGTGGTCCGTCTCTGGAAAGGCACGCCTGCCGACGAGATCATGCGCCCTTTAAAGGAAATGAAACAGGAGACGCCGAACGGCATCTGGAAAAACCGGTTGTTCTCGGCGCAGTCCACGCCTTTTGCTTCCTATGAATGGCAGGACGTCCATGTGCAGGGGATCCTTGGCGATTTCTACATCGATGTGACGGATACGGTGCTGCCGAAGCGGACGTCTTTTATCTCCATCCGGCAGGGGTTCGGCCGTGTGAAGATCGAGCTGCCGTATGATCTGCCGGTCCGTGTCCACTGTTCCGCCCTGTTCGGCGAATGCCGGCTGTTCGACCTCGGACCGAAACGGCTGCTGAACGAGTCCGTCCACATGAAAGACGGCTACGACCGGTCGATCGGTAATGAAGCGGAACTGATCATTTCGGTATCGGTCCGGTTCGGGGATGTCGAGGTGATCCGGAAATGAGTGGATTGTTCTGGCGAGGTGTGCTGTTGTCGTCGCTGTTCCTTCTCGTCTGTGCGGCGGGTGTCTATGGTCTCATCGAATATGCGCCTGCTCTCGAGTGGCAGCAGCTTTACGAGGATGAATTCCTCGAAATCCCGCTCGGCGGCTGGCTTGCCGGCACACCGATCCTGATCGGCTGGCTGTTCTCCGGCTGGATGTACAGCATTGCGCGCAGCCGCGAAAAAAATGTGGAACGCAGCCTGGCACAGCTGGCTGAGGAAGACATCGAGCCCTCGACGAAGGGGCTGTCCCGCAAAATGGACCGGTCGATCGCCGCGATTTCGGAAGTGCTCGATACCCAGAAGCGGAGCCTGCAGCGCCTGACCGACCAGCGCGCGGAAGACCAGGATCAGCTCATCCAGGAGCGGCTCATCGAAGAACGGCAGCGGCTGGCGCGCGAACTGCACGATTCCGTCTCCCAACAGCTGTTCGCCGCTTCGATGCTGCTGTCGTCCATGACGGAGCAGCCCGGGGATACCCCGCTGCAGAAACCGCTGCTGCAGGCGGAAAAGATGGTGCAGCAGGCGCAGCTCGAAATGCGGGCGCTCCTTCTCCACTTGCGGCCCGCTGTGCTGAATAGCAAGTCGCTAAAGGAAGGGCTCGAGGAGCTGCTGCTGGAGCTACAGGAAAAAGTGACGTTCACGATCCGCTACCGTCTGGAGGACGTTCCCCTTTCGAAGGGAGCTGAAGACCACCTGTTCCGCATCGCGCAGGAAACGCTGTCGAACACATTGCGGCACGCCCAGGCGACCGAAGTCGATGTGCTGTTCATCAGCCGGGAAGGTCTGGCAATCTTCCGCGTGCAGGATAACGGCGTCGGCTTTAGTAACACGGCGGAGCGCGGCGGCTCGTACGGCCTGCAGAACGTCAAGGAACGCGCAGTCGAAATCGGGGGCGTCTGTAAGATCGTCTCGGTGCCGTCGCAAGGAACGATCGTCGAAGTGAAATTGCCGATCCGAACGGAGGAGGATGGACATGATACGGATATTACTCGCGGATGACCATGAAATGGTGCGCATCGGCGTCTCCGCCTATCTCGGCATGCAGGCGGATATGGAAGTTGTCGGAGAGGCAGATGACGGCGGTGAGGCCGTCGAGAAGGCCCTCGCTCTGCGGCCCGACATCATCCTGATGGACATGGTCATGCCCATCATGACAGGTGCAGAGGCGACAAAAGAGATTATCCGGCAATGGCCGGAAGCAAAAATCATCGTCGTCACCAGTTTCCTCGACGACGATAAAGTCTATCCGGCGCTTGAAGCCGGCGCGGCAAGCTATATATTGAAGACGTCGAACGCCGCGCGGATTGCACAAGCGATCCGCGACACGGTCGGAGGCCAGACCGTTCTCGAGCCGGAGGTGACGACGAAGATGATGGAAAAGATGCGCAGCGGCACGCCTGATCAGCCGCGGCACGAAAGCCTGACAGAACGCGAGCTCGAGACACTCTTGCTGCTCGCAAAAGGCCGTTCCAACCAGGAGATCGCGGATGAATTGTTCATCTCCCTGAAGACGGTGAAGACACACGTCAGCAACGTCCTGTCGAAACTCGGCGTACAGGACCGGACACAGGCGGTCATCTACGCGTTCCAGCACCAGCTGGCCAAATGAAAAGACGCACAGCGGAGTAGATTTCCGCTGTGCGTCTTTTTTGGTTTAATCGAAATTCCGATCGTCTTTCGGTTTCTGGTTATTCCACTGGTCGTGGGCTTCTTTGTTGAACCGGCTGCGGCGGTTATGTTCGCCGTATGGATACTCCTCGCCCGGTTCCACTTCGTTATAACCCATGTCCGTCTCACTTTCGGTGAACGGCACCGGATCGGTTCCGCCGAAATTGTCCGGCAGATCGTGCGTTGGAACGTCCGAATACGTCGGTCCTTTCAGGCTCTGTTCCGGGTCCTCCGGCACTTCATCGGATGGACGAACAGGCTGCTGCGCCTGGTCAGATGCCCGTTTCATCTCTTGTTTTTTCTGATGCATGTCGGAACGTGTTTCCCTTACGCCCGACTTCGCTTCCGCTTTCGCAGCGCGGGCATCTTGTTTCATCTCTTCTTTCTTCTGCTCCCACTTTTCCTTCGAGACATCCGCATCCTGGAGACTCGACTCCATCTTTGACAGGTACCGTGACGCATGGTCGCGTCCGCCAAGACCAAAGGCAAGTCCGAAAGCAAGCGCTACACCACCCAAAATGAGGATGAATGCTGCGTTAATGATAGCCGACGCGATGCCGAGCTGGCTGAGCGCCATGAAAAACGCAAACGCCAGGATTGCATATTTCGCGACGAAACGCAGGATGTGCGGTGTGCCGGATTGGGTTTTCATGACACTGCCGATAAACTGCTCAGCGAGATTGGCAAGCCAGAAGCCGACAGCCAGGATCAGCACTGCCGCGATAACCATCGGCAAGTAAGCGAAGATTGCGGTTGCCAGTGTCACCATGAATGCAAGTTGGACGATCTGGAGAGCTTCCACGACAAACAGCAGGATGACGACGATCTGGGCAATCGTCGCGATGATGGACGATACCTTGAAGCTTGACGACGAATGGTCTCCTGATTTTACGCCGAGCTTGCCGGACAGCGAGTCCACGCCAAGGTTCGACAGCAGCTGTTCCACGATTTTCTTGACGAATTTCGCGACATAGACACCGACGAACACGAGGGCAATCGCGATAAGGATACGCGGCAGCATGATCATGATGTCGTTCAGCATCGCGATTGCCGGCTGCGAGATGCCTTCCAGGTCAAGGACTTCCAAGCCGGAAATCGTAACCGGGATGAGGATCAAAACGAATACGATCGTGCCGATCACTTTGGAGATGCTCGTTCCCTGCACTGCTGAAGACAGGTGCAGACGGTCCGCCATCTTATCGACACCGACAGATTCAAGTAATCTAGTAACGATCGTACGCACCAATTTCGCGACGATATACCCGATCGCAAAGATCAGGGCTGCGCCGACCAACTTCGGAATGAACGCGATGAATCCTGTCAGCAAGTTTTCAAACGGACCGCTCACGCCGCTCAGGCCGAGCGCGCTGAGCACCGCTGGGATGAACAATAGCAAAATGCCATAGAACGCGATATTGGCAACCGTGCTGACCCATTGGTCTTTGTTCACTGACTCCGGTGAACCGCCTGTTTTCGATACTGCTTTGTGCACATCCACTTTGCGGCCGGCCGACATGACCAGCTTTTTCACGACAGTGGCGAGCACGTACGCCAGCAGCAGAATCAACGCTGCTTTCAAGATGCCGAGAATGGCTCCGCTGAAGCCGGCGAACACATTCAGGAATGGCGCGGCAATCGGGTTGAGGTTCATCATATTAAAGAAGATAAGTATTGTCAGCAGCAGAACGCCAAAGAATACCACCTTCCCGGCAATCCGGTCGGCGCTCCATTTTTTGTCCTGCATATTGAGCCGCTCATTAACGCGGCCTTTTTTCATCGCCTTGACGACGATATTTTCAAGCACTTTAGCAATGATGAAGCCGATGATCAGTACAATGATTCCGAGTATCAAGTCTGGCAGCCAGCTAAAGATGCTTGCGTAGTAGGGATCTCTGAACATTGATATCCTCCATTCTGTTTAGTAGATTGCTATCCTTATACCTGTTAAGGGGGTCTGGTAAACCTTGGGGTGGTAGGCGGGGGTACGGCGGGGTTATGAGCGGTTTTTGAGTTTTATGAGCATTCCTGTTTTGAACTATTGAAGGGGTTGCACAAGAAAAAGCCC